>NZ_CP150269.1:5057500-5717500 GCF_037976825.1 Paenibacillus sp. FSL K6-1330
TTGACAATGCGGTCAGATACGGTCTGTGCCACATGGACACTTCCAAGCTTCATCAGTCCCGGAACCACCCGCTCCATAATGGACTCCATCATCTCAGGTTGAATCCGGATATGCGGTTTATTCGCATTCTCAAGCAGCTGCTTCATCTCGGAGAGTCTTCTGCAAGCATCCAATTCAAGCTGAATAAGCTTACCGTCCACAATGACGAGTCCGTAACTTTCCAGAACGGTCATTCGCTCCAGTCCCTCGATCTTCATCAGGTATTGATCATTCCCGGCTTCATCAAACTCGAATTGAAGGGGGATCGGATCTTGAACGAATTCCAGCTTATCCGTGAGGATCCCGTCCAAAGACAACAGGGAATGGTTCGAATGGGACAATCGTTCCCTTACTTGGGGCCAAAAAGTGGGAGGAATAATCAGCATTCGGTCACCGCTTCCGTGTTTGCCATGCGGAGCATACATGTCCAGTGACTGTTTAAACATGCTTTCATGCTCGTATACACGAATCAGCTCCTGGAGAATATCATCATCCTCCTTTTTAAAACTGTGCAGCTCCGGATCGTACGTGAAATTCTTCGTGAACATGCAGGTTTTGCCGTATTTTACACACGCCAGAAACTCTCGAATCCGCTGCACGATATACAATCGTTTCTTACCTATTCGCAGCTCTACGCCGAACAAGTATTTCCGATTTCCGTAAGGATATAACTTGAAGATGAACTCCATCTCCAGAACTTCTCGGGTGTCAAACCTGGACGCTGCCGTGGCCCTCCGGCCTTCGGAATAAGAGAACAATCCGAGCAGCTGGCTGCTGAGCAGCGCATCCTGCTTCCCTTCATCCGAGCTTCTGTCATGCTCCGGAGAATACCGAGGCGTTAATTGCCCGTCTTCTGTATTTCCGCTACCAGAAGGATGTAATAACGATGGATAAGGGCGTATCGGAGCTTCCACCGTTTGCTCAATATCACGGATGTTCAGGAGCAGCGCCGCAATATGTCTGCACCGCTTCCGGGAGAATCCATAATCGATGCAGCTGCATTCGGTGAATACATCCCCGTTCGAGTCAATCTCAGCATAGGCGATACCCAACTCCTGATCCGTCACTTCTGCCTCGTATTTTCGAGTGTCCGGATCTTGTTTCAGCATCGTTACATATCCATCTCTATATAAAACCCCGCCACGATCATAGGAGGTCTTTCCGCATAATAGTTTGATCACCCGTTCGGTCAGTTGGTAACCCATAACCACAATCCCTTCTCTATTTACTGCTAAAAAAACAGTATACCATTTTGTACGGAAAGGCTAGTAATGCCGACGGCCGATATTCGAAAACGTCTATCGACGTACATTCTCAGAAAACTGACCGCATTTACTGGGATATTTTTCGTGCCATATCAGGAAGGCCCATACTTTAAAGTTTATCCTTACTGATATCAAAAAAAGAACTCGCCGCTACGGCAAGTTCTTCTTCCGCTGTTTCTCATAATAACGGGTCAAATTGTCATAGCGGGTGTTTTGGCCTCTCCATGCTCCGCTAGAAATAATGAAACCGACAATCATATAGATAAGAAAATAATAATAATACCGTGTTATAAAAAAATCAGGATCAAACTTGTCCTTGTCAAGAAACCAGGTGGCTGCAGCCCACACAATATATAATAAAAAGCCATGTAAAAGGCCCCGTGAAAGCACAAACCTGCCTTTTCCCTTCGCCCGAATCGCCGTCCATTTGCGATAGAATCGCTCATCTCGATTCATCCAATCCCTCCGCTTCGTGGCTTAGATACGTTTGTAATACAGCACCGTCCCGTCCAATTGGCCGTTAGAGGATATGGCATAATCGGGTATGACTCCAGCTTGGATGTAACCCAGAGACTGATACAGCTTGTTGGAGGGGTCCCCCTCCCGGGTATCTAAGACCAGCAAGGTTCTACCCTCTTGCTTGGCTTTCGGCTCCAGATGCAGCATCAACGCTCTGCCGATGCCGCCGCGACGGGATGCAGGATCCACCATCAGTTTCGCTACCTCGGCCCGGTGTCTACCATTCGCCTTCATGGCGCACTGCAGCTGAACCGTGCCGATCATCTGCTCATCCTGCACGGCAACCCACAGGGTAACCCCTGGGCCAAGTACATCCTCCCAGTAAGCGAAAGCTTCATCGTAAGACAGCGGAGCTAAGAATCCTACCGATGCCCCATTTTCAACTACCCGAATCAATAATTCCGTTAATTGATGATGCATGTCGGTTTCTAATGGATCGACCTCTATTATGGAAAACGCAGGGTTCATTATAGGACACTCCCTCTCTCTCATCTAATAAAATCATTCTATCCTTTCCGTTGGCATATGCAATCATTTTTTACGATGCGAAAACCACGACGCGCGGTCAGAATCCTCTTATCGCTTCAAGATGTCAGCCAGTGCTTTATTCAGCGTATCGTATGTAAAATGAAACCCTGCCTTGCAGAGTCTGTCCGGCATAACCCAGCGGCTCTTCAGCACGAGTTCCGTTTCGGTTTGAATAAGCCGGGCGCCCAGCTCAAGCAGCCATTTAGGTGACGGCAATCCCAATCTGCGATTCAATGAAAGCCGAAGCTGCTCCATCAATTCCTTATTCGTAACCGGATAGGGAGACGCACAATTGAAAACCCCGCTCAGCTCTGCCCTCTCTTGTAAGAACAGAATCATGCGGTACAGATCCTCCACGTGGATCCAACTGAACTTTTGCTTGCCCGTACCTTGAACGCCACCAAGTCCGTATTTTACCAGGTTAACATAAGGAGTCATGACGCCGCCGCCCGGTCCCAGTACGATGGCAATACGCAAAGCGATTTGTCTTGTTTGAGGCAGCGAGAATGAGAAGAACGCGCGTTCCCATTCCTTGGCAACCTCGACGGAGAAGCCCGAGCCGATTTCGCCCTGCTCCTCCGTCATCGGCTTATCTTCCGCATGGCGATAAATCGTAGCCGTACTGGAATTAAACCATGTACGCGGAGGAGTATGGCATGCCTCGATGGCACTGCCGAGTATATTCGTTGTATCTACTCTTGATTTGATTATAAGCTCCTTATTTTTCTCATCGTAACGGCAATTGACCGATTTACCTGCTAAATTAATCAGCATATCCGCCCCCTCCAGGGCAGCAACGATAGCTTCTTGATCGTTCCATGCGATATGACCCTTCCGTCGGGATATCATAAGTACTTGTGTTTGCTGTTCATTCGTGAATTTTTTCGTAAGATAAGTTCCGATAAAGCCAGTTCCACCGGCCAAAACGATCTTTTTCATAGAATAGAATCAGCTCATTTCTCTTTGTTTTATCCACATAATAAACTTCCATGATATCTATTGTTTCTTACAATATACCATTTCCTCAATAGAGAACAAAAAAGAAAACACCTTCCTCATAGAAGATGTTCCATTCATATAGAACTCGCGGAATCGTAGGATGATTTCAGAAAATGATCGCACCTACTTGCCTGTCATCGAAAACAAATATGTGGAAAAATCACGGTTAATGTAATCCTTAAAATGCCTCTTGTCAGCTACGGGAAACAGATCCAGCTCCTCCGTTGTCCATATGCTTAAATGGGTCTCGAATTCGTTCCCGTATTCGGCTCCCTGGGGCCAATCCGTTCCAATCGGAATATTAAGCAAAACAAAACGGGATTTTTGGATACAGGTTTGCAGCAGGATAAGCGCCCGCTCTTTTGTAAAGTGCTCCAGAACGTCACCCAGGATGATCAGATCGAATTGTCCCGGCTGTACGCCCGTTTGTATATGGTCGTATGCATCCACAACATGAATATCGTTATAGAAACTGGAATGATAGGAATCGATATTAGCCGGATAGATTTCAATCCCCTCGATGCGCGTGTTCCAATTTGCGCGAAATACGCGCCCTCCCCATACGTCCAAATATTCACGGCAGATCATACCCCAGCGACCAAAACCAACGCCGACATCCAGGACGGACTTAGGAGATACATATCGGATCAGATCCACACAGTAAGATAAATTCTGCCAGTTTGATGTTCCCATTCCCATACCTCCATTCGATCTCTCTACGCCATGATTCAAGACGATCCCGCACTTCAACTCAACCTAGTCCAGTATATTCTTAGCCAATCATTCTGGACTCGTCAGTTAACTATTCCGTTTCACACATTTCCCCATAAAAAAAGATCCCCGTAGGGATCAATCAATTTAATAGCGACATGATTTGGTTTTTCATGAACTGATAGCTGTGGGGATCATCCTTCTTCGCATAAAAACGGAGTCCGTCCAGCGCTTTGAACAGTTGATGGCCTAACAGCCTCTCTTCAAAATAAGGAATACTTACGCCTTGCTGCTCCATCGCTTGCTGCAGCTTTTTGGGAAACTCCAGCATCGGGTACCACATATGAAGAACAGAGACATCCAGCATGAAGTCGCCAAACATGGCCATCTCCCAATCCACGATCCCCGTTACGTTCTCGTTCTCTCCCAGCATATTGCCCAAATGGAAATCTCCATGTACAAGATATCGCTCCGGAGGCGAATAACGAACCAGTTCGATCATCGTTTGGTAGATTTCTTCAAAGAACTCTTTTTCCAGAAAACTATTCTCATACAGGCTCTGCCATCCATGGTAGAAACCTTCTTGCTCCTCATCGAAAACAGACGTCAGGTAGGCCAGCCATGAACCATGAGCAGCCTTGCCTTGCGGAGTAATCCACCCGAAGCCTTCATAGGACTCTCCGATATGTATCTGACGGATCCGCATGAACTGCTGGACAATGTCGGGGATAAGCCCTCGGATTTGGATCGGCTCAAGAGCACTTATCGGCGTGCCGGATACTTTATCCGAAATGGAGAAGTGAATATTCTCCACCTTCCCTATCTTGTGGATACGGGGAATGGGCAAGGATTGCGTGCCGTACATATCGTAGATTTTGAGCGCTTTATGAAGGCTGTCCCCATTATCCTTAAAATGAATGACATAATCGGCATCTCCCTTGCGGTAACTGAACACCTTGCTCAGTTCCCCCATCTCGATGGGGGTGACATTCATTACTGCTTCCCCTTCAATATGCTTCAGATGACTTACCGCCATATCCAAAGTCATCTCCGGCTTAAATGTTTTCATAACATGATCTCCTCCTTCATCATCTGATCCGGGTTCGATTTGGACGCATTCCATCTTCGATATAACAAGGGGAATAATTCATATAAATTAGCGGAGATACTCGATGCAGAAATATGAATAGTAGAACCCGTCATGCCTTTATTCATGTTCATAAGCTTCCGCTTCCAGGCAGGGTGCCGGGACATCAGATGAGCAGGATCATAAACCTCAATTCCTATGAACTTCTCATTTTTTATCTGATAGATATGAATATTTTTAATTTCGTTCCACGCGACGGCTCCAGCGCTCACATAGGAGGATTTATCGACGATCCCCTCTTTATTGATCAAGAGTGCCGGGTCTGATTGGAAAAGCTTTGTGATGGCAAACACCAGTCCCGCGCCAAAAAACAACGCGCAGATAATTCCGACAATGGCAATGACCATGTTGTCCGACGTCACCCCGCCGTATACTAATCCACTACCCAGCAGCACAAACGCCAGAGAGCCTATTAGCATTTTTGTCACCTTGGAATAAATCTTTATCTCTTCTTGTTCCTGCATTAGTCGTACTCCTTGTTTGTATTAACTTATGTAGACGATTCTATCATTCGTTGGTCATCCATCAATAGCTAACCTGGAACTCCTTGACGAACACCGCCGTACCGGATATATAGACATCCATGGTCTCTTTCCAGCGATTCACTTGAACATGCACTCTCCCGTCTTTCCCCATTTCCTGGCCTTGTTCAATATTAAATTGAGCGGAGGATACCTCAGGGTTCAGGTAAGTCATATAATAAGCTCCCATTACCCCCGATGCAGTTCCAGTTACCGGGTCTTCAACGGTGCCAGAGTATGGTGAAGAGAAATGTCTCGCGTGCATGAACGAAGACGCATCCATCGTTTCCAGGCAAAAAGGATGCAGCGAGGCTTTAGGATTTTCTGTTAAAACGTCCGGAAACACTGCATTATCAGGCACCATACGGTCAAAATGCTCCAACCCTTTTATCGGCACCAACAATGTCCAGATCCCCGTGCTTCCATACACGATGGGCATACTTAAGTCCAAATCGTCACGTTTCAGACCTATGGATGATGCCAAGCGGTCAACATCTCCCTCATAAGATATGAATCGAGGATGATCCTGCTTCATCTTCATGGATAACTGGCCCTCGGCATTTTGAAATTCTATGGGCAGAATGCCCACTTTGGTTTCAATCCACACGGTTTCTTTTTCCGGCAGCAGACCCTTGGTTTTCAAGGCATACATGGATGCCATAGTGGCATGGCCGCACAGGTTCATTTCATGGCCGGGAGTAAAATACCTCAGTCTGATATCTGCTTGCTCCGACTTTACGATAAAGGTGGTTTCATTGAATCCAACGCTGCGGGCGATGGATTGCATCTCTTCCTCCGTCAGTTCATCCGCATTCAAGACCACACCAGCAGGATTTCCCTTGTTAGGCTGCACCGAGAATGCATCATAATGAAGTACGTTTATGGATTTCATGTTCCTCTGATCCTTCCTCCTGCATCGTCTAGAATTTGCGATCGAAATTTGAGACGATTTTACCATTGGATTATTGTTAAATCCAGACCATTTTACGAACGGTTCTCTTCATACGATAAACTTGATTTCATCCCATCAACCGTTATCGATATGTAAGCAATCTAAAAACCGGCCGGGACGACCGGTTTTTAGATTGCTTTAGGAGGGCAAGACCATCGTCTCTTATTGATCGTTTGGTTATTAACCTTTCGATTTCCGAAATACCCCGAGCTCTCTCGTTTTACCTGTACCTGTCGTTATACCAAGCTTCTCATAATGATCAAAATGCGTGCTGCCCAGTAAAATTGCCTTTTCAAGCTCCGGTTGATCTCCGGATTCCCAAAACAACATTTCCTCAACGGTCTGGTTAATTTTACGTAAGAATGCATCACGAGCATTCACGTCTTTCATCATATGATAAAATACGGTTAACAACAGGCCAATATCGTATCGTTCGATCAGATTGGATGTCTCAAATCGCTCTTTCCGCAAATCAAAATAAACTCTTTCCAGATGATTCAGTCGTTGAGCCAGTTCATAATGCTCGGTCAAAGCCTCTACTCCCGTTACAATTGCCCCTTCTCTTGTAAAGTGACGGGCATAATACCCGATATTGCAGCCGATATCGATTACCTTTTTCCCTGTAATTGAAGTTGTATTCAGATATTCAAGAATCAAGTCAAGTCTCGTCGGATAGATGTCATCCCGTTCGCTTTTTAGATCCATGAACGAGGGGTGCAGAATGGGAGTATATATGAGAGTTCGTTGTTGCTGCTGAAAAACTTCCAATACAGACCCGAGCACCTCTGCGTTTTTCCATTGATCATAATCCTGCTGAGTCATGCTAACCCATACCTGTTTGACGCCATGACAATGAAGAAATGCAGTGCGATGATGACCGTCCTTAAGATTAAAGTAACCACCATTTCCGTTGTATTTAACCAATGGTGGATCCTGCTGAAAATAGGAGGTTTGTTTCTTCGAAAGGGCTCCCTTCATTATGTTATATTGAACAAAACGCTGATCTATGATCTGAGTATCAGATAGAGGAGGAACAAGGTTTCTGGAAGAAAAGATGGTATGATACCAATCCAAATACATGCTTGGAAAATCGGCCCGCTTCATAAAATAATGATACAGTTGTTTATGCGGGGAAAAGCGAATAACGGGCTTATTGGCAAAGCGTTTGTGGTGCTCATACCAACGCTCCGTAAAATAGGGAATATCCCTAGTGCCTTCTTCCGGTATGAAATCCGTAAACAACAATTCAATTGGTACTTTCGTATTCACAAGTTGATTCTCATGGTTTACAGACATTGTCTCATCCTCCATTAAGGCAACTTTACTTCGCTCGCGCTCGGGCTAGGAATATAAATATGTGGAACAATCCTTGTTGACGTAATCGGTTTTCTTAAATCCCCCGTGTACGAATATGCCTAGTGGCAGTATATTCCTCTGATTATGATGCGGACTCGTCAGTCATCTATATCCATTCACCTATTTACAAACTGAGTCCTTCATCCGGGATTCACGGTTTCAATAAGCTGATAGCGTAAGAGCCTTACTTTAACTCCTAAAGAAAAGCTATCCCGGAACAGACACAGCCCGGCTCTTCTAAAGAGCCGGGCTGCTGCTATTCTATTGGATCTATTTGACAGAGACGGTGATGGATACGGTCTTGGAATTGTACTGCCCTTTAATGCGGGCGGTTCCCTTCGCGATCGCTTCAATACGTCCGTTCGTTACTTTGGCAACGCTGGAGTTGCTGGTTGTCCAAACGGCGGTGTCTCCAACATTTGTTTTCGCGCCGGTATCGAATTCAGCAGTAACCGTTACAGTCTTAACGTCACCGGGCTTCAGATTCAGTTTCTTCTCGCTTACCGTTAATTTCTTCAATTTCGGAACTACGTTTACCTTAACTGTGGCCTCTTTGCCTTGGTAAGAACCCGTAATCGTAGCCGTACCTTCGGCAACCGCTTTAACAGACGTTTTGGATACCGTCACAATCGCGCTGTCCGACGAGCTCCAATTCATCTTGGAGGAGAGAGAAACCGTCTTGCCATTACTGTAGTAGCCTGTAACTTTAATCGATTTGGATTTCTTGATGTTGAGATCGATTTTCTCGGGCTCTACAACGATTTTTACAACTTCCTGTTCAACCACTACCGGAATCTTGATGTCTTTATTCAAGTAAGTTCCTTTCAGTGTCGTCGAACCTTTGGTTAATCCCTTAAGCGTACCGTCCTTAATGACAGCTGCCGAGCCCGTCAGTGACCATTCAACGGAGGAGGTCACATCGCTCTCCTTGCCATCTTCAAATACAGCATTTACTTTCGGCAGCGCAATGCTTCTGCCCATAACCAACTGATACTCTTCTACATCCGGCAGCAGCACCAGCACTTTTTCATTGACGGTAACCGGCACCGTCGCTACCTCTCTGGAACCAATCTTACCGGTGATTGTTGCTGTACCGGCGTCAATGGCTTTGATTTTGCCGTCTTCAGTCGTTACC
The DNA here is from genome assembly GCF_037976825.1 of Paenibacillus sp. FSL K6-1330. Lineage (NCBI taxonomy): Bacteria > Bacillati > Bacillota > Bacilli > Caryophanales > Paenibacillaceae > Paenibacillus > Paenibacillus sp. FSL K6-1330. Next base: position 5,066,673 of record NZ_CP150269.1, read on the forward strand.
ACTTTCTCATCGCTGGAAGTCCAGATAACCGCACTGCTGAAATCCTCTTTCTCGTCGTCCAGAAGCGTTCCCGTCACTTTAGGGAAAGATTTGGATTCGCCTTTGAGCACTTCCACTTCCGTATCGGCTGCCTCAAACTTGGTCACGGTCGGATAAACCTTTACCGTGAATTCTTTGCTGATTCCCAAGTAACTCACCTTGATGTTGGAGGTTCCCGAAGCTCTAGCTGTAATCACACCTCCATTAACGGATACGGCCAGCGGGTTGGATGAGGTCCATTCCCCTGCCACGTCAATGGATTGCGAAGCCGCGTTGCGAACCTTGGCTTGTACCGTAATCGAATCATTCATAAACAGCACCGGATTCTTGACGAAATCCGTCTGATCCAGAATTAAAGCTTCATATGGATTGCGCACATACACATCCAGTTTGGCCGTTGAACCCAGATAGCTCACGCTGATCGTAGATTTACCCAACGCAACCGGTTTTAGCTTGCCATCCTCTATTGCAGCTACGGAAGAATTGGACGATTTCAGCTCGATCTTATCCGTTACATCCATACCTGCATCGGTCTCCGACTGCTTGGCGAATACTTTCAGCTCAACAGGTGCATCGCCAACTAAGAGCTCCAGATCTTCGCCCGGGACGATCGCAAGCTTTTGGTAAGGTGCCGTGACTTTGACCGTAAAGGAAGCCTTACGTGCTTTGTATTCCGCAGTCACGGTTGCGCTTCCCAAACCTACAAGGGTCAGTTCGCCTTTACTTACTTTTACTACGCTGTCATCGGAAGTGGTCCACTTCGCTTCTGTTGTTACGTCGTTCGTTCCGTCAGCCAACGCTTTGACGGTTAGACCTTCCGTTCCAAGCTTATGTTCCACTTTATCCGGCTGATCCAGTTTAAACTCGTCAATGGCAAATTTGACATCAACATCAATCGTTTTGATCGCGCCTTTGAATTTTGCCGTAATTCGAGCCGTACCTTTCTCCAGTGGAATAATGAGTCCACCGTCAACCTTTACGATTCTTGTGTTGGACGAACTCCACGTCGATTCATTGGTTACATCCTTCTTCGTAGAAGAGCCTTCAATGTTAGCCAATACTCGAAGTTGTTCCGTTGTTTCATTAACGGTTAAGTAAATTTTGCTCTCGTTCGTATCAAATTCAATCGACGTTACGTCCCCGGAGGCGGCGAATACGCTGGTTGGAAAAACCATCGCCAACATCATCACAACGACAAGAAACATCTTCGTTGTCTTTCTGTTTAAGCTCATTTATTTCTCTCCTTTGTACCTTCTGTCTCTCAGGCTTTTTTTCAGTCTATCTCTATATCGACAGTCCCGGATTAAATCGTTACCTTCTGACGCCAAAATAGGCACAAAGTAGGATAATTTCCCAGCGCCAAATTCGAAAAAAATCCCGACGTGATGAAATGAACAGCTGCCCCAATTAGCTCAAGCCGGAGTGACGGTCATCTTACTCCATCAGTTCAATTTAATGAGTTTATAATTGTTCAACAGATAATGAATGCCCGAGTATATCGTCAAGGCTACTGCGGCTAGCATGAGAAATTCGTCCACTTGAATCATAGTGATGAGCTGAAACGGATAATTGTCCAGCAATACCGCTGCAATGGCTATCACCTGAAGCACCATTTTCAATTTCCCGAGACTGTCAGCGGACAATGCGATTCCCTGCTCGGATGCGACCATCCTAAGCCCTGTGATAACAAATTCCCGCGCAATGATGACAACGGCTATCCATGTCGCAACCATCCCTGATTGAACCATCATGATTAAGGCGACCGATATGAGCAGTTTATCCGCGAGCGGGTCCAGTAATTTTCCGAGATTCGTAATTTGATTGTATTTCCTCGCGATATAACCGTCCAGCTTGTCCGTAGCCGAAGCAAGAAGGAATATACCCAGCGCGATGTTGGTTCCATAAACATGAATGAATCCGAAAAAGCCGCTTTTCTCGGTCAACCATAATGGGTATTCTGCAAAAAAAAGAATAAATAATGGAATCAACAGCATTCTGGCTATCGTAATACGGTTGGCAAGGTTCATCGGCTCATCTCCTCGATCTGCAATTGGAATCGTTCGTTTCTGCTAACTATTCGGCATCGTAAAAGATCATATGCTCTTTATCCGCGCGGTAATAATCCAGCCTGTCTTCCAAGCTGCCCGTATGAAACTCGAACATATGCCCATCCGGGTCCAGGAAGTAGATCGACTTCTTGTCCTTCTCATCCCTTGACCTCCCCGGCAGAATCTCCACCTGGAGCGCTTGCAGACGAAGCAGCGTTGTTTCATAATCCTCCTCTTCCAAGGTAAAGGCAATATGCGTATACGTTCTTTTCGCGGTGCTTCTATCGACATCTTCTTCATTTAAAGCAATCCACAGTCCGTTCAGATCGAAATAAGCCAGCTTTCTCCCCTTGACCAGAAGCTTGGCCTCAAACACGTCCCTGTAAAAAGCGATGGACCGTTCCAATTCCGAAACGGAAAAACAAAGATGGTTAATGGCTTGCAGTTTCATGGCTCCGGCGACTCCATTTCTGTCGAAGATTCGATAAGATCCAGAACATGCAGCGGTTGATGGATCTTCTCGTACTCGCTCTCAATAAACGTATTGTACCAGTAAGCATGATACGGCCTTAAACCGGCGCTGCGAGCGCCTCTCAGCTCATCCGATCCGCCATCTCCGATAAACAGGGAATCCTGTGGTGTTACTGATAAGCGATCACATGCCAATCGATAGATTTCATAATTCGGCTTGGCTACCCCTACCTTATAAGAGAAGATGACGTCATCGAAGTAGGGTGCCAATTCGCTCTGCCAAAAAGAAATCACCTCTTCTTTCGAGCAATTGCTGATCAAGCCCAGCTTCAGACCCCTTTTACGCAGAAGTTCCAGCATCCTGCAAATCTCCTTCGATATCCTATTGAAAGGAACTTTCTTCTCGCTGGCTCTCGACTGATAAAGGAACTCCACGTGTTCCTGAGAATAGGGCAAACTCCGCGAATCCAGAATGTCACGGATTATCGAATGATAGTCGGGAAAATGCCCATTCATTCTTCGCTCAAAACGGATACGCCACTCCTGTTTAAACTCCGCTTCCGATAGCCCGAGGCTATTCATATAATCATAGGACCTCTTAGATATCCGCTTGCCCTTTTCGAACTCCGTGATTAACGTCTCGTACAAATCGAAGAACACCGCTCTGACCGCCATGAACACAGCTCCCTTCGTTATTCAACGATACCTGCTGCCTGAGGTATTTTCGCCGGATACCGCTTGACCGTTTCTTCCAGAACAATCCCTGCCTTCTCGTCCCAAATCTCGCTTAATTCAAACGTGCCTTCTTCAAAAAATAACGGAAACCGGCGTTTAAACCAATCCTGCATGGGAAGTTTCAATGCCTCTTCCCTATCCACCCATAATAGCTCCCCTTCAGGTGGATGCTCCAGCAATTCCCCTTCAAAGGACGTGGCCAAATAATTAAACACCATATACCGCAGCCCTGTATTCGGCTCGCACGATTCCTCGAGACCTTTATAGATGATGTCCTTTACAATCAAGCCGGTTTCTTCCCGTACCTCCCGAATGGCTCCGTTGACAATGCTTTCCGGAAAATCCACTTTGCCACCGGGCGCAATATAACCGGGAAATCCTTTGGCATCCGGTCTATTCATCAGCAGGATTCGGCTTCCGTCTTGGATCATGCACATGGTGTACAACTTCACTTCGGTCTGCAACCTAATCCCCCTCATTCCTAACAATTCTACTTGGTTATAGTATACAACCGGAAGCACTGGATGACGATATGATGAACGGATATCCATACCCGTTTTTTTCATGCTCAAGATTGTTAATCTGCATCAAAAAAAGGCCTGAGCAACTTCTGCTCCGGCCTTCCAAGATAAAGTGTATGATCAGCCGGCTTGAATCTTCGCTTTACGCGGCCATTCTCATATCGGACGAATATCCGCCGTACATCATATAACTTGCGCTCGGGGTTTGAACCTGCATCGGAACCATGCAACCGATGGCTGATGCTTCACTGCTATTCCATTGAATAAGTCTAACGACCGCTTCAACATCCCCGGATTGGTATGCCTCTGCCAATGCCCGAAGATTCAGGGTCATCTCCTCCTCTTCCGGCATAGCCAATGCAAGTTCCTCTTCCTCTGGATCCAGCGATTGCAGCACTTTGTGGGCACGATGAAGGGCCGCTTTCACCGCGCCCTCCGTTGTTTTCAGTTTCATTGCGGTTTCCGAAACCGAATATTCATACACTTCACGAAGCAGCAGCACTGTTCGCTGCAGGGGCGACAAGTGTTCCAGCAGCCATTGAAAAGCGAACTCGATGTTCAGTTTGCTGTTCTCGTTCGACGTTTCTTCCATAGGCAAAACATGTTCCAGCTTCTCATCCAGAATTCGTCTATAGGTCTGATCCCGGCGGACCCGATCAATCCATGTATTCTTGGCAATCCGAAGCAGCAGCGCTTCAGGATTGACATGGCTCCGCTGCTTCATATGCTCCAGTGCCTTGATCCAAGTGTCCTGCACCAGATCATCGGAATCCCATGAGGAGTTTGTAAGGGACAGACAATATCTGTGCAGGGTCGCATTCAATTCCTCCAGACTCAGATCAGCCGGAGGGGAGACGCTCGGTCGATATATCGTCATCGGAAGCCAACTCCTTTCCTCATCTCGGTAAGATATCTTATAGGTAAACGAACGAAGTTATCTTTTCGTTACTTTGATGGTCGAAAATTTTATTTTGTGGTTTCTCCGTATCTTTTGCGGCTGCCTCTTCGTTTACTTGCTGAAACCAGAAAACCTAACGAATATGGAGGATGAAACCATGAATATTGTTCCTTATGTTGTTGAACAAACCAACCGGGGCGAACGATCTTACGATATTTATTCCAGATTGCTGAAGGATCGGATCGTGTTTGTGGGTGCAGCCATCGATGACGCCATCGCTAACAGTATTATTGCACAGCTGCTGTTTCTGGCGGCTGAGGATCCTGAAAAGGACATCCACATGTACATCAATAGTCCGGGTGGCTCTGTTTCTGCGGGCTTTGGCATTTACGATACCATGCAAATTATCAAACCTCAAGTCAACACCATCTGCACGGGCTTCGCCGCTTCTTACGGCGCGATTCTCCTGCTGGCCGGGGCCAAAGGCAAACGTCTTGCGCTGCCGAACAGCGAGATCATGATCCATCAGCCGCTGGGTGGTGTACAGGGGCAGGCCACCGATATTGCCATTACGGCTAAACGCATCTTGAAAACCCGCGAGAAGCTGGCGCACATTATATCCGAGCGGACAGGTCAATCGGTCGAACGCGTCGAAAAAGATATGGAGCGGGATTATTTTATGTCGGCAGAAGAAGCTAAGGAATACGGGATCATTGACGATATCGTCACGAAACTGTAACGCTATTCGAAATCATGTCCAACACCGCTAGCCCCGATACTTTATTTTATTCACAAGGAGTGGACTGTATATGCTGAAAAGTTTGCTGAATCAGGAAGTGAGCATTTATTTTACGGATGGAAGTTATGTGCGAAGTGGCACGCTTGAGGAAGTAGGCGAACAATTCATCCGGTATAAGGATGAATACGAGATGCTGTATGTACCTTTAACCGCCATTCGTTACGTTTCGGTGAATACCAAGGAACGAGACAAACCGAAGGTCGGATTCACGCCGACTGCCTGATCGGATAACAAGAACCGCATGGGCTAACTTAGCTCACGCGGTTCTTGTTTGTATCGCTGTTTATTTTGTCTAATATGAATGAGACCATTCGCTGTTTGCAGACATCGTTCTGCTCCCTCTGATGAAAGCCGATAAATTGCAGGGCATGAATAACGGAGTAGAAATCAATCAGCGCCCGCTGCTCTTCGTTCGCCCCCCACTGTCTGCATAACGCCTCCACGTAGGGCATTCCCTGATCTCCAATATCGGAGACCACCGCCGTCTGGGTGAGGGCGACCATGTACAGCGGATCCCCGTAGCAAACCCAGTCGAAATCAACGATACCCTGAAGCTTGCCTTCAGATACAATCACATTCTTGATCGTAAGATCATCAAGGAAACAGATTGGCTCCACTTGGTCGAAATAAGGCATGTAACGGTGCTTCATTTTTTGCAATAGGACAATGGTTTCCGGAGTAACATCATCGATAATGTTATCTATGTGATTGCGGATATCACGATCAATGATCTGTGTCCAGGATGAAAAAGGCCCCTGCTCCCCGATCGGAACCCAACCGAATCCGGTGCCCCTGGGAAGCTCTGACACTCTTCGCTGGTATGAAATGATTCGTACGGCAAGTTCAGCCAATTGTTCATGTGTCATTCCCTCAAGCTCATATCGGAGGTCCCGTCCGGGAAAGTGCTCCAGTATCATATAAGCAAAGGGGACCTTTTCCAAGGATACATCCGTTCGGATCACTCTCGGTACCGGCAAGCCTAATGAAGAGAGAATCGCAATATTGGCCGCTGTATGCTTCAGGACGCTGGGCTTGCGATTGGTTCGGAGAATGATTTGTTCGTCTGATAATGTCACACTATATACCTGATTGGTATGGCCAAATGACATGCGTTCGATCTTTAGCGGCGGACTGCTGTAAACCTCCGTTATAAGATCTTCCAGGCTCATCTCAAACACCTGCCTTAACGGTTGCTTTATTTATACATCTTCAAAATGTTCAACGACAGGGAATGGATCGTAAAAGTGATGCAGCAGGTTTTTCCATTCCTGATATTCGGCGGATCCCCTAAAACCTATCGTGTGATCCTCCAACGTCTCCCATTTCACCATTAGAACGTACTTGTGTTGATCCTCCAGGCATCGCTTCAACTCATGATGGATATATCCCTCCATCTTGGAGATGATCCCTGAGGCGACTTGGAAATTCCGTTCAAAATCTGCCGTTAGTCCTGGTCTCACCTGCAGCATGGCCACTTCGAGTATCATTGTTTTCCCTCCTTGGTATCTCAGCTAATATTCATAACACTTTATCCTCTATATTCAAGCTCGGTAGAAGCCTGAAACGTGAATAACCCTTCTTCATCCGGCTCAAGACGATACACCTTCTGGACGGCGTTCAGGTTCAGCCCTCCATATATATGCGGGTACAACTGGTTCATCTTATATAAGTCCTCATATACAATCTCCGCATCCACCTGATCTTCTTGAATACCCAGCACCAATAGATCCGTCCTACCTGTATAGAACATATTGGCTACTCCGCTGACCTGCTCCTCTGTGGAGCAGTGGATAAATCGGTCCGTCTGTAAGCTCGGCGGCTCGTACAATCTATTCTTTTGTGCTACCGTCCAGGCTTGCTTAGAAATGATATGATAGATCATTCGCCCGTTCCCCCAGTCGCTTATTTTCCGTATATCTTGACACATTTGAGATAAAAAAACCATTCTTTTCTTATTGTTTTCATGAAAGCATCCTTCTCATTAGCGAGATCTTGCGGGGGCCCCTTCTTGCTGTTAGAAGACGCTCCGTGTGCGAAAACATACGTTAGACATACGAAAAGAAACCGTTTCTTGATTTCTGATTGAGGACTGACGAAAGTGAGTCTAGAGGTCAGATGGCTTTCGTTTGCCCATAATCTTCGTCAAGCAAGCAGCAACGGACCGAAGAGCAAGAAATAGCGGTGCAAGGATAACATCCTGAGCACCGCTATTTCCTCATTTGACACATTTTTTAATCTGACGAATCGTCAGCCAAGTGAGTAAACCTACTTATGGGACTGCCCCTTCACAATCGCATATTGATCCGGGTCAAAATCCTCGAAGATTACTTCATGGACGGATTCGCCCAAAGCATACGCCAGCTGCCCATTGATAAAAGCGGCACATGCCTGCTCATCAATGCCGATCCCGCGCTTCACCTTCTTAGTTCTCATACCCTCCAGCAGATTGGACTGGTCGCTCCACTCCGTATAGTGAACGCTGATCAATACATTCGAAAGTAACCCTACCCCTTGCTTAAACAGCATTACGCTCTGTTCATTATCCAGCGGCGATATGAGGCAGATCTCCGGAAGAATCAAGGCACCTGCCGAATTCCCCGCAATGGGAACACCGTTCTCATAACAGTTGATCAGCAGATCTTTAAAACGACCGGTCGCGTAATAGTGATGGTATTTCTCCGTGTTGCCCCCGCCAATAAATATCCCCGTGGCCTGTGACAACACCTGTTCGGCCTGTTCCATGTCCAGGATCCCATCCTCATCAGGAACGATCACCTGCATATCCTGGGCACCTGATTCTGTCCACATCTGCTGAAACAGGGGAACATACTCCTCCCAGCCCGGTCTGTTCATGATGCATAAAACGATTCTAGCGTTGGAGCCGCCCGCTTGCTCTACAAATTGTCTATTGGTCTCTGTTTGAAAGGAATGTCCTCCAAGCAAATATAGATATCGATCCCTCAAGATAACGCCCCCCTTATTTCTTCTTTTTCGGACCTCGTTTGTAAACATAGAACAGCAGCACGGATATAAAATAAATCGGAAGCAGGATAATGCCAATCACAGCGCTCAGCAGGACGATGGAGAGCTGACCCCGGTCTGCCATAACATCGTAATTCACATACCCGTACACAATCCAAACCAGCCATACCAATGTAACGGCATATCCTATTTTATAAGGTAATCTCACAGCATTGTTCACATCCTAGAAGTTGTTTGGGTGAGCATTATTCATAAACATCTCGAATACAACAATTCAACAAACTCACGTTGGTTCCGTTCCATCCATTCACTTCTGATCAGAAGTTGCTTCAACATCAGGTGAAAATAGGAGGCGATGTTCCTTCCGGCCAAATGCTGTCCGATATAGATGCTTAATAATGAAACATAATATAACTCCATGATATAGGGAATCCACTGGATCTCTGCTCGGGTTAACCTCATATATTTTCGATATTCATCTAAAAATAACTCGACCTTCGTCAGGGTCTGGTCCTCTTGCTGAAGAAGATGGTTCAAACAGATGGATAGTTCCCATATCCGTAAGTCCATAGCCGCAAAATCAAAATCCAATACACCGCTCATCTCCCTGGACTGGGGATCGATCAAGAGATTAAAAACTAAAATATCATGATGGACCATTTGCTTAGGCAGTACATTCAGTTCGGCTGCATGGTTCAACCCAGATTCATAGTATCCTTGCAAAACAGCTATCTGTTCGGCATCAATCTCAAAAGGAAGACATGTCAAAAACTCATAAATGTTCGTCTGATTGGCTAGAGAATGAAGGTTGTAAACTTCATGGAACGCAATCTCAGGACAAACCACATCAACGGAATTCAATTCGAATTGCTGAAGGGCATATGATATTTCCCCAACTGTCCGCCCATAACTAAGCACATCGGAAGTTCTGGATAGATCAGGGATCTCTCCTTCGATAAACCGCGTCAGGGAGCCCAAGGAACCGTCCGACAGAACCACGTACTTCGCATCATCCTTACAGGAAACGAAACCTGGAACATCAAACGATAAGGAACAACGCTCCAGATAAGCTGTTAATTGAACCTCGAACCGCAATCTCTCTTCATTCTTCGTATGACGATTGTATATTCTTGCAACGTATTTCCCTTGGTTCATTACGACAATTCGGGAGTCATTCGTCATGCCGAAAGGCACGGTCTCGATCGAATGCACAGGTCCATGAACATAATGCTGCAACAGCTCCAGAAATAAGTGTTCCAATGTCTACACCTCATTTTTTTCCAACGCGTTCCCCTTATGATCAATCTTATAAACCCCATCCTGATTCATGGTCTCACTCAGCAATCCCCCCTGATATTCGTGTAACTTTTTCGACACATACTCACGAAGGAATGCTGTCACGTATAGACTAATGGTCCTTTGAACCTGCGATACTTCACCCTCTTTAAACAGTAGGGGAACATCACTGAAGGTCATGTGATTGGCGCCCTCTACCTTTAAACAGGACATATACCCAGACAAATAATAATACAACCCTTCATACCCATTGACAAATGGATTCAAGATCGCTTCTGAAAATTGGGGTTGGAGTTCCTTATGGGTACATTTTTCTTGCCGCATCACCAAAAACGGAGTTGCGATATCAGCTCTATCCTGCAGATGGAGAAGATGAAAGCTGGGATCCAGCAAAATCGCTGCCCTGAAATCGGCTTTTCTCTTCACGGCTTCAAATACAGCTGCCCCGCCCAAGGAATGTCCAACCAGACCGATCCGTTCCATGTCCATCAATGGGGATGAAAAACAAGACTCCAGCTCTTGCAAATGAGCAGCCGTATACAAAATATCCTCCACTCTTGCCTGCAACAGCTCGTCCCACAGAACAGTATCAGTACTTTCGATGGATGACATCTTTTCCGCTTGTCTGATAAAGCGACCATCAGGATAAATAGAAAACATGGATTCGTCAGTCGCTCCAATCGTTACCACGATAAATCCCTGCTTGACTAAATTTTCGATTTGAAACATGTACATATCTCTTACAATCCCAAAGGCAGGAACATAGAGAATAACCGGGCGTTTCTCAGCTGTATACATGGGCTCGGCTTGATTCACCACCGGAATCTCTATCGATTTAATATGCTCCTCATCCGCACCCATCTCTTTGAGACTAGCGAGTGCCATTTCAGCACAGGGATCAAACAATCGAGCGTACGATGAGACCGTGGGACTCTCTGCATTAGTCTCTGCCGGATAAAATAGACTAATTATGATACTCCTACCCATATCGCTAGAGTCAAAATCCCCCCTTGAGCGATCGTAAAACACATGTACAAACCTTCCTATGTTCATTCACTTCACTCCAGAATAAGGCAGTTATTAACGTTGCGAATATTATCAAGGCCAGAAGGAACATATGATTCATCTGTGCTACTTACATAAGTGGATCTAAGGCCGACCCGGATTACTCCAGCAGCTGGCAATCCGATGAATAAATTGATAAAGAGTCATGACACAGCTCCTTCATCCAATGTCGGCGAGCCAGCGAACGATCCTTACACACCCTGTTCTTCCCTATAATGACTGACATCCCCATGCAGGATGATGGAAGGCACCTCATCCGTCAGTTCAATCTTGCTCAGGCATGTCGGGTGGATATATGGCAGATCCCACAGCCGGTCCATGCTTCTCCCTTCAAAATAAGCCATTAACAGCTTGACCACCACGGTATGCGTGACCAGCAAAATGCTGGCGCCTGGATTCGATGCGGCAATATCGACAAGCTTGTTCACCGCTCGTTCTCTGACCTCATGAAAAGTCTCGCTGCCCGGGACGCCGAACAGCTCCGGATGATTCCAGAAATGATCCAACTGCTGAGGATATAATTCGCCGATCCGTTCCTGTATCTGTCCTTCCCATACGCCCAAATTAATTTCTTTGAATTCATCGCAAGCCGTAACCGACACATCTCGGTTCCCTCTAATAATCTCAGCTGTATGGAATGCTCTGTTACTGGTACTCGAGTAAATGAGGTCGATAGGGTCATGCTGCAAGGCTTCGCCGAGCCATTCCGCTTGCTGAATGCCTAGCTTCGTCAGCGGCGAATCCAGATGTCCTTGAAATCGGTGTTGCACATTCCACTCCGTCTGTCCATGTCTCACGAGGTAGATCGTGGTTGTTTCTTTCATTAATTGTTCCCTCCCTACCTTAGTATGTTAATCATGGTTCGTCGTTTGTTAAATCGAACGGTCTGCTTGACGTACGGCATAAGCCAGCTTGTACAGATCAGCAATATCCTGCCTGCCCGTCTCTTCAAATCGCTTAACAGCTTCCTCCAAATCAACCGCCTCTACCGCGATGACCTGCTCGCCATCTTCGGGATTTAGCGGCTCTCCAACGATGCGTACATCTCCGTAACCTACCAATCGGACAAAATGAGGATGGGGAATATGCGGCCGATAGGGAGTCTTGCAGCTGGATTCACAACGAAACTGGCCGAAGATCCGATATGACTCGAGCTCAGCACCCAGCTCCTCTTTAACTTCCCGTCTAAGTCCATCCATATAGGACTCTCCGGGTTCCAGGGTTCCTCCAGGGAGCTCCCAGCTTCCGTCCTCTACCTGAAAAATAATGCAGCGATCCCCGTCAAATGGAAGAATGGTGACATTGCTGACTTTCGATTCTTCGATTTCTTCGCCAAAGGCAAACCTGGCTCGCACTACGCCCCAATGGATATCATTCGAGAGAGCCGGGTACAGGCTTAAATCCGTGTTTTTTCTCATGAACACAATTCCTTTCGAGCTTTACAAATAATCATTCAACCTATGGAGTGCTGTATTCATGAACCATAAGCACCTGCTCTATCGAGCTCGTAAATCCAAGCTCCTGCAGCACGTTTACCAGTTCCTGATGCGAATCCCGGATGTTGAATGCGGATCGCTTGCAGGCATAACCGGGTTGTACCATCTCCAGTACCGCCGTCTTCATCACAGCTTCTGCATCGGGGTGTCCTGGAGCGGCCTCACAGCGAAACAGCGTAATTGCTGTCAAACGACCTTTGGCATCGAACACCCGCTTAAACAAACCAAAGCCTACCTGTTCTTCCCCTTCATATACAATAACGCATTCGCCGTCCTTGATACTGGAAGCGTCTGTCTGCCAGACTTCACCGGATCGATAGAAGTCTACGGAGGCAGTCTCCGCGGCTAGGCCTCTGACCAGCGTATACCTTGAAGACGCATCCTGCGCACACTGCTGCTCGATGGACTGTTCATTCGTCATGATGAGAAGCCGGTCGATGATTTCATACCCAACGCTTTCGTAGAGACGGATCGCTGCAGCATTCGTGCTGATCGCCTCTAAATAGGCACGACGGACGCCTTGTTCTACGTAGAGCTCGGCGTTTTTCTCCATCATGTTCTTGCCGATTCCTTTCCCCCGGAAATCGGGGGCTATCGCCGTCCCGCCGTTACGTGCAATCTTAAGGCCATCTTCCTCCCGAAAGCTATTCATGACGATACCGGCCGGTACGCCATCCATGTAACAAGCGAGTGATCTCTCCATGCACAGACCATCGTTTCCGATACGGGCAATGAAACGGTCCAGCGGCATCGAGGCGTTAACCATGTATCCTTCAAATGAGTGATTCCAGAGCTCCGATACTTCCCGAATCGGAAGCTCGCTTAGCGGTTTGTAGGTAATCATATTCAAATCCTCCTAATCCATGAGCCACGAGTGAGTAAGGCATATTTAGAGATGCTCTCTATTAAAAACATGCAGGAAAAACACCTGAGTAAAGTACTCATCGTGTTACCCTGCATGTCTTAGCCATGCTTATTTACGATTTAAAGAGCTGCATCGTCTACGCTGTCCAGCCAAGCTTCGATGCTGCCAATGACGGAAGTGACACAGCCATCCTCGAATGGGGAGATCAACCCTGCCACCTTCACCAATTCGGTGAACGACTTGCTTCCGCCTTGGCGGCACAGGTGCAGATAATCTGCCCATGCAGCGGATTGATCCTCATGCATCTTCTTCCAGAACTGGAATGCACAGATTTGAGCCAGCGTATAGTCGATATAATAGAACGGCGAATTAAAGATATGACCTTGTTTATGCCAGAAACCGCCTTGCTCCAGATATGCATTATCATCATAGTTCCGGTGCGGCAGATATTTCCGCTCAATCTCGCGCCATGCCTGTTTCCGTTCGGCCGGCGTTGCATCCGGATTTTCATAAACAAAATGCTGGAATTCATCAACCGTAACCCCGTAAGGAATGAAGATAAGTCCGCTTGCGAGATGGTCGAAGCGGTATTTATCCGCCTCATCTTCGAAGAAGCGGTCCATCCACGGCCATGTGAAGAATTCCATGCTCATGGAATGAATTTCACACGCCTCATAGGTTGGGAACCCATACTCCGGCACCTCGAAACCTCTGCTCTCATACACTTGGAACGCATGACCGGCTTCGTGCGTCAGCACATCAATATCGCCGGAAGTCCCGTTAAAATTGGAGAAAATAAACGGTGCGCCGTACTCGCTAATATAGGTACAGTATCCACCGCTCTGCTTACCTTTTTTGGCAACCAGATCCATGAGGCCGTTCTCCTGCATGAAGGTAAAGAACTCGTGAGTTTCCGGAGACAATTCTTCATACATCTTTGCACCATGGTTGACGATCCAATCCGGGTCACCCTTCGGTGTTGCATTCCCCGATTTGAATGAGAAGTTCTCATCGTAGTACAGCAGTTGGTCCACATCGATTCGTTTCTGCTGACGTTCTTTCAGCTTGGTTGCAACGGGAACGATATGCTCCAGCACCTGGTTGCGGAAATTAGCAACCATCTCCGCGTTATAATCCGTACGGGCCATGCGGGCATAACCAAGCTCTACATAGTTGTTAAAGCCTAGCTTCTTGGCAATCTTGGTTCTCACCTTAACCAGATCATCATAGATACGGTCGAAGTTTGCTTCGTTCTCAGCCATGAAGCCGCTGGACGCCTCCATAGCACGTTTACGCATATTGCGGTCCGTCGATTGCTGGAAAGGAATCAATTGCGACAAGGTACGCTCTTCACCTTCGAACTGAATTTTGGCAGAAGCGATCAGCTTCGAATATTCCGTCGTCAGTTTATTCTCCTGTTGCAAATCCTCAATGATCTCAGGACTGAATGTTTTGAGGGAGAGCTCTGCCAGCTGGAACAGCTGCCGCCCCCATTTGTTCTCAAGCTCGGCTCTGAATTTCGAATCCACGAGGGCCCGATAATAATCCGTTATGTATTCCTGGATGACGGGTCCATTCTCGTCAAAGAAATCCTGCTCTGCCTTATAGAACTCATCGTTCGTATCAATCGAATGCCGGATATACACCAGTTGACTCAGAGTATCCATCTCACTGCGGAGTTTGTTAATTTGGGTCATCGCCTGGTCCTGCTCCTCATACGTACTGGCGGAGGTGAAGGCGTTAAGTTGCTCTTTAAACTTTTGCTCAAAAGCTTTTACGTCGGGGCGTTCATAGCGATATTCGCTGAATTTCATAAGATACACCTGTCCTTTCCCATGTAAAAATGCATCCTGGCGTCTGATCGCATGGATTCAAAACACCAAACTATATCTAAATTCTATATGCTAATCACAATATCCTTCACAGGTCTATGAAATTCTACACGCCCCGATTGGTTACGTGATGATCTTAAGACCAATCGCTGAAGCCAGGATTAAAGCAATGAAGAAAACCCGACGCGCTTCCTTCGGTTCACCGAACGCAAACATCCCAAGCAGGGTGCTGCCGGCCGTCCCCATTCCCGTCCAAATCGCATAAGCGGTGCCCATGGAAATAAAGGCCATCGCGTACGTCAGCAGCAGGAAACTCGAACCAAGCGAACACGCTAAAAAGATGTAGGAGCCCAAGCTGCGAGTCAGGCTCACCCTTCTTAAGGCGATCACTCCCAACACTTCACATAACCCTGCGGCGATCAGAGCGATCCATTCCATTACGCACCACTCTCCTTCGCCTGGTTATCCGTATCCTTCGTGACCTGTTTGAGTCCCAACACCCCTGCAGCCAACATGCCAATCAGTAGCAGCTTGATGGGATTCGCCTGCTCGCCAAACACGACGATCTCCACCAGCACCGTACCGGCTGTCCCAAGTCCTGTGAAAATCACATAGACCGTACCGATGGGAAGTTTAGCCGCAGAGTCCAGAAAAACTTTAAAGCTGAATATAATCGAAGCGATGGTAATGATCCACTGCCACCAGGTATCGGAATGCTTCAAACCGGATACCCATACAACCTCCAGTGCCCCCGCCAATAATAAGAGCCACCATGCCTTTTTCATCCTCCAACATCCTTCCACTCTATATTTGCATGAAAATATTTATGATGTAGTTGTGATTGTAATCTAAAAATGGCATACCGTATAATGATAAATAATAATGATGTCATCATTTTTAGTGATGCCTGAAGGAGAGAGGAAGGTTTAGATGGAGCTTACCGATCTGAAGGTTTTTCTAAGGATTGCCGATGAAGGGAATATTACCCGCGCTGCGGAGCAACTTGGGTATGTGCAGTCCAATGTTACGGCCCGGGTCAAAAAGCTCGAGAATGAACTGGGGGTTCCCTTATTCAACAGACACTCCAATGGAGTGACTTTGACGGAAAAAGGACGCATGTTCCGGGACTATGCGTGTACCATTCTCAATCTGTCGGAAGAAGCGGTGCGGGCTGTACAGGAAACGCCTTATCCAAGCGGTTCTTTAACCATTGGCGTCGTGGATACGGTGCATTGCGGACATTTCATTAAATCCTTGTCGGACTATCAAACCAGGTACCCGGACGTCACGCTATCGCTCTTGACCGGCAGCTCTTCGGAGCTGATTGAACAAGTATTAAACTACCAGCTGGACGGTGCATTTGTGACAGGAAACATTCCGCCGAAGCTGGTTGCCGATTATGTAGAAGAGGACGAGGTCAAGCTGCTGACCAAATCGAAGGAACAGCCCTTTCCCGACCTGGCGGTGACCAAATGGGCCGTTGCTCCAGCAGGATGCCCATTTCGAAGTATTCTCGAAAGATGGCTGTTAAGCGAAGGAATTCCGCTAACCAATATGATCGAAGTCTCATCGTTAGAGACCCAATTAGGCATCGTACAATCAGGTCTTGCCGCTACGCTGCTCCCCACCTCCGTCTTGAGCGGAGAATTTGCGAATATGGGCAGCTTCTCGATCCCGGAAGCCTTCCGGCATACCTCGACAAGCCTGATCCGGCGCAACGACCGGTTCAGGAACAAGGCATTTTCCGCTTTTACCGAGCTGGTTAAAGTTAATTTCGATAAGACAGAAGGTTTATGAGCTGTGACGTTCTCAACGTCATAATTGTCCTCCCAGAGTGGATATAATGGTATGCTCACCCGACAGTTCCATCTGTTGCTGGATATAATAGGCGACGCCATCAAGCTCATTCGAGTCGATAATATGGTCAGCCAGCTGCCGTATCCTTTCATGCGCGTTTCGCACCGCGATCCGGGTGCCTCCGGCTTCAAATAGCCCCACATCATTGATATGGTCGCCGAAGACCACCGTGCTCTCCAGATCAATACCCATTTGTGAAGACCATAATTGAAGTCCGTCACGTTTGTTCGCTTTGGCATGACTGAATTCCAGGAAAAAATGGTTATGGATATAGTAATCCGGCATCATATGTGCATGAATCACATCACCGAATAATTCCATGACCTTGCACCGTATCGGCTCCAATTCCTCAAAAAGTCCAATGTATGTAAGAGCTAGCGTCCGGTAATCCGGCGGACAGTTCAGGGTCTTCACTTCCATAAATCGCGGATCATGGGGCCGACTATGATAAAAAGCCTTCTCTCCCTCTCTCCGCAGCGCCTCATGCAAAACACGCTCACGATGATCCACATCCAATGAAAAATAGTAAGGAGTAATACCAAACTTCCTCCCCACGTCGATAATCTCATTCGAGATCTCCCGTTCAAGCCAGGAACCATCGATTACAGTTTGATTCACCCCGTCATATATCAAAGCGCCGTTATATAGAATCAGCGGGTACTTCCAGGAGATATCCGAGACGACGCTTTGAGCGCTAATATAGCCGCGGGCAGTGGCAAACGTGACGACCACGTCCTGCTCCAGCGCATTCGCGATAACATCCCTAGTATAGGGTGAGAGTGTCTGATCTGATCGTAGAAGCGTTCCATCCAGGTCGGTAATATACGCTCTTTTCTTCATCATGAAGCAATGCCTCCTTCGCCGTCCAGTATGTGACAAAACCCAGCCATAGAGTAGCTCTTTCTAAGACTGGGCCTTTATTATGATTTAGACATCTTCCATGATTATACAACTTCTAAGTTGGAGAGGGTAAAGGAATTCTATAGAGTCATCAATATGGCATAACTTGTCCCTCGGTATCCTATACACCGAAAATCAGGTATCCCAGTGTCATATATAGAAACAGAAATAGCAGTAACACGGAATGGCCTACCATTGCTGTAATATGGATTATCGTGAGTTTACCTCGATATCTGCTAATGATTGCTAACAGAATCCCCACGGGTGACAACAGAAGAATCGACGCATACGACAGTCCCTGCAAGGGACTGCCTGCCTCAGGCGGAAACATGAAACTGTACAGTGTGAACAGGGTGATGCAGACAAATAAAGTCAGAGACACATGGGACAAATATCCTCTCATCATGTAACCTCAGCCAACATACCTGATAGAATACCGGCTCTACGAATGACCTCAATCCGTTCCTCGCGGCCTTCAATCGCCTTTATCATTTCGATAGCCGTATCAAAATTCATCCTGACGTATCCGGTTGTTTCATAACCTTCCGGTCTCTCCACGAAACGCTTCACGCCTACCAGATAAAATAACCGATATGCGTCGAATTCCTTCCAATGCCATGCCGCGAACAGGGTCCGCTCATCGCTGATTTCGATTCCTGCTTCCTCCAAGGCTTCACGGGTCAAGCCATCCATAATCGACTCACCCGGTTCCAGCCGCCCTCCTATAGTTGTGAGCACCTTCTCATAACGATCCCAAACCATGATCACATCACCATTATCAAGCACGGGAACACAGTGTACACTGCCAATCTGTTTCCCCTCTGGAATCTCCGTTATAAAACTCAGCATAGGGGGATGGCACCTCCGAGATTTATTTAGTGATACGCGGCTGAAGATAATCTATAACTTCTTCTATATGCTGAATCTCGGCAAGCGGAAAAACACCCATGCTGTTCATTCTCGCAATGTTCCCGCGATAGGCGATAAATGGAATTCCGGCGCTCTCGGAGGCCTTGCCATCCACCCAGGCATCTCCGACAGACAACCATTCCTTCGGTGATGTATGAGGGAAATGCTTCAGTACCTCCAAATAACCATCGGGTGCCGGCTTTAACAAGCCCATGGCTTCTCTGCCAATAATGAGATCAAAATATTGCGCAATCCGGTTCTCTTCCAATGCGGCCATCGCTGCTTCCACCGCATTATTCGTCACAATGGCCAGATGCATCTGCCCATGCAAGTGCTGAACAAGCTCGCTTGCGCCCGCTTCTAGTTCTGCACCCATCATCCCTCTCATCTCATGTTCTTTGGCAATATTCCACATCGCCTGACGAAGATCTTCCGACAGCAGCCCTGTATTCATGGCTTCAGCAATAATGGTTGAGGTGGTATGGGTGTCCATAGACAGACCTTGGGGCAAGATTCTGTGATGGCATAGAAAGGCGTAGATGTCCCTCTTCATCGCGCCAAAATCAATGCTGGAATACAGTAGCGTATTATCCATATCAAAAATAATCCCTTTTATCGTGAACCCGATATCTAATCAACTCCAGTCATGGAAACGCCTTGAATTGCGGCCCTAGCAGGTAAGCCTGATTTGGGTATTCGGATCAATGATGTGACGCTTGCCTGGCCAGGGTAATCCTCCGTCCCATCATCTGCTTGTGAAGCTAAAGTGATATATAGATGATTTTTTGGATCCCCTATCTGTTCGCTGGTCATCTTCATGGATGCGATCCGAAAACCTTTTGCCGACGGAAGCTGTCCTCCGCTAATCAACATATAAATTTCCTGACTCGTTTCCTTAAGCACCCACCCGCCGGGAGCCCTATTTATGCTGTCATCATAAAGCTGTTGAATATCCGGATCAAGATGCTCTACCGAACGGGACTGCCAAGTAAATTCCGAGGCGGTTTTGGTATATAGAAGCTGCTCATATGGAACTTGAATATAGTCTGTCTCGCGGATTTCCCTTTCTTCTTCCGTTACACGCCCCGCATCGTAGAAATCGTCTGCTCTCTGCTCATAGCAGCCTGAAATCAATATCATCATAACAATCATGGTGAACGTCAGCCGTCTGTTGATGCGTAGTCGCAAAAAATGCACACACCCCTTCATCTCCTAATCATACACAACTTCCGTACCGGCGATAAAATCGTGAAGGGAACGCTTATCCTCGCGCATCGCAACCATAAAGATACTCATGATGAGACCAATTCCAAACGTTAGCGTATACACAATTCCCGCTACGAGGTTGCGGAGCAGCATCGTTCCTATGCCCGGCGGCTCAAGAAAATCGAATTTGCGTATGCGAATTCCGCATAAACGCTTGCCGATGGTATAACCATTCCAATACACGGGCACCAAAATGGCATACAGACCATAAATCAAATTATTGATCGGCTCATTCTCAAAATTCCCAGTGATCAAACCTGCAATGAACCATAACGGAAGGCTCACGATGATTCCATCCAGGAGATTGGCGCCTAGCCGGATCCAAAAACCGGCCACTTGGTTTTCGTCCATCAATATACCTCCTTAAAAAATCAAGATAGCATTCAATTATGGACTCCTATCGGCGCTGTCTGTCTGATCAAACTCCTCCCAGTTACTCTTGATCTTGTTCAGGTCATCCTCTAGCCATTTACGAATGATGGGGACGATGAAGCATAAGATACCAATAATCAAACTGATGATGCTGAATATCAATGGTCCTTTTCCAAATTCTGATAACAAATCCTCAAACATCCTAGGACTGTATATCCCCGCAATTGCTGCCGTTAAATACCGGATACCGTACAAAAAAGCCGAAATACAGATGAAAATAATGCCCATCGCTTTATTGTTCATAGGGTATCTAGTCCTTCCTATTATCAGTTACTTTATCAACCAAGCAGCGGCAAATGATTATACTCTTTGGCTAATTAGCTCACTTCTGGCTGCGATTAACCACGGATGCACCAATTTCATTTTGTCACGTTGATTCCATACATGGTCCAAATACACAAGCGCCGCTCCGTCTAAATCCAGTTCGTCCAGTCTAGTGCGCATGTCCGCTTGATAGGTGTGATCGCCTTCAAGTTCCCAAGAGATCTTATCCGCAACGAATAATACCTTATCCAATTGGCTTGCCCCGGCTTTTAACGTTGTATGGCATTCAATAGCGTTCAATATGTCCGGAGAAGTGCAGCCGAAGATACGCTGAGCCATTTCCATGGAAAGCTTCTGATGAATGATCCTGATATATCGGTGTTCCTCTTCCATAATGGGTAGAGACCATTCTTCCGCGGCCTCCTTCATTTCACTTACCGAAATAGCATTGCTGATATCATGCAGCAGCGCCGCCTGCCGGGCTGCATCTGGGTTTACATCAAATAACGGTGCGATGGCTAACGCCTCTCGAACTACATCCATGATATGCTCAAACGTTTCCTGCTCTCCATGCTTGATGAGAAAAGCTTCTACATCATCCCTTAGGTTATATGTAAACTCTATGTCATGAGTCAACTTACTAAACACGGAATCCCTCATCCTAGACACACACCTTTCCACACAACATTTTCCATTCCCTCATATCATTGTAAGCTTCGGTTCCTGATCGAACAATAGTTTTTCCCACATTTCCCCATCCCACCGTCATCCAGCTCAAGTAGAGAATGTAACTTTCACACAACTAAATCAGCCACAAATAAAAAAACAGAATGACTTTCCTACATCGTAGTTAAGCCATTCTGCTGCCTGTTATACACTATTTTATGTATGATCGAAATATGCGGTTACAGTTATCTGCTCCTCGATTTCATAATGACCCCAAGCAAACCATAACCAATCGTAACACCTACCGAGTTCAAAATAAAATCGTCCACATCCAGGCTTCCCCGCCGGGAGATCAGCTGTGCCATTTCGAGCACGAATAACCCGACTAAAAAGAAACCCAACATCTTAACGTATCGAATTCGAAATACAACTGGAATCAACACCCCGAAAGGCACAAACACAGCGATATTCCCAACGATATTGATCAATGAAGCCAAGCTGCGAATGGGGAAATAACTTGCCATCGTCGAAAATGGCACCAGATTATAACTGAATTCCGATTGTGTGGTCCTCCCGAATCCCCAGATCATCCAGTAAGTTAGCAACATGGTGTATCCAATGAGGAAGATCAAGGCGATCATTTTATAATGCGATTTCATTGAGGTCTCCTGTGAAAATGAATTCAAACATATTTATCCAATACGTAATCTTCGATTATTTCAATATTTCTGCATTCCTGTGCATACTGTTTAATGTGCTTCTTAATATTCGGATACAAAATAATGTCGTCCAGCTGCTCGAGCGGAATCCATTTCACATCGGTTTGATTCGGATCTGGCGCAGCCGGAAGTTTCGGGGATGATCCTTCATGTGGATAACATTCAAACACGATGTATAGCGTGTGAATGTCCGTTATGTTATTTCCTGGCTGCTTATGAGGAGCATTGTCGTACACAAATGCGACAGGTCCAGCCTCTGCTTCCAGCGTGGTTTCCTCGTACAATTCTCTCAAAGCGCCCTCTATAATCGACTCTCCTGGCTCGGCCCCGCCTCCAGGCAAATTGTAATGCATTCCGTTCTCATCTACATACTCGACCAATAACACATGCTCATTTTGAAAAACCAATGCTGTCGGTCTCACCCGAATATGATACGTCATAAAAACCACCTCTCCACACGGCTAATGAATAGCTGCTGAATTTTCTTGATCTGTCTATCATACAATTAACGAAGTCAAAATGGGAATATTGTGTATAATTGCAGGTCAAAAAGGCTATCGGGTGATCGCAGCAACCTCCCAGATAACCTCCATCCATTAACACATATCGTTAATTCTTTTAACTTCCTGTTCGATCGTTATCATCCAGTCTCACGGTTTCTCCCGTCTCGCGAGAGACATTTGCAGCCTCCAGAAAACGAATGATCTCCAGCGTCTCAGATAAAGGAACATCCGAGACACCTGTCGAGAACATCTTCATGACCTGTTCCAGCAGACTCGCATAATAGGGTTTCGGATGCGCCATAATGTCTACAAAACTGCTAGCCTCCGTGCGATGAATGGTCATCCCAAAGCGATCATTACCTGCGCGATTGCCCCGAATCGTCCCGATTCTCCCATCATTCCAAACCGCTGTTAATACCTCATGCAACTCCGTCGCGGCGACATGTACGCTTACGCATCCAGGTCCGAGAACGCGGTAAAGCATCTCCGCCGCGTGGATTCCATACCAGAAAAATCCCGGCTGTGTCGGTTGAAGGGGAAGCGGTCCGGCGCAGTCCACGCCAATGATATCATCTACACCGCCGCGAGCCAGTTCATCCTGAAGCCCTTGCGCATATCGAAGTGACGAGCTGCTCATAACGGTAACCTGAAACTGCTCCGCCAGTTCGGCAATTTCTATTGCGTCCTTACTGCTCACCGCAAACGGCTTATCAATAAATACCATTTGGCAATGAGGAGCAATCGCGCGAAACAAGGACAGATGCGACCTTCCGTCGACCGCTTCGAGCATGACGGCATCGACCTGTTTGGCCACGTCTCCCGGAGAATCCAATATTTCGGTTCCCCACGCAACAAGTTCCTTGGTATACCCGTCCACCCGGTTTATACTAAGCTCGAAGTCCGGTGATCCTCCGGGAAATGCCGCTGTAACCCTTGCGCCTGGAACGTAATAGAGATGTGCCTTGTCATGCAGCATTTTCGAGAAAATGGAGACATGCGATGTATCCAAACCAATCATACCGATCTTCAAAGTCATAAGTTCATTCTCCTTTACCTGCAGGATTTTAGATGATCACACTGGCATTTCCATTCGCTACGTTACTGAGAGATATCAGCAGCCGGAACATAGGCTTTTCTTACAATCATCATATCACCCTGAACGACTAAAGGACGTGACTTTAATTCGTCTTTTAAATTAAACCTGAATCCAATGCAAAAAGACCGCCTCCATCTGATTATCAGACGTAGGCAGCCTTTTTAGAGGATTTATAAATGCTCCGTGCAGTTGAATAAGGGGCAATTCCATTCACCGTTGGACTTGGTTAGAAGAGTTAAGGAGGCATTATTCATATAGGTTGTTGTAAAACGCTGGGGTAGCAGTTTTTGCAGGGATAATCCAATGACGGCACCATGACTCACGACGAGAATATTCTTATTCCCATAGGTTTGCATTACTTCCTCCAAAAACTGAGTTCCTCGCTCAGCAACATCCTCATAACGTTCCATACCTAAATCCAGTTCTCGCCAGGAGTGCCCCCAAGACACCAGTCTCTCTTCCTCTGTAGTTCCTTCAATATGACCGCAATCGATCTCGCAAATCCGTTGATCTTCCATGATATCAAGCACAGAGATCTTTTCAGCAATGATCCGCGCAGTAGCTCTGGCACGGATCAAGGGACTTGAGATGATGATCTCCCAAGACTCTTTCTTTAAGCGCTCAGCGATTCGTTGAGCCTGTTGCCTCCCCTCAGCATTAAGAGGAATATCGCTCCGTCCCTGAGCCCTATTCTGAACATTCCAATCCGTTATTCCGTGTCTAATAAGGCCGATGGTAGCCGTATCATCCACCTCCCACTAGGTACATCTCCATGTAAATCTGCACTATACGCTCTACGGCTGCATTCTCCATTTTATCACGATGAGGCGGTTCACCAGAGCCACAAATGCAAACACAATGGCAAACGTTATTAAGCCCGAGGATACCTGGCATGCCACCGCGGTTGCAAATATAAGAAATTCGATGAGCAGCACCACGGCAAGCGGCAGCTTGATCCTTGCTTTTGGAGAGATGGTCATGCCCCAGATGACGGCTGCAAGCAGCGGAAGCCCAATACCGAGTACGAACTGTGCCACGAGCCCGGAACCAAAATGGAAGCCCCAGTAACCTATCGAAAACAATAGAATCAATTCCAGAATAAATCGAATCGCAAGATTCAAAACTTTGAACATATTGGAGCACCTTTCGTTTCCTGTTGTATACCAAATGTCAATGCTGTAATCACAGCTCGATTTGCTCCAGGTGATGGATCATATGATCGACATAATCGTTAAATAACCACTCCAGTGTGACCTCCGTTTTATCAGGCAGCACGCATTTTTTCTGGAAATCAGACGAATCGGCTTTTTGCATGACACGCAGAATCATCCGGTTCATCTGCTGCCACAGTGACAACACTTCCGATTGATCATATTGATCCTGGTAATTGTTCACTCGAACCCAATCGTTCTGCGCGTACCCCTGAATGGCAATCGGATAATCGGACAGCAAAATTTTTACAAACCGGATATGGTTATTTACCGCTGAATCGCAAAGGTGACCCAGGATCTCCTTCTTGGACCATTTATCGGGCGCAAGCTTCAGATTGAACTCCACCTCGTTAGTCGCCGTTACAATCTCTGTCATTTCGGTAATCAATGCTTCCAGCTTCATGATTGACTCCATACGCTATTCCTCCTAAGAGCTCCTCTCAGCCAATAAGCTTAGAGAGCTTGGTTCCATTCTATTCGTGCAATCGGCATTCCCATGAAATCGCTATATTGCTTGGCAGCTTCCATAAACTCCTCTTCTCGATCATTCCTTGGCAAAAACGGACTAAATGCGATTTCGATGCCGCTGCGCTTGATCTCCCGCTTCCAGACACCGACCACTTCCCCGCCTGCCACCATCATCGGTTGAAATACCCCGTTGCGATGGGGAGCGATCTTCGCATCGTGCTCTATCTCTATGATCGCGCTGCGATCCTTGTAACCCAAGTAATATTCATCAAAACCCGGAAGCAGAACCACCGAATCCGTATCAGCGGACACGGCCGGTGTTGTGACAGAGCTCCAGTATTCCGTGCCGTTGACAAAATCTAAACGAAGGTTTGATTTTACGGCCTCAAAGCCTCGTTTAGCTTCTGTCAGCGTTAATCCGACCCACCACGCAAAATCCTGAATCGTTGCGGGCCCGTGACCTGAAAAATAACGAAGCGCAAGCTCCGCCAGCGATTCTTCAAGCGTTAGCTCCCTCGAATTCGGGACCCATTCATCCAGCAGCACGAAACTCTGCTGTTTACCTTCATACGGGCCGAAACAGATCATGCCTGTCCGTCCCAAATATCCGAAAATGAAATAACCGCGGCCATTCTTGGTGCTGATCCCCGCTTCCTCCAGCAACTCCATCAGTCTGGGACGGGATACGCGGGTACAGCCACTCAGCGCGTTGCGAATGATCGTGCGGCATCGATGGAGCGTACCTTCGTCAAGCTCAAGTTCGGCCTGCTTCTTCTTATCATGCGTGTGAAAGCGCGATGCCGTCAGCTTCAGCATCCACTTGGCATCCTCCGCAGGCACGAAGAATATCGTCCCTCGCATCGGCCAGGTCAGCACGATCTTGCGATCGATCATGGCCTGCTCCACATCGGACAGCTTGGCAGAATGTGTACGGAGACCGATTCCCCATACCGCTTGATGAAAATCCTGGGCCTGCACAGCGCCGAGCCCTCTTACGACTTGCTCTGGACTCTCATGCTTCATACCTGTTATTCCTTGATTGAACAGCCTTCGATTCGCAATGATTCGACTTGGCACAATGGTCACTCTCCTAAGACATGAATATCTCGCGAGCCTTGAGCCTTCATTTTAAATCCGGAATGGACATCCAGGCGCGATCGTTCTGCCAGCTCACCTCAACCGGCGTCTCAAAAAACGAGGTCAAATTCCCGCTTGTCAGCATATCCTTGGAGCTCCCCTGTCCGAATACTGTGCCCCGGCGGATGAGCAACGAGTGCGAGAAGATCGGCAGTATTTCTTCGATATGGTGCGTAACGAATAGCAGGGTCGGCGCATCGGGCTTTGAAGCCAGTGCCGTAATGCTGGACAGCAGCGCCTCCCTCGACAGAAAATCCAGTCCGTTACAGGCCTCATCCAGTATCAACAGCCTTGGAGAAGCCATAAGCGCCCTAGCGATCAGCAGCTTCTGCTTCTCCCCTTGCGAACAGGTTTCATATGTACGACCCAGCAGATGAATGCAATTGAAATCCTTCATAAGCTGCTCAGCCTGTTCCCGATCTGCTTCATCCACCTTCTGATACAAGCCAATCGAGGCGTGTTTGCCGCTGATCACGACATCCAGCGTGGACTCATTCGGACGGATTCTTTCCTGCAACGAGGAGCTGACCCAGCCTATCGATTTACGCAATTCTCTTAAATCCACCCTGCCAAAACGATGCCCGAGCACCGAAACCGTACCGCTGGTCGGCCAGATATAACCGTTAATCATATTCAAAATGGTTGTCTTTCCGGAGCCGTTCAGCCCAAGAACCGCCCAATGCTCTCCTTGCTGTACGGTCCAATCCACGCCTGCAAGAACGGTCTTCTGCTCCCGTTGCCAGGTTACGTTATTCAGTTCAATCGTCGTGTTCATTGCTGATCCCTCTCCTTCTCTACTTCGTCTCTCTTTTCCTCTTTTCAAGGATTATACCAGCAATTACATATTCCTCAATAGCGAGATGAGATCCAGCCTTGTGAGCAGTCTACGTCTTGGAGTCAAGCTATGTATACCGAGCCGGACATTTCATTTATTAAAGAGGTTTTGATCAACGAATTAAATGTTGACAAATAATTATTTTTGTGTTATGATATAATATTTCACTATTTACATTAGTTTGCTGATTTGATAATCTACTTCTACTCATCTCTCCCGGAAAGATAAACACGGGAAGAACCCTTTATACGTGGAGGTATGTAACATGCAAATCGATCAAGGCATTGCCATGCTGGAAATTTCCGCAGCCATGATGGGACGAATCGAAACGATCCATCCAACATTCATATGGGATCATCAGAACCGGGTGCTTATCGATACCGGCTATCCCGGCCAGTTCCCGATCATTCAGGAGCAGCTGTCGGACATCGGGGTTTCCGTCCAGGATGTAAGCAAAATTATTATAACACACCAGGATTTGGATCATATCGGCAGTTTGCCGGCCATGATCCAACACAGCAACCACGCCCCGGAAGTGTTCGCCAGCGAAATTGAAAAGCCTCATATCGAAGGAGATACAAGGCTCGTCAAATTATCGCCCGAGGCCATTACACAAGCGCTGGCTTCGATGCCGGATCACGTTCCGCCGGAGTGGAGGAATGCGTTTAAGCAAACGCTGGAGAATCCTCCCACAGCCCCAGTGAACAGCATTTTGCGCGACGGCGAGGAACTGCCGTTTGGCGGCGGTATCATCGTGATCCATACGCCGGGCCACACCCCGGGCCATACCAGCTTATATCATATACCGAGCAAAACCCTGATTGCCGCAGATGCCCTGAACGTGATCAATGGATGGTTGGTCGGGCCGGATCCGGCAACTACATATGACATGGCGTCAGCCAAGCTTTCGTTGCAAAAGCTCACTCATTATGACATCCATAAGGTGATCTGTTATCATGGGGGACTATTTACGGACAATCCCAACCAGCGCATTCGTGAATTGGCTTATGCTTAAGCGTTTGTCGGTTCACTTTCCATCAAGTAGACTTCACTTCGTTCTTCTGTCCGTCGATCCAGCTAATCTCAAGGTACCACGTATACGTGCCGCCGGCCGGCACTTCGGCCGCTGCCTGACGATGCATGGCATACAAGAGATCATCGAGCAGCCCCGTCGCTGGTTCCAGCGCAAGATGGTACTGTCCCTGATAGCCGCCGTAATTGGCCCATATCCCTAAATAAGGCACCTGCTCTTTAGGAAACGTCATGCGGAGTCCTTCTCCCGCAACCGGATCGTAAATGGAAGCTTGCCCATCCGGCAGCTCGCCTGCAAAATAAAACTTCTCCGCCGATGCTTCAAGCCTGCTCTCGGTTCGATTCAAGCGGATATGGAGCTTTTCATCCCATGGCTGCGGCCATTTCCGAATATCGCCGAATTCTCCCAATCGACCGTTCGCCGAGTACGATACGATGATCTCCCTCAGCTCGTGAGGAACAATAATCTCTGCGCCTTCATCGATTTGAAACAACGGATGTGCTGCCCAAAGGAAAGAAAATGGGAACGGACTCGAATTATGAACGGCATAATCGATCCGCAGGGTATCTTCACGAGGGAAGGAGTAGGTTTTGCGCAGCTGATAGGGAATTCGGATTCCCTGCACGCTGCAGTGTAGCTGTTCTTGCTCGCTGCGCACCTTCCATGGAATGGACCATACCTCGCCATGATCGGGAAACTCGGTTCCTTCCCATGGATAGGCGGGATACCGGCAAACATTGATCGTAGGAAACATTTCATCCCAGCCGCTCCCGTCCCGCTGTCCGAAGGAGCTTGCATACCCGTTCGTTTCCAGAGCTCCGGCAGGCTGCGCCAGCCATTCCCGGCCTGTTATTCGATTGCGAAGCGAGATGACCCTGCTTCCGAGTTCAGGCACCACGACCATCTCCATAGCCGCCGTCCGCCCTGTCCAAACCTCATATTCATCGAGCGTCCCTTTGCTCCAGATCATCATCGTCATCCTCCTCCGTTGTAGTCAATGCATCACCCGGAATGCACAAATTCTCAAGGACCGTTCATAACGGCCCTTGAGAATGAAGTGTGGATCCCTTAAATAAACGTCTCGCAAAGCGCCAAATGCAACGCAGCTCCTTGATGGTGAGACTCCAGCTGCAGCACTTCGCGGAACAGGTTCTCCGCGGACTGCCGGTCACCGAGTCCAAGATGCCCAAGCCCCATCATGTAACGGCAATGAATTTCGTTTCTTCGGTCCAGATCTTCATCAAACACCAGAAAGTCCGGCAGCGAGACGGCAAAGTAATCGATGCTCTGAGGCTCGAATATATGCTTCTCCCCGTAATCGATCAGCTTATTAAACCGGCTGCGGGCTTCATTCTCTCGGCCCAGTCTCCGCAGCGCGGCCCCTTGATAAAAAATCATGTGCGGCGGCTGATCGTTGTAATACATCGCACTGGTCGGCTCATCCAGCCCCTCCGAAGCTTTCAGGAAGTAGGCCTCCGCCTCTTCGGACCGGCCAAGCCCGTCGTATGCGCAGCCCAGGTAATAATCGATGTTATTCTCCTGCGCTCCCGTGAGTTTCCCTTCATTGATGTTGAGCGGGTATTGCTTGGCAGCAAGGAGCTGCTCTACGGCATCCTCGCAGCGATGCTCCTGAAGCAGCTGCTTCGCCAGCTCCACACGGGCCAACACATACTGGACCGGAACCTTGCCCTCGCCGCCTTCCCATGGGTGAAAGTTGCGTTTCAGAATCAAGGCCAATGCCTCCTCATAACGATTCAGCGTATTGTGCAGCGTCATATATTCCAGATATAAATCATCTCGCTGCTCGACCAGCTCCATGTGCTCCTCCATCGCTTTCAATCGATCGGCCGGAGCATGACCAAGCTTTTTATACAGCTGGTCCAGCTCGTAGAAGACCCTGGCGTCCGCCGGATTCAGCGAGAAGGCTTTTTGCAGCGATGCCAATGCTTGGTCGTGATCCTGCCTCTTGTTATAGAAAGCGAGCGCCAGATTCCGGTGCGGCGTAGCGAAGCTGTCGTCCAGAGCGACCGAAGCTTCCCAGCTGCTTGTGGCTTCATCGTAGCGCTTCTTGTCGTACAGCAGATTCCCCAAGTAGTACAGAGCCTTCGCATCCTGAGGGTGTAGGGCGAGCGCCTGCTTCAGCGTCGCGTAATCATGCAGGGAATTCGGGAAACAGTACGACGGATCGGCCGCTGAGGCCAATCGGTAACAAGCAGCTGCCTCTTCCGCTCGGTTCATCTTCATTAAATAACTGCCCTGATAGTAATAAACCATCGGATATACGGCAGGCCCTGTAAGGCGTTCGATGCGCTGCAACACATCCAAAGCGTCGGCATATTGGCCTGCTTCCGCATAGTCCTGAGCCAAGGCGATATAATTGTGCGGATCATCGCGCAGGAGCTGGGCAAGCGATTCATAAGCCCGCCGGCTTTTATCCTCTTGCTTCTGTTCTTGATATACGGCTGCCAGCTCGTTCATCGCGCCCGCATCCATGGGATCCAGCTTGAGCGTTTCCTCAAGCCATGACTTCGCATCCGCCAAGCGTCCCAGCTTTCTTAAGGCGAAACTCTTGAGATGCCGCGCCTTATAATTCCGATACTGGGCAGCCAGTGATCGTTCGATCAGATCGAACGCTTCCTCATATTCCCGCTTCTCGCAGGCAATCTGGGCCAAAGCCAGATAACCAGCCCCTTGCCAGGCCCCCGCCCAGACCGACTTGTACAGATAAGCGTACGCTTCGTCCAAACGTCCCTGCCATTTCAAGGCTTTGCCCAAATGATAGAACGGTTCGCTGTCATAGGGTCGGGCGTTGTGGCGGGTCAAGGTTTCAATGGCTTTTCTAAAATAAACCTTACTCTGCGTAAAGCACCCTCTCCGCAGCAAGAGCAAACCATAGGCATTGTTTAGCCTTGCGTCTCCCGCATCGCGCCGAAGACCTTCCATATAGTAGGCTTCCGGTTCATAGGTTGCGTGCCGGTACTGCTCCAGATGCTGTCCCGCTAAGAATAGCGCTTCGGTATTCTTCAGCTCCTCCGGCTTGCCAATCTCCGTGGCAGGGTCCGGTGTCCGCTCCAAGGTACGCGGCTTGGGCTGGTAAGCGACCAACTCCTTGCCGTCCGCAGCGAATACCGCGACACGCACATCTTCTTCATTGACACCGGGATCCAGATCGATCACGGCATGGAAGGTGTCGGCCGGCGACAGCTTGACCTTCCGATCCAAATAGGTGCGTCCCGCTCCGGTCACCAGGATGCGAGCCCCTTCCCTAACCGAGGTGGCATAGACATGGACAACGGCTTTATGGTCGTGAACTTCGAGATTTACGGCGGCGTCAATGGACGCGTTCTTCACCAGTCCGATGTCTTTATAGGGCATGAAGTACTGCTTGAAGCTTTTCTCCTCATATGGCGCCAGCCAGGTGAAGTCAGGCTGGTTATCGGTATACACGCCGGTCATGAGCTCGATGTACGGGCCGTCTTCGTCGGTCAGGTTGCGATCCCAGGCTTGGCCGAATTCGCCGTGCCCCCATGTCCACTGTTTTTTACCGGGAGATATATGTTTATTGGCCACATGCAGAATCCCCGCTTTCAAGCCATGGTCATATCCGCCGACGAAATCATAATCCGAATGATAAGCCATATAGGAAGTCGGAACGGGAATGTTGCGGTACATGGAAATATCGACGCCCGCCGAATAGTCCTGCTTATAATACGTGCCGGTGGCAATCGGAAATTTGGACACGTCCCGTTTCCCATGATCGAACACCGCGTGAACATCCGGCGGAAATACGGACTGGGTATGATCGTTGACCGCTACGGCCGGATTCGCCCACCACAGAAAAGTCTGCGGCTCCGAGGTCCGATTGTACATCTGTGCGTGAATTTCAAGATACGCCTTGCCCGGATACAGCGTGAAGCCGGTAGACACCTTCGTGCCGTACATCCGGTCGATCTCGCCGACCCATACCGTCTTGCTGCCATCCGGGTGATCCGTTAAGCTCCACTCCACCTCGCCAAAGGTGTTCGGACGGTGATGCTGCGGCCAGTTAAACTCGATTCCCCCGGATATCCAAGGTCCTGCGAGGCCAACCAAAGCCGGCTTGATCACTTGATTGTGGTATACAATATCATAGTTGTTGGTTTTATCGATGGCCCGGTAGATGCGGCCGCCAATCTGCGGCATGATCTGAATCTGCACGTACTCATTTTCAAGGAAAATGATCCGGTAGGGCTTTACTACTTTCTCATCGTAAATTTTATCGATGACCGGCAGCGGATAGACACGCCCAGAGCTCCCCTGATACACGCGTTTCTCCAAAAACATCGGGTTCAGGTCCGGCTTCCCCACTTCATACGTGGGAATCTCTACGGTCTCTTCCCGTACGCTCACTTGCAGCTGTTTTGTCATGATTCGGCATCCCTCCATTGGTATCAGCATTGGCTGCTTCATGTCTATTTTATAAGCACGTCTGCACGCAGAGCCATTGACGATATCATGTTCAGGATGGATTATATTCTGATTATTTTGCTCTCCATGAGGTTGACAAGGCTGCCGTCCCGATACATAGTAAAACTATGGATACCATACGAAAATCAGACGGATTCGAGTCTCAAAAAGTCATTGTCCTCCCGGATCATATTATGAAAGAGGCGGCCCGCCATCCACTTGTGGAACCGCTGCACGTAACTGACATCGGATACTTTCCGCGTGCGCTTCATCACTACCGGGAACGCCCGGAGGGCAGCGGCGCGTACATCTTAATCTACTGCGTAGAAGGTGAAGGCTGGTACCGGGTCAACGGCGGCAAAACCTATTCTCTGCTCAAGGGGCAGGCGGTCGTCATCCCGCCGGATACGCCGCATGAATATGCATCCTCGGAGCTTCATCCCTGGAGCATTTACTGGTGGCATATGAAGGGGACGAACGCGGGCCTATTATTTGAGGGCTTTAGCCATTCGGCGGAACCCGCCGTCCTTCCGGTCGATCAGTCAAGGAGCATCGTGGAGCTGTTTCAGGAAAGTTACGATCTGCTGCAAAAAGGGTATACGCTGAACCATATCATCCATGTCTCGCAGCTCGCCGGCCACTTGGCGGCTCTGATCCGCCTCGCCCGGCTCCAACCGCAGCGGGGGCTGGATCAGCAAAATAAGCATGACATGGAGCAGACGCTTCGGTTTATGACGGAGCACCTGGAGGGACATGTGAGCCTGAAGGAGCTGGCGGTTAACGCCAATCTATCCATTCCGCACTTCACCTTCCGGTTCAAGGAAGCAACGGGCTACTCCCCCATCGATTACTATCTGCGGCTCAAAATCCAGCGAGCCTGCCAGCATCTGGACCTGACCGGCCAGAGCGTCAAGGAGATCAGCCACCGTTTCGGCTTCCAGGACCCCTACTACTTCTCGCGACTGTTCAAAAAAATCATGGGAAAATCCCCTTCCGAATACCGAGATACCCGGAAGGGGTAGGTTTCTCCTCTTTATGTGTTGTGAGACGCTCCACGTACGAATCGTTCCTACCATCGGTGTTGTCCCCAATTTCTTGAATTGGTTCTCGTCAGGGAAGAAATTCGAGGACAAAGGCGACCGCATTCGCTTCTCGGAATCGTTTCATCCTTTCCACTGCTTCGTGCTGATGCCATAATTAAAAAAATGTTGCAGAAAAAGAAATCATCGTTTGGAAATATGACCTGCGACCTTTGTGGTTACAGTTAAACATAAATCGAGGCTATCCCCAGTAAATAAACTATCTTCTTCCCAAACAAAAAAACTACCCTGACGGTAAAAGTTCCTAGAACAATTGATTCACATGAAGTTTTCAAGTACCGTAAATCGTCCGGTAAGGATGGGGTGATAATGCAGGTAGTGTGGAGCAATCAACCTGTTCTTGAGAGTGTGCGTAGGGGCTAGAAAGAACAAGAAGAAGGCGCTCCATCACGCTGTAGTCTCCATGTTTCACTGCACTTTCTAGAGCGGCCTCTACCCGGTAGTTTCGAGAAATTTCGCGCTGTAGGACGGTCTAACTGCCGTCGCCGATGCTTTCAGAGCGCCGCGATCCGCTGCCTGATACGCGGAAATAGTCCAATGGCATTCTGGTAGAATACCTTCTCATGATGCTGCTCAGGCACGAGCCTGCGAACGAATTCCGCATACAGGTCGATCGGTGCGAGCGGCCAGTCGGTTCCGAACAACATTTTCTCGTAATGATCACAGTACACCAGCGCCCGGCGAAAATGGTCCATGAACAGCGGTTCGTTCATGAACCGTTCAAAATGGGGCCGATCTCCGACGACAAGTCCGGACAAATCGGCGTAGACGTTCGGGTTCTTAGCCACCACTTCGGCGGCATCCATCACCCAGGGATCACCCAAATGGCAAATCATGAAGTTCACGCCGCGCTGCTGGTAGGCCAATTCATCTACGGTAAGCGGATGCGAATACTTCAGCAATCCGTTCATCGAGTAAGTATCGCCGGTATGAATCACCACGGGCATGCCGTACTTGGCAGCCAACTCATAAATCGGCGTGTAGATTTTGTCATAGACGTAATGATGGTAGTACCCAGCATATAGCTTAATTCCCGCCACCTCGGGAACTTGCAGACGAGCTTCAATCCTATCGAGCTCCTCTAGGGCGTGCTTGCCGGTGAGCATGTTCGGATTGATGCCGACGCATTCCATTAGGAACGGTGGAACGCTTTCTTGCAGGTCAAGACCCATCGGATTAGGTGAATTGGAATCAGGAAAGGCTCCCTTGGTCTGCTCCGTGACGCCCATTCCAATACCGAGAATGACGTCGTTCTTGTCAAACTCCGCCTTAAGTCCGGCAGTGGTGTAATCGACTTTGGACTGATCAATCGCTGTTTGATGAAAGCTGTCGATGTCCGACAGATGAATATGAATGTCAATGATCGGCATGTAAGATCTCCTTTTCGTCGGCAGGATTGGTAAAGGTCAGCTTCTGAAGGTCACGGACATCCTCCGGATTCAGATCGATTCGACCCAAGATCAGAAAAGTCGGCTGTGTCCAGGCGGTTTTCCCATTCAGAAGTGAAAGATGGTGATTCACATCGTGACTAAACACCTTGTTGTTCACATACGCTGATGAACTCTGATTGTGATAACTATTCACTATATGCAGCATGTTCTGTCGAGAATCAGCGCCTATTCGCAAGAGTCCCTTGAAATGAAGCTCGGCTTCCAGCTTCCCGAGAAGGAACTTTCCTTCCCCGGGGATTTCCATCCATCCTTCGGAGAAGACTGGTGAAGGCTTGAAGAAATTATCATCCCTGAGCGAATAATGCGGCAGAACCAGGCCACTTTCGTTGGTCACCGAATGCAGCACGCAGAGAACAGGGACACCAGGCAGCATAAGGTAATGCTGGTCGATCGTGATCCCCCGATTCGCTTCCTGCTTCTCGATGACAGTGGTCATTCGGAGTCCCTTCCAGACGTTGCCGTGCACATCCATCCGCTCCGCCCATGTCGCACTTCTCGGCTCCTGCTGTCGACTGAAGCCACTCATGCCGGGAATGTCCACGCCGAGTCCGCCGTACCAGGGATTCCACCAAGAACGCGGGGCAGCTTCCGGATACGAACTGTCCAACCATTCTTCGCCTTGGTGCTTCAGGGAATGCACGACGCTGCCGAAGCCAGGGGAAGCCGCTATGGAGAGAATCCCGTTGCTCACTGTGTACACGGGACCTGCCGCTCCTTCCTCCAGCCCGCAAACGACGGCTGCTTCCGTTTGGGGAAGCCAGAGAGCCGACCGCTCCTGAACCCAATCCTCGCCGCGATAGACGGCACGGGCCTTCCAACCGGATTCGCCATTTTCCGGGTCTTGCTTTTCCCCAGGGGAGTACTCAAAGCTCGCAGAACGAAGGTCCTGCTCCTTTTGCAACTTCATGTCGGCAACCTTCCGCTCCGGTTCCTCACCGTTTTGCACATACAGTTCCAAGCTACCGGCGAGCGGAACCATCTTTCTTTCGATAAGTTCTGCATTCAGCGGCCCAGCCAAGAACGGATTTCCGCCGCCAAGCGCCAGTTCGAGATGATCGTCCAGCATCGGTACGACCGGGTTCCGCAGCTTCCGGGCGAAGCAGCGGAAATCCCACCACTTGGCGAAGGTGTTTAGAGCAAACACGGTCGTCTTCGTCCGCACGACGGCTCCGCCAGAAATTCGGCCAAGATCATGCTCCAGACCAAGCGGGTATTCCGGGCGAAGCAGCTTCAGGGAAGGGTCCCAACAGATGCCGCAACCGACGTTCTCTTCCTTGCTGAACAGCCAGTTCTCCGTGATCTGGGCGCTGTCCCAATGATCCGGATCGCTGGAGTAAGCATCGCCCATGTCCACATAATGGCCCTGGTATGGCAGGATGAGCCTGTTGCCGAAGAAACCGAAATTCGTCAGCAGATACATGTTCTCTTCCAGCCCTTTGCTGCTGGTGTTGCAGATTTCGTGATAAAACTCGGCGATGCCGCTTGCGAACAGCTTGGCCACCGACTTTATCTCCAGGCCGGGGAAGTCTTCCGACTCGTAAAGGGCTTCAAGTACCTGACTCTCCCCTTCTGAGTAAATCTTCACTTCTTTGGCCTGCTTCTTGGAGAATTCTTCTGCAAACGGCTTACCCAGCTTCGGATAGTTCCACCAGAAACTGTGGTGGGATCCTGGATAATCGATCCACATGTTATTATCATGCTTGCTCAGATGGAGGGAGAATGCACCGTTCACGGCGACCCACTGTTCACCATCTTCCCCACCGAAACGGCCGTGTGTTCCCTTCATCAGGACGGACAGCTTGCTTGTGAAGGAAACCGCCTTTTGATCAACCGGAACTGCCGTCACCCCAACCTCTCGCGAGTAGAGTCCGTAGGACCGCAAGATGAAGGATACCGGGACAGAGGCTTTTCCTTTAGCTGGAAGTGTGAAGCGTACGACACGATCGGCCCATTCCACGCATTCATCCTCTGGCCATTCAAAAGCGAACTCCGCTTCCGAGGCAAAATGGTTCTCCACGTTCAGATACAGCTCAGCCGGAATGCCCGGATAAAGCTCCTTGACTGGCAGCGCCGTCTTCATCTTGACCGGGAATTTAGGAGCGATGCCTATTCGGAACTCGGCTCGCTTGCCACCGATAACCCATTGGCTCTTGACAACGGGATGGGTCTTCTTGTCATTCACTTCTTCCCGGACCGGGTTAAGCTCGAATTCCCCCTCCACGATGACCGTCTCTCCCGGAGCGATCGTTTGTGCAGCAGTCAGCGCAAAACGGATACACTTGTCGTCCTGGCCATTGATCTCAATCGCCAGCTCGGAAGCCGAGCGGTTCTTGATTCGATAGCGAACCTTGTAGGCAGAACCGAACACAAGATCGTGATCGTCGATTTCGGTGGAGATTGCATAATCAGGCGTGTCGAGAGCGGTCAGCCCGCGACCGGACTTTTCGAATTCCGCTCGCACGGAGAGATCTCCCTTACCCCAGGTGTATTCAAAAAAATCGAAGCCGCGCTCCCGGCGGCCATCCGGCTCGATGACGAGCTCGCGGGTGCTGTCTGCATACCAATCCAGCTCCTCAAAATAAGGAGCGAGCGCTTCGGTTTGCAAGATGGTCGGAATGAAGTTCATCAGGTGGACGTAATCATCATTTTTTTCCCAGAAGAACCCGCATTTCTTGTACATCGGCACGGCTTTGGTGTTGCCTGCCCAGGTAAACAGATCTAGGCGTGGCCACCCCGCTTCAACTGTCTTGCGGACGGCATTCAAGATCAGATTACGGCCGACCTTGTAGCCGTGATAATCGGGCCGAACATTCAACAGCGGCACATACAGGGCCCCTTCGTCATGGCGGTAGTGGGCGAAACTACAGAAGCCGACAACCTCCTTACCATCGACGGCGAGAAACGCATGAAGATTGGACGAAATCTCCATCTCCCGGCGAACAGCGTCCTCCGTTCTCTGCCTGGTGCCGCCTCCCCAACTTTCGTTGCTGCGGTTCCACATATCAGTGAGCGCCCCAGCGTAGGAAGGGTCATATTCGATAATTCGAATTTGTTCCGCGGTGGTGTTTGTTGTCATGCTCTCATCTCCTTATCATCATCTAGAAGTATGTAGTGAATATAGCTGCACCAAATTACTTTATCTGCATTAGCTTCAAAATTTGATATTTCATTAGAATTCATTAACATATTTATTTTATCGCCACCAATATGTTCGTCATTATCAGCATTATAGAATTGTAAATTCCCAATCTTCATCTACAAATGTCTATTTATCTTCATTAACTAGCGCAATAAAATTAGTGTCACCAAGAGGAAGACAAAACTTCATTTTTAAACCTCCTCAAAAAATAAAGTGCTATTTCATGCCATAGGTTATATTCTTGAACACACCCTGATAAGCCCTATGAGCTATAACTTATCATACTATAAAATGGAAGTATTTAGGCATACAACTAATCCACTACTTCAAAATAAAAACTCCTACCTAGGGGTCGCTTTCGATACTTTCAGCATGTTTTAGATACTCATTTTTAATATTGAAATTACTGCTCGTCTATGTTACCTACACTTTTTCTTTTTATGTAAATAGTTGGGTTTAATGTTATACATTTTTTATTTTGAAAATTATAAACTTTTTAAATTAATTGGAGGTTTTTTCTGTGTATGGTATGTATATATTGTTTATTATCTTAATTATTATTGGAGTTACCCCAACTTTTTATAGATTCAACAAACGGATAAATCTATTAGAAGAGCGCATTCGCAAACTTGAAAACAAAGATTGAATATCAGAGCGTAAAAAAAAACGGCCTAATCCACAAGGAAAAGGCTGTTTGCTTTATTATCTGCAATCTTCTTTTTTGAACGTTCCAGCATCGTCTGTACCACACTTTTTGTAATCCCTATCTCTAGGTCCACCACAGACAGCTGGCTGCGAGTACGACTGGATATGTAGTGGATCTACTGTAACGGTGCGCTGTAGTCCTAATATATGGTGTATGCCCCTCCTCGCTCCTCCATAGGGCGAATATGGAGCCATTCGATACTGTACATTGGTTAGCATACTCAAGACTAACCCCATAATGGTGATCTACATTTCGTTCCTCCCTTAAGTCCATGATGTAATCTAATATCAGTCATAACATTGAGGTTAACGTGGAAGTCGACGGCAAAAAAAACGCCGCATTGCCTATAAGACAATGCGGCGCGCTCCGTTCCGGGGGATATACGAACTATTTTTGGATCTGAATGTGATACACCAAGCTGTCAAAATCCCCGCGCAGCGGCAGCTCGATCCCGATGTTCATGAGTGCCCTGCCGCTCCATGTACCTTCAAGCCCCTGGATGCCATACGACTGATCGGCTTGCAGTCCGGTCAGCCGCAGTCTCGGCAGTGGTTCGCCCAGATTCTGGCTGTGCAGGAACGCAAACAGCACGTTATCGCTTCCGTCTTCGCTGCCGTACTGCACGGCCGTTACGCCTTTATGCCGAAGCGAGTCCAAGCGATACTGGCTGCCGAACTGAACCAGATGACGAATGGATTTATACTGCGCGACAAATTCGGCCGATTCCGCAATCAGCTCGTCGCTCCACTCATTCAGGTTGGAGCCGATGCCGAGCGTTCCCATCATGGCGCTGTGGAAGCGGTATTTCAGGGATACCTGCCTGCGGTTCATCCCTGTCGGCGATTCCGTTACCCAGCAGGTCATCATCCGCGGAGCATAGGTGTACGAGAAGCCCTCCTGAATGCTGAGGCGGTCAAAAGCATCCGTATTATCGCTCGGCCAGGATTGGTCGGCATACCGGAAGATGCCAAGATCGATGCGCGCTCCGCCGCCGGCGCAGGTTTCAAACGCCACATGCGGGAACTTGCGCCGCAGCTCCGCCCAAATCTCGTACAGGCTCTGAACGTGGCGAATCCAGATCTCCTTCTGGCGGTGAAGCGGATGATCCTTCATGCCGGGTTCGGTCACCGTCCGGTTCATGTCCCATTTAATGAACTTGATATCATGCTGCTCCAGCAGGTCCGTCATAAACTGCAAAATGTATGCCTTAACCTCCGGCTTCGAAATGTTCAGCAGCAGCTGATTGCGAAGCTCCGAGCGCTCCCGCGTCTCGAAATGGTAGACCCAATCCGGGTGCTCCCGGTACAGATCGCTGTCCGGATTGACAGCCTCCGGCTCCACCCAGATGCCGAACTCCATGCCGAGCTCATGCACCCGGTTAATCAGTTCGGCGAGGCCGTTCGGGAATTTCTCCCGGTTCACGAACCAATCGCCAAGGCCTGCGCGATCATGGTTACGCCCGCCGAACCATCCGTCGTCCACGACGAACAATTCCACGCCCAAACGCGCGGCTCTTTCGGCCAAAGCCATTTGATCCTTGGCATTGACATCGAAGTATGTTGCCTCCCAAGAGTTATACAGGACCGGTCTCGTTTCGCGGCCCGGCAGAACATCCGAATATTGATAGCGATGCAGCTGCCGGCTCATCCCGCCAAAGCCCCCGCTGCTGTATCCCCCGACGAAGCTTGGCGTATCGAAGGCTTCTCCCGCTCCCAGCACCCACTCGCTGTCGAAATCGTTGATGCCTCCAGTCACCCGAACATGCTCGAACACCGTCCGCTC
Organism: Paenibacillus sp. FSL K6-1330; assembly: GCF_037976825.1. Classification (NCBI taxonomy): domain Bacteria; kingdom Bacillati; phylum Bacillota; class Bacilli; order Caryophanales; family Paenibacillaceae; genus Paenibacillus; species Paenibacillus sp. FSL K6-1330. The sequence continues at coordinate 5,107,640 of NZ_CP150269.1, forward strand.
GGCCGTGATCTTCCAGTTCCCGCTCCAGGCCAGCGCGCCGAACCATACCTGTCCCGCCGACTCCGTGGCATGTCCGTCATCCATCGCAAACCAAGGGTTGGCGTGGCTGTCCGTAAAGCCCCTGCGGGATTCCAGCACCTTCTTTCCTTCGGTGAGAAAGGTGCTGCGCAGCTGAAATTCGCCGGACCATTTCCCCGTCACGTGTGTGAGGCGGTAATCCGCCAGATAGGGGATGACCCATGCCGCGGATTGCGCATTTTCCAGCACGATATCTGCATCGCCTCGGTTTACGATTCGGACTGAGCGTTCGATCAGGTCGCACTCGGGAATCGCCCGGTAGGACAGCTCCACTTCCAGCGGGTACGCTTCATCCTTCATGACGATGACCAGCGTCTCCCTGCCTTCCGTCTGCAGCGTGCGGTGCCCGGCATAACGAACCGCCAAGTCGCGCACGCCATCCGGCATGCGGACCTTCAGACTGGGCTCGCTGTATTTGACGCCGCCCCAGAAGCTGTATTCCTCCACCTCCGAATGGACTTCCGCGTCAAACGAGCTGTGCGATCTCGGCCGCAGCAGCGGCGCAGCGTCTTCGATCGCGACGGACTCCCCCCAGTAGAGATGCTGCAGATTGCCGCTATCGTTGATGCCGAACAGATAGGAGCTGTTATCGGTTTGTATTGCAAACACGCGAAACTGTTCTTGGTATTGAATGGTCACAGAATATCATCCTTCCGATTCGTGTTGATATGGTTTATGCCTGCGCAAGAAAAAAAGGAGAGCCAAAAGACGAAGCATCTTTTGACTCCTCTTGGCCAGATTATTTGCCCCACAGCTCTTGACGTTTGTTGAAGTTGTCCGTATAGATCTTTTCCAGCTTGGCCAGGCCAGCCGCCTCGATCTCGGCCATCATCTGGTTATAGGATTCCACCACTTGGTCCTCGGACGGCGACAGGGCCATCTTCAGGAAATATTTATTGATGGTGTCGTTCACCTTCGTTTCCATAATGGCTTCCGGCGTTCCGCCAGCCGGACCCAGGTTATCGTACGGTGCCGTATCGAATGACGTATCGGCCAGGTTCTTGATCGCCAGATCCGTGACCGGATCGGTCTGGTAACGGCCCATCAGGTCATACGGGGTTCCGTCCTCGCCGGGACCGTTCTTGATCATCCAGGTCCACTTGCGAATGCCCGTCGTACGGGAAGCTTCGTCCCAATTCTTCTTGAAGGCGTCCAGCACTTCTTGTCTTGGTACATGCTTGCCGTCCTTCATGTCCCAATGCTCGCCCTCTACTCCCCACATCAGCAGATACTGGCCTTCTTCGCTGGCCAGGAAATCCAACAGCTTCATCGTACGGACCGGATCCTTGTTGGAGCGGCTGATCGCGACGCCGTCCCAGCCAAGAGAGCTCTTCGGTCCGTAAGTGGCCTCTTCCGGCTTCACGCCCGGGGCCAGCACTTTATATTGGTAGAACTGACGATCGTCCTCGGTGGCCTTATCGGCTGCCTCGGTTTTGAGCAGCGCATTGGCATTTCCCACATTCCAGAGCGCTTCCGCCGTGGCGAATACGTTGCCGTTGCCGAGCTTCTGCTCGAACTGCTTGGTCTTCATCGTTGCCCATTCCTTATCGAGCAGGCCTTTGCGGTACAGGGAGTTCAGGAATTTAACCATTTCGAGATAACGCGGATCGCGGACGTCCTTCTTCAGCTCCCCGTTCGTTTCGTAATACGGCATCATACCGTACATGCCCTTGAAGCTGCCGGTCACGGCTCCGACATTCTCGCCGTTGAGCGTCATCGGAATGCTTTCTTTTCCGTCAATGGTTGGATATTTCTCCTTAAACTTGACGAGCAGCTGCTCGAATTCCTCCGCGGTAAACGGTTCGCCGTTGTTCACCTTATCGCCGACGCCAAGCTCCTTCATGATGTCCATGCGCATCATGAAGCCGAACACCGGGTACTGCTCCAAGCCGTACCAGTTGGAGAAATAATAATTGTTGCCGTCCTCGCTTCGCGTTTTGGCAAGCGTGTCGCCGTACATTTTTTTGATATTCGGTCCGTGCTCTTCGATCAGATCATTCAGCGGGACGACCGCGCCCGAGGTAATATACTTGTTCATGATATCGCTTCCACGACTCATCAAAATAACATCCGGAAGATCGCCGCTGGCCAGCATCAGATTCAGCTTCTCAACCGGATTGCCCGTAGGCTGCTGGATCTCGACGGTCACGCCTGTTTTTTCCGTAATCACTTTAGCGACCGGATTGGTAAAGGCATCCCCCGTGTTTTGGTCAAACCAGGTTAACGTGATCGGCGCGTTGCTGTCCGCATCCGTGCCGCTGTCTCCGCCCGATGCCGCCTTCTGGTTGCCGCCGCAAGCCGAAAGCGTTGTCATAACGAGAGCTGCTGCCAGAATCAATTTTAGTTTCTTCATTCCCTGAACCCCTTTCTAAGGTCGTCATATTCATGTGCTCGAATATATCTATCATTGTAAAAATCGGGAGTTCATTGATCTATAACGCAATCTTACAATCCATGATGCAAAATGTCTTTCATTCAGGGTAACGCCTGCTGCGGGTCCCGTTCGTTTGCAGGATGCCTATCGGAGATTACAGGTATCCGAATGGTCACCGCGGTTCCGATGCCGAGCCGGCTGAAGATGCTGACGCCATATTCTTCCCCGTAGGTCAGCTTGATCCGGTCATCCACATTCTTCACGCCGTAGCCCGACAGATTATCCGATTTGTTCAGCGCGTGATCGAGCTGTTCCGGCTTCATCCCGATGCCGTCGTCGATGACCTGGAGCAAGATGTCGTCCCCCTCTTGCCTCAGCTTCACGTTAATGTTGATTCCCGATTCGTCCCCAATGGCATGATTGATGCAGTTCTCGATGAACGGCTGCAGTATCAGCTTGATCGTCGTGTTCCCGAACAGCTGCTCATCCAGGTCGTAATGCATATGAAGCTTGTCCCGGAACCGAATCTTCTGAATCGCGACATAATTCTTCACCAGGTTGATTTCCTGCTCCAGCAGAATGATGCGCTTCCCTTTATTCAGCGACACCCGGTAATACTTGGCCAAATAATTGACCATCTGGTACACCTGCAAAGCCCCTTCCTTGATCGCCAGAGAAGAGATGGAGGACAAGGTGTTGTACAGAAAATGGGGGTTGATCTGGGCCTGGAGCGTATTCAGCTCCGACTCCTTCCTTGCAATCTCCTTCACGTACACGTCATGGATCAGGGATTGGATGGTCGAGGCCATCTTATTGAACGCAAAGGACACCTGGCCGATTTCGTCATGCCCCATCGGCTTAATCGACAGCCGGAAATCCCCGCGCTCCACCTTCCGGATCTGCTGCAGCAGCACCTCGATGCGCTTGGTCATGACCTTGGTCGTAAAATAGAGCAGCAGGATGGCCATGCCAATCGCCAGCACGGAGAACCAGATGACGTTCTTGGTCGCCTGATTCGCATTGGCCAGCAGCTCGTCGTAGGGCACGGTGATGACCGTGGACCAGCCGTTGCTGAGCTTTTTATATGTGAAAAAACGCTCCTGCCCGTTAATCTTAATATCGAATGAGCCTGCATCCTGGGTCATCCGCTCCTGAATCGGGAACACGTCGAACAGCTGGTTCGATTGGAGGTTCTGATCCCCCGTGCTGATCACGCTGCCAGACTCGTCGATAATATAGACGCTTTTGTTGTCGTTTTCCATTTTGATCAGGGAATAGAATTCGTTTGCGTTAATGTCCATGGTCAAAATCCCGTACGGATGCTGCAGGCTGAAATAACTTAACGAACGGGCAATGGTAATATACGCATCATGGGCCTTGAAATCCCCGGAATGGAAATACACCGTATTGCCGGCGGCATCCAGCACCTGCTCCTCCATCGCCCGAGGCAGCTCTTCCGTATATTTGACGTATTGACCGTCCGAATAAAGGGTATGGTTCCCCGTATAAATGGTGATGCCCAGAATGTTGGCATTCAGGGTCATCAGGGACGGCAGCGTCCGGTTGATGTATTGGAAGGCATCCAGATAATAGTACGCCTGCTCATAATCGGTAGAGAGATAATTGCGGAGCTGCGCATCCATGTAAAGGATGTTCGACAGCTGATTGTAGTACTCCAGCCGTTTCTCCACGTTGGTGTTAATCTGTGCCAGCGATCCGCCCAAAGCCGTATAGGTATGCTCCGTAATCGTGCTGCGGGTCGAAGAATACGAATAATAGATCAGCAGCGAGAACGGAAGGATGATCACGATCAGAAAGATGAAAAAGAACTTGTGCCGGAGCCGCCAATTGGTGTATGCGCGTAAGTGCGCGAACGGGAAAGCCCCTGCCAGACGGCTCCACGGGCCGGACGGGCTAGATGTTTTTGCGGTATTCATTCGGCGTAACTCCTTGGCTTTTTAAGAATAAGGAAATGAAGTAGGATGTGCTCTCATAACCGACCCTTTGGGCGATGTCCTGCACTTTGAGCGAATCGTCGGCCAGCAGCTCCTTGGCTTTGTTCAGCCGGATTCTCGTTAGGTAATCATGGATCGTCATGCCGGTTTTCTCCTTAAAGATGGAACGCAGGTAGTTGGGAGACAGATACACCTGATCGGACAAGCTGTTGATTGTAATGGCCTGGTGATAGGTCTGGTCGATCGTCGTGCGCACCTGGTGCACCAGCCTGGCATTTTTGTCCATGAAGCGGTGTTCCAGCGTCCGAATCGCATGCGCGGCGTAATCCATGATGATCGCTTCGATTTCAATCATGGTTCGGCACTGATAGATGGCATGGTAAAGCTCCGCCCGCTTGTGGCTCTCCGTGATCGGTTCGTGAATCCCCTCCAGCAGACGCTCCACCAATCCGATGGCAAAGTCGCACACTTCGGTTTTTCGGATTCGCAGCATGACCAGCCGGTTGAAGTAATCCCGCAGCTTCTGCGCGGCCTGCTCGGACGCCAGCTGATGAATGTTCTCGAAATAGGCCGGCTCTTGGAAAGGAGGAATTTGCCGGCTCTCCAGCTGCCGCAGCACGTCCTTGGCATAGATGACTCTCCCGTTCCCGACGTAAAACATCTCCTCCAGCATCATCCGCGTCTCCCGGTATAAATCCTGGATGCGGGACAGCTCTTCCGGCTCCTCGTTCACGGCCGCGGTCATCGTAAAGCCCAGCGCATTCTGCATCTGCTTCAGCAAATCCTCCCACGTAAAGCGGCTCAGATGGCTCGCGGCATCCATGAAGATGCCCAGCTCGCCTTCCCGGCAGATGACCAGATCCGCCTCGAGTTTCTTGTCCGCAAGCCACTCCTCCATATGCGTCTGCAGGCGCGCCATACCATCCTCGAGGGACAACCCCGGCTGCGCAGCTTGTGGAACATCGAGGCCAAGCAGCGTAAGGGTATACGTTCTCGGCTCCGTGTGGCGGGACAGCTTCTGGTAGCTGGCGGCGAGGTTCAGGAATCGCTCCTCGTTCTGCTCGAACATCATCTCTCGTACAATATTGGATTTGGTCACGCGAATGGAGCGGTTCTTCATCCGCACTTCCTCGCAGCGCCGTTTCACTTTATCGATAACGCTTACAATTTCACTCAGATCCAGCGGCTTCAATAAATAACCGACGGCACCCACGTTTAAGGCCGACTTCACATAATTGAATTCATCGTGTCCGGTCAGGAAGACGAACTGAATCCAGTCGAATAACTCACTCACCCGTTTTGCCATATCAAGCCCGTTCATGACGGGCATCTGGACGTCCGTCAGTACGATATCGGGCTGAATCACCTCGATCTTCTCCAGGGCATCCCTGCCGTTCAGGGCTGTTCCGGCCACATATATCCCCATCTCTTCCCAACGAATATAATCTCGGATCATCTCTAGCTCCAGCTCTTCGTCATCTACGAGAAAAATGCTATACATGCTCATACCCCCTGTGTCGGCTTATCCCTTAATATTATAGCGATTTCGTTATTTTAACTATGGGAACAGGCAATGTAAGTTATTTTCAAGCATCTTTCGTTACATTGTCATATCGACACTCATTTTTTCGGAGTCTTATAATTTGAGTTAACTTGAGATGCGAGGTGCCCCATATGAAACCTGCTACAACCTTACAGACGCGGAGTGACTTGAGCTTGAGTCCTCATCGAAAAAGCCGCTGGGCCATGCTGAAGCAGCAGAAGTATCTATTCCTGATGATGCTGCCCGGACTGATCTGGGCCATTGTGTTTGCGTATACGCCCATGGTTGGCCTATACATGTCCTTCGTCAATTACCAGCCGACGCTCGGCGGCTTCTGGTCGACCCTGTTTTCGAGCGAGTTCGTCGGCCTGGAATGGTTCCGTTACTTCTTCAACAACGGCGACTTCTGGATCGTCATGCGAAATACGCTGGCCTCCACGCTGATCACGCTGCTCTTCTCCTTCCCGATGCCGATCCTGATCGCCATCGCGATTAATGAGATCAAGAGCGTGAAGTTCAAAAAGACGGTGCAAACCGCCTCCTATCTTCCCTATTTCATATCCTGGGTTATCGCGGCCAACATCATCGTGACCCTGCTCTCCTCGGACGGCGCGATTAACGGCATTTTGAAATTCCTCCATATTACCGATGAAAGCGTTTTATTCCTGCAGAACGGCAAGTACTTCTGGTGGATCGTCGCACTCGGCAATACGTGGAAGGATATGGGGTACAGCTCGATCATGTATCTGGCAGCCATCTCGTCGATCAACCAGGAGCTCTATGAAGCGGCCAAGGTCGACGGCGCCAACCGTTTTAAGCAGATCCGGTACATCACCCTGCCCCATCTGAAGCCAACCATTGTCATTTTGCTGATTCTGGCGCTTGGCGGCATCCTGAACGCGGGCTTCGACCAGCACTTCCTGCTCGGCAATGACCTGACGCGGGATTACTCCGACGTTCTGTCCACCTATTCGTTCCGCTATGGTATCCAGAATGGCATGTTCTCCTATGCGGCAGCCGTCGGCATGTTCAGCTCCGTGGTGGCGTTCATCATCGTGGTCATCGTCAACTATACGGCGAAGAAGTTGAACGGGCAGTCCCTATTCTAAACCATAAGGAGGTACATCCATGTTAAGCAAAAAAACCGTGCCCGAGCGTATCTTCGATGCCTCTTTATACCTGTTCCTGACCGGCATTTTTCTCGTGACCTTCTATCCGTTCTGGAACATCCTGGTCATCTCCTTGAACGATGCAACCGATACGATGCGGGGCAACCTGTACTTCTGGCCGCGCGTGCCAACCATCGAGAGCTACCTGACCATCTTCCGGAACCCGGAGATTTGGAGCGCCATTAAGATCACCGTGCTTCGTACCATCGTCGGGACGGCGGCATCCATCTTCTTCATCACACTGCTCGCCTATCCGCTCAGCAAGCGCAATCTGCTCGGATGGAAATACTTCTCCTTCTTCTTTGTGTTCACGATGTATTTTGGCGGCGGGCTGATCCCGACGTATATGATCATCAAATCCCTGGGACTGATCGACTCCTTCTGGGTCTATATCTTCCCCGGCCTGATCGGCGTGTTCCTGATGATTCTGGTGCGCACCTTCATGGAGCAGATCCCCGGCGAGATCGAGGAATCCTCCAAAATCGACGGCGCAAACGACCTGCAGACGTTCTTCCGCATCATCATGCCGCTGTGCGTGCCGGTGCTCGCCACGATCGGCCTGTTCCTGGCCATCGGCCACTGGAACTCCTGGTATGACTCCTATGTGTATACCTACAAGCCGGAGCTCAAGACCCTGCAGGCCGTCCTGGTCAAAATCCTCAATCAGTTCCAGACCGCCGGCATGATGTCCGATGCGCAGCAGCTGGCGCAGGGCTCCAAGCGGATCCCTGTCTCCAGTGAAAGCATCCGGATGGCGGTGACCATGGTCGCCACGCTGCCGATCATTATGGTGTATCCCTTTGTGCAAAGGTATTTTGTGAAGGGGATTATGATGGGGGCTATAAAGAGTTAAAATTTTGTTAGGAAATGAAGAGAGCCCTTACCCGGGAGGGGTAAGGGCTCGTTTTTCCAGAAAAACTTTGCTTTTTCGAAACGTGTACAAGCATTATTCGTGAGTAAACTCACTTAACTTTTGTATTATAATTTCTGCTAATTGAACAGGGCTAAAATTCTTTGCTTCCAAATACCCAAATCGATCCGTTATTCCCTGAATAGAAGTCTGATCAAGACAAACAGGCAATATATATTCTCCATCCTTTTGCTGCCTAACCATTGCACTTTCGAGCTCTAATTTACACCAATCTTTGTTTATATAGACTTGTGAAATAAACATCACACAGAATGCCGCCTTAAAACTAAACAATTGATCCAGGTATGTCGAGAGATCTTTCCCCCAAAGAGAAACTTGTTCAAATTCATCATAAAACACTTTTATTTTTCTTACCTTTAATTCCTTTGCGATAATCTCAACATAGCTTCGATCTTCCCCAGCAAAAGACAAAGCAACATCATAATTGTATCTAGATTCTATTACTTTATTACCCTCTGTTAGAGAGTCTTGATTGTAACTTAGTTTTTCAATTAATGTTACATTTCCTTCGACTTTCCCACCGGAAATAACTATCCCTTTATTATGATTTATGTTCATAGAACCTCCTTCTAGACAGAACTATTCTTGAATGCACTCCTAACTTGGTTTATAAATTTATTCTTTAGAGTTCCCACTGATACAACATCTCCGTTAATCTCTCCACCATTTATCATAATCCCGTGATTAATAATTGACTCTTTACGCTGGTTAAATTCAGAGATATCAATTCCTGTACTCTTAAGATATTGAACAATACTATCAGTAAAACAACGTTCTATTTGTAATTTATACATATTCAAATCATTTTTTTGAAAGAAATATTGCAAATTTTTGCTCGCTGCCATTTCCCTAATACTTTGGTAAGCTCCATAATCAAATTTCTGATTTATATCTACTTGTTTTATATTTTTTCTGTTATCTTTTCGTCCCGCTAAAAATGTCATCCCATATTTAACCGCACGAAATGGTGAAAGTGGTAACTGTAAAATAGCCGGAATTATCGAAGTAGCACCCATTTTCATAACTCGCCCTAATGAAATTGATGAACTTAGCTGATCTATCTCATAATATTGAGATTCAAGTGGCGGTAACGCATAATAATTTGCTTCAACTAATAAATGTTTCTCATTCTTAGTGACCCTAAAAAATGAAGAAAATACAATATTCCCTTGCCAACCCACTACTTTTACAGTCTGATAATAGCGAATATTTTCTTCATTCCTTTCTTTATATTCATCTACTAAAGAATCTGCAACAATTGAAATAGGGGATTGATAGGGATCCTGAAGGAAACGAGTATCCTCTCGTATCTCTCTTCCATTTACAAAGAGCTTATCCTCAACAGAGAGATTGGGTATTTTCAAAGAGTTCATATTTCGCTCAATAAGATCATACAGTACGTATATAGAAAAATTTTGGGGTTCAGATTCTAACTCCTCTTGTTTTTCTATACTGCATACAAAAGACCATCCATCCAATCGAAATCCAGAACCAACGAATGGGTTGTAGCCACTATAGTATACGACATTACCATCTTGGAGTTTTTCCAATTCGTTCATACGGTCTTCGTATTGAGCTTCAATAATAGAGCTTTTATAATCTTTTTTGTCGAATGTCTTCAAGTCACGCGCAACGATTTTATAACCAAAATATAAATTAGACCATCTTAAGATGATTGCAAATAACCATGGATATGTAAATAAAGTGAGTACAAAGTAAAAAACTCCACTTACAATTCCATAGGACTTTAACGATGAAAAAAACGCATAAATTAACACAATAGATAACAAGGATTCAACAACAAAGTCTCTGATTTGACCTCTGATACAGTGTCGGGCAACAAGTGGAACATCAACCCCATATGATGGTGCAACGTATCGGATAGTATTATCGATAATTTGTTCAAAGACCTTAGTTCTAAACCTTGGTCCGATTTCTGCCGCCGCACACAAATACCTAGTAATATCATACTTCGGTTTGTTCATTATCATCTTCCATTCATCAAATTATTTAAAGGCATCAAATTATTGATATACTGTAGTTCCATAGTTTCTTACTTTTATCATAAGCATTTTCGATATATTTAGTTGGATTTATTAGAAACTCCTTTTCGCTTATTAACAAACCTATGAGGGTGTCTGTAGTTACCTAATTAAAGCGATAATATTAATTATCCCATAGAAAAAATCATTACTCGTTAGTGTCGAACTATTACCATCGTTATTAGTATGTACTGGTTTGTGCCAAGTATAATTTCCGCAATACTTCATACTACTCCAAAACACATTGGTTCCGGATGCTCTGTCACCTCGTTTGATTTGCTTAAGTGAATATTTGAATTCCCAGTCATCCGGTTACTATATTTCATATTAGGAGATATTATTACAATGTAACGGATGTCGAATAAATCATATCCTTTAATTTTTGTCTAAAGAAAATAAAGTATTAGGCTTAGGTTTCTAAAGCTACATCAGTTAAATTTCTGTATTTAACAATAGTATCTCTTATCTTACTTATACAAGTATCCATATTCTCATACAAATCAATAATGTGTTTTTCATCAAATCCATTTGGTGTTATTTTCCTATCAAATTCATCTATCGCAATAGGGATGCAAAATAAAGGACTTTGACACCTTGAAATCATTAGCTCTCTTATTAGCTGTAATTCTTCTTGAAAATAACCAGTAGTATTCTTCATGGACTGTTTAGAGAAACATACAATAACAAATTCTGACTCTTCAAGTTTCTGCCGAATTTTTATTTTCCATTCTTCTCCAGGAAGTATATCCTCTGTATCCATCCATACTTCTACCCCATATTCATCAAGCTTTCCATACAATTGGAAAACAATATCTTTATCAATTCTTGAATAAGAGATAAAAACTTTTGTAGAATTTACTATATGTCTAAGTTCTTTCCGAAGTAATTTGGATTCTTCTAACAACTTACTCACCTTAGTATCTCCCCAGATAAAATTATCCAGTGTAAACAGGAGCACTCTCGTAGCATATTCATTAATATTCCATAATTCATTAAGAATTCTACAAGCACGATCGACATCAAATAGTTCAAGATCTTTTCCTGTCCTTAAATAGTAAATGAACCACCCAGCATGAATATTTGTTCTCCATGGTTTAATTAAAATAATCGCTAAAATTTCGGATAATAGTTCAATATCCTCATCTAAATTAGCATTCTCAACTAATTTTGTAAAATGAGTTCTTCTTCGTTCTGGTGGTGAAATCAGGGGATTTTGGCCATATCGCAACAACTCATCAAAATCAGCCGCTATAATGCCAGTTCCTGCATGTGTATTCTTTATTTTCTCTTTGAGTTCATTCCACCCTTGAATGATAAAATTATCATTTTCATCCCAAACTAAGCCCTTTTCATACTCAAAAATTTTAATGTCAATCACTCCGAACCCATTGAACGCTTTCATGTTCAGCATTATAGTCGAGCTCTTTAAATCGCACTTCTTCTTCATCCGTAAGATTGATACACAATATGTTTTTTCCTAAATCCCTTGAATAATCCAATTCAAAGTTAACCCAATCAGATTCGAGCGAATTTTGTGTTTTAACAAAAACCACATTATTGGATTGCGCTATACGTTTTTTCAACACAACTTTCGTATAGTCACTTACTAGCTCTCTCTTAAGAAAGTCATTATCGCTTGTCCAGTCACAATAAATGTTGAGAGAATGTTTGTTAAGTGCTTTAATTATTTTCTTGATAATATCTGTGTCTTTATAGCTATGAGAAATAAATACATCATATACCTTTTTATTTTGAATATTATTACTCTCAATTCTTTTTAATAAATCAATAGGGGTCATGAAGAACTGAGTTTTCTCCGTCATGAAGTACTTCTTACCTTTAAAGTTTTTTCTTAGTTTCACGTAGTTTCCTGTCACCTGCAGATGTTTAAAAGCCATATTTCTTATCTGATTATTTCGTTCACTATCATTTAGTTTATAAAAGAGTTCTAGAACTTTTCTTGATTTATATTTTTGAAGTTCTTTAAATATTTCCATCTTGCCATCAATACTTATGCCTCGTTTATGATATGCAGCAATAAATGCATCAATATATAGTGGTTCAACCTTTTGAATAAGTTCATTTGCTTTAGCAATCTTGTCACTTCTACTCTTAATAGTGTTTTGCCTCTTAGCCTTAAAACTATCGAACTTTTCTTGATAACCCAGCTTATCAAAGTTGGCTTTGTGCTTAGCAATCATACCTTTAGATAGCATGTGTTTGACTTTAGGCAGATTAAGAAAATGCACTCTCGGTGAATCTGGCGTGTACCTAATTTTCTTTCCGTTCTTTGACAAAAATTCGTCTTTCTTTTTATATTGTTGATAACGTTGATTCAATTTTTCCCACTCATGTGGGTACAATTCTTGAAACAGCGCTAACAGTGTATCCTCATTGTAGTTATAAGGCAAAACATCAGATATACGCCTCAATATTTGAGTTGTTTTTTTATTAATACGCATTGTTTCTCCAACATATTTTCTTTGGGCTACACCAGGCATGCTTTATCCCCTAAACTAACGTTTATAAAAATTATCATAGACTTAAACACTTTTTCGAATGTTATATGAATCAATATTTTCGTTAATGTCATATGCTATTTGCAGATAACGATTGATATCATCAATAAAATCAATCCATTTAACAGATCTTATGTAAGATGATTCTCCAGTATATACCTTGTTAGGTTCGCTATGGTTACTACAATCGTTAAAAGTTGGCGATTTGATGTTGAACATATTTTCCTTTAAGATTGTAAACAAGGTATGTGTCTTCAGTGTCGTACACTCACAATAAGGGCATGAGTTATTCTGAATGAAGTATTCATAGCTATTAGTTTGGTCTGGTAATACAACTGCTAGCAATGCATTAGAGCCACTTTTTCTACCATTTCTCGTAAGTTCCCGCAATGAGTAGGATATCTCCCAAGGAATCCATTGATCTGAATCACTAGTAAAAACAGACTTCATATTTTTTGAAATAAACACAATGGTAATACTACTATCAAAAATTTTATCCTTTAGCTTTGTCCAGATGCTATCATCTTTAAAATCACTTAGGTCCTCACCGTCAGCCTCCCCTTTATTAATGTGATCTTCTTCTTTGAGTTTACTTTGAAACTCGTCTACGTAATGTCTTACAGTAGTGAAATAATTGTTATTAAGCGGATAAACACTGCTATCAGAATATTTATAGGAAATGAAAATCTTTTTTCCCACTTTAAATCACTCCTTATTATAAATAAACTCTTCATCTGCTATTTCGCAAAGCACTGATAATTTTAATTATTATTTTTATTATTTCCTGATGATCATTCTTTGCATCTCCAATGAATTCAAAATCAGGTTTAAGCTCCGGGAAATCACTATAATATGTATCAAAGTTTGCAATTACCTCACCCCAAAGAATCTTGCTCATATAACCAGTGGCGCCAACTGGAATGACCTTAATCCCCTGAGCAACAGCAATATTAAACTCTTTTCTAACACCATCTGCATCTACTAATTGTCCCTTTACATCTTTATTTCCGAATATGAACACCGCGCAACCAACTTCTGATAAAAAATCATGTCTGTACTTATCCCACAAATCTTGTAAATCTTCACCATTAGTTGCGTATTGCGGAAAAGGCCTAAGTATTAAGTAATCGTTGATATTTCTTTTATTTGTAGAATATACGTAATCCAACGCCCCGTTAATAACAGCACTCCCTACACCCAAACCAAATCCAGAAGCGATTTTAAAACTGTTCTTTACTATTTCTCGACTTAGAGTATGAATGAACATTTGTGCATCTTTCTCATTGCTAACAAACTCACTATAACCAGCAGCACTTCCCGATATGAGAATTTTGGACCGACAAAAACGTTGTAAAATAGTTCTTAAGATTTCAGTAATCTCTTCATACTTTTCAACTAAAACTGGTTTAATGTGATACCTTTCTAAATCTACGCATTTTAGTTCCTGCTTAATTGAATCATATCTAAACTTCTCATCACCTTCTTCTTGGGGAAGATAGTTGTAATCATTTCGATTAACCTTCTTGAAAAAACAATAGTGGTTCCTTCCGTCCTGTCCCATCAATACTCGTATTCGACTTAAAATATATTCTAAATCTGGATCTTCAAAGCTATAGCCTATAAATAAAAAGGTCTTTGAGATCAAATCGCCCTTAAGACCAATTGAAAACAGCTGATTTTTTTCATGATACATTTCGTATTCATCCTTTATCAAGACTGTTTCATCGGCTCTTTCTATATCTCCATGCATCTTGTAAACGATCGCATCTCTTTTTGGCCTTAGAAGAGCAAAATCATTAGGTTTTATTTTAATGTCTGGATTCTTGCCTGCCTCAGTTAATGACCTCTCAATTAGTCGATCGTAATTTGTTGTCCAATAAGTATCAATAGGTAGCTGCGCTAAAATTCTGTGATTATCGTTTATCTGCGCCTGCGCTGAAAAATTATCAAGAACTAATTGTGAAAGTCTTTGCCTGCCGTTTTTATTAAAGAAGTACTGTGCCAATGAAATCAGGTCGGTTTCTTTATTAATATCAAGTTGAAGTTCTTCTGCTGCCTCTTTTAAGAGACCTTTCCAATTAACAAACCCCGATGCAGCAGACAAGCCGGCTCCTGCAAAAATAGCTGTATTTTCTTCATGAAGAGCTTTAACATATTCTCGTATCAGGACTTCTTTATCAGTCGCCATTTATTTTTGCCTCCAAATTAATAGACATAGCTAAACAAGAAGTCTCTGTTAGCTATGCCTAGGTGGTAGTATTAGAAATCCCCTCTTCTACATTGTAGATTAATCCTGTCGTTTGATAGGTTTATTACCTTCAAGCCATGAAGGAAAGTTAATGTATACATCGTGAGAATCTTGTATCCATAGTTGTAGTTTCCCTCCCTTAGTGTAGTCTTTAGTTACATAGCTATATAAACCAAGATACTCTTGTCCTGAGTAGCTATTCCCATTATGACTTTGATCAGTTATTGGGAGAATTGCAACCTTCCCCTTAATGCCGTCAAAATAGCCTAATTCCCAGGGCATCCAAATGGAATCTGAAGAGTTGTCTGAAGTTGCAAAAAATAAAGATTTGCAATTCAACATTCGATTACGAAGTACTTCTGCTGTTTTCTTTGAAACATTTGAACGATTTAGCTGCTTATCTTCAATCCAATCAACATATATAGAAAAGCCCATGTCCTCGATTTCTTTTTTCAAGCCCAATACTATCTTAGCATCTGAAAAACTATGTGAAAGAAAAATGTCATAGTACTTTTCAAATTGTAGTGCTGCGCTTTCTAGTATTGTTGAAGCACTTTTTGTTGAATAACTCTTTAATAATTCTGAATCTGCTCTGGCTATAAGATCCCTCTTGTTAAATAAAGCCACCAATTTCACCTGCTTGAACATTTAATTAATGTTACTGAAAACACAACCAAATTTAATCCTTTAAAAATCATTTTCCATTAAACCATTTTACATATATTGTATTCTTTAATATTATCTTTAATGTTTATTGATATTTGAATATGCTTTTCAATGTTTTGAATGAAATCAATCCATTTAACCGAACGAATATATGAAAACTCTCCAGTATATATTGGATTACCAACACTATAATTACGGCATCCGTTAAAGGTCGGTGACTTTATATTGAACATATTTTCTCTAAGAATTTTAAATAACGTGTTTGTTTTGTATATCCTACAAGGACATGCATTATCTTCGAGAAAATAACTGTAGCTATTTTGCTTATCCGGAAGAACTATGGCCAAGACAGCATTTGATGAACTCATTCTGCCATTCCTTATTTGTTCTTTGAGTTGAATAAGAAATCTCCCAGGGAATCCACTGGTCTTCTTCTCTCATAAAAATCTCTTTCATGTTTGGTGAAATTAAACCAATAATGATACTACTATCGTATATTTTCTCCTTCAGTTTTGACCAGATAGTTTCATCTTTAAAGTGGCTTAAATTCTCACCATCAGCTTTATCTTTATAGATATTGTCTTCCTCCAATTTAATTTGCAGTTCATCTACATAACTCCTTGCTGTTGTCTTATAGTATCCACTTAGTGGATACACATTATCATCTGAATATTTATATGATACAAATATTTTTCTTCCCATTGCTGCCACTCCAAAGATATAGTTAGATTCCTAACGTATCTAGTATTTTATTGGCTAATGAAGCATAGTCCGGGCTAATCATGAGTTCCTGGTTAAACTCTATGGACAAATGATTGAGTTTACCTTGCCATGCAGTGTTCTCATACTCTGCTGCAATTTCAGCAGATCTTCCTCCGACAGAACCTATAAGAAATACTGGAAGACCAGCAGTTTTAGCCAACTCAATTTCTTCATCAATACCTGGTGATAAGCCAGGCCTTAGGGTTTTTCCACCTAATACTATCATACATGCTGCTTTTTCATGATTAATCATTGCTTTTCTCATTGCTGTTAAACTCTTTCCACGATCATTCTCTACATTATCAGTGCCTATAACAAATGCATGAGAGGACGCTTCATCAATAGTTGCCTCAGTAACAAAGTATCTTGAGATAAACATATGAACTGCTTGTACAAAGTCATTAGGACGTCGCAGCTTAGCAATATCAAATATAACTTGTTGGAATGTTGGATGAGCTCCAAAAATTACGTTCCCATTCCTATCTAGTATAGCTTGGATAAAAGCATAAAGCGCATTCCATAACGCTTGCTGGTATTCAGGTTCGCAGTCTGGAAATGCCCCTGATATAATCACACCCTTTCTCTGATTTGATGATAATAATTTCCCCCTAGAGTAAACCTCTAAACTCGATATGTATTCATCACAAGAATCAATAAAATGAGGATCTTCTATTAAATCCTGATTATTCTGTGGAGCCATTGGGGCAAGCAATATAGCAGCATCATAGACGTGTCCTAATCTTGGATGTTTTGAATATCCTTGTTCAATAATCGAATGGTTAAAGGTAGCTCTATCATCATCTCTTGGTATTCTTCCGTAGAAGCTAATGAGATGTGTCATTGGGCGTTGAATATAACGAAATCCATTTCTAGGTATCTTTACCTCATACATATAAGATTGCTCGTTTATTAATTCCAGTGATATTTTACCATCCCTGTCTAATTCTCTCATTCTTTGCAAATGACCAAAAACACTCATTGAACACTCCCGCGAAATTTCAAACGCCTTATGTATTACAGAATCAACCAAATTTTGATCCACTTCCCTCAAGCTCAAATCTACAGATTTGATCCAAAAATGAGGGGATTCTGCAGGCTTTATTCTAAGTTTTACACGTCCAGTCTCTTCTCCTAGTTTTACCCATACTATAGGCAAATTCATTGATAATGCCATTTTTATTTCCGTTTCAATCCAAGAAGATTCACCACTTTGGGGGGTATCTAAAAAAATCACAGCATCACTCTTACGAAGATTGTTTTCAATCACATCTTGTGCTTTCTCTCCAACATGAATATCACTTAAATCGCGAAACCGATTTTGGGCTCTTAAACATAAAGCATCATAAAATCCACCTGCAACTGCCTCGCCATCGGATCTACGATGACTTAGAAACAAAGACATGTTCCTTCTTGTTAATGTGGGCTGTAAAATAGAAACAGCATCTCTAGCTACAGCTATAGCAATTGTCTCTAACTGTGAATTAGTTAGATTCCTTCTTTCAATAGCATCCTTAACATCATAACTTTGCGGATCGGGTATACATCTCGGAGGAACTCGATGTGCAGGTGATATCGAAATGGGATAGAATTCTACTCCTGAATGCACTCCTTCGCTGAGAAATTTATCAAATAATTCAGAGTAGTTATTATCAGCTCGATTAAAAAAAATGACGACATCTCTTTCTGTAGGCTGACCCATAGATTGATGTAAATTCATCTCGTTTTGAATTATTCTAGTCTCAGCATGCCTGTTTAATTCATGCAAACAGAATTCATAGAATCTATGAGCTTGATCATCTTTTCCTATTGTAACTCCTGGATCTGCAATATAAACTCGCATAAAAACACCTCTAGTTTGGAATAGTATCAATATCAGAGCTGTAGCAGACACAAAAAACCTAATCTAAAGAACTAAAACACTAGGTATATTATACCATAAATGTGAAATGCATAAATAGATCTTATTAACTATTAAGGTTTTACGACAACTTTTATGTACCCAATCTCTAATTGTATCGTTTTGATAGCTTTACCTTTCAACAATTAATCTGCTACAGTTCTCAAAAACAAAACTATCCCAATGACCACTCTTCTGAACCAGTCCATCCAAGAGTTGCTTTATTTCTTTTCGATTTCATTGAGATTTACCCTTGTAAAGGTTAAAGCATTAATGTCAATATCGACCAATCATCCGGCTGCGCGACCTCTACAATGATATTTATTAAAAACAGCTGTAGATACCTGAACAATAGCACAAATGTCCTATATGAACCGTTCGGACAAATCGAAAGCCGCTTGCCAGGTGGAATACCACTAGAGGCATTCGAATGGAATACGAAGTCATCTCCTTCAGCAAACTTTTCATCTTCAAAAAGTCTACTAGACCAATAGCTTCAGATATTGGAACCATCTTTAGGCTTTGAAAATCACCTGTCCATTTATTTATTACTCATAGAAAATCAGAGCGCTTCAAACCCAAACAAATGACAGGGGAGAGCCCTATTTACATGCTTTATCATCTAACCCTGAATTATTTAATAAACCCTATGGGACTTCCCACAACATCCCTTTCTCAAGTCCCACCTCCATCTCCCTCCCCCCATAAAACACCCGCACACTCTTATCCTCATTCCCCTTCACCCTCGCCTCAACCAACTTCCCATCTGCCCAGCTCATATCCACCTCAATATTCCCTTTTGCCTTCAGCCCTGTCACGCTGCCCGTCGGCCACATCGTCGGCAGTGCAGGCAGAAGATGAATCTCGCCCTCGTGGCTCTGCAGCAGCATTTCCGCAATGGCGGCGGTGCCGCCGAAGTTGCCGTCGATGACAAAGATGTTGGCCTCGGCTCCGGCTACGCCGGGTTTGGAGTAGGTGAGCATATTGTCGAAACACAGCTCCCCGATCAGGTGAGCAATATGCTGGACGGCTTGGTCTCCGTCATGCAATCGGGCATAAAAGAGTCCGAACAGCGCTGCGGTAAATTCAATGTCTTCCAGGTCGGCTCGGCTGTTCCGATTCTCCAATGTCACTCGGGCTGCCGCAGCGAGTTCCGGCGTATGATGCGGGGTGATTTGGCTGCCGGGATACAGGGCAAACAGATGAGACAAATGGCGATGCTCCGGCTGCGCCTCCTCATAGTCCTCCAGCCATTCCTGCAGTTGCCCCTTCTTGCCGATCATCAGCGGAGGCAATTGGTCCAGCGCCGTCTGCCATTTCTGCTGAAGCTCCTCATCCACGCCCAAGGTCTGTGCTGCGTTCACGCAGAACGTCAGCAGATCCCGAACCAGGACCTGATCCATGGTCGGGCCCATGGACAGCTGCTGATGCCCATCCTCCGGTTTGCTTGTATAAAAGCTGTTTTCCGGCGAATTCGACGGACCTGTCACCAGCCAGCCATACTTCGGATGTACCGTCATGTAATCCATGAAAAAGGCTGCGGCCTCCTTCAGGATAGGATATGCCAGTTCCTCCAGAAAAGCCCGATCGCGGTTGTACGCGTAGTGCTCCATCATATGCGTCGCGATCCACAGTCCGCCCGTCACATTCAGCCCCCAGGAGGTTCCCCACCCCGGTGACGCAAATCCCCAGGCATTGGAGAATACATGGGCCACCCAGCCGTCGGCATCGTAGTAATGGCGTGCCGCCGAGCGACCGGCCACCGATAGCTGCTGGATATACCGCATGAGCGGCTCATGGCTCTCGCTCAGGTTCGCGGCCTCCGTCGGAAAATAGTTCATCTGGGTGTTCACATCCAGGTGATAATCGCAGCTCCAGGCCATCTTGTTGGCTTCGCCGTCATTCCATATGCCTTGCAAATGCATGGGCAGGATGGAGTCTTGTCGTGACCCGCTAATCGTCAAGTACCGGCCGTATTGATAAAACAACGCAAACAACGCCGGATCATCCCGCTTGCCCAACTTAAACCTGCCGATCCGCTCGTCCGTAGGCAGACTGGCATGCTCGGAGCTTCCCAGATCTAATCGTACGCGGGCATACAGCAGGTGATAATCCGCCAGATGCTTGGCTTTCAGCTCGTCATACCCTAGCAGCAGAGCCTGTTCTAGCTGCAACGCGCTTTTCTCCCGCCAGCTCTCACCTTCTTCACGATAATCCGTATTCACCGCAAAATAAATCGCCGCTTCATCCGCCCCGGATACGCTTATGGTGTCATCCGTGAAACTCACCTGCCCGCCTTCCGTTACGACGCGCAGCTGGCCTTGGCAGGACGTCCCGCACTCCCCATTGCTATGTATGCCTTCCAACGCCTGTCCCTGGAATTCGATCGTGTTCTTTTCGGTTACGACAGCATGAAAAGGACCGTTCTCGCCTCGAATCGAAATGCGGAATGACACGCCTAACGAGCCAATGCTGCGGCGGATCCGCGAAACGATGACCTGATCGGGGTGGGAAGCAAATACCTCTCGCGTCATCTCCGCTTCATCGATCTCGCAAAAAGAACGCGCCATTGCCTCCTGTAGATCCAGTTCCCGATGGAACAACAGTTCAGCTGCTGCATTTTGTCTCCCGCCCTCGGATGGCTTCACGTTATGGTCAAACTCCAGAAAGACTTGGCATAGTCCCAGATTGGTGCCAAAATTCAATTTTTCCGGCTCCAAGTGCTTCTTGGCCAGCCGATCGCCTTCGCGATAATCGCCCTGGAAGAAATGCTGCCGCATCCGCTCCAAATCCGCTTTGCTGTTGCATCGCCCTTGAGCTGGCTCCGGCTGGCCGGACCAATAGGTGGTTTCGGTGATATGCCATATCTCTCTGTCAGGGGTGGATACCACCACATTCCCCATTCGGCCATTGCCGATCGGCAGCCCTTGCGACCAGCCCTGGGCCGGGTTCGTATACCAAAGCTTCATATCTGTCATGTTGTTTTCTCCTCTTCAATTGATTTTCCAGTATGGATACAAGCGCTATCCCTTTCAGCAAAAAGCAAGAAATCGCGATTCCCGGATAGAGCCGAGAACCGCGATGAACTTGCAGATGTACATAATTAATCTATGACTTCTTGTTATGGATTAGGGACGATTTTATAAATCTTGGATTCAGCCGCTTTAAGCGTCACATTCAGCGAAGAGCCAGACACCGTCTGAGATTGACCGCTCCATACATCCGTCACCGTATATGACGCCGCCCCTTCCGAAGCGATACCGACACGAACGAGATCCACGGTGTGCTGTGCCGCATTGTGCGTATAGTTAAACACGGCTACATAGTGGGTTCCCTGATCGTCCAGCACGAATACGTTCGCTGCCTGCGTGCCCGTGTTGCCTTCTACCGGCCGGAACGCCTTGCCCTTCATCGCTAGCCCGTTCACTTCCGGGTTGGTCAGCAGCGTTTCCATGTACTGCCGTGCCGTCGCATCCGTTACGTCATCCGAATTCAGGAAGACCGTGCCGGAGATCGCGGCCGCATTGACGCGAGACTGCGCGCCTTCCATCGATCCGCCTTTGGTTAAGTGCATATAGTCCGGATCGGTATAATGGTAGATCGTTCCGTTCTGCCACCAGCCGTACGTCAGATTGTTCAGCTGGTATTCCGTGCTGCCGATGCTGCCGTCGATATCGCAGGAGATGCGGCGGCTGTGCGCATATTGGCTAGGGAACAGCGGCGCGATGGAAGCGCTGATGAACATGGAGCCGTCCAGCACTTCATTCACGTAAGCCATCCCTTGGTTATAGGCCTGGATGCCGGTTTGAACGCTAGGGTCATAATGCTTGCCTTCCATTGCCCCATGGCTCAGAAAATCGATTTTGATATATTCAAAGCCCTTGCTCTTGAACTTATTCATGTAATAATCGATCCGCTGCTTCACGCCCGGATGCGTCGGATCCACGGCATAAGCGCCGTCCAGCGTCGGCAGCACGTTGCCGTCCCCATCGCGCAGCACGATATCGCCGTATTTATATTTGCCGTTCGTCCCTTCGACTTCCTGCTCCATATTGTTGCCCCAGTACACGAACGGCGAATAATAGATGCCGGCCTTCTGTCCATTGCTATGAATGAGCTGAACCAGATCCGTCAGCTGCTGATCCGTCATGTTATCCCAATAGGAATCGAGATTGATGTAGATATCGCCTTCATTGTTGAAGGAATGGTTCTGAATATGGTCTTTAAAATAATTGGAGACCGAGACTGCCTTGTCAAAGCTTAAATCGCTGGCATAAGCTCCCCAGCTGTTCCAGCCGACCGGAACGCCTTCAGGAATGTCTTCGCCAAAGGCTAACGGAGGCTGGATCGCTGCATTCACCTGACCAAACGCCTCCAGCCCGGTCCGGTAATCCTCGAAAAAGCCGACCATGATTTTCGGCGAAGCAATCTGCTTGCCCGTTACCTTTCCATGCGGGATCGTGTCCCACGTGGAGGTGGATGACGTAAATCCGCCATATACGCGCAGTTTGTTCAATTTGTCATTCGATCCGCTCCAATAGATGCCGGTCTTCCACGTGTCATGCGTCACCGATCCGATGACGAGGCCGTTCCGGCTCGTATTGTCATAGATGGCCGTCAGCTCCGAACTGACATACAGACCATTGTTGAGGCCGGTATTCATCGACTTCGCCTGGTATCTGGACCAAGCATCATTGTCGAAAGGAACGACGAGGACCCGGTTATCGTCATAACTGCCGATGTCGATGCCGCCTCTTGCTTCCATCGTGATGGGTGCTATGTTCCCCGTAGATATTGCGGAATGATGGGTAGCGACTGTTTCCGTAAGCAGATACGGCCCGTCTTCGTAGACATAATAGATTTGGCTGAGCGATGGCATTCCCCCATCCTCATTCACGACCGTCACCTTGATGCCCTTGCCGGTGGCATCCTGGAATGGGACCACCTGATTTTTATAAAATTTATGATGTTTATAATCTTTGCTTGCAACCATCCGGTCGAGCTGGATCTCGCTGTATAACCCCGTGGCAACCGCTTGGCCGTTCCAATTGTATTGGGACAATCCGGTCGAGGTGTTGTACAACAGCTCATACGTCGGATTGGATACTTTGAAGCCGTTGGCATACTCGGTTAGGGTGATCGAGCCATAACTGGTGGCTTTCTTTTGCTTGCCCAAATCGCCAATGCTTCCATCTGAGCCTGATCCGTCATCGCCGGCTGAATCAAAGGTCAGCTCAATTTTGTCAAAATCGGGCGAGTATCCGCCTGCGTCATCGAACAAAATTGTGTTGCTGCCCTGATTCAAGTAAATTTGAATCTGATAGGTGCCGATCGTGTTCCAATCTGCTGTTTTCGGAAAACTGAAGTTCTCCTTTTCCGCTCCGTTCACGGAGATCGAAGCTGCGCGGGAATCCCCGGAGATGTAGAACATGTTCATATTGTATATACCGGCCTTATCGGCCTGAATCCCGTTAAACGTCAGGGTGGAACCGCCGTACAGATTGCCGGCTTTTTGCCCGCCCGAACAGAAGCCGCAATCGACTGCACCTGCATTGCCGGTAAACGAGTTCTGAGAAGCCTCTGCCTCGTAGGAAAGGATGCCTCCGGCCGTTTGACTCGGCTGCTGCGGTTCTGCCGAAGCAAAGGAGCTGCCTAGCATAGCCCCCGCTAACAGCATCGATAAGAATAGCATGAATGACTTTTGGAAGAATTTGAACGGATAAATACTCACTGAACCTCTCCTCCTTCTATTCATTGATTTCGGCTTAATTTTAGGATTTTCGATTCGGCTGGCGCCAGCTCGACCGTAAGTGTGCCTTCCGATTGACCCGCCGTTCCTTCCCACACATCCAGGACCGTGTAGGTAGCGTGCGCCTCTAGGCCGCAGCGTTTCAAGGTAACCGTCTTCTGTACGGACTCGGCCCCGTCAAAGTTAAATACGGCAATATACGTTGTTCCCGGTTCGCTTGGATGTGTCAGTACAAACGTATCCGCAGCCTGTTTCCCGAGATTCCCCTCTACGGGCACAAAGGTTCTACCCAATCGGGCAATCTCAGTGATTGCCTCATTTCCCAGCCAGGTCTTGGCGCGCCATGCCGCTTCCTCATGCCGGAAGTCATCGCCCAGCAGCAGCACCGTTCCCGAGATCACGGACGCGGTCAGACGGCTTCGCCCTTCATGACGGGTCGTCGAATCCTGGTAGAAGCTTTTATAGATCACGGCATGGTCCGGATCGTTAAAGCGGTACAGCGTATCGTTCATCCACCACCCGTGCGTCAGCGAGTTCAGCAAATATTCCGTATCCTTGATCGTTCCGAACACATCGCAGGAAATTCTGCGGCTGTGCGCATAGGAATAAGGGAACAGCGGGGCAATCGACAGGTTGATGAAGAACGGTCTGCCGATCCGCTCCGGGGAGAGTTTATCCGTCAAATACGACAGGCCGTAATTGTATGCAGCGATCCCCGTCGTAATATCAGGGTTATGATGCTTGCCCTCCAGAGCCCCGTGAGCCATGAAGTCCAGTTTGATATACTCAAATCCCTCGGAGATGAATTTATCCGTGAACCAATCGATTCGCGCCAGGTTTCCGGGATGCGTAGGATCAATCGCAAGACCGCCGTCAACATCCGGCAAAATCTCGCCATCCTGGTCGCGAAGCAGGATATCGCCATAGGTATACTTCCCATCGGTGCCCTCCACGGGGTTCCCGAACCCAGCCGGACTTCCCCAGAAAGCAAACGGCGTCCAGTATGTACCGGGTTTGTGCCCGTTCTCGCGGACCCTTTTCAAGGCATCCTCCATCTCGGCAGGCGTCAGGCGATCCCAGAACGCATCGAAATTAATGTACAGGGTATCCTCGTTATGAAAGCCCTGCGGCTGAACCTCCCGCTTCAGAAAATCGCTCGTCGCCACATAGAGGTCGTAATCCAGCGTGCTCATGGCGGCCGACCAACTGTTCCAACCGATCGGGACGCCGCCGTCCCAGCTCAGAGCAGGCGCTACCTTCGTATTCGCTTCCCCATACGCTTCGAGTCCTGCCCGGTAATCGTCGTAATCCCCTACCATAACCAGCGGAGATTCGACGCGCGTTCCTCTTACGTAGCCATGCGGCTGGGAATCTCGGGTCATGGTGTCGGCCGCGCCAGCGTACAGTTCCACTTCATCCAGCTTGCCTGCAGTTTCCCCTTTGACGCGAATGCCTGTTTTCCATACGTCATGACTGATCGATCCCAGGATCAATCCATTGCGGCTATCCGGCTGGAACAAGGCCGTCACTTCGTAACTTTCCGTCTCCAGAGGGGCCGTCTCCGTCAGATAGCGCACCCATTTGTCATTGTCATACGGCACGCGCAGCACATGCAGCGCTTCTCCCGGAACCGTCTCGCTCCCGCTGGATACGCTATCGGTTTTCACCACCGCGATGCGGTTTACCTTTAATTCCTCTTGGTCGACAATGACGACCCGCGTGATGAAAGATGAAGTTCCTTCATAGACGTAAAAATGCTGTTCCAGTCCTGGGAGCAGATCGGATTCATGCTTAATCACGGCATGGATTCCTGTTCCGAACCGATCTTGGATCTTCTCCGGCTGCCCTATCATATAATGGCGGTCGTAATTTCCCGTATGGTATTCCCGGCCCTGCCAACGAAAGCCGCTTCGTACTTCTTGCAGAGCGAATCCCCTGCTGCCTGCGTAGGCGTAATCGCCTTTTTCCAAATCCACCTCAATGGCCACCATGCCATTCGCCAAGCGAATGTGAGTTTCGGCATTCACCCCCACGTTCACCGCCGTATCGCTGCTTCCTAACATCTGTGGATTGCCTCCTTCTGCGTGCATCTGTGCTGCATTCAGGCCGTTCAACTTTTAGAGCCTTTTACAGCTTGCTATCATTATAGAGACGCGGGTAAAGCGCTTTCTATACAACGATCTTCCGATCCATATCGGGATGTAACGCATCTGGAGCGACTCATTTGTTAAAATGCAATATGGCCTCATTTCGCTATGAAATCACCTAATTAAAAAGGTTACCCGAGGACAAACGAATCGCCCGGATAACCTCTGTAAATACATAAGCTATATTGAAATAAAGCACCTATTCGCGAGCCATGATGAAACACTTGATACCATCAGGACCCGTGAAACTGGCAAATCGGCCAATCCCAGGCTTATCCTGAGTCTCAATGATGGAATGCGCACCAAGCCTCCGAGCATTGATTAAACTTCGTTCACAGTCTTGAATGGTGTAATAAACATTTCATTCAGACCAAGCTGCTCCATTATCGGAAACAACCATACTCAGGCCGCATTCATATTGGCTACGATTCTGAAACACAATCGTTGCATCCTCATTTCGATTTTCAAGTTTCCAATCGACAGCTTCGAATAGAATTCTCCCGGTACTGCTGCATTTGTTAATGTAAGTACCAGCCAGCACGGCAGCCCTTCTGTTGTCATATCCGATATCTCGTTATGGGCATCCTTAGTGATCACGGCGCCCATCGGATCCTGAATGGTAGATAAACGCAAATTCAGGACGTCAAAAGGTTCTCCAATAATTCATCTGATATCAGTCGGAGGCGGGGTCTTAGCCGCTGTAGCCGCCAGTATAGCAAGCATGTCGACTTCTAATTTCCACTGTCGGACCGGCGATTTCGCGATCTGGTCTACCAGATTGCGCTCCAGCAACTCATGACTTCATTTTTGCTAAAGCGCAGCACCAGAAGAATCAAACATCTGTTTTATGTCAACTGCAGGATTGGATCTCTAGTTTACCTAGTTACATCAAGGGTTTGTTTAATTGTTTAAAATAGCGAAAGTTGAGATGAAGTTAAATCAGGTCTGACCAACTAAAGGACTCAATGCACGGATCACTCCAGTACCCCAATAGTTTGCCATTTAAACGAAATTTCTGAACGGATCCCTGCTTCATCAGCTAGATCTATCAACGCTTGTTGCAAATCCTCTTTGTTTACGTAAACATAGGGACTTTTCCAACTGGATTCCAACTGCAATGAACGAATCTGATTCGGCTTGATTTTCGGGAAATTATAGACCCATTGTTGAAGATCAGATTCAGGAATATCAGACTTCACATTTTCACCGATAATGTCCAATATGTTTCCCCATTGGGAAATCCCTTGAAAATCCCCCAATTTCTCAATGATCTGCTTGATCACTTGCTGCTGTCGATCGTTACGTGCGAAATCGGAGGACTCCCGAGTCCCTTGATTTGATTTACGATACCTGACATAGTCGAGCACTTGTTGACCATTAAGAGTCTGCAAGCCCTTTTTTAAATCGATATGCGTTCCGTCTGCGGAATCGTTATATTTCATATCCATGTCGACATCGATTTGCAGTCCGCCAAGTGCGTCCACGGTCTGCCGTAAGGCATCAAAATTCAACACGACCATATGATCAATCGGAAAACCTAGCAAATCAGAGAAAAAACGTTTTGTATTAGGAATAGCCTCTGACTTATCCTTTATATAGTAATAAGCATAATAATAATTGGATTTATGAGCAGGCAACGATTTAGGTTTTAGCAGCAAATCACGCGGCAGGGACAACAAACTAGCAGATTGGGTTTGTGGATTGAAACTGACAAGCATAAGAACATCTGTATTCATCACCCCACCACCACCATCCCGACTATCTACACCCGCCAAAAGAAATGTCATAGGTTGAATCGATTCCTTCTTTACATAATCAATCGGATCATCAGCCAGCTTTGGAGCTGCCACACGTTGAATCGCAGCATCCGCCTTATAATATATATACCCTGCATAGATTCCAACTCCAAGTATCAGGGCGCTTATAACAAGGTAAATGCTCATCATAACTTTACGAATTGCTTTTCTCTTAGGTTTGATAGACATAATTTCCTCCACTCAATTCTAATAACATTCAATTTTTGAGTTTAGAAGCTTTTTTATAACTTTTCCAAATATTATTCTCGATTTTTTCATAAAGATTGATGCCAGCGTTCAAACATTTATGAGCTACAGACCATCGATGAACCATTTGATAAACCAAAAATGCACTAATTACACCAATAAATGCTCCCGTGATGACATCAGAAGGATAATGAACACCATTCCAAATTCGGGAGAATGAAATTAAACCTGCCAATATAAGCCAAATTACGCCATCTTTCTTACGAAACAACCATATACCTGTTGCGATTACAAAGGCCCCAATCGAATGATTACTTGGAAATGAAGCGTTAGCGGAATGTTCAACTAATTGGTTAACCATATGATGGACAAAAGGCCTATCCCTATAAAAAAAGTGAGAAAGTATACTACCAACACTAAATCCAACACAAGCTGACAAGAGAGTTGTTATCACCATTTGCCTGTTCTTATGGATGCGAGTAAACCAATAAACAATAATCCCCATGTAAAAGAGGTATTCCGCTTTTTCTGATAAAAAACGCATAAATGGATTTAGTGCAGAGAATGTTACTGCCATTTGATTGATGAATTGAAATACGAGATCATCCGTTTGAGAAATGCCCAATTTCTTAACCTGCTTTCTATTTCTGTAATAATAAGGTTGTCTTTAGTTCATTCTATATAGATATCGTTTTTATGAAATTTGACACTTAACACCAAACCAATTGCAATCATATTACTAAGTAGTGAGCTGCCTCCATAACTTATGAACGGTAAGGAAATACCCGTCAGGGGTACCAAACCGATATGCATGCCTATATTAACGAAAATTTGAAAGACTAACATTCCTATAAGCCCGGTAACAAGATATGCCCCTGCAAGTTCTCTACTATCTTTGACGATATGAACCATGCGATATATGAGAAGGAAATATAACAGTAACAGCACCGCAGAACCCAAAAAACCATATTCCTCGCCTATGACCACATAGATCGAATCGGAATACGCATAAGGAACAAACCCTCTACGTAAAAAAGATACGTCACTTCCAGTCAATCCTCCCAAAGCTATCGCATATTGTGCGTTTTTAACATGCCATGATTTATCGGGATCGCTGGCTGGGTCAAGAAAGGTCTGAATTCTTGACATTTGATGAGGCTCTACAATCTTGGATAACAATTCGAAATTGGCATAGTATAGCCATAATATTATGCCTACCGTAATGATCATAATACTGATGAACAGAATCATATATAATGAACGGATGTTACCCATCCACAGCATACTAAGCAGTGCACCCACAAAAACTAGAGAAGTGCCTAAATCCGGCTGCTGCATGATTAAGATGATAGGAATCATGAAAATGATACAAATCGGTAATATATCTTGAACAATTCGAAGCTGGGCTCCCTCTCGCTTGCCTAATAAATGAGCAATCAGAAGCACTGTAAATAATTTAGCTAATTCAGAAGGTTGAAGCTGAAAACTTCCAATACTTAGCCAACGAACAGCACCGTTAATGTTCTCTCCGGTAAACTTGACAAGAACCAGCATCCCTATGCCAATTACATAGAGAACGTAGGATAGCTTACCAAACAGAACTCTATAATCTAACAATGCGAGAGCCAGCATAGGAAAGCAGAATGCACCGAATAGATATAAATAACTAATGTGAAGGCCTTCTAAATTCGTATCCACTGTAGCTCCATAAATAGCAATCGTACCAATGGCAACAAGACACAATATAATGAACAGCATGGTTTTATCCAGTTTTGAAATTATGTGGGTGATAAACATGATGGCTACCTCTATTTTGTTGAATTTCTGTAGGAATCCCCCTAAAAATGAACATCACAAATAATCCGATGAGCGCAAATACGCCTTGTTTCATGACGTAATGCCACGGACTACTGTGTTTTATGATTCAGGTCGGCCCCTTATTTTACCGTTCAAATCATAGGACACCTCCCCCATTTTAACTACAATCCTTGGGAAGGATACTCAAGATCGATCTTACCGTGATACTCCTCCTTGGATAACAGCTTCAATTTATCTTCACTCAAGCCATAAATGTCCAGACCATTCCCTGCAGCCCCTAGCGACCAGCCAAGCACGAGCTCGGATCGACCGTCCTGATCGATATCTGGAAATCCAGCATACTCCAAGCCGTAACCAAAGCCCTTGACTTCCGAGACGATTCGCCACTCCTCATTATCTTGCTTAAATAGCGCCGCTTTCAACATTTTACCTGTCGCTTTATTCTCTTCATATACAACGACGGCTTCATCGATACCGTCCCCGTCCATATCTCCGAACGAGATATCATTACCGTCTTTTCCCTGCGTAGGAACTAACAATTGAACCTCGTCAGGTAGTAATTTGATAAGTTCATGGTTCGTTTTTTCTCGCTGAATACTTGCTTCTGATAATGGAGGCTTAATCATATCTACTGGTGTTGCGGGAATCCCACATCCTCCGAGCAACAATAACGTAGTTGATATGAAACCTATTCTAATGAGTTTGTTGAGCATTCTGATTACCAGCTCCTCGATTGTCAAGGTTATTTACTATTCTATCTTTGAAAGGGAACGAAGTGGTTATGAAAAAGTTAAATTTTATAATTTTCTTCTATCGGCAAGTAGATCTGGACTTTAGTACCCTTACCTACCTCACTAATTATGCGTAATTCTCCATGATGTAACTTAATGATCTCATTTGATATGGATAGACCCAGACCACTGCCAGGTGCTTGTGGATCTACTTTGTAGAATTTTTGCAGCACATTCTCTAGATTCTCCTCTGCGATTCCTGACCCAGTGTCCTCAACGGTAATAACAACTTGTTCTAGAGCTGTATGAGCGTGTATAAAAATTCGACCATTGGCATCTGTAAATTTGAGTGAATTATCAATTAAATTTATTAGTACTTGCTTCAATCGATTCTCGTCCGCATGAATGGTAGGGAGAATCTCCTCAGTTTGTATTTCGAGTGAGACTCCTTGCCGAGCTGCTCTTGGGGCAAGTTGTCTACCCACATGATGCAATAATTCTGATAGATGAACAGGTGCTGAGTGTAAGACAATTCTTCCATTATCCAGTTTAGAGAAATCTAACAGTTCTTCCACCATACGAGATAACCTGTCG
The DNA here is from genome assembly GCF_037976825.1 of Paenibacillus sp. FSL K6-1330. Classification (NCBI taxonomy): domain Bacteria; kingdom Bacillati; phylum Bacillota; class Bacilli; order Caryophanales; family Paenibacillaceae; genus Paenibacillus; species Paenibacillus sp. FSL K6-1330. The sequence goes on from NZ_CP150269.1 coordinate 5,138,866, forward strand.
CTTTCTGATTCAATAATATCCAATCCTTCTTTAAGGATTTGCTCGTTGTGACTCCCACACGATGTCAGCGTGATAACCCAGCCTTTAATTGACGTTAATGGCGTTCGCAGTTCATGGGACACGGATGAAATAAAATCATTTTTAAGCTGTTCGCTCTTCAAAATTCTACCTGCCATCATATTTAACGTATCAGCCAAAGAACCCAGCTCATCCTGATAGCGTTTATGTACTCTTATGCTGAAGTCTCCTTCTGTCATCTGATCTGCCGCCTGTTTAAGATCCTTAATTGATCTCGTGATGGTCCGAGACAACAATAGTCCAAGAACGGTAACAATCGCAAGAACAAACAGACCTACACAGATCAGTACGATTGCAATACGATTAACCGTCTGAAGTGTTTCAGTCAAGGAAGTGACAAATCTGACTTCTCCCACGATGATATCATTGGCTCGTAAGGGATAAGATACCGCTAATATCGCTTCTTGGGTGGAAGGGTCCTTGCCTCTCCATGTGCCGGGTTGTCCTTGGAGTGCAGTTCGTACATCTAAATACGTAGTCATGTCATTGCCGCCTGGAAGTCCGGTAGAGTCCTGCAAAAGTCGGCCTGAGGAATTAATAATCTGTACTTGCGCATCCGAGTTATGTGCAAACCCCTTTAATAGTCGATACGATTGTTTCTCCAGATCTTCATCGGCAAAATATTGCTGAAAAAAAGAAGCAGACAGCTCCGCTTGATTCATCAGAATCCGCTCAACATTATGAAGATAATAATATCTCACGTAAACCATGAGGAAAATCTCAAGAATGAGAACAGTGATACAGATGACCACAAAATAACTTCCTACTAATCTTTTCTGAATACCCACTTCTTAACCGTCCTTCCTAAAGCGGTATCCCACTCCCCATACCGTTTCGATCCAATGTGGGTTAGAGCCATCATCTTCAATCTTTTCCCGTAACTTTCGCACATGAACATCTACTGTTTTAGGATCTCCAACATAATCCTCTCCCCATACGAGATTTAATAATTCATTTCGGGATAGTGCTGTATCGGGATGTTCTAGAAAGGTTCTAACTAGTTGAAATTCCTTCGGCGTTAATTCAATAAAGAAGTCATGTTTGAACACTTTATTCGAATTCAGATCCATCCGAATTGGACCGGATTGAATCACGGATCTTTGTGGTTTTAGAGCAGTTTCTGTTCGGCGCAATATCGCATTAATTCGTGCTACAAGCTCTAACGGATTAAACGGTTTGACAATATAATCATCAGCTCCGATTTCTAATCCTTTGATCTTGTCCAGATCTTGTCCGCGGGCAGTTAAAAAGACAATGATGACCGCAGGCTCTATCTCTCTTAACTGTCGGCAGATTTCAAATCCATCAGCATCTGGCAGCATAATATCCAGAACGACTACATCGGGTCGATTTGCAGTGAAAAGTTGTATCGCTTCTCCTCCAAATGCAGCCTCACTCACCACAAATCCGTTATTTATTAAATTAATCGATATAAAACGTCTAATATGTGCATCATCTTCAACAATAAGTACTTGATTACGATTAGCGGTATCTATAGCCGCCACCCCCATAACTCGATTTCTAACACGTAATAATGCAAAAAAAGCTCCCCCTGTAAAGAGACAGCCTTGAACTCAGATCCTTATTCTTACCTGTGTAATTATTACATGTGGATATTACTTTAAATTAATTAACTTGTCAAAAGCTTCTACTGACCAAGGAATCCTGTCAACTGGATTATGTGCGTGTTGCAGCAAATACAGTGACCTTTCCTTGGTAAATCAATTGAGATATATTATTCGTTGTCATTGGGCATATTGCTCCGTAATAAACCTGCACAAGTTCTTGAAATTTTATTTAGGCCATTTCCAGCGAGGAAGAGCAAAGCCATATCTTAGCAACGGGGCTCCAATGAGAACGGCAATGGTCTTTTAAGAGAATTTATTCCCAAAGGTCATGGCTTTGCTGGTATCTCGGATGAAGTGTTAGCTGAGGCCGCTGGCTCATCAAAACCGCCCCCGTAAATGCTTGAGGTGGAAATCTGCTCACGAAGCCTTTATGGAAGAGTTGTCGTACTCAGCTTGACAATCCATCGCAGAATAGCCTGAACGTCGGCAGCCGAATGAATAGTAATTACTGCTTGCTACCATTATAGAAGCGAAGGTAAAGCGCTTACTATACAACGATCTTCCGATCCATATCGGGATATAACGCTGTTTTAATCTAAACAACCGTAGACCGTGTTCATATGGAGTTTAAAAATGTTATTGACACGACACCAAATGGTGTCCAATTAGAAAGAATCGGAGGATGTATATTCTTTTCTATTTGAAAGAGAGAAGGACTTAACCTGGAAGGCAGGGCAATATGGTTTGTTTAGCATTACGCATAAGACCATAAAAAACCCTACAAAACCATTCAGTTTGGCAGCTGCTCCTACAGAGAATATAGTTAAAATCACCACGCGAATCAGTGATAACCCAAGTGATTTTACAAAAGCTTTATTAGAATTAAAGCAGGGTATGAAAGTTAAAATGAGTGGCCCTGTCGGTTCTTTTTATTTCCAAGATAATAGTCCTTCGCTTCTGATTGCGGGGGGATTGGAATCACACCATTTCGGTCGATCCTTAAACAATTAGAGGCAGAAGGGAATAGTGACGAGAAACATAAAAAGCTGCTCTATTTGGATAGTAAAAAGTCTTATATCTACAAGAATGAGCTAAATGAAATGGCTAACAATACTTCATTAACTGTAACTTATCTTGATTCAAAGGAAGACTTACATCAGGAAATTGAATCGTTTAACGCCTTATATAAAAACAATGGGAAATACTTTATTGCGGGTCCGAAGTCATTGGTAGATTCTATTTCTAGCCATTTGCTACATAATCAGATTTTTAAGCGGAATATCAAAAAGGATGCCTTTTTTGGGTATTAGTTAAGAATAAACATTAGAGATTAACACTAAATCTCTAATCGAGTGATCGTCATTTCTAGGCTTGAATTCGAAAATTCCACTTATAAAATCATGATGCAGAGGCGGTGAAATTAACGGCGGTCCCTTCATACACCATTAGATTACTAACAACAAAAATAAGACTTTTAGGAGGGTTGTCGTGATTGAGAATAATCCGTCCCGCGATGTATTTGACGCAATTGCAGATCCCACTAGGCGTCAACTGATTCATCTGTTATCACAAACAGAGGAGAAACCACTTCATGAACTAAAGGCACAATTTTCAATGGGCCGTACAGCGGTATCCAAGCATTTGACCATCCTTAAAGAGGCCGGCTGGTGCTCGACCGGAAAGTAGGCAGAGAAACGCGATTTAGGCTAAACGCCGAGCCGCTTAGAGAAGTTCAAGATTGGGTGGCTTTCTACAGCAAATACTGGACTACAAATATGTTCTTGAGCCAACTGTGTTGGATCAATAACCGCGTTGAACCCTGCTTGACCCGAATCAACATAAACCGGCTGCATGATTGCAGCCGGTTTATACTATTCTGTAAAGTTTGGCAAACTCTTTCCATTTCGGATCAAGAAGGCAATCAACTTCCCATGCTCCCGCCTCATATCCACCTGGATATTTCCTTTCGCCTTAAGCCTTGTCACGCTGCCCATTGACCACATGGCTGGCAGTGCAGGCAGGAGATGAATCTTTCCTTCGTCGCTTTTGCAGCAGCATTTCCACATGGTTCAGTTCTCGGCATAGAATTCATAGCTGCCCTGCCATGCGAACTTCTCTCCTTGTTTCAGTTCCGGTGTCATCCCTTTGATCTGCAAGAAATAGGTCTTTCCGTATTCCTGCGTAAAGATGACAGGCATATGGTCAGCGAGATTCGCTAAAGCCCCTAAACCATATTGCCGATCCAACCTTACACGCAGTTTGTGCTGGAATCCTCCCTGATCGGTTGAGCTGAGTTGATAGCTGTCGACATTCGGATTCACGGCTTTCGTGCCTGAATCGCTGTATCTATTCGCAGGGCTTGAAGCAACTTCCTGATCGCCTGCGAAGTAGCGAACCGTATCGTTCCATGCGCCATTCACCGACTGAAGTCCGTAATACGTATCGAACGTGATGTCTTCCAGCGCCTCGATTTCATTATGGACCTGTACATGACCGCCCGAGATCTCGTACGTGACAGTCTCCCTAAGCACGGGTCTTCCAGAACCATCCGCCTCTTTCGTGTTATAGGCTTGGATCAGACTGACCACTACGATCTTGGTATAAACACTCGCCGTCACGGTACCATCCGCTACTTCCATACCGTCCGCCCACACGCGGAACGAATCCGTCCTTCCTGTATGCGAGCTGGTGCTGCCGCCATCGTAGTTGTGGTTGCCCCCTGTGAAATCCCACGGATTGCCGTTGCCGTTCGCATTCGCTCTCACCACGTAAGGCCCGATCCAGTCCGATACATCCGCCTGAAGAAGCGTCGATGGTCGAGACATATCCGGATTCACCGTCGTTCCCGTATTCTCGGCCAGTCGCCATTCCTTGAGCCCTTCCAACTTATTCGCACCAAAACGATCGAATACGATCCACATATCGCTTTGGTCATTGTATTTATGGGCGACCGTAATTTCAGTGCCGCATTTCACCACGAATTGCGTCGCATCCGAAGCCACGGGGTCTTCTGGCTGCTTGGAGCAAGGTCTTGGCTTCGCATACGTCCCTGTCACGAACTGAGCCATGAGGTCATAATTCTGACGAACCAAGGGGTCGCTAGACTCGGCACTCTGAAGCAAGGATGCCGTATTGCCTTGATCGAATGCCATAAATGCTTGGTTCATATAGCCATAGTCAATGCCTCCGTTCAGCAAATCGACATATCGCGCCTGCTTATCGGTGTCGGTATTCATCTGTTCATCGAACTCCAGCTCGATTCCCATCTGATATTGCTTCGCTAAACCTGCGGCATCCTCTACGCGCTGCGGAACAGCGGAAGCGTAAGCACCCGGCTCCAGCAGCGCGGCGTCAAATCCTAAAGCCTTCCAGTCATAATTCCGGTTACCTTGGAAGGTTGGAATCCAGTAGAAGTTCACACCCTTCTCATGCACTTGCTTGCTCGTTCCTTGGATTATTTTCGCTTCGTTCAGATCGGTCATACTGATGCTTTTACCGCCCCAATATATGCCGTTCAGCTTCAGATTCGGGTACTTCTCTTCTTTCCACCGTTGCTTGATCTGCTGCATCCACCAGGTAACCGCCTTTTGCTTATTGGCGGAAGCCGCTTCGACTCCGATAACGGAAGAATTAAAATTCTCAGTCACGCCATCGCCATCCACATCCCCGAAATCCGACACGGTATCACCTGGGTTTGGCATCATGAGCACAACGTTCACCTTATGACCTTGTTCTCCCAGCTTTCGCCCCGCTTCAGTTACCGCTTCATTCAAATGCTGCAGATCGCCCTGATCCGTGAACATCTTGTCTAAATACCCCTTCCAATCGCCGAAGGTAGCGGTTCCCTTCGTGAAATCCTGTCCACTCGGCGATTGCTCGCTCTGGAACAGCACCCCGTCGAACAACCAATCCACCGGCTCACCTTGTCCATTGACATAACTCACGTATGGCATAAGGTTGTCTTTCGTCCAGGTATCAGCCCTACCCGGACCGTTCCCGTTATTCAACAGCACGAGATTACGCATGCCACCAGTTGCCTTCCCCGATTCCTGATAAGCAAGCCGATCCGCAGATACCTGCTTGGCTTTGTTCATTTTGCCATCCGTGCCCCAGATCTCGATCTCATCCAAAAATACGAACACATCGGTGGTAAATGTGACTTTGACATATTGGGCATAGGCCATTGTCGCATTGGGGTGATGCTGAGCTAATCCATCCTCATTGCCGTCCCAGATATAGCCTTGGGTGCTCGGAGGAACATCTGCCCATCTCACTTCGCGGCTAGGGATGTGCGCGAGGGTTCCCCACTGTGAGCCATCGTTGGACGCATACATGGATACCGTGTTCGGATAGGCAATACCGACCGAAGAATCTTGGAGGAAATGCGCCTGAATCCGAGCGATCGATTTCTTCTCCCCTAGGTCGAAGATGACGCTGCGCGTGGACTTGCGGAGATGTCCTGTCCATGCCGAATCCGTGAAGATCGTCGAACCGTACTTCCCGTCCGTTAACTTATTCCCCGCATCCCCATAGCTTGGTTCCGGCTGCTCCGACCATGTGTACCCGATACCTGCAGCGAGGTTTCGCAATTCAGGCTGATCTTGGGCCGCTTCGGCTGTCGGCAGCCATAACAGTACTATCCATACTGCAATAGCTGCAGCAATCCCTTGTCGCCTGTTTCGTTTCATTCATTTCCCTCCCGATTCGATGAAATAAGATTAATGAATGCGGTTTCATAAGTAGCTTGGTAATACTGTGCCACAAACGCCGTAATTCTCACCATCGGCCATTGGAACCAAGTAAAAATTTTAGATTACCATCGAATAGTGTGGGTATATGCTGAATTATAGCGAATTAAAAAAGGGCACCTGCGAAAGGCGCCCTTCGTTAGACCTGTTCTTACCTAGGGACACCCAGTCATCGGCACTATAAATGAAAGATCATGTCGACCACCCAGGTCACAACTACGCATTCTATGACAAAGATTCCTAAACAACAAAAATAGAAAACGGACAGCTTCAGCTCCCCGAACTGATCCTTCCAAAAACGTCTACGGAACAAGGAGATGAGATCCGGCGTAAACGAATACTTCACCGACTGCTTCAGATCATCCACATTTTCAAAAATCCGTCTAAACATCCACTTGTATATCGGTATGTTAAGAATAAACAAGATCACATACATTAGAAGTTCCATGAGGTCGCGTCACCTCCTAGTTAAACATGCTTCCACCAGATCCCGGCGCACTCCGGCACCGTTGACCATTGGTTCGCCTGGATCTTGTTCGTTAACTCTTCACCGAAAAAGAATCCCGTGTTTTGCAGTGCCTCTTCTACTGTATCAAACACATAATCCGTTCGAATCCACTGATGGCTAAATTCGTATCGATGCTCCAATTGAGCGTAATAGCCGGTCAGGAAATCCGGAGGATTCGGTGTCTCCGTGCCCGTTCCCATCGTTTCCAGAATTAAGATCGTCCCGCCTGGTCTCAAAACTCGCTGCAGTTCATCCATGACACGTCCGAGATTGTCACTCCATTGTTCTTGGCTTGAATCAGCGAGATAACTAATACTCCAACCCGATACGATCAGATCTACACTTGAGGAATCAACCGGCAGGCTGCGATGATCAGCGACTACGGTAGTCCAATTACGCGAATGATACGCTTCAGATAATTTGTCATCTAAAATATTCAGCATCGGCTCGGATATATCGGTACAAATCAAGGATCTGGCATCACGGGCAAGCAGCATAGATAACCGGCCAGATCCTGCCCCCAAATCAAGTACATCCAGCCCCTCATATGACCTGATTCCATGAATGATTTCGGATAAATCGGGCTGTCTGCTAACCATCGACTCATAGGCTTCTGCCTGTTTTCCGTATATTTCTTCAATAACCATTTGATATTCACTCCCCTGAATTGGTACGATCAATCTCTCTTTTCCAAGTCGCGCAACAGCTTGTCAATCCGATAAAAGTCTTCCTTCGCATCCTTAAACATCGCCCTCATCGCTATGCCAACAACCAGCAGTATAATGGAGATTAACAGGAAAATAACCGTAAGCAAGCTGCCTCTCAAGTCATTTGTAAAGTTGTATGCCAGAATCTCGGGGAACTCGCTGTTAAAAAACGTAATTACCGTCACAATGAAAAAAAATGCGCTCAGGGTTAGGAATACGATGGAGCACTTTCTCGTCCTATCGAAGTATGGCACATCATTCCCTCCTATCCACCCAGCTGTCAGTTTTATTTTTCCGCTGATGTTCCGTCATATCTCCGGTTTGCAAGTCCTTGTATCCACTTGTATATGAAGCACAGCAGCAGCGAGAAGGCGATCATCATGAAGTACGTATTCCAGTTGAAAAATTGATTGTTCAAATGTATCGAAAGGAGGCCGCCGGTCGTAATGGATTCAATATGTTGCCAGTCCGCTGTCCCCCACCTCAATTCGAACGCCTCGGCTAGGACTTCTCTATAGGCTTCGAGTCGATGAAGCTGATATACATAACCCGCTACGATATAGCCGGCCAGGGCTAAGATCAGCATGCTTAACTTGCTGAGGGACATCTTAAGATCCTTGAACATACGAATCCATTGAAGAACAAGCACCAGGAAAAGAATACTCAGAGGGATTAACAGCAGGATGACTGGATTTCCGTTTCCAGAACTAGTGCCGGGCTTCGGGGTCATGGCATTCCCCAGTAGAACCAATATTAGACAGACCAGAGCATTGATGAACAGACCGGTGAGATATTTAATCTTCATTGTCATTACACTTCCCTCAAGCTTCCCAGCAAAAGCCTATTATCTCTTCATGAACGAGCTCCGGCACCTCATGATTGATCGCATGGCCAGCGTCCTTAACGATGCGGTAACGCATCCCATTTGTCTCCAGTCTGGCAACCGCCTTCGGATAATAGCTAAGCAAATCTTGCTCGCCGATAACAAACAAGGACTTGCTGCGAATAGCCTGAATGTCGGCAGACGAATGGATCGTAATGGTATGCTTCATCATGGAGCGATTGTTGAAGTACTTCAACAGGTAGAACCAGTGCTGCATAAGCTCCGGGTTGTTCTCGAATGCATCTGCATGGGCACCGCACAGCTTGCGAAGCAGTGTACGCACACTCCGTTCTGAAGGGAACAGTGCTTCCGGCAGAAAAGCCCGCATCATTTTGATCATCAGTTCAGATTGACTTCCGGCAATGCCGCCAGCCAAGCATACAATCTTTCTTATCCGATCCGGTCTGACAATAGCGTAATGATAGGCCAGATAAGCTCCATAGGATACACCGGCGATATAGGTTGCGTCAACATTCATCGCCTCCAGGACCTCGTCCAACCATTTTGCCTGATTAAAGTTATGCGCATACCGGTCATTCGGCTCGCTTTTCCCCGAACCTCCGATATTATCCACGGCGATGATATAGAAATTGCGGGATAACTCCGACACGTTATAAATCCACATCATGGCGACGTTGTCGCCCGTTCCATGCAATAACAGCAGCGGGGGGAGGTCCGATGAACCTGCCGTTATTACGTGAGTCATCCCGTACGAGGTGGATACTTTATGCTGCTCGTAAGGTACCGTCCATCCCGCCATCAGGCGATCATAGGATTCATAGACGAGCTTTTGTCCATTATCGCTTTTAAAACGCTTCAATCCCTGCACCTCCAGTGACACTGGACTCTACCTTCATTGCTAGCTTTCATAATGTTCATTATAAATACGAATCAATTCTTCCAGCCTATGTATGGTCCGATATGGCTTTACTTCTTCGGAGTAGTCCCAGTTGCCATCTCGCGTAAACCATATGGGTTTGATACCGCTTTGCGCTGCTCCGATGATATCGTTATGCGGGTGGTCGCCGACGAACCACGTCTCTGATGGCAGAACATTAAGCAGATCTAAAGCCCTCATATAGATCCTTGGATCGGGTTTTTTAACGCCCGCCTCTTCGGAAATCACGATGGAATCAAAATACTCGCGTATGCCCAGTTGACGGATCTTCCCTTCTTGTACTTGGACGGTTCCATTGGTAATGATGCCAAGCTTAAGTCCCATAGACTTCAACTCGTGCAACATGGGAGACAGCTGATCCATCGGCTGGATACAAAGCGGGATTGCTTCCCTGAAAAATGTTAAGTATTCATTAGCCATAGGCGGATTCACCCACTGAAGATGCTCGACCAGCATCTCATACACTTCATGCTTATCCCGGTAGCCGTTATGATCCGCTTCCTTGAATCGCTTGGCTATCATGAACTGAGTGTTTACATCAGAGTCCGGGAAATACCTGGCAATCAATCGCTCAATGAACGAGTTAATCGCCGCCCTTCTGTCCGTTAGTGTCTCATCCAGATCAAAGATTATCGCTTTTAACGTCATAGGGGGACCTGCTTTCTAATGTCTTGTCTAGGAAAGAGAAGCCATCTGTATTTCCTATCTTTCCTATCTCGGTAAGATCTCATAGCTTTTGACATAACCACGGTCGTCAAAATAAATAAAGAGACCCTCTCTCTTGTAATCGGCCCTTCGCCGTGCTCCAAGATCATACACAGCTATATCGTCTGTGGCATTTGCCCATTTGGCATTGTCGTTGGCACCCAGAAGGTCCATCACTTCCCCTTGGGTTAAACCGATCAAATCATGTTTCTGTAAAAAATCGTCCACCATGATCAATCTTTGTTCAGGATAACCAACCCAACGGTTGTAATCGAAGTGCTGCTGTGATTGGTTGTAACTTAAGGCGTAGATTGAAAAAGATAAGAGAATCACCCCGATAATGCCAGTTGACCAATAATGTGTGGAATGTAACTTGCTCCACGGTTTTTTGGATATCAGATACAGAATGAGTAGCAGCAATAGCACAGGAAAAGAAATCAATACTACCGATACGTAAGACAACACAACTTTATAGTGGTAAATCAACCGGATGATTACTCTGGCGTAGACCACAACGTATATGCCTACAATCAAACCAAGAACGGCAGCATGCGGATTCCATCTTGCTTCCTTTCTCTCCGACATTAAACGCCGCCACCTCCATAGATTCAGTCTGTCATACCCTTCAGAAATGAGCCCGCTCTCCATTGGCTTTGGTGAAAATATGCTCCGGATATTTTATTGCCATGGGCGGAAGTTGATCCTCTGGAAAGAACATGAGTTCCGCGAACTCGTCATTCTCACGATCCAACTCACCCGAAATGAAGCGGCACTCGAACACAATCGTAAGGTACTCCACTTGATGTCCGTTGCTGTACGTATATCGGCGTTCTTTTCCACCATATACCCCAATGATTCGTTCGGGTAAGATATCAAGCCCAGTCTCTTCTTTCGCTTCGCGAGTCATCGCCTCTGCCGGGGATTCTCCCAGCTCGATGGCACCGGCCACAAGTCCCCATAAATCTTCATGATGCTTTCTTCCAAATAAAATAAAATCCTGATCATTGCGGATAATGCCGGCAACGGACGGCATAAATATTAGCTGGTCTCCGATCTTTTCTCTTAGATCCTTGTAGTAATCTGACATTCCCATGATTTGATGGCTCCTTTGGATTCCTAATAAAATGGATAACTAGAATCTGTTCTCTATGATCAATGCCCTCATCGAATGTATCGCACTGATTAATGCATCTGTATCGCGTTGTCTACCTTTTGGGGTTGATGTCATTTCTATCATTTCAAAGGCCTGCTCCACGCCAACCCACTTGATTTCCTGCGTTTCCTCATCATAATGAGCACTCCATCCTTCCGGACTCATCAAAAAGTATTTCGTCACGCATGTATCCGATTCATATTCACCCGGAATGGCCGCGATAATGCTGCATTTATAACCTGTCTCCTCTAACACTTCCCGGGTTGCGGTTTCTTCCGGGGAGCTATCGCTTAATTCAGCACCGCCTTTGGCGAAGGTCCAAACATAGCCACCCCAATGGCCACTCGGACTTCTCATTAGGACCTGTTGATTCTGATTGAACACGATGCCTCCATAAGGATACTTGGATCTCCAGCTCAATTGGGCTCACTCCTTATGTAACTTCGCGTTTTCACGGTTCAATATGGATGTAATCTGCGCGATATGATGCTGGTTGTGCCACACAAATCGCTGCAGCGCGATATCCAGGGTAATGCTGCCGAGCACTTGGGTTCTCATGGTTCTTTTGAAATCCTCGGGCTGTAAGTCCTTCAGCAGTATTAGAAAACGAAAATGAAGTGTTTCCAGAAGCGTAAGCGAGTTCTCAATGGGAACCTCCGTGTAATCAGTCAGTTCTGCCCATAAATCCTCCCGGTACGAGTTTGCCACCGGCTCCTCCTCGGTCAATGCACGTTTAAATCGCAGATATGCGTTCATATCGTTATCAGCCAGATGGTGCACAATTTGCTGAATACTCCACCCCTCTTCACGATAAGGCATATGCAGCTGGGAAAGGGGACATTTCATTATGATTTGCCGGAGCGTCGGTACGATTGAAGGTATCTGTTGTATAAACCTCTGTCTCTCCTCCAATGTCGGCTCCACCTTTGGCTCAAAGGAACCCAGGGGAAAACGGATGCTGATCACTTCCTTACCTCCTCGATACATCAATCGTATCCTTCACATACGAAAACATATGAACGGTGTTCCACAGCAGTAAAGAACCATCATGCTTCTCATCCTATTACTAGTCCCCATCTATGGGTTAGACCTATGTTTGTTGTTGCAGATAGATCGTATAAACAATACACCGGAGAACACGGAAAGCAGCATGTGAATTTCCGGTTTCCCTAATATCTCTATAACAAACAGCCTTCTGAGTCCAAACCACTCGGGCCAATAAATACTAGGAGTGAAGATGATGACCGTAAGTATAGCAGCAGGCAATAACAGCCAGCTTATTCGAACATGCCCCTTAATTAAATCCCCAAGTGCTCTCCACTCTATTAAAACTCCGAATAGAAATCCCAATAAACTCATCTTTAATAGCAAGAATTGCTGGGGAGATAAATCATAATACGCTCTTTGAATTTCATGATGCGTTTCTGTCATCAAGTACAGTAATATGAACATACCGATGACAACGAATCCGCCAAAAGCGATTTTTTTGGGTTGGCTCATCCCTCTTTCGCTCCTTTATTCAAAAAAATATTACGAAATTCCCCACTAAGAATTATGAATATGCGATGACCCCGAAGTTAGACGTAAAGACGGATGAAACAATGCAAGCGAGTGCTGCACGCCATTCTTGAGATTCTCAACGATCTGTCTCATGACTTCGACATCCCGGAAATTCATGCTGTCATCTGCCAAGATATCAGGCAGCATAACCCACCGGCTATCCTTAATCTCGCCAGCTCCCAATTGAAGCGAGCCTCCCACCACTTTTCCGGTAAAATGAAACATGATGACAGGGTGATTCAAACTGCTGATAAATGGATACACGCCTGTAGTGCCTGTCAATTGGACATCATATCCCGTCTCTTCCTTCACTTCTCTTATAGCCGCCTCAAACACAGCTTCCCCAGGCTCGATGCGCCCGCCAGGGAAGTTCCAGGTATCCCGCACCGAAGGTTTATTTTCCTGGATGATGAGCACTTGATCCCCTTGAACAAGGGTAACGCTGACCACAAGTACAATTCCATTTTCCGTCATATCCTCATTCCTTTGCACACTGATCATAAACAAACAGAACCCACCTTTGGTGTTAACCACGAGGAGGGTTCTTGGATGAAATATTTGCTGATTAACATCATTCTACCGTTAACGCACATTACGCGCAATCCAACCATGTCGTTGAAACTTCAAAACGGATGACTACCCTTCTCGCGCATAATGATCCAGGCTTGTCCAAAAGGATCCGAAAAATCCAGAAACCATGCGAAGCCTTCGTCCCGAATCTGCTCAACTCTCGCGCCAGCCGCAGATAAATAGGAACGCAGTTCTTCAATGTCCCGATTGGTTTTGAATATAAACGAGGCCTCTTGTCCAGATTCCGGCTCCCTTGCTTTCACGCATTCCAACAACAAATTCGGGCTGTTATACAACGTCAACATATAGAAGCCCTCTTCCTGCATTAATATGTTGAATCCTAAATTCCGGGTATACCAGTCAGCCGCTGCCTCAATTGTATCTTTTGTAAAGATCATACGGATGTCGTCCAATCCCTCCAGAACCGGAATGGGTTCCTCCACAGATTCCACCTGTGGCATTGGAGCCGGCTTATAACCACCTTCAACATGGAGAGCTTCAATCTCGCAACCCTGAAGGGCACGATTATAGATCCGCAGGTCGTCGATACGTCCCTGGAAAAAGAAGTACGGTTCATCGGTTGATTTTCTTCCTATATACATCGGTTCTTCATTGTGTGGTGTAAAACTGCCTGAACGCTCGGCAACGGGACGACCATTCACGTACATTCGGTAACGGGATTCCTCGTAAGTCATGGTCACATGATACCAGTGTTCCTTCACGATCTTGGCGTTCATCGATAGATCCGGTTCTCTCAGGAAACCATGGAGCGTAATATACTCATCCTTCGTGCTAAGCTGAAACGCCCGGTTCTGGTTGTGGCCATCTTGCGAAACTATTGCGCTATGCCATCCTCGGAGGATCTTGTGCGTATCATAATAACACCATACGGATATTGAAAAGGCATCATTAGAAAGAATAGGCGGTTGGTCGATCCGGACATAATGATTTCTGCCATCCAACGCTAAAGCCCCGCCCTTCCGTCCAAAGCGGTCGATGCCATATTTTCCGCCTTCAAGCCGTCCATGTCGTCCCTCTCCGCTGCTGTCTCGTACATCACCATCGAACAAATACTCCAGTACGAGGCCTTTCCGTAAATCGAAGTTATGGACATTCCTGCCAAAAAGCTCATCAATCGTGACCCCGAATATATCTGCGAGCATCGGAATTAGTAAGATATCCGGGCAGGATTGCCCATTCTCCCATTTACTCACGGCCTGATAGCTGACACCCAATCTGTTAGCCAATTGCTCCTGTGTGATGCCGAGCTGTTTTCGCAATCTGCCGATATTTCCGTTAATCACGTTATTCGCCTGAATCATAAGTCAAGACCACCACTTTTCCATGAGATGCCTCTACTATAAACAACACTGTAACGAAAAAACATAACGCGGATGTAGAGTATCGCTATCCGGAATTCAACCTCTGGTTGAGTTTCTTTTATTGTCCGGCTATGGGTATATTCCTGATACACTCATCCATTTCCTCCACGAATATCCAAAACGAAAGCAAAAACCTAAAAAATTGTAAATACGCAACCAGCTAAAAATAAGATATGATATGGGCAAATCAGGAAGGGAGGACAGGATAAACCTACTTAATTACCCCCTTTAGAAGAAACATCATCTTGCATATGACGAAGGAGGATTTTAATGAGAATCCCTAAAATCACCAGCCTGTTCATGATGCTTACATTTCTGACGACGGCGCCGCTATCCGCTTCCGGCGAACTGGCAAGCGCGGCTGAAGCATCGTCGGGACCTTTACGCGTGATGAGCTTCAACCTGCGTTATGCCGCCAATGACAGTCAACCTTGGGAGAACCGCCGCCCTGTTACGAAGAACCTGATTCTGGAGCATAAACCGGACGTCATCGGGACGCAGGAAGGACTTCACCGGCAAATTGTCGATCTGGAAAACGATCTGCCAGGATATGATCGGATTGGAGTCGGACGTGAAGGCGGGAGCTTAGGGGAGTACATGGCGATTTTTTATAATAGGGAGCGGCTGAAGCCTTTGGAGCAGTCTCACTTCTGGCTGTCCGATACGCCGCAGACGATCAGCTCCGCCAGTTGGGGGAACCAGATTCCGCGGATGGCAACCTGGGTTCGCTTTCAGGATCTTCAGAACGGCAAAACCTTTTATATGGTCAACACGC
Organism: Paenibacillus sp. FSL K6-1330; assembly: GCF_037976825.1. Taxonomy (NCBI): domain Bacteria; kingdom Bacillati; phylum Bacillota; class Bacilli; order Caryophanales; family Paenibacillaceae; genus Paenibacillus; species Paenibacillus sp. FSL K6-1330. The sequence goes on from NZ_CP150269.1 coordinate 5,154,401, forward strand.
ATCTGGATCACCAATCCGAGGTTTCCCGGCAGAAGAGCGCCGCACTCATTGTCGACAAAATGAAGGCCTTTGCCTCGGATATCCCCATAGTTGTGACCGGCGATTTCAATACTGTTCCGGGAAGCGATACGTATTCGATTTTTGCAAGCAACGGGTTGTCGGATGCACAGGTCACCGCCAAGAAGCGAACCAACGATGACTTGGGAACCTTCCATAATTACAAGGACCCTACCGGCGGCGGCAGCGGAAACCGGATCGACTGGATTCTGCACAGCCAGGGCTGGAATGTCCTGCACAGTGAGATTATCAACTACAATGAAGATGGCCAATACCCTAGCGATCATTACCCCGTCCTGATGGAAGGTACCCTGCAAAAATCCAACAAAACCACCGAAGAAACCGTGCCCAAGCTGCCCTTGACCACGGCTCTGCACATCACTGAAGTGGTCGCTAACTCGAACGAGCAAGGAAATTACAATTATGTGGAGATCTACAACCCGAATGACCGGGAAATCGACCTGGAAGGATATCAAATCTACTACTATTACGACCCTGCCCTCCCATTCGATAAATCCAAGTCCAATCGCTGGACCATTACAAAGGATCGCTTCAGCACCGAAACCATCATCCGCCCAAATGAAACCAAGGTGATCTGGATCAAGAAGCAGCCCTGCTGTTATGACCTGAGTATGGAGCAGTTCCTTGCCAACTATAACGTCGCCTCCGGAGATAAGCTCTCGCCTTCTCAACTGCTGGCCGTCTTCACGCCGGGCAACAATCAGGGCCTGAACGGAACCTCCACCAACGGACGCGCTTTGGGTATTTCATCGCCTTCCGGTACGCATCTTATAGGTGTCCAGTTCAATAACGGACAGTTGGATATGGGAATCAATGAATCGATCACATATCAGGAGCCCGAGCCGCTGACGAGCATTATGCAGAAAAAAGAAACTCACCAGGTCCCTTCTCCTGGTCAACCGTAATATATAAAGTCCCCCTTGATCGCTGAAAGCGCCATCTAAGGGGGACTTACTTTATTAGATCGATGTGGATTTATATTGAACCTCCAAACACTGCTTCGCGATGTAAAAAATCTGACCCATGTGCTCCGAATAATGCGTGGCGCATTGATGCAGTATGTCGAGGTTGCTGCGTTCTTTTCCGCGTACCGATTGAACCTGTTCAAAGTCCTCGCCAGGCATGGATTTTACCGTATCGATCAGGAACTGAAACCGATTCTTCACGATCTGAATCAGATCGTCCCGGCTGACAAAAACCTGTGCCAACTCTTCCTCCCGGTTCCGCGTAACATCTTGATGCAGAATCCCCTTCATGACCCGCTCTTGAATGTTGCCTTCGATGTGCCTGATCAACGTCGATATACTCAGACTGGAATGGTTGGGCCGCCAATTGACTTGCTCATCGTTTAACTGCACCAGCACTTTTAAGGTACGGCTGCGGATGTTTTCAAATTTTTCCTCCAGCCACTTCCGGTTGAACTCATGATCCATATCGCAACACTCCTTTTTGGGTATGATAAAAGATTTGATGTCACGCCTTCATCGCTTTCCAGATGTATTTATGTTCACGAACCCCAAGCTGTCCGTCGATCTGATTCTCTCGTATCTTGGCGTCCAGCTCTCCCTTCATCTCCGGCAAGGTGAAATCGGGATTCCCTGGCGTATCCGACAGATTTAATGCAAATTCGTGGGCATTCGGGAAGTAAGTAATCGCTTCATTATACTCCTCAATCTCGACATTCATGTAGCCATTCTCCGACAATCGCCTTCGAACGTCAGTCACATCCGTATGGATCCCGATGATGGTGCCGCCTGAAGCTAATATCCTGGGATGTTCCAGGATCGAGGTGGGTCCTCTGCGGTCATAGATGAGGTCAAACTGACCATCTTGAAAGGGCATCTCGGTCTTCGTTGTGGCATACACAAATTCCACATTCCGGGTTCCGCTGCTCTCGAGTAAGGATTGGGAGATTCGGATCATCTCCGCGGAGTTGTCAAATCCAATGATGTTCTCAGCATGCCTGGACATCCGGAGCGTGAACTCGCCATGCCCGCAGCCTGCATCCAGCACCGAATGAAACTGCTGCAGCATCTCCACTAACCGCTCCTCAAACACCTCTTCCGCCGATCTCCCGACTACGGTACACACCGCCCTTCCTTTGTAGCCGCCATTCCTGCGTGCGACCATGTCATACCAAGCGATTCCCATACGTTTCCTCCTCCGTGATAGGCTGCATTGCATTCACCATCCAAGATAGCAGAAACCTGTTGTAATATGATCTGGTACAAGCCGATAGGTACTGAAATCAACCGGTATATCTAATGAATTAAAATATTACCATTTTGTTCCGTAATGTCAACGGTTACATTCAAAAAAATCCCATCAAAATCATACCTTTATCTTTCAAAGTCCCCGATAGCATTCAGAAAAAACAATTGCTTTTGTCATAATTTGTCGTCTACAATGATGGGATATAAATCCAATACATAACTACATACAGGGGGATTCAAATGTTTCTAAGAAGGTGGAGTCGATTATTATCTTTAACTCTTATTCTATCGTTGTGCATGACAACCATGGCAAGCGCGGCGGAATCCAGTCCATCCAAATATGCCTGGGCCAATGAATCCGTTGATTTCCTGAGATCCCATGGGGTCTTTAAGAACATGGAGAATCGAACAAATACCTTAGGCAAGATGGTGACCAAATCTGATCTTACCCTCATGGTTCATCGGTTGTTTACCGATTTACGGGTCGAAAGCGATAAGAACATCAAAATACCCGGCGTACCTAGTGAGCATTCATCTTACCAGATATTCAAGGATGTTTACGGCAGCATACCGTCGGCGCCGAGCGGATTAATTGCGGCCGCCGACAAAATCAATTATCATGACGAAACCTTCAAGTTTATACCGGAGAAAGTGCTAACACGCTGGGACTTGTTGATTACGCTGAATGCGCTGTTCGATGATATTGGATATTCCCTGGAGTTATCGGACGGTGAGGATATTGCGAGACTGCGGGATATCAAAGATCTTCCCAAAAGGTATTTCAATTCCTACAGCCAATATGAAAAATGGAAGTATGCCTATCAGCCGTTGGCACCCGAAATCGGATTGATGCAAGACAAAAAATGGGGGGCTTCCTTAGCCTCCGATCTGGATTACGTCAAAGCTTATGCACTGCTCGGCTTTGCCGAGGCGGGCATCATGAAACCCGATGCGAAAGGGTATTTTCGCCCGAACCAAAAGGTAACATTAGCCGAAACCGCAGTCGTCCTGCATCGTATTTACGACTATTATGATGGCAACGACTATGTCCAGGAACCATCAGCAGATGATCTCATCCCGAATGGCACAAGAAACTTTATCTATGCGGGTTCCCCATCAGGGCACGGAGAAAGTCCGGTTTCTGACTTTGCTTTGGTGAATCCCGATTCCATACCGGAATTCTATTTGGCCGTGAAGGCTTCAGAGAAAATCGACTTGCAAATCAACGTGAACGGGGAGCCATCCTTTTATACTTACGAACAATTGAGCAACCCTAAGCAGCCTGTTCGAATAGCCATGAATGGCGCATCCTATGCGGAGTTCATTCCCATTATCCGAAGTAAGGGCCAAAAAGCCACCGATGACAATAATAACATTGAAGTTATGTATTATTACGCTGATACGTTCCAGGACTTTACCAAAGCCATATGGTATGAACCCAAGTTCTAGTTAAGTTAACAAAGGGAGTGCACAACTGTTGCAAACAGTAGGCACTCCCTTTTTATCGTGTTACAAGACATATTCAAGTTCTTAAAATGTTTGCCTTCCCGCTTTGCAGATCCTCAAATACCGGTCTTTGCACAGAGCTGATGTCCTCTAGCTCAATCTCATGCAATGCCTTGAATTCCAACTGCAACGACTCGTTGTTCACATCGTGATGAATAAGTACCCTGCCTTGTTCCTCTGTCTCCCCTTCCAAATCCACCATGGCGTTAAAAATAAACATCACAAACACGACTTCATTTCCGTCCGGATATCGATACTGCATTCTGGGTCCGCTATAGACCGCATGAAGTTCACTATCACGGACGACCAGCCCCGTTTCTTCGAGCACTTCCCGTCTCATCGTCTCTTCCACGGATTCGCCGGCCTCCATACCGCCACCGGGAAGCCCCCAGTTGCCATAGTCTGAGCGTCGCTGGAGCAATATTCGCCCTTGATGATCCCGGATGATGGCGCCGCCAGTCACTATGATTTTCATATCAGCATAATCCTCTCCACATACGTATAGGCCAAGGGTTTACAGCATAAGCTTCGCTACCGATTCACCCTCCGACCACGGCATGACGCCGATTTCCTCAAAACCCGCTTTGATGTAAAGCTGCCTGGCCCGTTCGTTCTTCGGATCAAAACTTATCATAAGGACATCCGTCCGGTCAGGTTTGTTTCGGATTTCTTCAACTATGTATCGCAAAGCCGCTTTACCGTAACCTTTCCCTTGAAAATTCCCGTCGATCATCAAACGGTAAATCCAGTAGTTGCCGTCATCGGAGTCCAAGCCATACAACGCGAATCCGACCATCGTCTGCTCATCATAAATGGCCATCGCTTCAAAATGTTCAAGAAATTGAAACTGGGCAATCGAATACAGATTGGAAGCAATAAAGCCTTCTTGCTCCGGCTTGGCTTTCAGTTTAATGCATTCGGTCCAATTATCCTTATCAACTGGTTGCAGTCTAATCATGTTAAGCTCCTTCGATGGTTGTTGGTTTTATTCGTTGGTATAGATCATGCTCGTCAGTTCATCTCCTGGTAAGAACCCCAGCTTCGTATATAAAAGCTCAGCTCTATTCCCCGTAGTTACAAACAATCGTAGGACGTCATAATAGCGGTCTAATTTGCGTATGGCTTTTCGTAACATATACTCGGCCAATCCCTTCCCCCTATAGGCATGAGCAACAGCAATTTCATAAATTAACGGTAGGTCCTCCCAAAGGGATACGAAACATACACCCACGATTTCATTGGATTGTTGATCGACTATAGTTGAAGAAGCATCTAATAGAATATCAATTGAATTATTCTCAAAATAATAAAGTATATCCTGGGTAAAAGCCTCACCATCACGGTCATCGATACTATTACGATAGGCATCCATCATCAGTCGGGTTATTTGCACCAATTCATCTGGTTCTGGTTGTTCACACCTAAATTGATCGACAAGTAAGGGGTTGTGTGTATCCACTGTGGGTCGAATCATGCATTTTCTTGCTTGCTCGGGTTTAAAGCCTTCTGCCGCGAATGCTGCCATATGTTCAGGTAGAACGTTGTACGCATGTATTCTAGTGATTCCAGTTATATTTTCCAAGATATATTTCTTCAAATAAGCTGCAATCGGTTGCGAAAAACCAAAGGGAGGGATAACAAACAGGGATCCCAGCGTATTCTCCGATATTGATATTCCTGCTATTCTTATACCGCCAGACATGATCCAGTAGCAGTCGTCCGCATCCGCCATCATCTGCTGCACATGCTTCCAACTCGGTCTGAACCAAACATTCTTCCGATATGTTGCAAAATACCTGGAATATAGGACAGGCTCTGCTTTAACTAATGAATATACCGGATGGATATGCTGCTGCGCCTCTCCCATTCTCTATAGCTCCCTTCCTCGACTAAGACTTAACTTTCCATGACCAATCTTTTCAGTAAGTAATAATGCTGATGACCCCTCGGGGCATCGTCGATACGTGCAATTTCTTGAAATCCATGTTTTCGGTAGAATTCCGGCGCTTGAAAGCTGAAAGTATTAAGCTTGATGAAGGTACATTGCTTTTCTTTTGCAATCCTTTCGATCTCCTGTAATAATCTCGAGCCGTAGCCCCGCCCCCGGAATCGGTCATCCACCCACAGAATATCGACCTCAATCCAATTCCAGCAAAACACACTATTGATCCCGCCTACGATATCACCATTCTCATCTTTTATATGTAAGTTGATCTCCTCATAATTCTGCTGTAAATCTTCTGCGATATGCTGTGCATTAAATTTGATCAGGTTCGTCCGTACCGAATGCGCTTCTTCAGGACTGCTTTGATTGATGTTAATCTGTGACAATTGGTCACTCCCCTTTCTCTTTACTTGTAGGTTTAATTGAACATTCAGCTTCATAACTTCCTCATCGCCAAACCAGATTCCCGTTTCCACAAAACCTAGATTGCTGTACAAAGTTTTCGCTATCTGGTTATCCTTATGTACGGTCAGGCGTATTTCTTTACATTGCGGAAATTGGCCTTGGATCCATGTAATCATCTGGAGTAAAGCTGCTCTGCCATATCCTTTGCCCTGTTCTCTTGCATCTATTAAAAAGCCGTTAATCCAATAACCATCGGCTGTATTCACTTCATAAGCATGCATGATAAATCCGACCATTCGGTTCCCGTCATATATCGCAAAAGGAATGTATTCTACTTGTTCACCATCCGGTTTGATGTAGATCTTGGCTAGAGATACAGCTACCGCTGGCACAAACCCCTGCTGTTGGTCCAAAACCTGCAGTGCCAATGCTTCTTCCCAGTTCTTTCGATTGACCGGCATTAACTCTATGTCCATGTCATTGTCCTCCCTAGCGAGATCCCGAGTGAATCCTAGATTTCTTTCATTTAAAAATCCAGTACAGTGATGTACTCCTTTATCATGGACACCGATTCTCCGCGCTTCACCCAGTATGAATAATACAAGCCGCTTTGACGATACTGGTATACCTTATTTTCCATATCGGTATGGATTGACGCAACTTAACCAAATAGTACCATATGGAAGTGAAATATTCCTGGAATTAAACGACTTTAGATAAACTCTTCCAATCCTTTCGATCGAATGGTATGAGCTTGTTGATGTTTGGAAGTGTTCACGCCGGTGTACCTCTCAACTATAATCCTCTATCACCGCTATCTTTTCGTCCCTAATTTTCATAAGATCCACACTACATTTCCCCTTCGTCAATTTGGGTTGTAACCATGATTTTGTAAAACTCCGCCCTTTGCTTTGCACACTTCTCATCAGCTTATCATTTAATATACTGGCTCTACTATAATAAAAGAGGTGAATCGAATGGGTCGTGTCACTGCTGTTCCTCAACCGGATTTAGTATTAATCAGCTGGTCAAGAAACCCTCTTGTTGCGGGCTCCGCGCGTAGAATCGTTGCTGCCCGTGTCATTGGCAATGCTTCTCCCTGCCGAGCTGATTTGACGCCGAATGCATTGCTAAGAACTGCATTAGCCTGCTTACTAGATAATGATGTAGGTTTCAAAATCGTATTCCGCCAAAGAACATCCAACATTAGCGGTTACCTGTTATTGCAGCGTAATGCATAACCTATGATGAAGAGCAGCGTTATCGCTGCTCTTTTTTGTCTCTGTTCTAGTCGTCATCTTATATACTCATCTAGTAAGTCGTTATTCTCTTTAATTCATCAAGATTTTCATTTAAAAATGCCTTGTGTTTATCCATCCCTCGTTTTGCACACCATGCCACCCCACAAAATGAATCATATAATGAATAAAAGGGCAGTGTTCGCTCAAGATCAATTAACGTTTTAATGCTGTTATAACCTTCTTCAAATATTTCTCTTGTTGCTGGATTCCTCTCCCAGATATATCGATTCACTTTCGTAAAATCAATTTCTGATGAACCTCCCCTGGAACTCTCAAAGTCAATAATACCTGTAATTTTATCATCTTGAACCAATAGGTTTCCCGGTCTAAAATCTAAATGAACAACACATGGAGAATCCGGTTCTGGAAGAGTTGAATACGCTTTATCAAAAAATGCGACGCATCTTTCATATAGCCCCGGTTCTAATATTCCCCTGCATACTGGTTTACAATTATCAAAATTCCTACGTATATAGGTCCGCCAATTATTTTCGGGTAAAACATGAAATCCGTCAGGGCTATCGTAACCGTACCCCGGCATGTTTACTGAATGCATTTGCGCTTGCAAACTTCCGATTTCATAGGCAAGTTTACCATGGATAACGCCTGTTATAGGTAGTCCGGGTATGGATTCTAACAACAATGCACCGGTGACTTCATCATCTCCTTCCCAATAATGATGAACTCTTGGGACAGGCAGCTTCCCAGCCAATCGTTGCAACATAGCAAATTCACGATATAATTTCACCTTATTGAATGGGATCTTTAAATAGACTTGTTGTTGATTCGACAGGGTTAACCGGTAGACTTCCGAGCTATAAGACTCCGGAACTCCATCAATATGAATCACATTCAATTTAAATCTTTTAATGAATTCTTGTATGTTATTTATGGTGGTTCCCTCTTTTCACATCATCCAATATTTCATATAACATCGATTTCAAGTAAACCTATCATAATAAGATTAATGAATTACGTACATCCCTAATTTTCTTTCCCCTTCTGATTTCCCATCTTTTTGCCAGATTAGATTGCCCAGGAAATATCTTTTCTCGAATAGCCTTTTGTAATGAAAAAAGCTTGCAGGTATTCCTTCCCCCTGCAAGCTTCCTCGTAAGAACCTCTATTTGCCTTTTTCATATCTAAACCATATCTCTATAATCTTTTGTCTCTATATTTATTTCAAAAGGGCAACACTTACGGCAACCTTCTCCAGCTGTGCTTTGCTTAAGGAATGATCCGGAGAGCTGATCGTCACGAAGCGGTCATTGATCTGAAATCCCAGCATGTCCGTATCATCCGGTGTATACCATTTCGCTTTAACCCCATTGGACAAAGTAACCGGTTTGCTGTCATATCCGTGAGCGTAGTCTCTTGGGGAAATGTATACCGTCATATGCTTGAAGACCATGTTGACGCCATCTCCCGAAGCACCCGTCTTTTGATACACATCGCCTTTTACCATCTGACTTGGAGCATACGGTGCTTGGAAACCATCAAATTTAGAGAATGCATTTTTGATTTCTTTTAATTGAGCATCGTTATATTTCACTGTAGTTAACTCGATCGTCTGACCGTTTCCAGGATTACTTCCGACCAGCACCTGATGATTCTTCGCATCGTATTGCACGGGTACATTCAGTACATCAGCAATCGCGCGAACCGGCAAGTACGTTGTGTTTTGATATGTGATCGGTGTCAATTTTTTGCCCGTGTTATATACGGTTCCATCCACTTTGATACCGATGCTGTGATTCAGGTAAGCCGAGATTTTCTCCAGGTTTGCCCCCGCATAGACGCCCGCGGCTCCCGTTAACGTCATTCCCAGCACAGCAACTGCCACGATTGATTTTTTTAATGATTTCATTTTATCCATTCCTCTCGTTGTCTCACCAACATCACTAAGTCGATGAGTAATATGATGAAGCTCGATATAAACCTATTTAAAATCCATCACATACGTCGCAATTAAAGCTTCTTTATCATCAATCGTAATTCCCAGTCTTTTTCCAGATGGGCTCCAAGTCAGAGGATAGACAGGATGGGCGGCAGGATGCACTGCAGAATAATAGGGCGCCATCCAGCTTACCTTCCCCGAAGAGGTATCAAATACGTACACTCCGTTCATCCCGCTCTCATTCTCCGAATACACATCGAAGGCTATTCTGGCGGAATCCGGCGACCAGGACAAGTACGAGATCAGATTGCCTTTTCCGATAAGTGAACCTTGCAAACTTCCGGCAGCGTCATAGATCAGCAGTTTGCTGCTCTCGTCCCCTCCTGTGTTGGTCGCTGTCGCAACGGCAATGTACTCGCTGTCCGGAGAAATCGCAAAGTTCCATACATTTTCAATGAGATGTATCGGCTTCGACTGTCCGGGTTCAACGACCTTCAGCACCTGGTTCACATCGGTATAATAGATCCGGCCCTTACTCGCTCCGAATTGGTTGTAAAATTCAACATCCTCATCCTCAATGGCTATGGTGGTATAAGTGCCGTCCGTGGAAATGAGTCGAATATCGCCTTTGCCGCTCATGGAGCCTGCTGCGAGAACATAGGTGTCGGAATCCAGCCATCCCCCAATCTCCATGTAATTGTCACCCTTAACCGGGATGCTCTTGCCAGTACTCAAATCCTTCAGAAAATTGTCAGCCGTGTACTTATCCCTCCATTTCTGAATAAAGCTATATTTACCGTCTGGCGAGATCTCTTCTTTGACAAGCTGTTCGCCTGGATGCGACTCTTCATGCTTCGTGAGCTCACGCCGCTCACCTGTACTTACGTTCACTGCTTCTGTGGTATAAGCATATTGCGGTTCTTCCGTTTCGGTCGCTTCCTTGATCAGTTTGGTTGTTAGCACCTTGACCTCATTCTCCGACAGCCATGCCTCAATGTTGGACGAGGCGATCCGGTGCGTCTGATTCACGATCACTTCCCGACTGTATTGCCCACTCGCCCCTTCTACAACCGTGAGTTTGCGCTCCCCCGATGCCGTCTCTCCAGCATTCGATACAGGAGGCTGACCGGTTGCACTGTTGCCTGGCTCCACGATCGTCAACCGATCCTGGGACTGGCAGGCCGCAAGGGCTGCAGCCACAGCAATAACAGACAGCAACTTGACCCCATGCTTCCCAAATCTATGTTTCATAACAGGTTTCCTCCTATGCATATCCCCAAGGAGCTTCGGCAGCTGCAACTAATGTGTCATAACATGCCGCCTCTTTCCCTGTTGAACTCAGTATAGAATGCGAATATCTCGATACGATATCGAGCTTGTAACGAACTTGTAAACAAATAGATAAGCTTGAAAAAAGAAAGCCCAGACCTTATTCCAAGTCTGAACTTTCTTCTGTCGAAATAACCTCTGTCGATTGTGGCCGATTCATCGGCAGGACAATCACAAACGTAGAACCGCCGGGACCCGATTCCGCAAGCTGAACGGAACCATGCTGTTTCTCCGCCAGATTGCGTACCAGAGATAACCCTAAGCCAGTTCCTCCGTGAACCCTGGAGCGGTCGCTGCTCACCGTATAAAACGGATCGAAGATCCGTTCTCTGGCATCGTCCGGGATTCCGATTCCGGTATCACTTACCTTGATGATCATCCGATCATGGCCATGCTCATCCTGCTTCACTTCGTTCGTGAGCATGACAGTTCCTCCGGGCCGATTGTATTTAATTCCGTTATCCAACAGATTCAGAACCATGTGCATCAGATTCTCCGGATCGGCCCATACCTTACCATCCGTTAGGGAGGGCTGAATCGCAATGTTAGTTTGCTCTGCCTTAGCTTCCAGTCGGGCTGCCGCCTCTTGCAGAATCGGCAGAAGTTCTACGTGCTCCGCATGGGTTTCGAATTCGTAAATATCCATGAACGATAACTGAAGCGCCTTCTCCACCAATCGATATAGACGCTGTGCTTCCTTGCTGATCTGTCCCCTGGCTTCCTCAAGCAGGGCTGGATCATCGCGATACATTTCAAGCAAATCCGCATAGGCCAATATGGAAGTCAGCGGCGTTTTCAATTCATGGCTGATATTCCCGATAAACTGCTTCTGCTGCTGTTCCAGCTCCTGCAGCCGTTCGATGGCATCCAGCAGCTTCAGCTTCTCCTCCGTGAGCTGGCTCACCGAGGAGGAAATTCGCCCGCTCATCTCATATATGCCTTGCGCCAGCTCACCGAGCTCATCATTTCGCTTAACCGTCGGCTCACTAAGATAGACTCCTTCGCCAATCTTCTGCGCAGCCTGGTTCAATCTGCTGATGACATGAACCTGCCGCCAGACGTATAGAAAACCGATTAAGAAGCCCGCGGCCAATACGGCAAGACCCGTCACGATAAACAGGTTCTGGATCCGATCATAGAAAGCATGCTGCTCAGCTAGCGATGCGTGGAATTGAATCGTTCCGATCGGTTTATCCATATTCCGAAGCGGAGCGAGATAGAGCAGCTGGTCCCCCTCGGTAATGTAGGCGGAACGCCCTTGCGCTGTGTGTGCAAGGGCGTCTTGTACATCCATTTTCGGCTGAAACGGAAGGGAAGTCCCTGTGAATGTACCATCCAGCTTATACAGGGTCACCGGCATGCCGCTCTGGGTTCCAAGATCAACCGCTAGCCGTTGACCGACATTTTCCATAAAATCATCCGGCTGGGTTTGAGGATTCGTCAAAAATTCCTGATGAACCCTGAGATTGGCCGCTTCGGCTTCATGGGCGAAGGATTGCTCCAGGCGCACCCGCTGATCCTCCCGTATCCCAGCAAGAACCAATGTGCTAAGAACAACAACAACGGCGATCAACAGCAAGGCGAGAAGAAGTGCGACTTTCCACTTTAAGCCGAAACGGACCTTTCTTTTGCTCATGATGGAATCTCCGTGCTTTTATATCCAATGCCATATACGGTCTGAATCACTTCGTGCTGGTTTCCCAGCTTCTTACGCAATCTCTGGACGTGAATATCGACCGTACGCGTGCCGCCGGCAAAATCCATATCCCATACTTGTTCAAGCAAGGCCTCGCGCGAATATACCCGTTCCGGATTCCGAGCCAGGAGAGCCATAAGGTCAAACTCCTTCGGTGTGAGCTCAAGAGGTTTGCCTTCAGCATGAATGGTGCGATTCAACAGGTTAATGGTAAGCCCGGATATTCTGATGACATGCTGTTCCGGGGCTTGCTGCCCAACTGTCTCAGGGGTGCGGCTTCTTCGGGACAATGCCTTTACCCTGGCGATGATCTCCCGCATGTCAAAGGGCTTTGTCATATAATCATCCGCACCAAGCTCAAGTCCTAGCACCTTATCCACAATATCGTCCTTCACCGTCAAGAGCAGAATGGCAGGACGCTGCCGATCCTCGAGCTTGCGACAAACATCGTACCCGCTAAGCTTCGGCATCATAACATCGAGCACCATCACGTCAGGATCAAACGATTCCACACGCTCCAGCGCTTCCTGCCCATCCCCTGCCGTCTCCACCGTATGTCCTTCTCTTCGCAGCGCATAAGCGACTGCGCTTGAGATACTAATCTCATCATCCACTACAAGTACCTTGGTCATTGCAGATACGACTCCTTTACTGGCCGATTACAACATTTACTAGTGCAATGATGGTACCGTATCCGGCATCATAATTCAACCTGGATGGGCTGCAGTACACTTGAACAGAAAAAGAGAACCCAAGGCTCTCTTTGATTTACCCGCTTATTTTTCAAAAATATACATGGCACCATTCCTGGGTTGTACAAATCCCTTTCCTCGGTAACCTCTTTTGGACAATTCCTGAGTCAGCACTTTCATGAATGCACCGTGACTAACCACTAATACGTTGCGATTATCGTAACGTTCTTCAATCCAATCGATGATATGCCCAGCTCGCTCCAGTGTCTCGCTTCTCCGTTCAGCTTGTGAGCCGTGAGACAAATACCAAGCCAAACGCCCCATCAGCAACCACATATGGTAATGAAGCTTTAGATTTCCCAAAGGATGAATCGATTGGACCTCAATCTCTCTTAACCGATTCGTTGCGATGATAGGGCCTGTATATATCGTTTCTGCCGTCTGAATGGCTCGGGATAAATCACTGGATATACATACGTTCCACTCCGAAAAACCATAGTCCAGGTCCGATTGTTCAATTTCAGCGTTATTGTAAGCTTCCACCCAAGCATTAAACTGATTGGACGTCATCCATTTTCTATCGAGTTCATGTATAACTTTAAAATGTCTTACCAATCCAATTTTCATAGGGCTCCTTAGGTCGTTTATTCTCGACTAACCGTGCCAAAAGAAATCTTCATATTCGGCGCGTAAGTTAACCACGAATCGCTATCAAACACCTGAAACAGCTTAAGTTCGGCGGCATATTGGGCTTGTGCTTCTTCCACTGATAAACCTCTCTGTACCAACTGCTCCACTACCTTAATCGAATCCTCGAGTTCCTGCCCAATGCCTTCTTCCTTCAAGGACTGAAAAAGCCGATCTTTCTCTGCAGCGTCCATATTCTGGTCCAAAAAATTCACTTTGTCACTGACTCGGCACTCCACATTCCGTAATCCCAGCTGACTTAGGAATATCGGCAGCTTCATGCCGATGTTTCCGTCTTTTCCGCTATCTTTGGCGCTCTCTTCGTACAATTTCTGTAATATGCCTAGAGGGACAACTTCAGAATGCTGGATTTCATCAAAGCCATAATTTGCCGTATTAGCAATCCAATGGGGCTCAAAACAAATGACTCGGCCACCGTACAGTACACTATCGATCATTTTTTGAAGAATCATCCGAGGGTTTGCCATATGTAATAAAAATGCATGGCAGATCGCAACGTCATACTGACGATGCACAAACATGTCCTCAATATCTCCTTGAATGAATTCAGCGGAATAGGGCAGCTTATCAAACACCTCTCTTGCTTCCTTGATCAAATCTTCACCTTTGTCTATCCCTGTATAGGTTGACCCTTCGGGTAATAGCGGGAGAAGCTTCAGTCCAAGATACCCATATCCACAACCATAATCCAGGATGTTAACGGGGGCATTCAATTTCCAGACGTTCTTCACTAGAAACTCCAGGTAGTCATCGTTGTAATATAACCATCTGGTATTTCTCAAATATTCGATTTTAGAATCCCAGTAATATTCGGACATCATCTTTACTTCCTTCCAGCATCAAGCCTTGCCTTATGGATCACTTCACGAATGAAATCAGCCTTGCCGTTGGTATAGGCCACGCGGTCATGTTTATATTGACTCTCAAGAACTTTTTTTAAGGTACAATACTGATCCCTTGTATCCGGATGGTTCATTAAATACTCCCTGAATAAAATTTGGTCGTTCCACTGTTGGCCTTGATACTTATAAATATGAAGATGATGCGTCCCCGCCCGCCATTGCCCTCTTCTAAAGAACAGTCGTTCCGGAAACTCCGGTTTAAACACATATTCATACCCGATCCTGGCCAGATTCTCTATATATTGTTCATTTACTAGAGTTAAACTCAAAACACCAGCCATCATATCAATGGTCGGTTTCGATCCTAAACCCATCACAGACGTGCTCCCGATATGTTCGATATGGAAATCAAGTCCCTTCAGTGCTGACTCAATTTTAGCTTTTTCCCGTTCGAACTCGTCTTTCCAGTCCGGATTGTACGGTGTTACAATAACTTCTTCCATGCGAATATTCCTTTCGATACATGATAAACCAATACGAAGTCCTTATATATTCCGTCTCAGCTTAATTTCAAACTCCGGCTTCGTGATATATTCCATATAGACGACCTCTCGATTAAAATCCAGATACGCCTGAAACCGCGTACGAATGGCCGGGGGCTGTAATGTATTGGAGTACTTCATCCTTAGCGATCCAACGACTATCCGTCGTTTCTTCCGAAATCCTCAGCTCTCCACCCGTAGGTTTACACACAAAATCCATCATCACCTTCGTTGGAACCTCAGCAACTCCGCTGTGTCCCGATTTTCACAAGACAAGGCCCCTTAGATATCGTTATAATTTACAGTGCTTCCGGATTCAAAATCCTTGTCGATGATATGTAGCAGATGCGCCCCGATTTCCTCTGTAGATAGCAGCTGTCCAGACTCATGCGCATGGGCGAAGGCTTTGGCCATTTCAAATTCCTGCTCATTTTTCCCTCTGGCCATTCTTTGCATATCCGTGTCCACCATTCCAGGATTGACCGCAATGATCTCCACCGGGTTCTGCCGATTCCTTTGCTCGGTCCCAACACTCTGCGTAAACATATTGATCCCGGCCTTCGCTGTGCAGTATACGCTCATCGTAGGTGCTGGATATGTTCCGGAGCCAGAAGAGATGTTGATGATTTTCTTTCGAATGGAGAGCCCCTCCGTTTTCTTGATGAAGCTGGACGTTAAGATCATCGGCGCAATCAGACTGATTTGCACATTCATATGAATATCTATCGCATCGCATAGTTCAATGGCCTTCAGTGGTTCAAGCATGGACGCATTATTGATAAGGCAGATCATATCCGCATGATCGGCATCAATCTCGTCAAACACTCTATCCACAAGCTCCTCCAGACCCAACGTATCGCTCAGATTATATACATGGTGACTGTATTTTGGATAGCTGCTCAATCTCTCGGACGTTCCTCTCGCGACCCCATGCACGACATGGCCCTTCTCTAGAAGCATATGGGCCAACTGCTCGCCGATTCCTCTCGAGGTTCCCGTGATTATGAAATGACATCCACTCAATGTTTTAACCTCCGTTATTCTAAAAAGATAGCTTCATAATATATTCTTCCACTTCTTCACCACGAGCATGGGCATAGCCCTTATCTTCCCCCCAGATGATGAAGCCGTTTTTTCCCAGGATCCGGATCGAGGCGATATGATCTTTAACTGCGCGTGCATACAATGGACGGGTTTTGATATCTCTGATAAATAACGAAAGGGCTCTCGTCGCTATGCCTTTCCCCCAATATTCGCGCCCTATCCAGTAGCTAACTTCGGGCTGACCCATATGTTCGAAGAATAAAATCTGCCCGGCTACTTGTCCCTCATATAAAACGGTTTTCTTGATGATGGTCTCATCGCCTAAGATTTTGGCCCAGTGCGCATCAAAAGCTGCCTTATCCGAAGGATCTTTCGCTGTAAAAGCCGCCATGTAGTTTGCCTCAGGGTCCCGTTGATGCTCGAAAAATATATCAAGATCCTCTTCGAATACATCTCGCAAAAGCACATCGCTCATCACTAGTCACCCCAGTCGCCTATTGTTTTCTTCCATCGTCTATACCTAATGGATTTCACATGAGACATCCGTTATCCTGCAACCATCGCACAATTTCCTAACTGCATTGTTATGCGAACCCAAAAGTGGCAGGAATAAATTTCTTGAAATTATGAAGAATAGGGTCCAGAAGATTTCTCCAAACTTGTGGTTTGATCACCAAGCCGAGGAAGCAGCCCAGCATTATGTCTCTATTTTTAAAAATTCGCAGATCGAACGAATCACGCGTTACGGTGCAGAGAAGAATGACAATCATGAGTTTGCCGAAGGTGCGATCATGACTGTGGATTTCCTGCTGGAAGGCCAACATTTTGTTGCCTTAAATGGCGGTCCGCATTTCAAATTCAACGAAGCCATTTCATTTATTGTTCATTGCGAGGCACAAGAAGAACTGGACTATTATTGGGAGAAGCTGTCTGAGGACGGTGACGAGAGAGCACAAGTATGCGGTTGGTTGAAAGACAAGTTTGGCGTATCGTGGCAAATCGTCCCGGCTAATTTAAGCGAAATGATAACCGACCCCGATCCGGCAAAATCGAAATCAAAAATCGATATGCAGACGTTGCAACAAGCATACGAGGGGTAAGGAAGGCTGCCTTTAGGGTAGCCTTTCATAACCGTTGAAAGCTCTCTATCAGATCGAGACGGGACATTAGTGATTACATCATAACTCCAGTTCATGCGTGACTAGTTCATCATCCGCATTTTCCTTAAAACCTAAATTCTTATAAAATTCAGCTGCCTTGGGATTGTCCGTTTTCAAGACGAGTTTAGTATAATGGCTGCTCGCCATATGAATTACCGCTTCAACCAACTTTCTCCCGGCTCCATGACGCCGAAATTCCTTTAACACATACAATCTGCGGATCCTGCCGATGCTTCCGTCAGAATGCGGATCACGATTTAACCCGCAAATGCCAATGACTCTATGACCAACTCGACATTCAAACAAGGCTTCAGCTTCATGCTGAAACGTATTGATACCCTCTTTATATTCATTCACTAGCCTATGGATATTCCTGAATCCTTCTTCCTTGCTTTCAGTCAGGAGCTCGGTGATGTCTACTGCACCCAGGTCGGAAACTTCGTGAACGATCATGTTGTTCATGGTATGTCATTATCCCCTGTTTCCCTGCAATTTTTATTATTTGTGTAGAGTCTAGTATTTAAAAAAAGTATTCAGAATGCCAATCGCTCGTAATTGATAATCCTTGTTATCTTCCGTATATATTTGTTCGACTCCCATATAAATGGCAGCATGTTTTATATGCCCTGACTTAAACCGGATGTCCTTCCCGGATTTACTACATTTATTCTCTATCCCTGTGTTTACGCACGTAATTCCATATTCCTTCGACAACCATCTGTTGTAATCGGCCTCATTGGGGCAGGTAACTGCTAAAATGATGAGAACCAGTACCAATATTGCAACCATTCTTCTGATTACTTTGTTCATAACCCTTATCGTTTCTGCCCAATATACAATAAATGAGATGAGACCCCCAAAATGCTTGGGTTCTCCGCTTCCTGGTAGATCAGGTTCATGACTTCTTGGAATTCCTCTTCCCCACGGGACCGCCAATAATCGAACTGCTCTGCCTTGAAGGAGCCTGCTATACTTGACGAACCTATCAATTTAATCGTCTCGAAGCCATGCGATTCCATGAACGGCTTAACGTCCTCCAAGTTATAATAATACGCACCGGTAAATCTTCCTTCATCGTTATGATTGAATATACCGGTCCTAACAAATTCCTTAATGCTGCTGATATTATCATTCGGTTTCCATTGTTCCGGAAATGATAATGATGTCATCAGATGCCGAATTCGAGTCATGAATGCCACAAATACATAACCGCCTGCTCGGGTAACACGATTCAATTCTCGGACAGCCGTAGACCGATCTGATTCTGTCTGTAAATGGTATAACGGTCCCATCATAAGTGCACCGTCAAACAACTCATCTTGAAATAGGCTAAGATCGTTGGCATTGGCACGGTGAAACCCCTTGAACTGGCCTGTTAACTTGAATTCTTCGGCTTTAGCAGCCGCTATCTCGACTAATCTTGGCGTAAGGTCTGTTAAGGTCACATCGTAACCGTTCTTCGCTAATTCCATCGAATACTTCCCAGGTCCCGCACCGTTATCCAGCACATGACCTTTCTCAGGCAGCATACTCAAGATATGATGCAAATTGACGATAAATTCAATGGGCTCCCTATCCAAGCGCCCCCATTCATCGAAGGCATTATAATAATCTATCACTTTGTTCAACTGATTCACCCCTTCACTTACCTGATTAACCCTTACTCGTCACTTCAATCCATCTAACGATGACTTCTTTTAATTGTTCTTTCTTCTCCTCCAGATCGTTTAAATTATAAATCTTCACGATTGCCCGATCATTAGAGGCCCATTCCAATAGAGTATCCTCAGGCATGGCTCCCTTGATGTCATGAGTTTGAACTTTTGGCCCACAATGAAAAATGATGCGAAAGAAGCCTTTCCCTTGTAAATTCAATGTGATTCGGTCTTCGCCCTGAACGCAGAAGCTGGGTGCATTCCATTTGATCTGCTCGGTTATCTGATCATCGACGCTTAATATGAAGCTTCTTACTTCCTCAATTTCAGCCTTTAATGGATGCTCAAGATGGTGAAGATACTCCACGACTTGTTCGTGACCTGTTAATTTTGCCATCCATAACTCCTCCTCATATACTAAGGCAATTGAAAGGAACTCATTTTACCCAGGTGGAATTCATACATAATTTCCTTGCCGTCAAGATCGGCTGATAGAAACCCGATTCCGAAGGCATATGCCATCTGATATCGGTGAATCCCGCTTCTTCCAATAGTCCACTTAATTCCGTTCTCAATAAAGCTCTATAGGATGTGCTGTTGACTTGAGTATTCCATGACCCATCAAGCTCTTGCATAATAAATTGGTTGGTTATATAGTGATTGCCAGCTTCAGCCCAATCCCAGACTTGAAAAACGATACGTTCTCCTTCATCCATAACTCGGGGCAACGTGGAGCGCTGTCGATTCTGCAAAATCTCGTCATAGTCCCTCATCGATATAATCAGTAGCCCCTTGTCTCTAAGCTTCTCATAGAAGTTCCGGCAAGCCACGCTTAATTCTTGGTCGTCCAGTAGGTGGGGAACAGCATTGTCAGCAGACAAAACGACATCGAATTGTCCAGGAACATCCTTATCCAGCGTCCTGAAATCCGCGACTCCAAAACGAACATGTACCCCAAACTTGTCAGCTTCCCTCTTCGCTCGCTCAACCGAATTAGGGCTAATATCTGTTGCCGTTACAGTAAAATCATGCTGCGCTAATCCCAAAGCCTGTGTTCCTATCCCACATGATGCATCCAGGAGATCGATCGGATCCTCATGGCCCTCTGTATATAACGAACGAATAAACTTATCGAAGAAAGCCCCCTGCCATTGAACGGTTTCATGCCAATTCTTAAATATCAGGTGATATGTTTCCGATAGCTCATTGTAAAAATACAAGCTTGTGTCCTTCAACCTTATCCCCTCCTATGAACAATGCATGTTTTTATACGAGTATTGTTAATAATGTGGAACCAAATCTTAAACCGTCTTTGGGAGCAAGCAAGAGTCCAAAAAATATGGGGACTAACGCCTTTTCAATAAATTTGCCCATTATGCTGATAATCTCCTTGGATTTCAGAATCCTTAATCAAGCTTCGTCTGACTTAAGGCCCCTTACAAATATGTTCCACACGGTAGATGAACTCCCCTGCAAGTTCCAATTGTGAACAGGCGAATTCCATATCCCCATGACCTGCAATGGCGTAATCCACGTTGCCAAGTGTAGACATTAATATGCGGGCGGACAGTGCAAATCCAAAGGCATCCCGGTCTGCCACAATGTCGGGACGGCTTATCATAAACCGGAATGTTGGCTCCTGCTCCCCTTTAAATAAAGCCAGATTTGCCACAAATGAAGCCAGATCCCAGTAACGAGGCATCAAGGATACATCTTCAAAATCCATCCAGAGCCAGCCCCTTGGGCTCGGCATTAAATTGCGGGCATGAGCATCGCCATGGCTGGGAGCTAACAGTTGGGATTCTGCGCGCATCTGTTGATCTATTTCATAAAATTTGTGGATTAATCGCTGTATCCGATCATCTGGATGATCGGATAATCGCGTAACCGATTGATAGATCCTGTCCCACACACCCAGAATAGGGAGTTCTCCGGTATATTGCTCCATGGCAAGGGTTAATGTATTCACTATGTTGACCGCTTCACTCGGTGAAGGGAATGGGAGTGCTGTTTGAGGAATGTACTCCCAGAACGTCATCCAGTGCCCATCCAGCGCAAATGGTCCTTCTTGCGAGAAATGCACAGGCAGCAGCACTGGAACTCCCTCCTCGTGAAGATGAGAAGCTACGCGCAGCTCTTGTTCAAGTTTCTTGCCTATTTGGGGATCTTGTTCGGGGGTAAACGCAGCAACCCGGGCAACGATCGGATGAGGGGCCAAGTGAATGATGATATTTCCTCCGCAGCTTAAGATCTTTGGCATAACTTCAGTCAGGCCGAAATTCGCTGCAGCAGTTTGCAAGTGGGAACAAAGACTGTCCATGGCTGACAAGGCAGCACCTCCTTTAAACGGTAATAGCATCATCTTAAAGTTCTCATCGTCTACTTCATTCTAATACGTCTACGACAATGATTATTGGGGTAACAACCTTTTTCAATCCGTTCAACACCTTCAGGATTCTATTTCACTCTGCCAGTGAGTTCCAGAGCTCCTCATACTGAAAGCAAAACCCGGCCTAAGATATTTCCTATCTAAGTCGGGTCATGTGGTGTTTGAGTATTTTTTTCTAATGAGATTAAATCGTAACTCCCTCTTCCCGATACGGATTCAACAACGCCTCTCTCATCGCTTCATCCGTTTCAATCAAGGCACTGATCTGAATCGGGGTTTGTTCGACGAGCTTACCGTCCTTATATGTACAGCGATGATCATAGCAATTGGGATCATGCAAGATAAGTTCGAGCGAACCCGGTATATTGGCTGCAATTCCAACATTCGCATCGTCCGTTATCCATTTAACGGGTTTCCAATCCAATATGCCTTCAGCTGTCGTGATTGGAGTATGGTAGATGTAATCCTCAGGCACCTCTGCTAGATATAAATACATACCACCCGTAATAGAACCGTTGACGGACCAAGTCACTACGCCTTTAAAGGTTAGACTATAGTCTTGTAGATGTGTCTCTTCTTCCAGTTCACGTAACATCGAGTCTCGTGGGGTTTCGTTCGCCTCCAGCTTGCCTCCCACGCCATTCCAGCACCCCATCCAGGGCGGGGATTTACGATTCAACAATAAAACCTCATCACCGCGCCGAACAAAACAAATATTGTATTTAATCATTTGAAATGGATCCCCCTTCTGCATCGGTTGCTCTTATGTTAAGCTTCTGGTCTAATCTTCGATTGGCTTCTGTGCATCTTTATGTCAGTTTACTTTGACAAAACTCCATTTCTTGTTCGAGTAAGTTAACCAAACCTGGTACTCAGTGATTTCATCTCTAAATTCATATACCTTATCCAAATCCAAGTAATGCCCTACGGCAGTAACAGGTACGCTTATACTCGCTTTGCTTTTAACGATTTTCGAGAAATCGATGAATAAGCCTTCCTTAGTCGATTCCAGAAGCATGGCGGCTATGTCATCTGGAAGGTCTTCCATTTTCCGACGTGTTAATCTATGTAATTTGGACACGATGACCCTAGACAACAGAGTCTTATAATCCTCAAGGTCAGATACATACAGCTTATTGAACCATCCATCATCATGCGCGTAGTAAGCAAACCTAGCTTTCGGTATTTCATGTAAGGGCTCGGCAAAATGAGCGAAGGTTAATAATTCCGCAATTTGGAGTTTGGTTAATTTGACCAGATCTTCTTCCCTATCAAAATCAACCCAGCAAAAATCTCCATAATCGTATACGCTATCTTCCACTAATCGATCAAGTTCTTGAGATGTCACATAATCTAATCTGGAATGGATACTCCACTGGGCATCTTCGAACTTGTGTTTAAGGAGAATCAAATTCTCCGGTCGGTTACTTACACATGACATAAATTCATAAAATTCAATGCCATAGGAATAAAAGTACAGGTTATGTTGTTCCTTCCCATTCACATAGATCAAATCTCTAAGATTTTGTTTAGACATGATGACCTCTCTCTAATGCTATCAATGTATAGTCTCTCCAAGCAACTACTCCCTCGAGTACAAGAGCGCACCACCAGACCCAAGAATAACGAAATGTTGACCAGACGGGGAAAAACCGCATTTTATTTTCCCATCCAGCCGGTTCAAATCGATTATCGCGGCATGTTTGAGATATTCATAGTTAGGGACAAACACCCGATCCAAGACTACGGAAGCCCTTGGCCACCAGGGGTAAATGACTTCCAGCATCCAGCCATCGTTCGTAATATGAATCCCGTCTCCAGACTCAAATCCAAAAATAGAAATGTCCTGTCCGTCCTGCGGAATACGAAAACTCAAGTAGTTATCGCTAATATGATCATCCGTTACATTAGGATCCTGGTCTCTGTGCAGTCGGTTCCCGGACCTGGCCTGTGTAATGCTGTAACCGGAGCTGCTGATCAGAACAAGGTTCTCATCGGCATCCCATCCGCACGCAATGCACCCCGCAGCTGGTATGATAACCTCGTGACGCCAAGGATGGGGTGGTTTCGTAGGTTCTTTGGCTTGTGCCTGGTGCAGCAAATCGATCTCAAACTTCGTTCTGATTTCTTTTTTTGAATGTTTAAAAGGGGTCATATCATACTCCCACATTGATCTGAATTAAGGCGAATACGCTCATTCCTTCTCTGCTGGTTAGCAAGACTATCCTCGCTAATTAAAAACAATATCACGGTTTAGGATGATGATTCATCTCCTGTAGTCTTATGTTAAGCTCATCCAGTGATCGCTGCATGTGCTCCATCCTTCTCAGAGCAGAATACTGATTGCTAATAATCCCGGCCAAGCCGACTATCATAACGATAATAATCAAACCGATCATGTAGAATGCATCCTTTCCGTTCTTAGATTGATCTCTAATAATATTTGTTATCGGGTAACATCGATGGTACGTCCCCGGTTTATCTAATAAAGAAAATAAAAAATCATCCCGATCGCATTGTCTTGCTATGCGAAGGCGGATCATCACTACCCAACTCCTTGCGATGAAGAATAGGATCCATATTACTTTGATCGATGTTCAATGTTCCATCAGCTTGTTTTGCCTCATGATTAAATACCAAATACCCTCCAATGATTTCATTGCCTGACTCCAGTATATATCCCACAATCTGATTGTAAGTCATTGTTTTTTCTTGCAGAATATACCCTGTTTCGATAACCTCTTTATCCAAAAATGGTTTCAGGTCCACATGACCCAATTCTTTAATATCTTTCACATGCGACTTAAAGGATTGTAAAGTATGAGCAGCGTATTTTGTTTCGGACGCAAATCTATCAATGCTCCATCCGTAATCCTCCAAGTAATTAATATGCTGTTCTTTATGGATTTCTATGACGACCCCATCATCCTCTTTATTACAACCAACAAGGATAACTAACATTAGAATGAAAAATAATTTTAATTTCAATTCTCCAGTCCTTTCTTGCATCCGGATTATATATCCGAATGAGAAGCCTTTAATTCCTTCTACACAAAACGGCTACGAGTATCCCATATGTTCGGGTCCAATTTTACCGCTGGCGTAAAAGTTGTCGTCAATGCGTACCGCCCACCGGATTCCGCAGATTGATAGGCACCGAACAGAATCTCGTGCACATGTAGCTGCTGTTTCGCAGACTGGACGGGCTGTTCACCCGTACGAAGGCAGCGAACAAAATGGGCAATAACACTCTCATCACGTTGTTCCGCAATTTGACGATACGGCACATAACAGCTCTCATTCCCCCGCCAATTGACTGGCTCCGCATCTGGAACAGCGTCTCCCAACGTGTGAACAACCAAAGGATATCCACCGTCATTCATAGCTATAGTGCCTTTTCGTCCGTAGATCAGCGTATTATTCTGCTTGAAGGACATTCCCCATAACGAGCGAATAACGGCATGCTGCCCACCTGCAAATTGAAGGATGAGGGTGGCATTATCATCCACATCGCTGTTCACCTTCTTACCATCGCCAACGATGCGATTGGGAATTAGCGTGTTGACTTCAGCCATCACACTTGTAGCGGGGCCTAACAAACCGATCAGGCGGCTAACAGGATAAGCCAGGCAATCCAGTACCGCACCTCCATGCGCTACGGATTTATCATAATACCAGTTATCGCGCCATGGGCCGGGAAGGGAGAGTTGTGCTTCCGCGCCTGTGATTTTTCCAATGTAACGCTCATCAATAAAATCGGCAGCAGCTAGAAAGACGGGGTTCAAGTCAAAAGGCAGGCTCATGAAAATCAGCCCCTTCCCCTCTGCGAGCGTAACCATACGCTTACAGTCTTCAAATGTGCTCGCCATCGGTTTCTCGTTCAGAACAGGCAATCCCTGTTCCAGCGCAGCCAGCACGGGCTCAGCATGCATGGAATGAGGAGTCGTAACCACTACACCATCCAAATCTTCTCGTTCCAGCATGAGTCGATAATCATCATACCACCCAGGAATTCCATATGCCGCTGCCTTCTTCTTCGCATTCTCCAAAAGTCTGGAGTATGTTGCTACAATCTGCACACCTTCAAGCATTGCCGCCTGTTCAAAATAACGATTGCTGACATGACCGCTACCGATCATGCCAAGCTTAATCTTTTTCATGGAAATATAACCCCAAACACTCGTAAAATGTTTCATTAAACATGGTCTGATCTTCACTATAATTCTCTGTATATTTGTTCAGCATCCGAACCCCTACCGCATTGAATTCAGGAATAACTACGCAATGACACCCGGCGGCTCCGGAAGCATAAAACCATTTTTCTTGAAAATACCATCCAAAAATCCGGTGCTGATCTTGAGTTTCAGCTCTTAATTGGTTAATCAAACGAAATACTTCATTAGATAGGAGTTGTTGGTCATGAACGGCTCCCTGAAGTAGATGCAGGTATCCCCACATCGCCAAATCTTTGGCGCTCGCGTACAAATTCCGGTCGTGGCCTTCATCGGACTCTATTCGAATGGATGCATACCCATCCGCAGCCTGAAAATCACATACTAAATTGGAGTATGGAACAGACACCCACTCCGAATGGTTCAGCTCCAGTGGTTTAAATACGCGTTCTGTTATTAATTGAGAGATCGTCTTGCCTGTTATCGTTTTTATTAGTTTTCCCGCGACTTCCTCGCGTTCGATTCGCTGGGGACCAAAGTATTTGGCATTGGTTTTGGTTGCTAAATCGCGGATGGTCACTCCTTTTAAATCGCTGGTTGGCATATCTTTCACAATATCAGAGACAACCGTATCGATGGAGATGTTCCCTTCTGTAACCGCAATGGCCGTTGCCATGCCAACGTATGACTTTCTGATTGAATATAGATTAAACATTGAATCCCGGGTTACCGGCAATGCACCACTCTTAAAATGATGCTGTCCAGAATACCATTCCCTTATGGCATGACCATCTTGAATGATGAACAAAGCGGAGGCAGAAGCACCATACTTTTCCTGAGAGGCTTGAGTATATGAAACTAGTTGCTGGAACGGATCGCTCATAAAAAGTCCCTTCTAACGACATAACCCGTCCTTTAGATCTTGCTCTTCTTAGGTCGGGTCAAACGTCGTCTTATTATTTTATTTCGTAGCATAAATCGATAGCCACTGAGGAAGCGCTGCAAGCGGGTTCAGTTGCCAGTTGCGGAAATCTTCCAACTCTTGATCTGACAAACGGCTAGCCTCGTCTTTGGATTCATCCACCCAGAATCTGCCGTCCACTGCGAACATTTCTTCCATATGTTTTACGTTCAAACCGGATGACATCATGGCGTTCAATATATCTTGAATACGCCACTTATACGTCGGTATTTCTCCAAAAGGTCCCGTAGAATCATATGGATTCACCACTTGGATCTTCTCTGTAGAGCTGGTTCCAAATGGACGCATAAACGGATGAATGTCAAACATCATGTACGTCCCTTCTAGTTTAAGAATTCGATGGATCTGGGTATACATCGAATTCAAATCATGAATCCATACATGGACCCCATTCGAGGTGTAGACGAAATCATATTCATCACTCTTGATGCAGCTCAGCTTCATGGTATCGTCACAGATGAACTCAATATTCCATCCGTATTTCTCTGCTATAACCGAACTATTCTCCAGCTGTCGTTCCGAAATGTCACACGAAGTAACCTTAGCCCCCATGAGATGAAAAGCAAACACAGCATGACTGTCTCCGCTTGAAGGAACACATATCCTTTTGCCCCCCAGGTCTGGGAAAGCCTTCATGATCATGGAGAACGCTGTAGGATGAAATGCGGATTCCGGTTGTTTAATGATGTTGGCTATGACCTCTTCGGTCCGATATCCTACATACCACGAGTCTGACCATTCATCCCAAGATCTTTTAATGATATCCTCTTGTTCTTTCATCTTGCAACCTCCTTGCCTGCCAAACACAAGCGTTCATAATTAAACGTATATCGGCTATTATGCTACAACCAAGCCTGACAGGATATGGAGAATTTATATGTAATTGAACTCTACCGACGAATTTAGGAAACGAGTAAACTAATGAATGCAAGATAGATGTCACTACAAGGCTCCGATCGCCAACAGCCTGCTCTGAATCACTCTATTTTGCTCTCGTTTCCCGTCCATTTATGCAGCACAAGCGCTGCACTGAAGATGATGAAAATGGCTAGAATCCTTCCATATGCTAAGGCTGCCGCTCGCGTTCCATCGCCTCAAGCGCCTCGAGTTTTTGCCTATACTGACGTATTAGATCTGGATCGGGCCCATCACGGTGCTTTTCGATGAACGCCTGAAGTGCCAAGCGGTATTCTGAAATGAATGTCGGATTGGTGGGGCTTGTTGCAAGCTGGGCTTCGGCTTTTGCAACTGGTTTCAGGTCTTTATTGAGTACCCATTTCTTCCCATAATCTGACTTGTCGCTCATGATGAGGATATTACCCTCGAAACCTGGAACATATTTGGCAACGAAAACTTCACCCTTGGGCGGAATAAGAATGACATTGCGCAGTGGATAGATGCTGGCAGACATGGTAGTAAAATTCGTCACCACATCTTCCCCCTCGGAGGTTTTAAGGACTGCTTCGTACTCCCAAACATATTGATCATTGTACAGGGAGTTTGTTTCCTCTGCATAAACAACGACTGCAGTACCTTCCGTGCCAACGGCGTTAAGAAATAAGGCATTTAGGTGATGCGTGAAGAAGATGTTGAACATTGCTGCCAGAAAGCCTAAAATCGGCAAGATAAAAAACCACTTTCCGTGGTTACGCCATATCGATAGGAGGATACCCATGGCAAAGCTGAGGAATAAGATTATCAAAAATGACCAGATCGGGTGATGCGTGAGGAAATACAAGACGGCCGAGATCATATACATATATATCACTCACTTCCTCTCATGACGCTCCTTATATCTGGAACCTTTTGACCACGACCTCGTCCTTGAAATGATTGGGTAGAAAGCGAATCTCCACCGGTTGCCCTACCCCTCTATTTCTCTATAAATGCTCAGTGCCTTCTTCATCTTCTCTGTGTACTCCATGGAGTGGCTCGAATTTAATAGCTTAACATCCTGACGCCCGCTGGAGCTGAGCAGATCCTTGTCACTTAATACCTGAATGAGCCTGTTCACGGTTCCTTTACTGCCATCTATAATGCGAATGTGATCCGGCAGCAGATCCGTTAAGATTCTTTTGTAAAAAGGATAGTGGGTACAGCCCAAGACGATGGTTCCATACTCATTCATATCGAAGGATTCGAATTGCTTGGTAAAGTAAGCATTCATGACCTTTTGATCGAAATTCAAAGCCTCACAGTGCTCTACCAACTCCGGCAGAGGCAGGGAGTCCACGATATGCATGCTATCGACTCGTCGAACCAAATCCCTGTACTTCGATTCCTTTAAGGTCAGCGGCGTAGCAAGCACCAAGATTCGCTTCCCGCTGGAACGATTGATTTCGACGGCCGGCTTTACGGCCGGCTCCATCCCGATGACTGGGACCGGATAAGCCTTCCTTAGATCGGAAATCGCCATACTTGTAGCCGTGTTGCATGCAACGACGATGGCTTTGACTTCTTCCTTCATGATCGTTTCCATCGCATGATGGATGTAAGATTTCACGTCTTCCTTGTCTTTGGTACCATATGGCACATGTAGGGTGTCCGCATAAAACAAAAAGTCTTCATGCGGCAGCTCCTTCATAGCCGCCGATAACACCGTTAAACCGCCTAAACCTGAATCAAAAAAAGCTATTCTCATGTTTTTCACCTATCGTTGTATGTTTTTCTGTCAGCATCCTTACGTAAATATCCTTATACATTATACTCCACTACTACAATCTTCGCAGGGCCATCTGTACGATTGGGATCGTAAGTGGATCAGGTTCAAAATACAGAACGACCCAGCCTTATTGTAATCTCAGAGGCCGGGTCGCGTGCGTCGTTTCTATGCAATTCTGAGAAAAACATGTAACTTCCTTCGCAAACATTAAGAAATGCGTGTTTTACTCAAAACATTTCAACAGTGCCAAGGCCTCTTCATGATCGGGTTCCAGAACAAGCGCCTCACGCGTGTATTCCAAAGCCTCCTCGTCAAGACCAAGCTCATAGCAGCAGATCGCCAAGCAATATAAAACCGTTGACACCGGCTCATCTTCATCCGTCTCCACGGATTCCTTCAGGAAGAACCTCGCATCCTCGTACATATCCATCTCGAACAGCACCAGCCCCGCGTCCAATGCCAGATCATAACGCTGCTCCATCACATAGTACGATGACCACATCTTATATATGCCTGTTCGGATATCCAGTATTTCTTCGTCATTTGCATCCGGCAGCAGATTCGATATGCGTTTCGCGCTTTGAATGAAGAACTCGGCGTCATACCCGCCCAATCGCCAAAAAGACAAAATTTGCTGCATGCCCATGCTCTCAATATTCCGGTCGATCCATTCCTTCATACTGAAGAATTCATCCGGTCCGAAGCGTTCGATAAATTGGCGGTAAGCGATCCGAGTATTGGCATAACTCGTGGGTGCTTCCAGCATGAGGATACAGCCGATGTTAATATTTTTATAATGCTGCGTGGGGAAAATCGCCTCTGCGCCCCTTTGCTCAAACACATACTGAAACGCATGATAATTTGCTGTTAGAGAGAAGCTGCCATGGAAAATTAATTGCGGCGGTTCGGCGAACTTCCAATTATCGAGATGATGATCTCCTTTATCCGCTGTGAGAAGCATGAAACCCGACGTTGATAACTGATTCAGACGCTCCATGCAGGTCAAACCCACCTCTGGAAACAGGATATGCGAATCCTCCAGTTCTTGCTGGTAGTGGGCAATCACATCGCGGTACCGGTAGGTGTCCTCCTCGTATCTGGGTTCACGGCGATGCTCGTATGCCAGTTTCATTCGTTCCAGCACTTCAGCTGGCTTGAGCTTGTTGTGCTGCTCCGGAAATTCGATGACAACATCACTCTCGTAAATCTTGCCTTCCCCCACATAGATCAGTTCTTGCGGAATGCCGTCAAAAAAGTAGTTAGCGACAACCAGCAGCGGCTGCTTCAGATCTCCCGGACGTATCGTTGTCTTCGATACCACCAGGTTCAATTCCGTGTCATGCACGGCATCGAACCTCGCGAAGTCCAGCAGTCCCTGTTCAATATAGGATTGCATGGCAGGATGTTGATTCCATGCTGTAACATTTTTAATCGGCAGATCGGTCATGACATAGCGGAAAGGGGGCAGTGCTATACCCGCAAAATCTCTCAGCTCGCACAGCTTGTGCAGCACATGATAACCGAGGCGCCCAGCTCCGGCTCCCAATTCAAGAATTGTTACAGTTTCGGTGAGATCAGCTTGATCGGCGCGGTCCCGAAGGAATCCGAATATAATTTCGGCGTAAGCTGTAGCAATCATAGGGTTGCTCGTAATATACTGTGGAACCTGATCATTATTCCAGGCTTTCATCCCCAGTTCTTCGTAATAATTCCGCTGTAGTTCCCAAATGGGTGCTTCACTGTAACGGAAGCGTTGTTGAATATTGTCCGTCATTCTATATAACCCTGCTCTCTGTATCATTAAAGTACACTCTGATGATGTGCATGCTCATATGCACCGGTCGACCAAGAACGTCTATTGAATCGTACCATATAACTTGGTTCTACCCAAACCTTCTAATGATAAAATCCTGTGTATAGGCTTGAGCTTGATGGCAAATATGCCATTCTTAGGCGTATAGGCACCTTTCCTTCCACACCCTAATATAGTGTAGGAGAACAGAAGGGCGGGATGTGCATGGGTACGAGCATGGAACGAGAACAATGGGCCATTTTCTTGGCAGCGATCTGCGGACAGACCTATACACAATTCACCAATACGGACGGCTCATTTGTCCTTCCGCTAAATTATTCGCTTTATGACACCATTGAGGCGAACTCCTTAATCAGCGTGTCCGAGCGCTTTGGGTTTATTCTAGAGTCACCGGATGAAATTATTATCGCCTTTCGGGGCACCAGTTCCACGACAAACTGGATCTCAGATGCCATCGCCTCCCAAAAAAACTTCAAATATATTAAGGACTCTTCTCTCACACACCGCGGTTTCACTAACATATACGCCTCTGCTCGCGGCCAGATTATGTCGGCACTTAACCAACTTCCTACCCACAAGACACTGTTCATTACCGGCCACAGCCTTGGAGGAGCGCTCGCAACCTTATGCGCAGTCGATGTGGCCGCCAACACGGACCACCAATCCCCTTATGTGTTTACCTATGGGTCCCCTCGTGTGGGAGATCCCGATTTTGCCAAGGTCTTTGCCAAATATGTTCGAAGCAGCTGCCGCATTGCTAACCTGTTTGACGTCGTAACGCACGCCCCGCCTCATATCTACAAGATGCCAAAACGAGAGAAGAAATTCTATTACAGCCATGTGCATACCCAATGGCCCTTGACCTTCCAGAATGGGTCGGTGAGCGGAAACCACGTGATCGGAAGTTATTATACGGAGCTTGCCAAGCTCCAGCCGCAATTTGCCGAACGCTTAAGTTCGACGAATCCCGAGTTCTGTCCGGTTGTAGAATCACCTTTGGAGAAGGTGTAAGCCTATTTTTCGGATCATAAAAGAAAGCGGATTTCCCTGAGAAAGGAATCCGCTCTTTTATTTCTGATCTAACCAAGAATAGATTACACATGAGTACCGGTTAACATCGGGAACAAAACCTTCATTTCAGCTTCATTCGGTCTTCTGCCATAATCAGCAATTTCGAAAGGCTCTGCATATTGTACGCTGGCTGCATGGTCTTGGCCATATTGCTTCGCAAGTGAAGGCAGCATTTCGTTCGAGACGCTCAGGAACCGATCCCAATACTTCAGAATAAAGTCCCGCTTCTCTTCCCAGGTATTCGGTACCGCATCCAAGAAACCGCCCTGCCAAGGTGCAAACTCATAGAATTGGGAAGCGTGGGCATCACAGGCCAGCAATTTCTTCTCGATGACGCTTCCTGCATCGAAGACAATATCCGATTGATACGTCGCCCGTGCTGCATAATCCGGCATCAGCAGAAATATCGGCGATTTCTTCAATGACGGCACTTCAGGGACGGCATTAGGTACGTTCGCAACAAAATCTGCCGCATCCCGCACTACCTTCCCGACATTGCGGTTATCCACATGACCGGGACCGTCCGGATGGAACGTAATGACGATATCAGCCTCCCAGCCACGAATTTGACGGATCACTTCCTTGCGTACTTCGGGCGTTGGCATCAATTCGCCATCGGGAATAGGTAGAACGACGTATTCCAGTACCCCAAGACATTTTGCTGCCTCTTGCGCTTCTTGAATCCGACGTTCGACCAGCTGCTGCCCGCTCATTTCATGATGACCACAGCATCCATCGGTTAACGTTACGAACTTCACCCGATGCCCCATCTCCGCGTAAGCTGCCGAGATCGCGCCAGCATAGATTTCAGGTTCATCCGGATGCGCTGCAATGACAATCACATTGAGAATTTTAGACATCTGCTGCTTCCTCCTTGTAGTTTCTTGAATATACGATCGATATGATATACCGATTACTTCGTCCGTTTCATCAATGGATGATCTTCCTTCAACTCCAGCAAATCCCACAGGTTCCCGTATAAATCCTTGAATACCGCCACCATGCCGTAATCCGCTTCTTTGGGCTCTCTTACAAACTCAATTCCCCGCGATACCATTTCACGGTAATCTCTCCAGAAATCATCCGTGTTTAAGAATAGGAACACCCTGCCGCCCGACTGGTTGCCTATAAATGGCTCTTGCTCCGGCTTGGACGCCTTGGCAAGCAATATTGTCGTGCCAGCCGATCCGGGAGGTGCTACGACCACCCAACGTTTATCTTGTTCAGGCTGGTATGTATCTTCAATCAAGGTGAAATTCAGCTTTTCGGTATAAAATGCGATAGCCTCATCATAGTCCTTCACGACTAAGGCGATATGGACAATGGATTGGATCATGTTCTCTCCCCCTCCGATATGATTGTTCAATTCTTGTACGATCCTCATGAAGTTCCCGTCCGGGAGCTGTACATCTCCCATAAGGACCGAATCCGAAAGGTACACTCAGAAGCCTCGTATACCACCATTCTACCGCTTTTTCCATATGGTTAACATGAATAAAAACGGAAGCTATCTTTTTCTGAATTAACGGGTCAATTAGGTTGAAGCTGCTCAACCGAGTTAGCGGACTGAATTAATTCTTGCTTATCTAACTTAGGCTGGCCTTCATTAAGAAAATATACAAATCTATACGTTAAGCCGTTATTTCTCCACCACAATGATTGATCATCATCATCTTCTTCATAATATCCTTGAATGCCATGATCCAGAGCGTGGCTTACTTTCCCTCTCGCAATGGATTGTTCACTGTATATCTGGTCAGTCTCATCATAAGTAATGATTAAATTATAAAGCTGCTGTTTATTAGTATTCCTATGGTGATATACCACTTCCTGAAATTTCCCTTGCTTGGTTTCATACGATTCCAAAGAAGCGGTTTCTTCTGTTACATCAATTGGGATGTATGTTGGAATCTCCGGGGTAAATTCCAGTTTGGATTCAATAAGCTCAACCGGCTGCTCAGTTAAATACATATAATTTGTAGTTGAACCTTCAGAGTTGGTCTTACATGATGTAATAACAATCAACACAAAAAAGATTAGAACGCGTTTTGCTACTTTCATGAGCCCCTCCAGATTGAGATTGGCATTAACGATTCATTAAACCGGCTCCTAGAACGGAACGCATGGTTGCTATTAGTTTCAGCTCAACTAGTCTTTCCTACAACTGTTTACCTTCAAAGAACTCTTTTTCAAGAATGGAGTAATAGAACTGATCCGTCCACTCTCCCTTCCAAAAAAGCTCTTCTTTAAAAACAGCTTCTTGGGTCATACCGATATGCTCCATAAGAGCTGCAGATCGAGCATTTTGCGAATTGCACATACCAACCACTTTATGCGCGTGCAGTTGTTCAAAAGCAAATTTCAAAAGGAGCTTAGCAGCCTCACTTCCGTATCCCTGTCCGCAATGTTGAGGAAGGATCGCAAATCCCAATTCCCAACTCTTCCTGTAGTCGATATAACTCCACACTTGAGCAAGTCCGATTGGAGTTCTATTCCGATCATTCACTAAACGAACGATAAAATCATAGCTTGTTGTTTCGCTTCCCTCATTGATTTTGTCCAGATAGTTGCTTCGAACAACTTGTTCGTCGGACGGTACTGATTCTTCAAACTGCCATAAATCTCGATCGCATTCAATCCTGCATATAAAATCCAAGTCATCGTTTGTGATTCTAGATAAGATTACGTGTTCTCCATAGATCTCCATTGGCTTGGATGGTTTATTCCCTTCTAAGTCATTCAGGAACGAAAAACCCACCTTCGGCGCTTAACCTTTGGGTGGGTTTTTACTTTTTCTTGTTGTTATTATTAATGTATGTTAAAAGAGCAAGAATGAACGATCCAAACAGAAACATCGAGCGTTGGAGTCAGCTTCACAGCTGCAAAGCCCTCCTCTGTTTCGATCAATTCCCCAACGAAATAGGCATGCATTTTATATTCGGCCAGAAGTAACCTTTTATCATCACTTAAATTGAATTGAATAAGTGTTCCTGCGCATCTTG
The DNA here is from genome assembly GCF_037976825.1 of Paenibacillus sp. FSL K6-1330. NCBI lineage: Bacteria > Bacillati > Bacillota > Bacilli > Caryophanales > Paenibacillaceae > Paenibacillus > Paenibacillus sp. FSL K6-1330. The sequence goes on from NZ_CP150269.1 coordinate 5,189,505, forward strand.
CTCTGTTTTATATTGCTCTACCAACATGCCGACGATGACAAGTATGCGTATGATCATGATAACGTGCCCTTTAATTCTCTCAGTCTTAACAAAATTTGAGCTGCATGCCCTTTTATACATACGCTGATAAATAACCCTTCGTTAAATCGATCCCCGCGAATATAACTGGTCATTAATTTTCTAAGGGTTTCCAGATCGGCGTTCATGATGCTGGTATCCATATTGTTATCTAAGTTCCTATAGATCTCGTTCTCCATTAACCAGTCGCTCCAGTTAAATACCATTAAGAAGCCGACATCATCTAACGCTTTACGAAAACTTCCAATTTTCTCACTTTCGCACATGTATCCATTTACTTCATGGTAAAAAACGGACCCAGGATCCTGGAAATATTCGAGGAATTGGAGTAATCGATCCACGTCTGCGGAGGTTAAGTCTGCGTCATACGGCATTCAATCACCTCACTGATTCTAATTAATCCCTGCACAGGGTTCCCACGCACCTATGGATCCCCCCCTGAGAGCACTAGTTCTACTAGCGCCCTATCGGAGCTTTCCTAGCCTCGAATGTAATCATCTGATCCGCTTTAACGGGTTTATTCAACCATGCATAGTCAGCCGATTTCGTGATCTCTTCATAACCCTGCTTCTCTAGCATGAGTTCAAATTCGTGATATCCATACCAACTTAGAGGAAACCGTTGCAGCTCGGTCTGAATCAGATTCCCTTCCTTCCACTTTTCATATTTCATAATCGACACAGTATTCTGCTCCAGCAGATTCATTTCCGTGATTCTTTCTTCTAATATGATCACTTCATGATCAGAAGTTTCCCAAGTTCTAGTAGAGGCATGATTCGCTTCGATATCAGTAGGAATAAACAAATCCATAATTAATCTGCCACCAGGTTTCAGATGAGAATAAAAATGATGCAGTGCCGCGACTGCCTGCTCCCGACCCTCCACTAATTGGAAAGATCCGGCGGGAATGATAATGGCTTCATATGAATCCGTCAATGCAAAGTTATGCATTTCGTCTTCATACAGTTTAGTTGCAAGACCCAATTCCTCGACTCGTCTTCTGCAAGAATCCAGCATGGCTGCTGAGTTATCGACACCTTCCATATCGATCCCCGCTTGAAGCAACGGAATTAACACCCTGCCTGATCCACAGCCGACTTCCAGGACTTTTCCTTTTACGTCCTTCAGACGCTCTAAATAATACTCCACGTCGCCAAACGAGAAACCTAATGGTTTACTCAGATCATACACTTCCGTACACAGCTCTCCGTACAAACTATACATAGGATAAAACTCTCCAATCTATATGTATTTTTTCGCTGTTAATGCCCTCTAAATCAGTATCATTACACTTCTCTTTTCTCATCCGGTCGATAGAGGATTCTTTGGTAATCCCAATCTTTAGTATCCATATCGCCTAGATACATTCTCTCATGCTCAGGTACTCGTTCATATTTCTCTCTAAGTTTTTCTCTGTAAAACTCGATGGGATTTTCTAAATATGAATAATAAGCATCCCTGCATTCTTCGAGCGCTGTTTTCTCTCCATTCAGTTTCTTGTGAAGATCCATGAATTCCTTATGTTTCTCCTCGATCTCTGCCGCATACAGCGGTTCAGATAATGTAACCTCTCCAAGTCCGGCCATGCGAATAGGCAATTCCCTATCAAAGGTAGTAAACAAAGTCCCGTCCTGAAACCAAACGTTTGCTTCGTCAAGATGGCACTGGACGTCTTGAGGCAGGTTGTAGATCATGACTTGACCGTCCTGGTAAACATTCAGATGAACTAAATAGTTCGCACCTTCGTATTTCATGAAAATGTTGAAGCCGTCACCCTCCACCGTCTGATAGAACAGTTCGCTTTTTACATAAAAATCAGTGGGACGGGGGGAATGGGCCACTCTTCTGGCTTCCCATTGCTTCTGCTCCCGCTCTGAAATTTCATATATATTCACGAATTCCGGATTCAAGAGCCGAATGGTCTGCTCAATGTGCTCATAGTAGCTTTCTTGATTAAATCTCCAGTTCGCTTCCTTCACTTGGAACGCACCCAGGCCATGTATAGACAGATTTTGGCCAACCGGTACGACAGGCGTCAGCCAGTTGGAGTCGATCTTGTTTTTTAAGCCTTTAAGGTCAACAAGTTCCCAGCAATTCGTCATGCCATCATCATAAATATCTACATCAATATAAAAGTACTGCCCTCCGTTGCAAATCATCCCCGGGATGGTTGTACCTTCAACGATTTTGGATCTTCTAATTGTTTTTATAGCAATCACCTTTTCGATTATAGTTAATGATGCTTCCGTCTATTGCGAGCCTGGTGGCTAAACAGGATCGTAAAGTTTGAACCTGTAATCCGCATGTTAGGTGAAGCGATTAGAATCTATTTCTTTAGAGGCATTCCTTACATCATATAAGAGAGCCACAGGAAGAACTATACCATTTATATTTATAAACAATCTCTACCTAAAACGATTCCCAAGGCACATTCAAGACCCTGTTGTTCTTCTTCGCATCGTAGCGAATGGAGTCATATTTAACGCTTGGGTTTTTAATCGATAATGATTGATTGATCTATATACCTAATATGCTAATGACCTTGTGATTCTGCAGTTGAAGCGCGATCCAGTCCACGAATTCCTGCATGAGCCGGATTAATTGATCCATATTCTCTTCCAGGGCCTCGATAAAATCCGTTTCAGACGAAGTAAATATGAAGCCAATATGCTCCTTCAACTCCTCCGCTTGGGGACTGCCTTTCAAGAAAATCAGGGTTTCTTCAAGTCTGTTCACGATCCGCCTCCATCTTTCTGCATCCAATTCATTGAATGCATAGTGGTCGTACGGTTCATATTCTTTTTCAACGGCGCTTTCCAGGTAACCGAAAGTCTCTTCATCCATATAGATCGAATCCACGTTCCAGCACCGATTCCGGTAAGGCCCCGGCAATACCTCTATGTAACATGAACCTTCCAGCTCATCCAGCCTGTATATTTTCATAATACCATCCTTCTTGTTCCTAACATTCTCATTCTATATTACATCCTCATTTCCGTTTGGTAAAAATAGCAAAAGGACTCCCCCGGCTCATGAAAATCATGGCAACAGGAAGTCCCCTATGTGTAGTGCGTTTAAGCTACGCTCTTAAAAAGGCAATGTAATCCGTTATGATCCCCTTGTGTCCTAGATGCCGGAGCATTGTAGTGATATTGCCTCTATGATATGTTCCATGATTTACGACCTGCTGGAGAATCTCCGAAATCGAATTTTGAAATGCTTCCCCCGCAGTGTTGTGATAAGTCACAACCTTCCCCATATCGTGAGCCGACGTTAAATATTCACGATGCTCGGTTTGGAGCTGGCTCATGTATTGACGAGCTGCTTCCATATTTGCAAATGGTCTCGCGACAAGCGACGGAGGACTTTCCTCCTTGATTCGGGCAAACCAAACTTCCTCCGCAGCTGCAAGGTGACCGAGGACTTCCGCGATGGAGTTGAAGCCCAGATTCACTTCCTGGAGAAACACGCCTTCCGGCAAGGATTGCAAATGATTCAAAACTCTTTCGTTCGCCCACATGTGATAGTCGTACAATTGAAGATACGGTTTGTTCATTCTGCTCTCTCCTCTCTTGATCGCTTTATCGGTCGATTGGAATGCACGATATCCTAATACAACATCGATCCCGTCGAAAAAGCCCCCGGATTCTACACACGATATGAGCACAGCAATTGGCTTATATATGGGTATTCTCCATTGGATTCGGTTATCCTTTTTTCAACGCGTTCAGCACCCCATCCACCTCTCATTCTGCAGGTTGGTGGTGCTGCAGGCTTCCCCTCCGTCGAAGCCGCCAAGAGAGTCTGCGGTCGAGGGGCTGGTTGGGAAGCCCGTTGTCCAGCCCCATTGGACCTTGTGATTCTTAGCCTTTCACCTGCAAACTCGCGATCTCTCCTCTTGTCGAGTCGGGGCCGACCTGAATGCGGAACTCGCCGGGCTCCACCACGGGCTTCATGTCAAGGCCGATTAGTTCCAACTGCTCGCTGCCGATGGTGAACGTCACTTCCTGCGTCTCCCCTGCCTTCAAGAATACTTTTCGGAACCCTTTCAGAGCCTTCTCCGGCCGGGTCACGGAGGCGGACAAATCCGAGACGTACAACTGAACGACTTCCACGCCGTCCCGAGCTCCCGAGTTGGTCACGTCGATCCGGACCGTGGCTTCGCCACCTATTGGGATGAACTCCGGCTCGACCGTCAGGTGGCCGTAACGGAATTCCGTATAACTTAACCCGTAGCCGAACGGATATTGGGGCTCCAAATCCGTCTCCAGGTAACGCTTGCCCCGGGTCCGTCTTGCATTATAAGGAATCGGCAGCTGACCGACCTCCTTCGGAATGGACAGCGGCAGCCGACCGGAGGGATTGACGTCGCCGAACAGTACGTCCGCGATCGCGTTGCCTCCCTCCTGGCCGGGATACCAAGCTTCTACGATCGCCGGAATAAACTCGTCGATCCACGGCTCCGTAATCGGCCGTCCGTTAATATAGACGACGACCACCGGCTTGCCAAGCTTATGGATCTCCTTCAGCAACTCCAACTGCACGCCCATCAGCGTCAGGGTCGAGCGGTCAATCCCTTCCCCGCATTCCATATCGCTCTCGGCATGCCCGGTCACGACCGAGGCGCCGGTTCTCAGATCGATGGTGCCCTCCCCGAAATCCCGTGCGCTAGAGCCGCCAAGCACCATCACGATGACATCGGCTTGCTCGGCGCACGCCAGCGCCCGAGGAAACCCTTCCCTTGAATCGCCTTGAATGCGGCAGCCCGGCGCATACAGAACGCGGCTGTCTCCCAGCCGTCGGCGGATGCCGTCCAGCACCGTCACGATCTCCCCCGACGGCTGAGGGGAGGTATAATCGCCAAGCTGATTATACGGCGCATGGGCGTTGGGGCCAATGACGGCAATCGTTCCGACACTCGGACCCAGAGGCAGCATGTTCCCCTCGTTCTTCAGGAGCACGATTCCTTCAGCCGCTGCTTGGTAGGCCAGTGCGATATGCTCTTTGCAGCCTATGACCTGCTCTGCCCAGGCTGGATCCATATAAGGCCGATCAAAGAGACCCAGCCGAAACTTCAGTTCCAACACGCGGCCGGCTGCCTTATTCAGATCGTCTTCGGTGATCAGCCCTTGCTCCAGCGCTTGGTGAAGATGTGCCCTGAACATGGTCCCGGACATCTCCATGTCGACACCAGCTTTTAGCGACTGGGCTGCCGCTTCCACGCCATTTCCGGCCGTATTATGACCGCATGCCAACATATGGATAGCGCCGCAATCGGTAATGACGAAGCCGTCGAAGTTCCATGCCTCGCGGAGCACGTCTTGCAGCAGGTACCGGCTGGACGTGCAAGGTACTCCGTCGATTTCGTTGTAGGCCGTCATGACCGACAAGGCTCCCGCTTCAACGGCCTTGCGAAACGGCAGCAGATCGACTTCGTGGAGCTCCCGGAGCCCGATATGCACCGGTGCCCCATTGCGCCCTCCTTCGGAAGCGCCGTAGCCTGCGAAATGCTTCAGCGTAGCCAGCAGGCTGGTATGCGAATCAAGGCGCTCTCCTTGCAGTCCCTGCACGGCGGCAACCGCAAATTCGGCCACCAAATGGGGGTCCTCGCCAAAGGTTTCTTCGGTACGGCCCCAGCGGGGATCCCGTACCACGTCCAGCACCGGCGAATAGGTGGCTGCTCCCCCCTGAGCCCTTGTCTCGGCGGCAACGGCGCGGCTTATGCTGCGGAACAGCTCCGTGTTCCAGGTGCTCCCGATCGTGAGCGGTACGGGGAACACCGTCGCCCCGATCGCCATATGTCCGTGGGAGCATTCTTCCCCGAACAGAATCGGAATCCCCAGTCGAGAGTGCTCCATCGCGTAACGCTGAATCGCATTAACCGCTTCCGCCCCTTCCCGCGGGGACAGTCCGTTCGCCAGCGTCACCCCGGTCCAGGGATCGGCCCGCAGCGTACCGTACAAAGAACCGATTCCTCCCTCCGCAAGCTGCGACTTGAACTCCTCGGTAAGCTTGATCGTACCGTCGTCGTTCTTTATGTAAGCTTTCCAGCCGAACGGCTGGATCAGCTGTCCGATTTTCTCCGCCGCCGTCATCCGCTCCAGCAAGTCCTCGACCCGCCGCGAAACTGGCCATGCAGCGTCCTTGTAGTCCATGGCGCACACCCTTCCTTTTTCCAGTTAAAATCATTCAAAATGATTACATGCAATCGTTCGTTGAATGTTCCCCCATCCTATAGGGGTTCGGGTTTAGGCTCTTTCCCATCGGATTCAACGCCACACCGCCCAAGCAGCAGCCCTTCCGACGTTCCCAATTGAAGAAAAAGGCCCTCCGGCACGATCCGCTCGACCGGAGAACCTCCCTCTATGTGTATCGTGCAGAAGGCCGCGCCGTGACTATCCAGGTCAACAGAAAGAACCCTCTTCCAACCGTTTAAGGGGCGAGTACGCCTCAAGATGGTTGGCTCTTCCGGATCCGTACCTCCTCCGGCCGGTATACGGTCCGCACTTGTCCCCCGGCATCGGTCATGAACATCACGGTCCGCTCCCGTTCCAATTCGAAGGCATAAACCGCCTCGGTTACCGGATCCCTTACCTCAACTTCTGCGCTTGCCCCATGCTCGGAGACGAAGACGTACAAGCTTCCATGCCCGAATGCCAGCTTGCGGCCGTAGATTCCGGGCAGCTCGCCTCCCTTCAGCCATTCCAGCTCAGGCGAAACGGCTGCGGAGCGGATAGCTTCCGCGTACAACGCTTGGATCGGCTCCCAGCGCTCGTTCATCTCGACCGGGAGCGGGCACCAGATGAACCGTCCCGCGCCCAAGATAACCGTGATGGGCGCTAGCGTCCCATCCAACCGGCCCGCCGGGCGATCCACCGCCAGCGCGTTAATCTTCCGTTCGCCGAACGAAACGGCGAAATGCTCTCCCGCCAGTTCCAGCGTTTCTTCCCGAAGAACGTTAGCATGGACGGTTTCGCCGATCTCCTGCTGCAGGCGGTGCGTCGCCGGCCCCCAATACGCATCGGTGCGCAGCGGGCCTGTCCACAGGACCGTGCTCCCTTCCCTTGCCAGGTCGAGGAGCTGATCAAACGCGGCATCGTCGAAATTGTGCGCGCTCGGCACAATGATCAGCTTGGCCGGATAGCGCTTCAGGTCCTCCAACTGGTATTCGCCGATGCCTCGCGGATGGACGTTCATGCCGAACGTCAACGCGCGCATAGCCCTCGTCGTTGCTTCGTATGCCAGCTTGCGGCTGGAAAAATCATTCGAATACGGGTAAACGACGGCGATGTCCTCGAGCTGCCGTTCATCGTCGAACAGGCCGGCTGCTTCCTTCATGAAGCGGCCGAAGTCATAGGACACATCGGCCTCGGGCTTCTGCGTTCCGTCAGCCCGAAGCGCCCCGATGTTGGATTCGTTGGCATTGTCCATGAAGTAGTTAATATTCCAAATCCACTGCACGGCACCCGCGCCCCCGGTCGAAAACGAATACGCGTACTTCCGCTCCAGGATGCTGCGAAGCTCTTCCTCCGTCCGCTTGGCAATGCCGTCCGGACGCTGCACGTGCATGATGCCGGTCTCCTGGATCAGATTCGGCTTGTCCGGCGTTTTCGTAAATATGCCGTCCCAAGCCAGGTGATCGTTCTGCCACCAGGAGTGGACCGTCGTGTAATCGACGGCAGGCCCGTAGAACGAAGGCGACGGGCGCTGGGAGCAGATGCCCTCATCCTGCCCGACCGTTACCAGTTGGCGGGGATCGGAGCGCCGAATGGTGCCGATGAGCTCGGATGCCCACCGATTATGCATGTCCATGGTGAACAGCGTGAAATCGATCCACGGTCCCCACTTCTTCGGCTGCAGCACGCTGTTGAACAGCTTGTCGTCCGGTCTCGGCGCCGGCGCCGAGTCGAAGGACGGAAGCTCGCCAGGCGTCATGTTCCAGCGCTCCTGAAGCAGCGCGAGATCATCCCTGTGGCGCTCCCGGAGCCACTCGGACCAAGCTTGCCGCTCGAACCGGTCCCCTATCGATACCGGCCCCTCGAAGATTCGCTTCGGATCGAACAGCGAAGGCTCATTGATCAGGTCCCAATGCACGTTGGTCGTGCCCCTGTGACGTCCCACGATGGAGGCGACAAAGCGCTTTTGCGCCTCCACCGATCGCGGATCCAGGTACGGGTTCACGCCTTCCCAGGCTTCGGGAGCAAACGAGAAGAACGTAAACGTCACTTCCAGCTCATGCCGCTTGGCCGTCAGGATAAAGGCATCGATCGCCCGCATAACGTCCTCGGCAGCATGACCGTCGGCGTACATGATCATCCGGTACCCCGTCCATATGCCCGTCCGGATCAGGTTGATCCCTGCCCGCTTCATCTCCGCCATATCCGCATCCCAACGCTGCACGTTCGGCAGATGGAGGAATTTGCGTGCGACGTCGGAGGTCATGTACGTCATGCCAACGATCGGAACCGTCCGCCCGCCGCGGTGGAAGTAATCGCGCCCGCATTCCAGCCGCTCTCCCGCCAGCAGCAGCGGACGATCAACGCCCCATACCGCCTGGGTCAGGGTGCGGCGCTCCCCGGAATCGGACTCGGCTTCGCAAACGATCCGGTACAAGCCCGCTTCCAGCCGTACGGGTACGGACAAGCGAAGCTGCTGCAGATCCCGCTGTTCCATGCCGGCTTCCGACTTCTCGTGTCCGGTCCAGACGGTCTCGCCGTCGTCTTCCTTGATAAGACTCACATCAAAATGCCAGGTCTGCGCCGGGGCGGACGTCCGGGATAGCGTCTGCAGTTGGATCGTCAACCGCATCTGCTCGCCCGGCTCGTAAGAGGCATAGTTCGGCTTCAGCCACAGCTCTGTCACGCCTGTTCCCGCGTATTCGGCCAGATCCTTCAGGATGTCCATCCCTTTCGTATCCCAGAACGATGCCCTCAGCTGCTGGTTGATCAGAATCCAGCGGCCCCCCGCGTAATCGCCCTTATGCTGTTCCAGCATGACGACCGGAGCGGACCGCTCTCGTCGATCACGGTCCATGCCGATCAGCAGCGGCGAGATGACGGCGTCCATCGGACCGCATGCCCCCATCTCGGCCGGGATGTCGCTCGCTTTGGTCGGATGCAGCGTCAAGCCCCAGGTCGGCTCGATGCCGAACAGCTCCTCGCGTCCGTGCAGAATCGGAAATTCGGCAGAAGCCTTCAGCTCCCGGACGCGCGATACGTCAACCGCCAGCGCATCATGGATATCCATTCGCTGATGATAAGCCAGCTGCTCGCGTTCGGCATGCCAGCTTCCGTTCAGCTCTCGAATCGGCCTGCGGAAAGGCACGCCACCAGCATGAACCAGACCGCCGCCGGCCTTCAGGTGGGCTTCGATGGCCGCCCAAGCCGCTTTTGGAAAGTACGGCCCGTGCAGATGAACCAGCGCGTCCCAGCCGCCTTCCGTCAGCCGCTCAGCCACGTCCGCGGCACCTGTGACCACCGCCCATTCCCGCAATCGATCCAGTGACTCGGCAGATGGGCGTTCGCCTTCATAAGGAAAATGTTCGTCGTAAAAAACCAGTATTCTCATCGCTTACTCCTTTCTCGTCCGCGGCTGGCCGTCGACGTATACGGATGTTCCGCGCGTCCGAGCCCACTCGGCGATCCGGGAAGGGTCGCCGGTCCAGAGGCGGTTCACTCCCCATTGATTCGTCTGCGGCCGCTCCTCGCATTCGATGCGGATGACCGGGAACAGCTCGGTCGGACGTTCCCGCGGCAGCCCTTCGATCCACAGCACGTCGCCCTCCTGTCGGAACGACAGCTCCTGCCTCGTTGTCAGCAGCGTAACCCGTGATACCGGCGTCACCAAGTCCGCCAGCCTCAGCACCGGCCTCCCATCCCAGAAGCGGATGATGAGATACAGCTTGTTGTCTTTCATCGTCTGCCGCCCATAGGTGATGAACTCCGTGAGGTTCCCGCCGTCGGAGCCGTAGATGGCCTCGCCGTGAACGTCCAGCCACTCCCCGATCTTCAGTGCCCGCTCCACGAAGGCCGGCGGAAGCTGTCCGTCGGGCTGCGGTCCGACGTTAAGCAGAAGATTGCCCCCCACGGTCCCCCCTTTTTCCGCGCACTCGCACAGCATGTCGAGCAGAACGTCGGCCGGACGCCATCGTTCGCCGTTCGTATACCCCCACAACCGCCACGTTGTTACCTGGCTGGATTCCCACAGCCGCTTCTGATCCGGAACGATGACATGCTCCGGCGAGCCGAAATCGCCCAGCACCTCAGAATCGCCCGAGCCGCCGCCGCCGTCCGCATGCAGTTTCTCCTCCTCGGACAACCCAAGGCGGTTGTTGACCAGGATGTCCGGCTGAATCGACTTCATCCGTTCCACCAGCTTGATGCTTTCCAGGTCCTCCGCGGTTCGCGGCCAGACCCCGTCAAAAAAGAAATGATCGATGCGCCCGTATTTCGTGACCAGCTCTTCCACTTGGGCATGCAAATACTGCTTCATTGTCTCCCAGCCCTCGGGATCCTTCTCCGGTCCGTCGAAGTAAGCCGGGATCCGCCAATCGATCCAGGAGTAATATAAGCCGACCCGAAGCCCCTGGGCTCGGAACGCATCGGTAAATTCGCGCACCAGATCCCGGCCGGGCGCCTGCTTCGCGCTGGAATAATCCGTCGTGGCCGTATCCCACAAGCAATATCCGTCATGATGCCGCGTTGTTAAGCAGGCATATCTCATCCCCGCCTTGCGCGCGGTGTGCGCCCACAGCTCGGCGTCAAAGAACTCCGGATTCCACTCGCAGGCCTTCTGCGCGTATTCGGCCTGGTCCAAATGCTCCCGGAACAGAACCTGCTCGCCGCGCCCGTATTGGGCATAAGGCCCGAAATGAATAAACATGCCGTACCGGCTTTCCGTAAACCATTGCCAGCCTTCCCGGATGGCTTGTGTTTGCTTGGTCATGAACTACGTCCTCCTTATTCTGCACGGCTCTTGCCGTGCGGCCAGCCTTAATAAAGACTTTCGCTTCTAACTCTTTGAGCAGTCTCAAGGCTTCTTATGACCTTTACTCTAGCCCGGGAATCCCTGTCTTGAACACTTTACTTTTGAGAGAAAACTTTGATTTTGGCCAATATCGGAGAATTGAAGCCGTAAGGCGGCGCCCATGATCACTCCCGAATCCCCTTAGACTCGACTCGAAATTCCTCACGGCCTGCTTCATGGTTCATGCACGAAAAAAAGCAATTCCTCCCCGGCACTAACCGGGAGGAATTGCCCTGTTTAAAAATCATGTTCATTGCCGCCGATCGCGTCTGCACTTACGACTGACCGGCTCTCCACTCATCGAATTGCCGTTTATATTCATCCACGACTTCATCGAGACCGGCGGACTTCATCGCGGCCAGCATTTTATCGTAGGCGTCCTCGTACTTAACGACCCCATGCATGACCGGATAGACGCTGGTCTTCAGCTCTGCGATGCAATTCGCGTACTGGGAAGCGACGTTTGTCGGATCGAAGGTGAAGCCGATCGTGATGCTGTTCACGGCATCGTCCGCAACTGTCGTACGGCGCTCCAGCCGCGCAGGATCTGTATTCGTCGGGTAACGGTTCATCTCGACGTGGCCGAGCAGCCAGTACGGAAGCTCATAAGCCGGGGAACCGTTCTCGTTCTTGGCCAGATAATCCTTCGTATTCTTACCGGTATCCTTCCAATGGACGTCCTTCACGCCACTCTGTACGAGATCCATGTTCTCCTGACTGCTGTACACCCAATTCAAAAATTGAATGCCGGCCTCCGGATGCGGAGACGTGGCCGAGATCCCGTTGGAATTCCGGATCGCGTAGGATCTGAATTTCGGCTGGTCCGCCAAATAGTAAATATCCAGCTTCGCGTCCGGGAATGTTTGAAGAATGGCGTCGCTCAAACCGACGTCGCCCGGTCGATACAGATAACGCCCGGCAAGCTCCTCCTGATTGATGACCTCCGTCGGTGTCGTAAGCAGATCACTCATGATCAGCCCGCGCTTGTATGCCTCGTTCATGTACAACACGTCTTTTTTGAACTCCTCGGTTTCAAACCAGGACTTCACGTTCCCCTGCTGATCGATGTAAATCATGTTGTCGGCAACGGTAAACGGATAGGTGTCGTAGGTTGTATGCAGGAAGTAGGCTGGCTCCTCGAGCATCTTGATATACACGTTCTTGTTGTCCTGCGGCCAGTTCTTCTGCAGCGTCTCCGCCGCATCCAGCAGCTCCCCCGGTGATGTCGGTGGCTTCAGACCGTTTTTCTCGAGCAGATCGGTGCGGATCGTGAACATGCCATCGTTATAAGCGGTATCCGCCCAGAAATTCGGCACGTACGTGATCTTGCCGTTGATTTTCGACGACTCCCAGATCCAGTCCGGCATGGAAGCTTTCAGCTCGCTGCCATACTGATCCAGCAGATCGTCGATCGGAATGATTCCGCCGCTGCCGGCAAGCACCGTCGGTCCTTTTGTATCGTGCATGATGGCAATCAGCTCGAACTCCTCGCCCGTCGACATCATGAGGTTGGTCTTCTGATCCCATACGTCCCACGCGATGTAAGTCGGTTCATACGTGAGGTTCAGACCGTCGGCCTCCAGCTTCTCGTTGATCGCTTTAACCGCCGTTTCCAAATCCTGCGGCGCGGAGCCCGGAAGCAGATACCGGACCGGCAGCTTGTCCCCTCCGCCGTTCTCGCCGCTCGCCGATTCGTTCTGGCCGCCGGCATCACCCCCGCCGGAGCAGCCTGCGATTACGGATACCATAAATATCGCGGCTAGCCATAATGCTAGCGCTTTCCTTTTTTTCATGTGTGTCTCCCCCTGTCTTCATTTGGTTTGGTCATGCGGTACGATTCCTATCTTAAGGAGACATTAGGGATGACGTATACTTCAAAATGATGATTTTCGCCATTTTAAAACACTGAAACCGCCCGTCACTGCGCTTTTTTCGTCTCGATCGCATGCTGGCTTCGGAACTGTGCCGGGGAGATCTGGTAGTGCTTTTTAAACAGCGTATAAAAATAGGTCGTATTCAGAATGCCCACCTGCTCGCTGATCGATTGAACCGACTCCTCGGTGCTTGCGAGGAGCTCTCGGGCCTTTTCCAGTCGAACGGCATTCAGGTAATCGTTGAACGACAGCTCGCAATGCGCCTTGAAGAGCTTGCCGACATAGCTGCGGGACAGCTTCACCTCGCCCGCGACCTGCTCGAGCGACATATCCGGCCTTGCATAATGCTTGCGTACGTACATCTGGATAAAATCAACCACCTCCGCATGCCGGACCGCTCCCGATTCCTCGGACAGGCTGCAGAGCCTAAGGGCAAGATCCTTCAGGGCATCCGCGGTTTCCTGCAGCGTCTGAAAACGGGTAATCCGCCGGGTAAAGTCAAGGAAGAGATCCGCGCTTTCCCGATTTTTCACCGTATGGACATTGAGCTGCTTGTACAGGCCCCCGATGAACTGGTTGATGAAAAACATGACTTCATGATAGTTGTAATCGCGAATTTCCTTAATCCACTGATCGATTTCCTTCTCTAATTTATCCCGCTGCTGCAGCTTGATGGCCTCGATGATGCGCTTCTCCCGCTTGTCCGGATACTGCGCCTCGGTATGCTCCGACTCCGCGGCGATGACCGGATCGCCATGGAACATCCTGCCCTTGCCTGCGAAGAAGCGCTGCTGGAAGCAGGACTGCGCGCAATCGAACGATTCGCGCAGCTCCTCGTACGTCTGCGCGGCAGTTCCGATGCCGACGGTGACGGACACGCGGAGCGTGCGGAGCATCTCGCCCTGCAGCTCCTCCAGCATGCCCAATACATGGAGCGGAAGCCGGCTCTGCTTCATGGGGAGAATGATCGCAATGGTCCCGTCCCCCACCGTTGCCACGCTCGCTCCCTCCGGTTCCAGCATCTGCTGGGCCGCCTGGGCGACGGCTGCGCAGGTATAGGACTGCAGCTCCTCGTCCTCGCCCCCGGGCGAGCCGTCAAAGCTGTCGAGCAAAAGGACAGCCGCCAAGAAATAGGGCCCCTTGCCTTCCCGGGCCAAACGGCGGAATGCCGTCTCGTCGCCGCCTTTCAGCAGCTGCAGCACGTGCGCCTGCCTGGCGACGGAAGCCTCGGACTCCATCGACTTCATTTTCTCCGTCATTTCGGCATAGGTTGTATCCAATATGGCAAATTCGTTGATTTGCCGCCGGTTTTCCTTCATTTTCGGTATGGCGCTCATTTTCTCCAGCAGGTGGCGGATCGGGTTGTACGCATGATGCGTCAGCCAGATCGACAAGAACATGCTGACGACGAAGCATGCCAAAGCGAGAACCAGCGCCGACGTCCGGAGGGCCTGCATGTTGAACAGCAGATTTTGATATTGGCTTACGCTGATAAACGTCCAGTTCATATCCCTGGATTTGACGTAGGTAACGAGGCTTTTGCGGCCGTCGATAGAGCGGGTGAAGTAACCGCTTTCCGTCTCCGTTCCCAGAATGGACTGGACATAGGATTCCTGCGATACATCCTCCATGAACCGGGACCGATCCGAATGGGTGATGATGGTCCCCTTGTCGTCAATGACGTGCAGCGAATCCACCGCTTCGTTGCGGTAGCCTCCGATCAGATCCTGGATGGTGTCGGTGCTCATATTGATCACGATCGCGCCCTTGGAGCTTAACGGCGAATAATAGCTCGGAAGGAGGACGAAAGTAAGGACATCTTCGCTCCGGTTCGCCGAAGTGGCGGAAGAAATCTTGCGCGGAAACAGGTGAAAATAAGATGTATTCTTGCTGTTGATCTCCTCCAGCAGCGCCTTCTCCTGCTCCTTGGTAATCCCCTTCGTATTCAGATACGTGTTATTCGAGCCGTTATAGATCCCGATTGAATGGATGAACGGATAGGTGGACTGAACTCGGTTAAGGGTGCCGAACACGCCATACTGTTTCACCGGATCGGCCTCTTTGTCCAAAAGGGCATTCACGATCTCCTTGTCGCTGAGCAAAAGGTTGCCCACGTTATACACCTGGTCGCGGATGACGCTGGATACAGCGCTGTTCTGCTTCAGCATCGACTCGGATATTTTCCCTACCTCCTTCGCGGTGCTCCAGGAGAACATCATGTACAGGACGACGGTTACGAGGGCAATCATCGCTGCCGTGAGCAAAACAAAGCTGAGAAACATATTTCGATACACTGCATAACGGAATAATCGCTGCCGGATCATATTCTCCCTCCTTATCATTCGGTCTGTATAGTCAACTGAGATCTTATCATTCATGAAAATTACTAACATTATATGTAATATACATGTTAATTTAATAGGGTTGCCTAGCCATCCGATCGCTTGGAACGGATCGATATTTTATTCTCATCTTACATTTGCTCAGGGCATACATCAATATGAAAACGCATTCTTTATTTTCCTCCCCAAACTCCCCTTCATAGACTTCATCGGCTAAACCCCTTATAAAACCAAGCTTTTCCGGTTATTATTCAATCCTGGCGACACTGTGCGAAATACTCAAATTCGAAGTTTTTGCCGTTTTTTAAAGCAGGCGTTCCCCCTTTCAATCCGCTCAAACTCCATTTTCATAGTTTACTGCACGCGGCAACTCTCTTTACACTCGAATCAGAACTGCTACGCTTGCAGCCCCCATCACTTACGAAAGGACGTGCCTACCTATGAAAAAAAGCCGCTCCGGCTTCCTGCGCGAAATCCGTTCGAACGGATCCGCCTATCTGCTCGTCGTACCGGCTGCCATCTATACGCTGGTCTTCGGCTATTTCACGCTTCCGTACATGCTCATTGCGTTTCAGAAATTCAACTTCAAGACAGGACTCTTCAATTCCGCCTGGGTCGGCTTTGACAATTTCAAGTTCTTCTTCTCGTCGCCCCGGGCGTGGGAGGTCACCTTCAACACCTTGAAGCTCAATTTTCTATTCATCATCGTCGGCACGCTCGGAGCCATGGCGCTGGCCATTCTGTTCAATGAACTGCGCAGCCGCTGGTTCTCGAGGGTGACGCAATCCACCATTCTGTTCCCGCATTTCTTGTCATGGGTCATCGTCAGCTACATCATCTATAGCTTGCTGTCGACCGATTACGGCATCCTGAACCGGATCCTGGCGTTCTTCCATATTGATCCCGTCAACTGGTACGCCTCGCCACAGTACTGGACGTGGATCCTTACGACCGCGGCGGTCTGGAAGGACCTCGGGATGAACCTCGTCATCTATCTGGCGGCCATTACGGGGATTGATGACAGTTATTACGAAGCCGGCCGGATCGACGGCGCTACCCGCTGGCAGCTCATCCGCCATATCACCATTCCGCTCATGCTGCCGACCATATCCATCCTGACCCTGCTGGCCTTGGGCAAAATCATGTACGGCAGCTTCGACATGATCTATGCCATCGTGAAGGACAACGGACTGCTGTATCCGACCGTCGACGTTATTGACACGTATGTGTTCCGTTCCCTTCGCACCATCGGGAATCCGGCACAGGCCATGGCCGTCGGACTGTATCAATCCGTGGTCGGCTTTATTCTCGTATGGGGCAGCAACAAAATCGTGAAGAAGGTGAATCCGGACCATGCCTTGTTCTAAAGCAAGCCGGAATCATTCGGAAGGGAGCGAAATCTAGATGACGTCCAGACCTAAATTTTTCGACGCCGTAAACACCGCGCTGATCGGCATCATCTCCATTCTCTGCATCCTGCCGATGCTGCTTGTGCTCATGGTGTCCTTTACCGACGAAGCCAGCATTAAGCAATTCGGCTACCAGCTGTTCCCGAGCGAGCTGTCGCTGGATGCCTACAAGCTGCTCCTGTTCGGCAGCACGCCGCTGTACCGGAGTTACATGATCTCGATCATCGTGACGGTCGTCGGCACGATCCTTGCGGTCACCATCACGTCCATGGCCGGATATACGCTGGCCGCCAAGCACATCCGTTACCGCAACGGGCTCGGATTGTTCTTTTTCATTACCATGGTGTTTAACACGGGCCTGGTGCCCTGGTATCTGATCAACCTGAATCTCGGCATGAACAACACCATCTGGGCACTGATCATACCGTCCCTGGTGTTCAACCCGTTCAACCTGTTTCTCGTGCGCAACTACATGTCCCAAATTCCGCCATCCCTTACGGAGGCGGCCAAGATCGACGGCGCAAGCGATTTCTATATCGCGTTCCGGATCTACTTCCCGCTGTGCATGCCCGTCCTTGCAACGATCACGCTGTTCTACGGCATTGCCTACTGGAACAACTGGTTCAACGCCATCATGCTGGTGGACAACGAGAAGCTGTATCCCCTTCAGTATCTGCTGTTTAAGCTGAACTCCGAGATCAGCATGATCCAACAAATGCAGAGCAGCGGAGCCATTCTCGGCACCCAGACGCTTCCTCAGGAATCGGTGAAGATGGCCACCGCCATTCTCACGATCGGCCCGGTGGTGCTGTTCTATCCGTTCCTGCAGCGATATTTTATTAAAGGGCTGTTGATTGGCTCTTTGAAGGAGTAAGAGGTTTTATCCACATGCCATGGTCTTTGGAAAAAAACTGTGAATCAGCTTTAACCGAAATCAAAGAGGCTAACCGCTCACACGGTTAGCCTCTTTTTTATATGATGGATGTCTTTATGGATACAAAGTCTGCCGCTTCGGATGGAGCATCGTCAACGGGGGTGTTAGCATGACCCTGATGTTGTGCATTGGGTCAGTAACGGTAATCCGCTCTTTGAAGAACAGGAAGAATGCTAAAACGCTCGGCTTTTAACTTCTCCTTGATAAGCCAATGCATCCTGGGCCCTTAACCGCTGAACTTCGCTCAGCTCCGACAACTCGGCCCATTTATACTCAGAGTGCTCCGAACTAAGGATAATTTCCTCATGAAGAGGGATCGAACAGCGGAATATGCCGACCTGTGCGTTGATATGACTGTGATAATAAAATCCGGTCAAAACCGCATCATGTAGGGTGATGCCCAGTTCTTCGCGGCATTCGCGGAAAATGGCTCCATGGATCGTTTCGCCGGGGTCGACCCCGCCTCCGGGCAAACTCCATCCCTTGTTCCCATAGGTCCGTTTTAATAAGAGCAGCTTGCCGTCGGCGTTCGATATGATGGCATGCACACCAAATCTGTACGTATCATGAAAGCTCAAATTCCATCCTCCCATCCTGACATATACTATATCCGTTAACGCAAGCCATCCTTCATTTCCTCCAACATAATTCCCCACCATGAAGAGGAACGGACGGCAGCAGGATCCATGTCTTTTAGCTCCCGCATCATTTGTTCGAAGGCTGTCTTCCACACGCGTTCTGCCTGCAAGGCGTCTGGACGGGTTCCCGGCTTGATCTCCCCTCTCCTAAACTTCTCAAGTTTCAGGCGAGATTGTTCTGCCGTCATGATCATGGGAGGTGGATCGGGCTGCAAGCGCTCCGACTGCTGTTGGAATAGGAACACCCGGTCCATAAATGCAAGCAGGCTCTCGACGGAGGCGTTCATGTAGGTCGGTTTCTGTGTACCGCCTTCCGTTACTGCCCAAATCTCCCCTGTATCCGTTTGGATCGCGACATGCAGCCCTTCGCTCCAGATCTCCCTTCCGATCGCGATATAGTCGCCATGAACATCCTGTAGCGGTAACGCTTGGTGAAACAGAAGACCCAAAGGAGGCTCTTGTAGCTCAAAGTTCGGCATTCCCCAATGCACGAGCATTTCCGCCGTCTTCTGGGGCATTCCCAGGCGATCCAAGCTTTCCCTCGTATAAGACAGCACTCCGTGATCGTACAACGTGTGAAATTGCTGCTCCACTCTATCCCTCCCCTAAAATTCTAAACTGGTACGCAGTCATTAGCATATGATGATGAAATGGTCTACAGATATTCGCCGAAATAAAACTGCAGCGCTTCCCGGGAATACCCATCGCTTCCTTGCCACTCCGACATCGAGAAGAAATCATCGTCCCTCCTCGGACGCGTGCGGGGCGTATCCTTCGGAACCAGCACGCCGGCATATCCCCAAACTTCCATGAGCACGTCTCGTTCATGCTTGCTTGAAGGCAGAATATCCTTCCATCGCTTCTCCAAGTGACGTGGGCTTTCTTGTTCGGTACAGTCTTCAACGGCTTCAATCAGGCCCCGCAGGATGCCGATATCTTCATCACCCACCGTTAAGGTCTCCTCATGGCTCAACAGCTCCAGATCGAGCCAGCAGTAGAGCAGCTGATTCAAACGGATACCTCCCCATTTGACCCGTTCGAAATTCAGCACGTTCAAGTCGGTATTCACATAATCCCGGTCAGACTGAATCCCGGCGTGATTGCAATCCCCGCAGCTGCTGTAATTCGGCACGGCCGAGCACCGTTCTTCGTACGTATGAAGTGGCAGGCGCGAGGTCAGCGCCCAGCTGGAGAGCGCGCTTCGCAAATGCACCTGTTTCGTAGACAAGCTGTGCAGAAAAGCAGCCGCAACCTTTTCTTTTGTTACGCTCTGATGCAGGCTTTGCAGCCGCTGGATCAGCTCATCATGGCCGATGGTGATGGGATCGAACATCAGCCCCATGCTTTTCGCGTATTCAAAATCCTCCCCAGCAAATGGCATTGGGTTGTTCTTCCAGCCGCTGGATGACCAGAACGTTTGCAATAATATCTTTTTTGCCTTTTTTTCCACAGCTTCTCACTTCCCATTTTTTTCTTGCTCCTATCATATCAAAATAAGCAAAACATTTATTTGAATCCTTCGATAATTTCATTTATTTGTTTAATATGTCTTTGTTCATGCAAGTACAGTGATTTAACCCATTCAATTAATAACATCTCTTTAAAGACAGGGTGGGTGAAATGTCTTCTGCTTAGCACGGACGGGTCTTCTAATGAATGGAGCAGTTCCATTAGCTTCTCTCTTGAATGATGCAGTTTCTCGACAATTTCTTGATATTCTATAATTTCATCGGTTGGTTTAGCAATGTCAGGAGCTTCTAACTTTCTACTTCTGTCAAGCAGAAATTCCAAAGGTTTATTCTCAATAATTGAATCTTCCTTGCCCTTCAATCCTCTTTTAATAGCAACCACATACAATTCTTCTGTCTTATATAGATGTTGACATACCTGACTGATACTCCAACTGTTTGAATCATGCCGCCTGTTCAGCTGATCTCCGTTCAATCCATTGAGGATTGTAAGCAATACCTCCCTTGTTTCCTTTAATCTCTGATTGATTTCTTGAAGTTCCAGGGTAAACACTCCCTTCCAATGGTTTTTAAGATGCCGTTCCTTTTCCGGATTGCTGACGATCTTCATTTCTAAAATAGTCAATATAAAATGCCCCAGCCCTAGATAGCTGTTATCTTAGGCTGGAGCATGATCTGTCTGCTACTTCCATGATTATACATCTGATAGCCGAGGCGTGTAAGCCCTGCGTGACAAATATGGTAACAAAAAAATTGTTTCTTCCCGCTGCAAATCCATTATAGGAGGTCTTTCAGTTTTACAAATATAACGGTTGGACGGGCATTTGAGAACAACGAATCAAGCATGGAAAGCCTGCGGCACATTACCTTGCGCTAGGCTGGCTTCCGATTTATTTAGGAACATATTTTATTTTGAGCAAAATCGAAGCCAGGGCAAGGATCGCAAACACGATTCCGCTCCAGATTAACTGATGGATACCCGCAACGGCTATCAACCAGCCCCCTACCGTGGTGCCAAGTGTAATGCCCAGGTTGGAAAACGATACAAACAAGCTGTTGCCAAACGCCGGTGCATCTTCAGTCACCGTTGTCAGCCATGTTTGGCTGACGATTAATCCTCCGGAATGGACCATCCCCCATAAAACCACAACGATCATAGCCGGAATCCAGTATGGCGCCAGGCTGTACAGCAGTACGTAAACCGCAATATACAGGATAGGGAACAGCATCACGGTCACCCGTATGTTTTTTTGCAGCATGGCGCCAAAAACGAAATTGCCGAAAATCATGATGATTCCAAAACCCATCAGCATCACACTGATCACCGATCCGTTCATAGGTGTAACCTGGCTGAGGTATTCCGCAAAATAACTGTACACCGAAAACATCGCCGCAAAAATAAAAATGACCGACGTTATATTTAACCACAATGCGGGTTTCCGCAATATCCCCAGCTGTTTGCCGAATGACATTTTGTTCTTAACCGGCATGGACGGGAGCCAGACCAATATACCAGCAAAGGCAATCGCGCTAACAGCCGCTCCAAACAAAAATGCGGTTTCCAGTGAAACCTTTTCCGCCAGGTAAGAAGTCAAAGGCACACCAAATGCAAATCCGACGGTAATCCCGGCAAATACCTTCGTGACCGCTTTACTGCTCTTCTCAGGTGGAACCAGCTGGGCCGCAGTGACCAAAGCCACGGAAAAAAAGACCGGATGAAAGCAGGCCGGAATGATCCGGAACGCCAGCATCACTTCGAATTTCGATGTCATGGCGTACACGATATTGGACACCGCAAACATGAATACTGCGATAAGAAGAATCACCTTCCGGTTGATACCGGATGCCAATAATGTCAGAAAGGGCCCCGAGATGGCGACCACAAGGGCAAACACACTGACGAGCGTACCCGCCTGTGATGCCGTGATATTAAATTTCCGGGCCACTTGGGGCAGAACGCCAACGATACCCATTTCTGTCGTAATAATGCCAAAAACACCTAAAGCCAACATGATAATAAGTAAAGGGTTCACTTGTTTCTGTCTCAAAGAAATGATGCTCCTATTCTGTCATTCGTATTTTCATATCTGTATATGTAGATATGTTAGTCCGCAGTTTCACCATCTATATTCAATTATATATCTATATATCTAGATGGATTTAAACAAAAAAACACCTCCTTATAGTTTGTTTTGAATATACTCGGAAAATTCCTTGATGGTCTGTTCATTCCGGCGATAATAGGTCCACTTTCCGATACGCTCGGACTCAAGCAGTCCCGCTCTTTGAAGTGTCAGCAGATAATTGGAAATGACGGATTGCGCCAGCCCGCTCTTCTTTTGAATATCGGCTACACAAATTCCGGTCCGGAAGCTGATGCCGTATTCCATATATTTCTTCTCCTCAAAATGATGCTCCGGGTTTTTCAGCCAATCCATGATTTGACAACGGGTCTCATTGGATAACGCTTTGTAAATTAAAATAGGTTCCATACAGATCATTATATCTATTTATATAGATTTGTAAATGTTTTTTTGAATACTGGTCACTGGATTAAATAGATAATCTAGAGTAAAAGACTTTCTAGACAAAGGATTGCCAAGTTCCAAAGAGTGCATCGAGGAAATCTACTGACATTACAAATATACAGAACAAAAACAGACACGCTGAATAGTGTGTCTGTTTTTTCTTTTTCGGATAAATTCATTTGGAAACGAAGGTTTGATGTTGGTAATAGCTGTGCGACTCAGCTGAAATCAATGATGATTGATTGGATTGATTAATGTATAAATGGAATATTTATACATTACCTCATCACTTTAGCAAGCTCCGTGAAAATAACCCCGAGCGCGTGTGCGCCCGCATCCGGGTATCCGATGCTGCGTTCGCCTACCGTGCCCGCTCTACCCATTCGGGCAACGATGTCTGCCGTCTTCTGCGCTCCGAGCACCGCCGCTTCAGCCGCCTTAATCGCTGCTGGCTTCATCTCTTCACCTTGCTCTGCACTCTGCGTCCAGGAATCCGCGAACGGGACGAGTGCGTCGATCAATGTCTTGTCGCCGACGACAGCTCCTCTTCCGAACGATCTTTCGCCCGTATCCTGGATTCCTTTCACAACGGCCTGCATCATATCCGCGACCTCTTGAACGGACAATTCCTGCTTCTGACCGGCAGATTTACTCGCTGCACGGAATGCGGATCCCCAGATCGGTCCGGAAGCCCCGCCGCAATGCTCCATGATGATCAACGAGCAGGCGTCGAGGAAATCGCCGATATCGCTGAGATGGTGGGTCAGAATATCGTCCCACTCCGCCTTGAGCTGCTTGAAACCCTTGGCGACACTCATGCCGAAATCGCCGTCTCCGGCATGGGCGTCGAGCTCGCAAAACGGCACCTCGTTCTCGATGATGACCTCGCTCATTTGATCGATCAGATATACGATATTTTGCAAGGATAGCCGGTTGTTCTTAATCACCGCAGCGTCAGCATCCGTATTGTTTTTATACGAAACTGCCCTCTCTGACTTCTCTTCTTGAATAACCTCGGTATAGTTCACGGGCTCAAAAGATCCCTTAACCGACAGTGCCGGCGTATCGCACGGCGCAGACAGCCACTTCTTAAGCGTCTCGTCCAGCTTCATGATTGTCACCGATGCGCCTGCCATATCGATGCTGGTCATATAGTTGCCGACGAATACTTTGAATACCCGCTTGTTTCGGGACGCTAATTCGCGCATCACCGAATTGTTCAGCAAGTACAGCTCCTGCAGCGGCGTGCCGCCAAACCCATTGATTAATACGGCAACTTCGTTCTCTGCAGAATCATTCATCTGCAAGTTGTCCAGCAAAGATGTGACCATCCGCTGCGCCAGCTCATCTGCAGGAACAACGTTCTCCCTGCGGATTCCCGGTTCGCCGTGAATGCCGACGCCGTATTCCATCTCGTTATCTTCGATATGAAACGTCGGAGTTCCCTTGGCGGGCACGGTGCAAGAGGTAAACGCAAAGCCGATGCTGCGAACATGGTTAATCGCATGCTGCGCCGCTTCTTTCACATCCGGCAGGGACAGTCCCGCTTCTGCGGCTGCTCCGGCTACCTTATGAACGAGCACCGTTCCGGCAACTCCTCTTCTCCCTACCGTATAGAGACTGTCTTCAACGGCGATGTCATCGTCGACCTTCACATAATCCACTTGGATACCGTCCTCGCTCGCAAGGTGGGCCGCATTTTTGAAGTTCATGATGTCGCCGCTGTAATTTTTGATAATAAGCAGCGTTCCCTTATTACTCGCAGAGCTGCGGATCGCTTGATACACCTGGATTTGGGACGGGGAAGCAAACACATCGCCGCACACGGCCGCATCCAGCATGCCACTTCCAACGAATCCGGCATGAGCTGGTTCGTGGCCGCTTCCGCCGCCGCTGATCAGTGTAACTTTATCTTGGTTGATCTCTTTTTTGGAAATCACTTTGAATTTAGGGCTGAACGCTAACTCAGGATGCGCCAGCACAAGCCCATTGCACATTTCCCGAACCAAGGTTTCCGGTTTATTCATGATTTTCTTCATCTTATAACTCCTTACTTAATTTGTATTGACGACCCAACTGGTCAGCGGCCATAATCGCGGATGCTACCGCTTCCTCCGAAATCGGGAATGGCATCGAATGGATGGATTCCTCGGCAATACATGCCTTCTTGGCCACTTCAAGCAGCTCCTCGTAGGTCACACGCTCTACGCCGATATCCTCCAGGCATACAGGAAGACCGATCGACAGGCAGAAGTCCAGCACTTCCTTCATTTCGTCCCGGTCGGCATTCTCAAGCACCAATTGAGCAATCGTACTAAAGGCTACCTTCTCGCCGTGATAATAATGATGCGTTCCTTCAAGAGCCGTCAAGCCATTGTGAATCGCGTGAATCGCTGCCAAACCGCCGCTCTCGAAGCCTAGTCCCGATAACAGAATATTCGTCTCGACGATATTCTCCAAGGCTGGCGTCACAATATTTTGATCACAGGCCAGTTTTGCTCTGTACCCGTTCTCAAGCAGTGTTTCATAACATAGCTTGGCAAGTCCCAGCGCTGTAATCGTCCCTTTGGCGTCACCGCATACGCCTTCGCGAACACCGCACGGCAGACCGGCATTGACATTGGAGTAAGATTGAGCCGTCGCTCTTGCTTCGAAATAGGTAGAGAGCGCATCCCCCATACCAGCAACAAGGAATCTAGTCGGCGCTTTGGCAATAACCGTCGTATCAATCATGACGACACTAGGACTTTGTTTGAAATAAGCATAATCATCGAATTCGCCTTCCGGAGTATAGAGTACCGCCGAATGGCTTGTCGGTGCATCGGTTGCCGCAATTGTCGGGACAACAATCAGGGCCTCACCTTCGGCTACGCATTTTGCCGTATCAATCGCTTTGCCTCCCCCGAGGCCAATCGTGCAGGCACATTGATGCTCCTTCGCCAAAGCTTGCAATCTGGCAACCTCCTGCCGGGAGCATTCCCCACGGAAGCCGCTTTCAACTAGCGTTATATTAAATTTCAGTTTCGTTGACTCCAGCTTGTCTTTCACCCGTGCAACATCATCGGGATGGGCAATCAGCAGAGCGGATTCACCGAATGTCTTCACAAAATAACCTAAATTCAACAGTTCGTTCTCACCTTGCACATATTTTGTCGGACTGATAAACGCTCTTCTCATGTTCATTCCTCCTAAGTAAACTATACTTATTATTATAGGTTGTACTTAATCGGGAAGCATGAAACAATGAGATCGGAATAAAGCGTTTTCTTATCGTATTTTTTTGTCATCTCTATGGAAAATTGTATTATCTTGTTCTTCAGTAGAAGCATTCGCTATAATATTCAGTAGAGTTTCTATAACTTTTCATAGGAGAATGTTGTCATGTCCAAATCCCGATATGATTTAGAAGAAATCATTGATTTGGAGAAATGGGAGAAGCTGCAGGATTCCTTATCGCTCGTGACCCAAATGGCGATCCTTACGGTCGATTACAAGGGCGTTCCCGTCACCAAGCACAGCTATTGTCAGCCTTTCTGCCAAGGCGTGCGCCAGGATTCCCATCTCTCTCCATATTGTCAAAAATGCGACGCGCGTGCCGGCATTGAAGCGGTTCGCCAAAACAAGCCATACATCTATTTATGCCATTTCAACATCATCGATATCGCCATCCCGATCATTATTGATAACCAATATCTTGGTGCGATCATGGCGGGACAGCTCAAGCTCCGAGAATCTGACGCGCCGATGCTGGAACAGATCGTATCTCGGCCGCCCAATGTGGAGTCAAACCGGAAGTTTAAGGAACTCGAAGGGGATTACGATGCACTACCCGTCTTATCCTATGATGAGGTGACGAAATGCGTGGATCTGCTGCTGCAATTAAGCACCTATATCGTGGAGGAAGCGATTCAGAAGCATACCACGATCGATTTATACAAAAAAGTGCTCACGTCCAACATGGATGCGCCAGCTTCCATGGAAGGTTATAACGAGTCGGATCGTGCGGTCCGCAGCATCCAATCCATGCAACAGGAGCTCTCAGGAGCACTGATCGATACCAAATTGAAGAATGGCGCTGGGCGGTTCGTCTCATCGAATGCCGTGCTTCAGCCTGCGTTTGACTACATTTTTACGCACAAGCATGAGAATTTCACCCTGAAGGAAATGGCCAAGCTTTGCCATATTAGTCCCAGCTATTTCAGCCGCATATTTACGAAAGAAACGGGAGAGAATTTCTCCGCCTTCATCGCCCGACTCAAGATTGAATGGGCCAAGCAGCTGTTGGAGTCCACCGATTCGCCGATCCATCAAGTGAGTGATGATTTGGGCTTCTGCGATACGGGCTATTTTATCAAAACATTTAAAAAGTTCGAGCACCTCACCCCGGCCGTGTACCGGAACATGTATGCCGGGCTATCGGCTAAGTGATCGGTTTACCAACCGATTATTACAAGTAAACCCCTTCGTTCATGAACGAAAGGGTTTTTGCACATCAACCATAATAATCGAATACAATTTTAAATCTTCATGTGACCCTTTAACCCAAATCGCTTTTCTTAATAAACCTTCATAGGACATGCCGGCCTTTTCCATCACTCTGGCTGACCCTACGTTTAATGGGTGACAACTGGCTTATTTATATTTTTGTTAAACAGAAATCCATTATTAATTTATATTTCGATCTCCTGCATTTTCACCATAACTTTCTTGACCCTGCCATCCATATCCGTTCCCCCAAACTTTGGAAGCTTGAGTTCGCCTACAATCTTCCCATCGCGCATAAACATAATGCGCTCCGTCCGTGCCGCAACTTGTGCATCGTGAGTGACAAGCATGACCGCAGTACCGTCTGCATTGATTTCAGAGAATATGTCCATCGTTTCCTGAGCGGATATGGAATTGAGTGCGCCCGTAGGCTCGTCGCCGAAAATAATGCTCGGGTTGTTCATCAGCGCCCGGCATATCCCCGCACGCTGAAGCTGACCACCCGAAACCTGGGTGATGCTGCGTTTTTCAAGCTCTGCAATGCCTACCCTTTTCATAAGCTCTCTTGCCTTCACCGTAATGTTCGCGGCGTTTTTTCGGTTATCCCGCATGGATGGAAGAATGATATTGTCGAGGATATTCAAATTTTTCAGCATCGTCGGCTGTTGGAACACAAAACCCATTTTGGTTCTGCGCATATCTGCAAGCTCATTCTCCCCAAGCGTCGATAAATCCTTACCCTCAAAAACGACTTTTCCGCCATTCACGCCATCCGTCCCGCTCAGTGCAAACAATAGCGTTGATTTCCCCGAGCCTGATGGTCCCATAACAGCTACGAACTCGCCCTCGTGAATATAGGCGGACACCCCGTCCAGAACATTGTGCTGTTCGCCGCCTTCACCGAAAGATTTTACGATATCATCACCGATAATCATCTTTTTCATCTGCCTACTCCTTTATATTTTCGGATATTGTTATTTGTCCTGCGCCCGATGTGCCGATCATGGTAGCGATTAGTATCGAGGCTATCATCATAAGCGGGCTGTACAGATACGCCGAAAGCGGATTGACCGCAAAATGAAACGCCGACGCTCCAAACGAAGAGATAACCGCACCCGCAAGCATTTCTCCGAGCGTGTTTGCCAGAAGGGTTCCGAGAACAATGCCGACAATCAGAACAAATACAGAACGCGAAGCATATTGCACCTTAATGTCCGTGTTCGTAAATCCGAGAGCTTTCATAACGGCAATGGAATATCGGTCCTTAGCAACAAGCATTTTCATAAACAACAGGGTAATCAGTACCGATAATATCAGCGCAACAGCCATTGCGGCGTGTGAGGCCTTCTTGACGGAATTTATGGTTGAGCCAAATGTCTGTGCAACAAATTCATCAATGTCTGAAATCTTGGCAAAATCAAACCTGTCCGCGTAGTCCGAAATCCTGGCGTCGACAAGAGATTTATCCGAAAGTTCAGCGAAGATCATGCTCCACATCATATCCGCCGAATTGTCGGTGAATACCGCCTTTGCGGTCTTGCCGCCGTTGGTAATGTCTGAGTATATTCCGCTTACCGTTAGTTCCTTCTCCTGTCCCTCTATCACCAGCGTAATGCCATCACCGGCCTTTTTGCTCAGCTCATCCGCGTTCAAAACCGACAGTGCAATTTCATTCTCTGCGGCAGGTGCTCTGCCTTTGGAATAGGCAATTGGGAATATGGAATGGTCGCCGAGTTCGATTTTTATGTTTTCCTCAGAACCGTCTTCTGTTTTGATGTTAAATGCTTTTGTTGTAAGGACGGCAACCTTGGATATGGCACGGTCGCTGCCCATCGCATTTCGTAGTTCAGCCGTTTTCTCTGAAATGTTATCGGTCTGCTGTATGTCAGCACGTATATCATAGTTTCCGATCCCCATATATTGGATGAAGCTTGTAGAGGAGATGGTGTTGTACAAATTCTGTGGAACAATCAAGATAAATGCTGCAATCACCAACACCGTTAGGCTTGTAGCATAAAGCTTTTTCCTTGCGAGAACATCTTGGATACCGAGGAAAACATTCGTATTCAACAACCTGTTTCCACTTAGATTAAAACCTTTGGCGCCTGTGTTTTTCTCCTGTGAAGTGCCAAAGCGTATGGCTTCTGCGGCGGATATCTTTCGAAAACGTTTCAACACTGTGTTTACATAGGCGATGATGGCAAGGAATACAAGCAGCATGCCGATGATTCCGAACAACAAAGCATAAGCGGAATTTTCGCTTCCCCCCATATACAGCCTTATATTTTCAAGAAGCATGCCTTGGAACATAACCGACAGTGCAAAACCGAGCATACTACCCACCCCGGCAATCGCTGCGTATTTCGTAAGATACATCTTCTTTATGTCGGAAACACGCAGCCCTATTGCCTTCATAACCCCAATCTCGCGATAATCTTCTTCGATTTTCGCCAGGAGCGTAAATCGTATGCACATCAATGCGATGGCCACAACAAGCGCGCTCACAAGAAGTATAACCGCGATCATCAACCCATCGGAAAGTGCATTCATCATTTTAAAAAGCTTATATGTAACGGTTGGTCCGTTTCCTTCAAGTCCTGCGGAGGCATAAGCCGTTTCAAATGAACCGAGCTCAGATAAATCCTTTAATCTAAACTCAATCAGATACTCCATGCTGCCGAGGCCCTTGATTTCCGCGTAATCATGTTCATGTACAAGAAATCTCTTGGATGAAGAGAGTGTAGAATTCATCTGCGAATCCCGGAGGAATCCCGCAACGATAAACTCCTTCCCACTAATGAACGCCTGATCACCGACCTTGGTGGTGCCATCCTTCATATAGCTTACTGGAACATATAACTCGCCGATGGCGGGTTTAATGATGTTACCGTCGAGATCAAGAAGATAATCGAATTTTTGGCTCTGCATGCTAAATCCGTTATCCTGGACACTATTCGCAAGCGAATGTTCGCCTAATCGTATCCGCGCACCGTCCATATTGAGAAATTCTATCACTTGTACATCATCCACATTGCTATGCTGCTCCGCAAAAGCCGAAAGCCGCGCAGTATCTATTTCACCGGAATGCATCTGCATAAAATGCGGGGTTTTAGCTTGCGTCATCAATGTGTTGAGCGCACCCGAGAGATTGACGACGAGGATCGCCGCGAGCGAAACAAGCATTGCCGCAGCAGCGACAAATACCATAGTTGTTAGTGTAGTGGCTTTGCTTTTTAAAAGATCATTGCGGATTATTCTGGAGTACATAAGACACCTCTGTTTTCAAGCATTTTAACCGACTTTAATTTATACAGAATGACCGAAGTTACACATAACAGCATTCCGGCGATGATAATGAGAAATCCCATCCCTCTGCCGAGTCCCGTACCGATGATTTTTCCCACACTGTCAGAAAGCACGCCACCTTCAACTAACAAAGGGGTGAACACATAATCCGCCAAAACACCCGAAAGGGCATAAGCCACTACAAATCCAAGCTGGGAAAGGATTCCGATCAGTGCCCAAGCTCTGCCTTGAACGGAATTATCAATGTTGGTACGAACTAGAAAATCCAGGCTTGTGTTGGCAAACGGAAGCATTGCAAAAAACAGAAATCCCGAAACACAGATCAAGGCAATATGTTCTCGAAATCCGAACGCCATCATAAACACGCCTACACCAAACAAAGAAATCGAAAGAATGTTCACATAACCCTTTTGAATGGGAAGAAATCCTATAATGACACTGGATACGAGCATTCCCGAAGCGATAATGGTTTCTATCATCCCTACGACGGAGCTGCTTGTAAACGTCAGCAGCATGGGAATGGAGAGTGTTTCAATAACTCCAAGGTAAAATGTCAGCACCGATGTCATAATCACAAGAACAAGCACACCTCTGTTAGTAGAGACAGCGTTCCAACCGGCTTTGATTTCGTGGATGAACGATTGCGTGTGTTCGTATGTCTTGGAGACGAGGCCCCTGCGGACGGCAAGCGTAGTTGCAACGGTGACAAAAAAAGTGCAAATGTCGATGACAAGCAGCAGCTTTATATCCGTAACGGTGAGCAAAAATCCCGCAAGGATCGGCGAAATCAGAAATTTTGCCGATCCTGCCACCTGGACAAAACCGCTTGCCCTCGTATACTGCTCCTCGGTCAGCAAATCCGTAACCGTAGCCTTGTATGCGGGGTCAAGCAGCGATGAAAACACCGAGCTTATGGTAACTCCCACACAAATTTGCCATAGCTGTGCTTCTCCGCGAAGCATGCATATGAGGATGAATACAAGACCGATCGCAGAAAGACTATCGCCTAGCACCATTAACAGTCTGCGGTCATAGCGGTCCGCAAGCACTCCGGCAAATGCGCTTAAGAGTAACGACGGCATGAACGCAAGCAAGGTTACAAGCGCCATGGCCGAAGCCTTTCCCGTCTGTTGGAAAACATAAATCCCAAGCCCGAACGATGTGAGCCCGTTTCCTATGGTTGAAATAAGCTGTCCCGACCACAGTAGGAGAAATTTCTTGAAAGACTTCTCTGGTTTATTCATGGCTGCTCTCGTCTCCTCCACCAAACATCTGCATGACGTCCATCAGACTTCCGCTTGCTGCACCGAGCAGCCTTTCTACGTTACAAACAAAGGCCAGCATTCGTGAACCGCGCTCCTCATTCGTCAAGGTAATCATATCGTCATCAAAAACGGTATTCGCATAGATCACAACCATTTCCATGCATTCATACGGAAACGGTGTGCTGAACATTCCCTGCTCAATGCCTTCGAGGATGATTGCTGTCAGGATCGGCGGAAGGCCGTTGATGATGACCTTTTGTATTTTTTGATGCATCAGCGCGTTCTGCGGCTTGTGAATATGCTCCATAATTTCCTTGCTGCTTCCGCCGCTTAAGTTCATTGCCATCACAACGCGGATAATGCGTTCGACTACGGGTATCGTCTTGTCGGCCGCAATGACCTGTGCCGCATCCAGAAGACCGTCACTATACCGATCAATCAACGCATCCATAATATCCTCCTTCGACTTGAAGTGATGATACAAGGTTCCCCGTGCAATACCGACCTTTTCAAGAATATCGTTTGTACTTGTGCCGTCAAAACCCTTCTGACCAAAGAGTTCATCCGCGGCGTCGAGGATTTCGTTCCTGCGTTCTTCCGCTTTTTTTACAACTCTCATTGTTACACCTCCTTCACACCGACCGACTGACTGTCGGTTATAGAATAACAGGTTTCCTGATATTGTCAAGATATTGTTAGCTGAAAAACAAAAGCAGCCCATCCTCTATTGAGGAATGAGCCACTTTTAGTTGTTCATTTCATCTTATTACTGTCTTATTACGAGGATGTCTTGAGGCGGTCTGGCGGTGCTTTGGATTTGGGATATTTCAGCGTCTGTAAGATTCCGTCCTACAACAATGAACGAAGATGTTACATTGTTAAAGTTAAAATTCCCTAAGTTCGCTACGTTTTGGCTGCCGCGGAACACACGGAACGATCCCTGAAAGTTAATTCTCGAAAATAATACAAGCGTTATTTCAGAGCTCTGCACAACATTTCGGAGTCGGAAACTCGAGAGAATATTGTCAAACCGAAACGCACCCAGATCACGGACCGCAACGCCTCCTCGTCTGAAGAGAATCCGACGAACGGAAAAATTAGTGCCTGACCAAAGCGCAAGACGTATATCACTGTTTGCCATCTATATCACTCCTTGTATGAGAATGATATAGTATATTACTTGAGTAATAGAAAGGTGAAAGACAAAAACACCTGAATAATCGTTTGTTTTTCGGATTCTACTTCCCCTGCGATTTCTTAGCTGTTCTCCGAAATATATTCATCCCTTAAAAGGCCATAATACACGAGGTCTTCATATTGGTTCCATTTCCTCACATGCTGTCTTAAACGACCTTCATATTTCATTCCTAACTTTTCCATGACTTTACCCGATGCAGGGTTTTTCCCCAGATAACGGGCAAATATACGGTTCAATTTCATTTCGTCAAACGCATACCGTACGATACCTTTTGCCGCTTCCGTACAATATCCATTGTTCTTATACTGTCTCCCAATCCAATATGCAAGTTCACCATGATCAAAATTCCTATTACATCCAATACAGATAGCGCCTATTACATGCTGTTCTTCTTTATGTACGATAGCTAGTTCCAGTGATCGGTCTTCATTAAAGTTATGAGCATGTGTTTCTATCCATTGTTCTGCCATCCCATCCTCATACGGATGCGGGATATATAATGTTGTTTCCGCAATATATGGATCCCCTGCTAATTGTTGAACGACTTTGGCATCATCTAGACGGAAAGGCCGTAATGTCAATCTTTCCAATTGAATGGTCGGCAGTTTCTTCAAATGGTTCTCCCCCTTAGTTCCATGAATACTCCTCTGTTCCCTGTCAACCAAGAGAAGACAGACCCTTTTTCGGCAATCGAATCGTGAACGAAGTTCCTTGTGAAGGCTCACTTTCTACACTAATTGTGCCGTCATGAACCTGAACCAGCTTGTAGACAATCGCCATTCCGAGTCCCGTGCCCTCAGAGGTAGAATCCGTGGTCGTGCCCCGGTAATATTGCTGGAATAGGTGCTCCACCATATGGGCCGGCATCCCTACGCCATTGTCCTTGATGCAGATTACAGCATGCTCTCCTGTATCCGCAATCTGTACATATATATTCGTATGTTCAGGATTGTGGAGGATGGAGTTCATCATCATATTTTGCAGGATGCGCTGCATGAATTTCAAATCAAAATCAACATAAATGGCAGGTGGATCCGCTTGAAAATGCAAATGATAGCTGCTCGCTTGCGGACTATTGCTGATATCGGCAACTACCCGTTTTGTAAATTCGACGATATCTTGATTCGTCTTCTGTAATGGCAAAGCGCCGTCAGCGCGATTGAGCTGTGTGACGAGGCTTAAATCTTGAATCAATTCCTCCATATGCTTTCCTTTGTCGTCCATTTCCCGAATGAAAGAGATCGCCTCTTCTTTCGACCACTCGTACTGCTCATTCAATAAAAGCGCTGAGTAGCCTTTGATATAGGTTAACGGTGTTTTCAAATCATGAGAAATCCCCGCAATCCATTCCTGCTTGGCTTCTTCGATTTGGCTCCTCTCGATTTCGTTCGCTTGCAGTTTGACTCTCAAGGATTGAAGATACTCAAGCACCTCCTGATACAGGCGGAACCGCATGCGAAGTTTCCCTTTACGGGTATATATTTGAGGTAAATCGGCAGGTTGCTCATAGTTGTCCTGCGAGAGTCGATGAATCCAGGCCATGATGAATCCGATCGGTCCGCCAAAATACCATCCAAACAAAACGATGCACAGCAGCGTACTCGCACCAAAGATCCATCCGACAAACAGTCCTTCATCATCTAGACTGACATGGATACCGAGCAAGGGAAGAAGGCCTTCAAGGATAATAACAACGAGTACACCCGTGCCAAGCATCCATAGAATAAGTCCTAATGCCAAATGAATCGTAAATCGAGTTTTTATTCGCATGACAGTGCCTCATTCGGGGGGATGAATTTATAACCGATTCCCCGCAAATTCACGATGATTTTTGGTTTTCGGGTATCATCGCCGAGTTTTTTCCGCAGCTTGGCGATATGGATCGTGACCGTTTTTTCTTCCCCGTACACATCATTTCCCCATACCAATTCGTAAAGCTGAGCCGTCGTGAAGATATGATTCGGATGTTTACAAAAGAAATGCAGCAGCTCCAGCTCCTTCGCCGTGCATTCTACAGGTTGACGCTTCACGGTTAACGTTGCCGATTCCGGATGAAAAGAGAAGTAGCCGTAATCGAACGCCGTGTTTTGTTGATGAGCATTCTCCATAAACCTTTGCCGGCGAAGGATCGCCTTGATCCGGGCAATGACCTCCAGTGGATTAAACGGCTTGGTAATATAATCGTCCCCGCCGATCCCTAGACCCGTTAATTTGTCGAAGTCGGTGGAGCGTGCGCTAATAAAAATAATCGGTGCATTCGTATGTTTCCGAATCTCCGCACATAGTTCAAAACCGCTTAGATCCGGGAGCATAATATCGAGCAAAATCATATCATATGCCTTTTCTTTGATGCGCTGCAGCGCGCCTTTGCCCGATGATGCGGTGTCGATATGCGTAAAATTCTCTTTGCGAAGCGTGATCTCCAATAGCTTCAAAATACCGATTTCATCATCGACAGCTAGTATGGATGCAGATTCCATTGCGATTTTCCCCTCACTTCAAGCTTTATCCTGTGTATTCACTTTTCTATCTTACTCTATTTACAAGATCCCGAGTTTACTCTAGTTAAAATGTTACGAGCTTTTTCCATTGTGTTTACTTTATTTTTACTTTCGTTCCCTAAGCTTAGTGTAGCACATCATTAAGGGAGGAAATGACAAGTGAACGCCGCCATTCAAATCAATCAAGTAAGCAAGGCATTCAAGGGCACGGAAACCATTACAAACGTCAATATGAGTATCAGCAGAGGAGAAATTTACGGATTTTTAGGTCCGAATGGGGCCGGTAAAACAACCATTATGAAAATGATCTTAAATCTGGTAAAACCGTCTTCCGGTGATATCCAAGTATTCGATCAGCTGGTTCTGCCAACATCGGTTCAATACTTAAAAAGAATCGGCAGCATCATTGAATACCCCGTGTTTTACGACCGGCTGACGGCGGAGGCCAACTTGGAGTTTCATTGTAGATACATGGACTATCGCGATAAGACAGCGATCAAGGAAGCGCTGGAGATCGTAGGTCTTCAGGGTGTGGGGAAGAAAAAAATCCATGAATTCTCTTTAGGGATGAAGCAGCGATTAGGGATTGCGCGCGCGATTGTTACGAAACCCGATATTCTTATTCTGGATGAACCTATCAATGGGCTTGACCCGATCGGGATTAAGGAAATGCGGGAGCTTTTCTTGCATTTAAAGGAGAGATACGGAACGACCATTTTAATTTCGAGTCATATCGTATCGGAAATCGAATCGGTCGCCGATACGATTGGCATTATTCATCAGGGAAAATTATTAAATGAAGTCAAGATGAATGATATTCGAAGACAGCATGCCGGATCATTAGAAGAGTACTTCATCAATCTCATTCATGGAGGCAAACGCTATGCTTAAACTTATACAGCTGGAATGGCAAAAAAGTAACATATCCCGTTATTTTAAAGGATTGGCCGTTTGTATCGTGGCTATTTTCTCCGCCGCTGCATTGATGTCCCAGGGCCCTAGCGGTGATAGTGAACCGCTGTTTCAAAATTATACTGAATTCATTGCTTTAACGGATCTTTTAATGCGCATCACTTATATCATTTTCGCAAGCGTTATCTTATCACGTTTAGTGATTGAGGAATACAAGAGCAACATGATCCAAGTGTTATTTACCTACCCCCTGCAGCGAAAAAAAATCATTCAAGCCAAGTTATCGATTGTGTTTGGATTTAGCTTCTTCAGCATCATCATCTCTACGCTTATAATCAATTTGTTAGTGTACTTCTTGAACCCGATGATCGGATTATTTGAAGACCCGGTGCATATCGGAGACATAATGGCTACACTTCCAACAATGTTGCTCCAAGCATTTATGATCGCCGGAATCAGCCTGATTCCTTTATCTTTTGGCATGCGAAAAAAATCGACGGCTTCCACGATCACCTCGGCTGTCGTCATTGGATTCGTGGTTAACACAACGGTGTCTGACGGGGGAAGCTCGACCAGTCTGTTTCATTTCATCGCCATCCCGATTGCTCTCTGTCTGCTTGGCCTTATCCTTGGCTATCTTTCTTTTCATAAAGTAGATCGAACCGATGTAGCTTAAAATTTCACCGTATATGAATGGAGGACTAGAGCATGAGGAAAATCATAACCACTTCGCTTGTTTTGCTTACCGTTGGCGGATTAGTTATGGGCTGCCAAGGTGTAGGGAAATCAACAAGTTATAACCATGAATCTTCCTACGAAGCTAACCGCATTGAAGAAATTGAAGTCAACAACGAATCTTGGGACATTGAATTCAAGCGTTCCGATTCCCCGAACATCACCATCGCTTGCGAAGGCAAGCGGCAGAACAGTAAGAGCGACCCTGTAACGATTAACCATGACGGGAATAAAATTGTCGTTACCCAGGAAGACCAGGGTAGTGCCATGGCAGGGTTCACTTTTGGCAAAAAAGGGACGATTTATATCTCGATTCCCGACCGTGAAGTCGATACGATTACATTGAACAATCATGCAGGTGACATCAAGATGAAGAATGTAGCGGCGCAAAACATTGTCATTGCCAACAATTCGGGGTCTAAGAACATCGAAGGACTTTCAGCAGAAAAGGGTGTGTTTACTTCCAAAGACGGGGATATCAAATTGAAAGACAGCTCGCTAAACGAATTAACGGTAACCACAGGCAGCGGCGCCAGCTATATGACAGACGTGACCAGCCCCGTGATGAACATCACTTCAACCTATGGGGAAGTATCCGTCAAAGAGATCGAAGAGGGAACGTTGCTGCGAGTAGAAACACAATCGGGAGATATCGCCGTATCTTATAAAACACCCCCTGCTTCGTTAAAGCTTACCGCAAGCAGCGACTCATCGGATATAAGCGTTGGTTTAGATGGCTTCAATGTAAAACAGAGCACGGAAAAGATAGTGGAAGGCACGATTGGGGATGCATCCAATACAATGGAGCTTCTCAGCCGTGTCGGAACGATTGCTGTAAAATAACTGCATCCATACGAGTAGCAACATATTTTTGTCGTCAACCCTTAATAACGCAGAAATCCCCCACGCTACCTCCGGTTGCAAGGTCAACTGAGTATATCCATAGCTTTATCATATTGTTGTGTCAGAGCCCTCCATGCTACAATATCCAAATGGAGCTATAACGCCTACAGGAGAAACTTTCATTCGCAAAGTTCTGGTGATAAATTCCGTTTCGTCCGGAGCATGCGGGTTGCTATTGTTATTATTTCCCGGGTATGTTGCTGAATGGACTGGATTAGACAGTAGAACCGGCTTGGTATCAACTGGTGTTTTCCTGCTCGTATTCGTCGCATTTCTCGTATGGACCGCATCCAGGAGCATTGTTTCTCCAGCGGCCGTGCTTGTTATTACAGTGCTCGACTTCCTCTGGGTCGTCGGCAGTGCGCTTCTACTGGCGGATATAGGAACTACAGTGACGATGACCGTTTTCGGCATTTGGGCGGTTATTCTGGTCGCCGCAGTCGTCGGCGTATTCGGGATTTTCGAGGCAATATATTGCTGGCGCAACCGTGCTTTTGGAAGAGATCAAACGATCCGGTAAATGGCGCAGCCTGTCGGATTTCTTCTTCGACTAGTGCTTTACAGCAAAGAGCCTTTGTCTTGCACGGGCTCTTTGCTCTTGGGTAATGAGATTGGCTTATTCAGAGTGCGTAAAGATATTCGCTGTCACCGCTTAGTTACAACAAGTGAATTAACGAGCTTCCGTTCATCATTTGGAAGCTGGGTACATCCGTATTATTCGAAATAAACACTTATTTCGATAGCTTGGCATCTGCAGCATGAATTGCACTCCTAATATTCCCCTCCCATTCAAATATCTTCTTCTGTAAAGCATGAATCTGGTTAGCATCATCAACGATCCGTTTCAATTCTGCAGCAGCCCTCACAGCATCTCCCTCCTTGACAGCTGCTTTATAACGTTTATTCACTTCATTTTTATTTTTATTGAAGTCTGTTATTTTTTTGTTCTCGGCTGTGATTTGTTTCTTTAGCGTTTGCACCGGTGATAAAGCATCTTTGACGATTTTGGCTTTTGCGGTAGCCTGCTTCTTCGCAGCTGTTAGAGCATCCTTTTTCAATTTGATCTCCTGTCGCGCCGTATTAACAGCACCCTTTATACGGTTTCGCTTGAGATCATACAGAAGAGCGGACTTTCGATCTTTGCGTTTCCTTGCTTCCGTCGCTTTCTTGCCGAGATCAGTATATTCCGCAAGCATAGGAGCGTATTTTTTCTGAGTCTGGTCTGCTTCTGTCTTTAACTTGTCGAGCTTTACCTTGTCAATGAGCTGTACTTTCGAATTAATTTCTTTAAGTTTGTCATTGTTTTGTTTGCGCAGCACCTGTATTTGCTGCTTATCCTGTTTATTGGCTAATTCCAATGAGGTAAGGCTGTCATGCAACTGATCAATTGTTGTTAATGCAGCATCCCACCCTGTATTTGAAGCCTCTGCATAAGCTGGTCTAGCGACAAAAAGAAAACACATGACTAGGACGGCTAAAGCGTTTAAATACCATTTAGTTCTTCTTCGTTGCAGCAATACAATCATCTCCCTTATCCATATCATCCTCAAAGGAAGCGCAAAAAGCACCCCACAAGAAAGGCTTCATAGCCTGTCCTGCGAGGTGCTTCTCCCGCACTTCTTTCGATTTGATAATAGTATATATTTGATCTAATAATATGTCAATCATTTCCTGGAACATTTGTTCTCATTCCAACCTCGAAATCGTTTATTGATTTTTGCATAGATTTCTAATCTCATCAAAGTTCCCAAAACACTCTTATTATTTGTGTTGCCAATGCCAATTTCTCCTGCTTCGAAGAAACTGGAGTTGCATTCACTGGTAATGGTAGCAAGCTCCTATGTTGATTCTAACCTTGTATCCTGCGGAAAAAGTGTTGGTTTATCAATCCTTCATTACATACAGCGCAGCAGATTATCCTGGACGATGCGGGTACCCGCTCCTCCTTCCAGAGCGAGGTCAGCCTGATCCAGGGAACAAATGATAGCAATGCCGCCCTTTTCTGCAAAGCCTATGGCTGATTCCATCTTAGGGCCCATACTTCCGACACTAAACTGACCCTCATCCGCATATCGCTTGGCTTCTTCCAGAGATATCGTTTCCAGTGATTTTTGATTCGGCTTTCCGTAGTTCACATATACATTGTGAACATCGGTCAGAATCATAAAGATATCCGCCTGCACATCCTGGGCCAGCTGATATCCGCTGCGATCTTTATCGATGACGGCTTCCACACCGACAAGGGTCCCGTCTGGTTGCCGGGATACAGGAATACCTCCTCCACCTGCGGCAATGACAATGGCTCCCTGACTAGCCAAGGACT
The DNA here is from genome assembly GCF_037976825.1 of Paenibacillus sp. FSL K6-1330. Taxonomy (NCBI): domain Bacteria; kingdom Bacillati; phylum Bacillota; class Bacilli; order Caryophanales; family Paenibacillaceae; genus Paenibacillus; species Paenibacillus sp. FSL K6-1330. The sequence goes on from NZ_CP150269.1 coordinate 5,229,430, forward strand.
TGATTACATCAGCGCCAACAATGGATTGAGGCATTGGAGATGGAACAACGCGACGCCAGCCTCTGCCTGCATCTTCTTTGACAACCCAGCCTTTGTCTTCTGCAAGACGTTTGGCCTCTTCTTCACTGTAGAACACACCAATAGGTTTAGTTGGGTTTAAAAATGCAGGATCTTTCAAAGATACTTCCGTTTGTGTCAGGATGCTTGTAACAGCCTGATTTAGTCCCAGTTTTTGCAGTTCATTTTTCATGCATTGGTCCATCATGTACCCGATAAAGCCTTGGGATTCCGCACTGCACACATGCAGCGGAAACGGCGGAACCACTTCTCTGGCTTCGTCCTGCTGACGCAATATATTCCCTACTTGAGGACCGTTCCCATGCGTAATAATGACTTCATAACCTTGCCTTACAATGCGGGCGATCACTTCACAGCTTTTCTGGATATTTGCTATTTGATTCTCATAGGTTGCCTGTTGTTTAGGTTGTAAAATAGCATTGCCGCCAAGAGCAATCACAACTTTTTGTGCCAATTTGAATTCCTCCTAATAATCAGCATACCGATCAGTATGCCGAATGCTGTATCCAGGCCTGAGCTGTGTCCTACAAGCAGTAATTCCCTGGTCCGCTTAATCAAGCTGTCTGCATCTCGTTGCAGAAGAGCATTCATGACACCTGTCACTGCTGAACTGAAGTTTCGCTTCAGCGCGTACTTTAGATATTCCCGGCTGATATCGGTAGTTAGTGTTTCTTTCTCCACCAGTTCAGATAATTGTAAACGGAACGTATCCGTGAATATCCCTGCTGTTGCATCCACCGCGAGCATTCCCGCCAGTATGTCATCTCCGGCAGGGGTTAGGCCTTTTCCGCGTCCAATCCAATATCTGAGTATTTCATCTATCTGTGACAAGTTCCCGGCTCGTACAGTATTTATTAGCTGCATCATTTTTTGTTCACTAACCGAACAAGTTGCATGTGCTTCGTTAATGAAACATTCAATGAAATGATCTATCGAAATCCCTATGCCTGTCGGCTGATTATGGATAAGCAGCTCGGTTGCAAACGCATTCAAAAGATGAAGCAGCGATTCCGGCTGCTCCGTTCTCGGTCCTATCCCAGATTGATAAGTTGCCTGAGGATCTAATTTAATACAGAAGGAAGAGAAGAGAAGAGACGATGTATCGGTGTCATAATGAATCATCTGATCTTCTTCATCTTGTTGGAGCATAGAAATGAGCTTTGGCACTTGTTTGTCTTCCAGATGGATGCCGAAAGGAAGCTGCCCGTTCTTTGTGGTGCCTATAAAAATAAGCCCATCTCCCATCCGGATATTCCATCCATTGTGAAATATACTATGCACACATCCAGGTTTACCGCCATGAAGGAGAGGGAGAACAGCTGCGCTGCATACTCCATCTACTTGGATTAAATATTTCATGCGACTGCCACTCTCCTCTGTTCCTTCGTGTTGTTTAGATTAGACCCAGTTTTTGGGCATACGCTTCAAGCGCTTTTTCAAAACAAGCTAGAGGTGCGCGAACTGTACCTGCCCCGATTTGACCAACTCCTGGCTCTTTGTGGGCAATCCCGGTATTAATTACCGGTGTGATGCCTGTTTCAACGACTTTTCTTGCATCAATACCGAGACAGATTCCCTGGAAGTTCCAAGTTGGAATCGTAAAGTTAGGGTTATGGCCAATACAAATTTCAGCCATTTCGCTGCTGGTTGCCAGTGCATCGTCAAAACCGCCCGCACCTACGAAGCGGGTCACACCTGGAGCAGCCACCATGGCCATGCCTCCTACACCGAATGCCTCCGTAATGGCGCTATCACCGATATCAGGATTCGCCATGTCTTGGGAATAACCGGTGAAGAATAAACCTTGCGGCGTATTAACTGGAGCAGTAAACCATTCGTCTCCCATGCCGCTGATTCGGATTCCGAAGTTTTGGCCATTTCTCGACATCGCCGTTACGACAGTACCGTGCTCAATCATTCTTGCAGCATCAAGTACCGCTTTAGAGGTTGCCATAGCAACATTCAGGAAGAACTGATCGGTATCAGCCAGAAATTTCACTACAGCCAATTTGTCTGTTTCGGTTGCATCGGTTTGTAAAATATAAGAACTTATTTCTTTTAGAAATACGAGAGAAGCTGCGATATTCCGCTGATGGAATTCGTCACCCATTGTGATTGCCTTCGCGATCATCACATTAATATTCAGACCTTGCTCAGTCTGGCGTAGAGCTTTAGAAAGGATAGGGCCCAGCACATCTCTCATCCATTGCAGACGCTGAATGACCTCTTCGGAATAGGCTCCGAAGCGCAGCACTTTCCCGATCCCTTCATTCATGGTGCAGAATGCGCGGTTACCATCCGTCTGATTTTCTACCACTAGCAGCGGCATGTTAGCGGAGGTGATTCCGCCCATAGGCCCCACAGCTTTGACATGATGGCACGGAATGAAGGTTACCCCTCCTTGCTCCAACATCTTCATCGCTTGTTCTTCGTTGGCTGCCCAACCTTCAAACAAGACCGCCCCGATACAAGCGCCCTGCATGGGGCCTGTCATGTTGGCGAATGAAATGGGTGGACCAGCATGCAGAAGCACCTGTCCATTTAATTGGTCCACTACTGATTTGGCAGGAACGACGTCCACCAAGAAAGGGGCACCGGCTACAATTTTTTGAATGACTGCCTGATTGGCTTCATCGATCGTTTGATATGGTCCATACATGCTGCATATCTCCTTTTATTTAAGAGGTTGTTCAAACTTTAATTTATTTGAGTAAGCTCAGAATTTTCCGCATCTTCTCATTGCCTCCAGCTATCGGGCGCCAGTCAAAGTGAACGGCATTTCCGCCGTGGCTGGTTACTGCATTTACAAATTTCTTAAGCCCCACATTCACAACTTCTGGCTTTCCGCTCAGCAGTTTAACAATGGATTCAGATACGTTGATGTTTCCTTGTTCGGTCTGCACTGCAGGAATGAATGATTTATCCTTATCCTGAAGCTGGATGCCCATCATCGCCAGAGCGGTTCGCACAGCCTGATTGTTACTGTCTTTAACAATAACGCCTGCTCGTTCAAGTTTGGCCTTTTGCTCTTGATAATTTTGCGGGTCTTGTTCGGTGCCACACACCGCTGCTACGAAATATAAGCTTTTGCCTTGTGCTGCAGCTTCACTCTGTGTTTTCTCAATGACAGGCAAAAGTGCGCCAGCCATATCTTCATGTGAACCGTACCCTAGAACGACATCCAGCATAATAATCGCTGTGGATTTATCCTGGGCTGCCTGCTCGATGTAATGGATTCTCGTTTCTGGATCAATCATCGGGTGTGGTTTACCTTGTGTATATTTGTCATCTCCCAGATCAATCACTTCATGACCTTTAGCTTTTAACATGTATCCATCTTCATGAATCAACTGTCCCAGTTCCAAGCCTTTGGAAATAAGAACCGCAGCTTCGTAAGCGAGTGTACCACCGGAATACAGACCTTTAATCGTTGTCTGCTCCGGTGCCAGCTTCGTCTGTGGAACCTCAACGTTCAGTTTATTGTAGTTCGCCCTAACTTCTCTGCCTTTAGACAAATCCACGGCTATCATGGCAGTCTCTTCCAGCGTATAGGCATAATGTACCGTGCCTTCATGTGTTTCTGGCTCTTCGCCGACGAAGATAGCGACTACCGGTTTTGATATACGATGTAACAGTCGAACGACCTGATTCCGTACTTCGATGGCAGGCGGTTTGGAAATAACGACGATCACTTCAGTAGCTTTGTGATGCTCTAGTCCTTGAATCGCATCCAGCATCGTAATCGCTCCAATCGGTTCAGACAGATCGCGTCCGCCTGTCCCGATTGCCTGGCTCACGCCGCTGCCCAACCGGTCAATGAGGGTGGTAACTTCTTGAATGCCTGTGCCTGAAGCACCGATAACGCCAATGTTGCCTTGTTGTACTACGTTGGCAAAGGCTACCGGAACACCGGATACAATTCCGGTTCCGCAATCTGGACCCATGACCAGCAAGCCTTTGTCATGCGCTTTCTGTTTCAGACGCAGTTCGTCCTGGACGTCAACGTTATCGCTAAAGATAAAAGCGTGCAACCCACGGTCAAGTGCTTGTTCCGCTTCTTCCGCTGCGTATTGGCCAGGGACAGAAATAAGAGCTAGATTGGCATTCGGGAGCGCTTGCAGCGCTTTGTCCCAAGTCCGTACGGATTGGAATTCCTGCTTGTTACTGCTTACCGCCTGATTTTTCAGTTCCGCTTCAATAGTATCTAACACCTCGGATACGTGTTCTTGACTATCGGTCTTGATTACGATACACATATCATTAGGGCCCGCTTTATCGAGTTCATCCGTATACATGGCGGTATTATGGAAAATATCTTTATTCGCAGGCGTCCCCATCATAATAGAGGCTTGCTCTACTCCGTCCAGCGTGGAAATTTTGTTTGTTAAGAGCATGAGGTTAACTGAATCTTGATAGGAATTTTCTTTAATGATGGAATATAACATAAGTACAAGCTCCTCTTCAGTCAGAATAGACAATTGGTGAAGTTACTTGGCAAATGGATCTTTGTTGTCATACTGATTTCTATGAACGACGTCTGATATCAGGTATTCATAAATATCGTCTACCATTTCAATCCCGTTTTTCTCGTATTGTTCTTGAATCAGATCATTATTTTGTCCGGGGAACAGCACTTGCTCAAAGCCAGGCGCCGGTTTGATCTGATTCAAATCGTCCATGGTATTCGAAATATGTTGTTTAAACATGTCAGGGTCCGTAAAAAATGCGGGGTTAATGACAAGATGAAACTGACCAAGATTTCGGTATTCGGTTAGATCATGGTACATCGATGAAACTTTATTCCCAAATGGCAGGCCGAGCAGAATACCTGAGAGCACATCCACCATCATCATCAGACCGTATCCCTTTGGACCGGCAATTGGGAGTAAGGCATTGACTTTAAAAGGATCTGTCGTCGAATGGCCTTCTTTATCGACTGCCCATGAATCCGGGATCGACTCGTGTCTTGATCTGGCATGAAGGATTTTGCCCCAAGCTTGTATCGTCGTCGCCATGTCCAGCGTCATGATCCGTCCATCCTGGCTAGGAGCGGCAAATGCAATCGGATTCGTCCCGTAATAAGGTTCTGAGCCGCCGAAGGGTACGACCATCGGATCGGATTGACACATCGAAATACCGATCATTCCGGATTTGGCTGCTTGCCGTACAAAATAGGATAGGGCTCCGCTGTGTCCGATTCTTCTGACGCCAACAGCTGCTATCCCGTGTTCTCTCGCCATCTCGATGGCCTCATCCATAGCTAGTTTGGCAGCGACATGACCTACTCCATTGTCCCCATCAAATATCGCTGTGCTGGGACCCGTTTTGTTAAATTTAAACTCGGGATTTGTATTTAATCCGCCTTTAGCGATTCGTTCCGCATAGTATTCCACTCGCATAGCGCCGTGAGAATGAATGCCCCTTATGTCGGCATGGACCAGAACATCCGCTACACCGGCGGCATGTTCTTCTGTTAAACCCGCCATGTGCAGCTTTGTTGTGATTAACTCGTGTAACTGTTGTCTGAATATTTTCAATGCTAACACCTCTGTTCATTCGATTTTCTACATGGCACGAGTTTAGAGATCCGCATCCCGATTGCAATCTTTAGAGTAAACATAAGCCAGTTTCTCGCGACCAACTGCATAGCAAGCTTGTTGTACATATGGACCCATGAAGATATAGTCGCCTTGTTTTACCGGAATCCACTTGTTATCCAGATTGTACAGTCCTTCACCAGACAGCAGGTAAGCTCCATGTTCTTGTACATGCGTTTCGATGAATGGATGACATGCGCCCGGATCGAAGGTTAATATGTGAAAATTCATATCGAAAGCAAGATCTTTCGGAAGTAAATCCTGAATTCTCATATTTGTCATTCCGTCATAATCTTCTTCAGGAATGTTGCCTGAATGCCCGGATACGACCCATGGTTTCAAGTCTTTTAACGGTTTATGCTTTTGTTTGTACAGGAACAGTTTGCTGTCGCCGTCTACCAAGTTGTTCAGATACATCTTCGTTCCTGGCGGACAGTACAGGTATCCACCGCTTGTCAGCCTATACGACTTGTCAGCAGCAGATGCCTCGACTTCACCTTCCAGCACATAAACGAAAGTTTCGATCTGTTCTTGTCCGCCAAAACCATCTGTATTTGCGCCGCCTTTGTGCATGGTAACCATATAATCGACAAAGCTTGCTCCAAGTTTTGGGGATGCCAGAATCGATATCGTGCAGTTGTCAAAGCCCGGTACTACGTTATTAACCAGGCCTTCCGGAGTGATTAAGGCATATTTGCCATGTTTAATGATAGAACGGCTGGACAGCAGATCAGTTGGATAACCCATTGTGTGTATCTCCTTTTTCTCTTAAGTTTGTGTGTGAAATAAATGCTATTGTTCTTTTACAGCGCAGGGCGCTTCCTTAAATTTGCGAAGAACAGGAATACAGTACCTACAATAATGATGCCGATAGCTAGGTAAAAGCCCAAAACCTTACTGCCTGTAGCGTCTGAAATCAAGCCAGTTACGAACGGAGCGATGACCGAGGACATCATTCCGAAGAAGTTAAATACGCCGAATGTTGTACTATACCCTTGCTTAGGGGCAATATCTGCTACGTAGGAGATCATGATCGGGTCAACAGCCAGTTTACCGAAGAAACCGTACATAATCAGGAACAACATCAGCAGTTCATTACTTTGAATAGCCACTGTTAGATACAAGGTAACTGCGGCAATCACTTGCAAAATAATGACAACCATAATCTTCTTGTTCTTGAACTTGTCGGATAACCGACTGAACAACAGCGCACCTGGCACAGATGCAAAAGCAACCAGAGCTGAGGCAAAACCGATAGCAGCACCTTGGAATCCGCGCTCCATTTGCAGGTAACTTGGCAGCCAAGTCACAATCATGTAATACCCGTAACATATTGCAAAGTAAATCACGTAAGCCGAGATCATTCGGATATCGCCAAAGAGCGTCTTCATCGTTGCTTTATCATCTGCATCTTTTCCCTTGTTAGCTGCAACGTTATTCGATGCCGGTTTTTCCTTAATGACTTTGGCAAAGGCGATCGCCATAATAACAATCAGGACAGTTGTGACAACGAGCAGCGGTCTCCAGTCCCAACCTAGCCCTTTCACCAAGTAAGAGGAACCGATATATCCGATAGCCATTCCGAGTGCTGAACCGCTGTTGATAATAGCGGTAGAGAAGCCCCGCTTCTCGGCCGGGATTGTGGACGATGAGATCGAATAAGCAGGTCCGTAGTACGTTCCTTGTCCAAGTCCTGCCAGGAAGCTGCCTACCAGGAGGAAAATCAGAGACGGTGCGATTCCGACGGTAAAAACTCCGAAAGCAAAGATAAGGAAACCCGGGATCAGCATTATTTTTCTTCCGAATTTATCAGCCATAAAGCCGGATGGAATCTGCATTGAAGTGTATGCCAGAAAAAACAAACTAGAGATCAGACCCATGCTGGCATCCGATTCAACGCCAAGCTGTATCTTGATTTCCGGTAAAATCGGATTCAGTATTGTTCTGTATATCCAGATGACAGTCCAACCAAGGCAAAATAAAATGACGACCTTTTTCCAATATTCAAGTCCACCTTGTTTAGGTGTAGTAGGGGTTTGTACCTTCATCTTTTTCTGCTCCTTATAATAAGGTTGTAGGCAAGTTTTTTGCCAAGACGTCGTTTATTCTTTGTATGCCAGATTATACAAAGTTCCGATCAGAACCTTCACACCTTCGGCTAAATCATGAGGCTCGGTATATTCAGCCGGATTGTGGCTAATTCCTTGCCTGCTTGGTACAAAGATCATGGCCGATGGTACAAAAGGAGCCAGAATCTGGGCATCATGCCCTGCCCCACTATGCATCAGTTTATAATTCAAGCCTTGTTCCCGGCACTCGCGTTCAATGACTTCTACGACATGTTTATCCATAGGAACCGGATTTGCATCCATCCACATATCGATTTTCAGTTCTACTTTCCGTTCTTCTGCAATGTTCTTTAGGGAATTCGTAATTTCTTCCGTAAATTGAACAAGTGCGTCTTTCTCGGTATGACGAATGTCCATCGTGAATAAGGCGTATCCTGGAACGACGTTAACTACATTTGGCTTCACTTCGATTTTGCCGATCGTTGCCACTAACGGATCTCCGTGTTTGTCCGCTCGGCTTATGACGTCAAAGATCATAGCACTTGCAGCTTGGACAGCATCTTTGCGGTAACTCATCGGAGTCGTACCTGCATGGTTAGCCTCACCTATCACTTCTACGGTAAATCTGCGCTGGCCTACAATGCTGTGGACTACACCAACGGGTTTTTGCTCTGTTTCCAGAACACTGCCTTGCTCGATATGGATTTCTACAAACGCTTTCAGGTCTTTGCGAAGTTCTCTAGATTCCTGGCGGAAATTAAAGTTGCATTCTCTCATCGCATCCACGAAAGCTACGCCATCAAAATCAACAATGCTCTCTACTTCTTTACGTTCTGCTGTGCCTACGATGTTTTTTGACCCCCAGAATGTATATGGGAAACGGCTGCCTTCTTCTTCAGCCATCGATACAACCTGAAGATTGCGCAACGGCTGACCATAGGTCTCTTGTAAATATTTAACCGCAAGCAGACCTGCGACAATACCGTATTGTCCATCGTATAAACCGCCATTGCTTACTGTATCCACGTGAGAACCGGTCATAATCGTTTCATCTGGATACTTCGTTCCTTGTAGACCTCCAAACAGGTTGCCCACCTCATCAAAGTGAGCATGGAAGCCTTCTTTGTTCATCCAATCTTCCAGAGCTTTCTGAGCGTTGAGCCATTCTTTGGAATAGAGAAGTCTGGTAATACCTCCTTCAGGATCATTTCCGAAATATCCGAGCCATTCTAACATCTGCATGATATCTTTACTTTGTTCTCCCATACTTACCGTTCCTTTCTGCGATGATAAAAGTGCTTCAAAAGTGCTGATTAACTTTCTTACACCTTAATTGTAAGCGCTTACCGATATGGGCGTCATTAACAGAGGTGGATAAAAGATTAACAGCTTCTTTATCCACCTTGGCTAAAAACAGGGTCTTTTTAGTTAAAATTTTTAGTGTTCTTCTTCGTTATTTATTAAATTCAGAATTTTTAGACCAACCCGGGTTTCCAGCATCTCTTCAGAATTATCGAAATCCATGTCGCTAATTTCTTTGATCCGTTCCAGTCGGTACATGACCGTTTTGTAATGGACAAACAAATCCTGAGCTGCTTTGGCAGCATTTTGGTTATGCTGCAAAAAGACCTCAAGCGTATGCAGCAAATCTTTTTTGATGGCACTTTTGCTTTGAACAAGCCTGTTTAAAGAAGCGGGAATAAACGAGGTCAGTACGGCAGGATCTGGATACTGACAGAGCAGGCGGAATAAACCAAGCTCGGCGAAGGCGGTAATCGATTCGCTACCGTAGAGCGTACCACCGAGGTTCAGGGCTTCTTGCGCCTCTTGATGGCTTCTCGAAATATCCATGACAGTTGCTACCACATTGCCGATGCCGACCTGTATTACAATATCTTTCGTTTTCGTGCGGATGTTGTCTTGAATCCCGCGGATTTTGTCTTTAACTGCTGGCAACCAGATTTTCTCTTTCCCTTCCTGCGAATCAACAGGCAGTAGCAGAATGATGGTATCGCTTCGGCTACGCGTAATAGCATCTGCAAAATGAGCGTCAATTGCTTCGTGTAAGTAAGTAAACGTTTTACTCTGCAGTCTGCGCAAGTTTTTAGGTTTAAACATTTCTTGTTGGTTGAACGAGATGAACTCTTCTTTCACATGAAACAAAAGCACGGCATATGATCGATCTAAATCCCAGCCGATCAGGTTAGCTCGTTGATACACCGTCTCCGACATCTGACCTTTACCTGAAAGCAGATCATCAATGATATCATTTTTATATTTCCGCTCGACTTCCGCCACAGCAAATTGCTTGACCAGTTCTAGAGACAGAGCAGTAGCGGCATTCTCTATTGCAATGAAATCTAATTCTTCTAATTGTTTATGGATTTCGGTGATAACGAGATGCACCTTAATACGGTTTACTGTACGTATAGGCACGACTACATGGTGGAGCGATTTCAACTCCGGTTCGGTAACTTGCGTAGTTATCCAATAATAAGGAAATTTGGTTTCGAATATTTTCTCGCGTTCTACAATATGCTCCTGTTGGTGTGTGGGAATCGTGTACAAGGAAGTATGAGTCATACAGACAAAATTTCGGTCATAGATGGCAACAGGGTTTCCGATTAATTGTTCCAATGTAGTGATTATTGGTTCCATACCGCTATCTGTTAAGGAGAGTGTAGTGAAGCGATCATGCACCTCTTTAAAATATTTGAGCTTCATTACCTGGTTATTAAACAGTTCTTCCATAACCGGATAGAGCACATCTACATAAGGGATGTCCTGTGGGATTTGGATAATTGGCAGCCCCGTCTGTTCGCCTATTTCTATGATTGCCTCGGGAATCTTCTTAACAAAACGGTGGTTTTTGATCAATATGGCGCTGACGCTTTTGTCAGCCAAGCGGAAGATAAATTCGCGCTGCTCTGCTTCTGTATAATTGAGGATCGGATATAGACTGGTCAGCAGCATCTCTCCGCCTTTCAGCCAATCTGCGATGTCGGGTGCTTCCATAATTGTGATGCCTTTTATTATATTCGTAAGCCCTTTGCTGCCCCCTAGCACTTTTGCATGCTGCAGTCGAGCCATCTTCAATACATGTTCTACTCTGAATTCCATATCTTTAACTCCTTATGATTGCAAGTCTGACGTCTTCTTAATTGTATTGCGTCGGAGTAAGGGTGGAGTATAGCATAATGGTGTATTCGTAAATGGGTGTATTCGCTTACACTCATGCCCGATGAGTTGCCTTTGAAATTGATGCGCGCGGATCAGCTCCTTTATATCTATGTATAAAGGATAAACAATGTAGAAAATGAAGTCAAAAATAGGGGGAATAACTGATGAGAACGATTTGTTATAAAACAGTTGAAGGTGTTGATTTGCTTGGAGACTTTTACAGTGCTTGTCAGACTAGTTCCGCTGTGATTGTCTATATTCATGGAGGCGGATTAATATTTGGTTCAAGAAAAGATATTTTGCAAGAACAGGTGGAGCAGTACAATCAGGCTGGTCTGCACGTTCTGTCCATTGATTATCGACTAGCCCCTGAAACGCGGCTTCCAGCTATTATTGAAGATATTCAGGATGCTCTTCGCTGGCTACGAGAACAAGCATTCATCGAGCTTGGCTTTCAGCCATCCGCTATAGCCGTCGTAGGGAGTTCCGCAGGTGGATACCTTGCTCTGCTCGCCGGATCCAGGGAGCCAACTTTGCAAGCGGTTGTGTCTTTTTATGGCTATGGGGATATTCAAGCCAACTGGTCTTCGAGTCCTAGCCCGTTCTATCTGCAAAAACCTACGGTGCCTAAAGAACTGGCAGATCAGTTGATCACAAGGCGGACGCTTGCTGAAAGCTCCATTCAGCAAAGATTTGGTCTCTATTTATATTATCGTCAACAGGGAATCTGGACTCAGGAGGTTACGGGGTTGGACCTTGTTCAGGATAAGGAGGAGCTGGACTTGCTTTGTCCGGCACAAGTTGTGGACGATTCTTTTCCGCCTACTATGCTGCTGCATGGGGAGGATGATCAGGATGTGCCTTGTGAACAATCTATCGGTATGGCGCGGCGGTTGCAAAGTGCGGGAGTTGAGCATACGCTTCTGACCCTTCCAGGTGAGGACCACTTATTTGACATGCAGCTGGAAAAAGAAAATGTTCAGCGGGCATTTGCGCAGGTTCTGGAGTTTTTGCGGCGTCATTTAGTTTAATAATGGAGCTTTAAACTATGGAATGATTAGAAAAACGTCAATCGACGTACTTTCTACGCACAAAAAAGTTGATAACTTCCCGCCTACTTCTTCCGGTGCATGCAGGTATTTAATCTTGGACAGCTGATCATCATTGTATTCCACATGAACATTATGGGCGCCTGCCTTGTAAACATGCAGAGTAATCAACCGGATCAGGTCGGCTGCTGCGATCGGTCCCATCACCACAACCGTCTGGCCTGGCTGTACATTCACACCTACCTTGAGGGCTAGCTCCGCATAATTTTCCAATTGCTGCTTCAGTGATGCCACAATGCGGAATGAGAGTCTGATATCATAAAAAACCCATCTTTTTCAAGATGGGCTCAAACGAGAGGATTAGATAGAAACCTGCATCCGTAAAAATAATATTCTGAAAAAAAACGCTATTATGACTCCTGAAGTTCTTCCTTCGGTTCCGGAGCCATCTTCTTAGCCAAAAACAGGGCTACAACCACCGCCGTAATTCCGCCAACAAGCTTCCCGACAATCATTGGGAAAATCATTTCCTTCGCGACCCCAGCCGTAAAACCAAGATGATCGCCGAATACAAATGCGGCCGACACGGCAAATGCGACGTTGATGACCTTGCCCCGCGCATCCATGTCTTTCATCATGCCAAACATCGGTATGACGTTAGCAAGCGTCGCAACCAGCCCGGCTGCCGCAATCTCATTCATGCCAAGCAACTTGCCCAGCTTCATAAGCGGTTTATTAAATACTTTCGTAATTACAAATACCATCGCAAAAGCGCCGGCGAGTACAATAGCAATATCGCCAACGATTTTGATTCCGTCTTCAACCGGAGCAAGCCCTGGAATGATGGTAATCCCCGTCAACTGCTGCGTGATGCCAGCTGCGAGTCCCAATGTCGCGACGATGACGATGAACTGCCCAAAAACCGTGAACCCTTTGATCATACCCTGCGGAAATTTCCACAATCCCAGCACGATAAGTACAGCAAACAAAATAATTGGAACTAGGTTGGACAAAATCATTGTGATCGAGTAACCGGCAACCAATCCGCCAATCAAGCAACCGAGCGGTATAGTTACGATACCGGCCAGCACGCCGGTAGCCAAAAATTTCTGGTCTTCTTTTTTAATAATGCCAAGTGCAACCGGAATGATGAATACAATCGTAGGGCCAAGCATAGCCCCCAGGATCGTTCCTGCGAATAATCCCGCTTCCGGACTCTGCGCGAGTTCCTGTGCCAGCGAGAAGCCGCCCATGTCGTTCGCCAGCAATGTAGTCGCAAACATGGCGGGGTCTGCTCCCAATGCGCTGTATATCGGAACGACGACCGGACTTAGCACTTTGGCCAGGACCGGAGACAGGCAGATGATCCCCACCATGGCGAGCGTAAGCGAACCCATGGCCATAATCCCTTCATCGAATTGATGTCCCAATCCAAACTTGTACCCAATGCACTTATCGATGGCACCGAGAATCATGAAAATAACCATGCCGTATATGATAATTTCATTAATCTCCACGTACATGCTCCCCCATTCTATCGCTATATGATCCAAAGCAAATGGTTTTCATTGACCATCGTGCCCTGAAAACTCCCTACCGGAAGTGTTGTATGATTTCTTCGGACGGGGAACGAAGCACCGCATGATGAATGATCCGCTTTGGATCCATGGAGGATACAAACACCTTCATCCCCTGCTCCACATCGCTGACACTTCCTGTGAACACGGCGAGAAACTTTCCCCCAATCGCCATGCCAAGATTCATTTTTTTCACATGAATGTCGCATTGCTTCAAAGCTTCATTTAATGCAAAAATGCCGGGAGACACCGTAGCCGTCTCCACAATGCCAAGCGCATTCACAGGCAGGGAGGAAGGACGGCGTTTCAATCCATCGATGATATCGGGATGTACGCCATGCAGTTCAAAGTCGCTGATCCGGAAGTCGCCGGCTTCCACCTTGGCTGTCTCCATCGCTGCCTGTACGTCTGCGGTATCCCCGCTCATGACGATCAGAAATTTGCCCGGACAGATCGGCTTCATATGATGCACCTCAACAGGCGAAGTCTTCAGCATTTGGTCCGCTGTTTCGTAACCTTTACTAATGCTGCGCATCTCAACAACGCCTATTGCACTAATCATGTGTCACCTCGATCGAATCGACGATCCCTACGATGACCGCATCAACGGGTACGTCTCCATTGGCAAACGATGTTCGGGCCGCACTTCCGGTCGTTACCAATACCGTATCCCCTATGCCCGCCCCGGCATTATCCGCAGCGACAAAATATTCACGTGTGACGGGTTCTTTGGCATATGATAACGGTTTGACCACGAGGAAGGCCATCCCGTTCAGCTTATTATCCTTGCGGGTAGCCCACAGGCTTCCCATAACTTGTCCCATGATCATAAGTTCACCTCGCCCGTTATCTTCTACGTATCTGCATCTGCTGCATGCGTAAGTAATCCTGAGCAAGCGGCGTAATGATACTATGCCGGTCTATCACGATCTCTGTCCGGTTCTGCAGACGGTGCTTTTTCACTTCCGCTTCGGTAATGACTTTGCGGCTCAATACTTCCGCATCATGCGGTGCATAAACGGATTCGGTATGAGGCTCAACCTGAGTCATATCCTTAAGCCGCCCTTCCTCCATACATGCCGCAAGCATTTCCGTTTCTTTGACCATCCGGATTCCGTAATCGCTCAGCTTGTCTGTAAATTCATCGTACATTTTGTACAGCAAAACTGGGGCCGTTGACTTGTATTTTCGGTAAAGCAATCCTTCCTCGAACGCAATCACCTTTCGTCCCTTCAGCAGCATCGTGAGCACGAACCGTTCACGCGGGCCTGCGCTTATGCCGTTCGCAAGGTGGGATAACAGCTGAATACATATTGTAGGAATAATCAGCACATCACAATCTCTGAGCGCCTCATCGTAATAACGCACCTCATAATATGGCTTCAGCTTATTTTCCAGTTCCGGCAGCGGTTCCACAGTCAGAAGAACCGCTTGCTTTTTGGATACATCCGGCTTCTCCGTCTGTGCCAGTTCCAGCCGTTTCATCACCTCAGCCGTTACGGTTTCGATAATCGCTGCCCGATCCAGAGCTTCTATGTTCATTTTTTCACGCTCCTAAACCTGGATGCCCTACTTCAAAATTTTCCCCTTCGTACCTTTCGTAAAGCCGCATGCATTTGCTTCGTCGTAGTCAATATGCATGTAGGTCTCAAAGTTCGGGCTCACTCGAACCAGCACATCGTCAAAAATAAGCGGACGTTTGCCATACACTTTTACCTGTACGATTTCGCCGTTTTTTACGTTGTATTTCTCCGCATCCTCCGCTTTCACGTGAATATGACGTTGTGCTGCGATTAATCCTCGATCGAGCCGAATCATATTGCTGCCCGAAGCGATGACGATTCCCGGGGTTCCTTCCAACTTACCGCTTTCTTTTACCGGAGCAGATATTCCGAGCACAACCGAATCTGTGAGCGATACCTCTACTTGCGATTCTTTGCGTTCCGGACCCAGCACGACGACATTATGCAAAGAGCCCTTGGGCCCGATCAGCGTCACACGTTCTTTGCAAGCATATTGCCCCGGCTGGGAAAGATCCTTGGCTTTCGTCAGCTGATATCCCTTGCCGAACAAGGCATCGATCGTTTCCCGATTCAAATGCACATGCTTGCCGGATGCTTCGATTTCGAAACAGGTTTCATCCTGCACCCGCTTAACCACTTCATTAATGATGCTCTCTACCAGTTGGTTATCCACCTTAGTCACCTCATCAGTTGTACTCTCCAACACGGATGCGGAACATGATAATCCAGAACAAGGAAGACAGCCTGTTCAGTGATCGAATGATATCTTCACGCTCTACATCTCCATGTTCCTTCTTGAAGGCTTGATAAGCCAGCAGTTCCGTCTCCCTCGTCAATGTGCGTAACGCATTTATGACAACAACCGCTTCGCCCATATCATAGCTGGGTTGAAAATGTTCCAGTCCAAAGTATTTCTTGGGAAAATGGGATTGCTCCCTGAGTTCCTTGGGGTTCAGCCCAAGCAAATGGAATTCTTCAATGCTTTCGCTAAGCACTTCGCACCGTACGATCCGCCTAACGAATTGCAAAATCTCTTCCAAATCGTTGACCAACTTGGTCATATTCAGCTTGAAGCAGCTGATTTGTGCTTCCAATATTTTTGTTTCCAATGAGTCCAGCTTGCCGCGGAATAATATCCGTGGATGATCCTTAAAAACGAGCATATTTCCATACAAATGGGTCATATGCTCAGGCTTCGTTTCCAAAAATCCGCCGTACAGCGTTCGAAATCGCTTTTTCCCGCCGGTTGCTGGTTCAACATCCAGGTTGGTCGTCACTTGAAGCTTAACTTCGTTTTGCAGCATCGATTCTTGCGCTGGTGCCGGTACCGGTTCCTTTACCGTATCCTTATCCGTCTCAGAAGCTGTCACATACCGCAGTTCAATCTGATGATCGGTCAAAAAGCTTTTGGCTGATGGCGTCAGTATCGTTCCCGCAGCCGTCTCATAAACGGCAGCATCCTTCAAATTCCGATTTCGAAAATACTTGCGCAGCTCGCTTTCCGTAATCACAGCCATGTTTTCACATCCTTCTAAGGCGAATGCGTGTTCATATTTCCTTACGCGATCGTCCGAACTGTTACAAGCCAGGATAAATCGCCATAGTCAGAAGTGGAATGCGGGCGAAGTGCCCGCATTCTGCTGTCTTCCTCGTCCGGCTTGTCAGAGTAGTTTTATTCTGCTTTTGTGGTTTTAGGCAGGATTGCGTCCACTTCGGCATGAGGTCTTGGAATCACGTGTACCGAAAGCAATTCGCCAACACGTTCTGCCGCAGCTGCGCCTGCGTCGGTAGCTGCCTTAACAGCGCCCACATCGCCGCGAACCATAACCGTTACGAGACCTGCTCCGATTTGTTCTTTGCCGATCAGTGTAACATTCGCTGCTTTCACCATTGCGTCTGCTGCCTCGATTGCTCCTACCAAACCTTTAGTTTCTACCATTCCCAATGCGTTTGCGTTTGCCATGATAAAATTCCTCCTAATAATTTGTATTTATAATGAATTTTAGGGTTACCAATAATGGATTGCTCGTCTTGCCGATGAAATCTACGAAAACTTACATTTTTTCAAGAATACGTGCCACAATCATGTCGATAAGTTGTTCTTTGTCTTCCGGAAGGCTGCATGCGGCTTTCGGCTGCGATTCTTCCTTTCGGTCTGCCAAATCTTCCATTTCTATTAGTCCATAAGCGATTCTGCGAATGTTAAGCAGATTAAGCGGACTGATGTTGTCGGATGTGGAGCTTCCGCCAACCGCACCGCAACCAAGCGTAAGCGCTGGTGCAAGTGCTGTCGTTGCGCCGATGCCGCCAAGCGTACCCGGCGTATTGACTAACAAACGGGATACCGGTTTTTTCAAAGCGAACTGGCGTACAATCTCTTCATTTTCGGAGTGAATGCACATCGTATGGCCTGCGCCTTCTCCATTCAGAATTTCGATGCAGCGTTCGCATGCAGCTTCCCAGCTATCCTCTGTGTAGAAAGCCAGAATTGGAGCCAATTTCTCTCGTGAATATGGAACATTGCGTCCCACGCGGGTTTCTTCGGCGATCAGCACGCGAGCTCTAGCAGGAATATTCAGATTCGCCAGTTTTGCGATATGATCTACGCTGCGTCCAACGATTTGCGGGTTCATGGTGCCATTGGCCCGCATAATGAATTTGCCAAGCTGATCGGCTTCCTCTGCGGAAAGGAAATAAGCTCCTTGCTTTTTGAATTCAGCCACAACCGCTTCCTTGCTGCATGCTTCGACGACGACGGATTGCTCCGAAGCGCAAATCGTGCCGTTATCGAAAGTTTTGGAGTCCATGATGCGTTTGACTGCAAGCGGAATATTCGCACTCTTCTCGATAAAGGCAGGGCCGTTGCCTGGACCAACACCGATTGCCGGCGTACCGGATGAATAAGCGGCTTTGACCATCGCCGTTCCGCCTGTTGCTAGAATCAAGGCGACATCGTTATGCTTCATCAATTGATCTGTTCCTTGAATTGTCGGAACCGTCATGACGCCAATGGCACCTTCTGGGCATCCTGCTTGCACAGCTGCCTCGTTAATGACCTTCACCGTTTCCAGAATACTCTTAAGCGCATTCGGATGCGGGGAAAACACGATACTGTTTCCTGCTTTAAGCGCAATGAGCGTTTTGTAGATAACCGTCGAAGTCGGGTTGGTGGATGGAATTAGACCGGCAATGACACCAACTGGGACAGCTACCTCCATCAACTTATTCTCTTTGTCATCTTTCAAGATGCCAACGGTGTTCATGTCCTTGATGGACTCGTAGACTTGCTGCGAAGCAAAAGCATTCTTGATGACCTTGTCCTGCCAGCGGCCGAAGCCAGTTTCCTCATTGGCCATCTTCGCCAGCTTCTCGCGATGGTTGTATCCGGCATCGGCAACCGCTTTGACGATCGCGTCGATTTGCTTTTGCGTCATGGCGGCGAGCTTAACTTGCGCTTCCTTGGCTTTGTTGATCAGATCACGGACTTCTTGAATGGATCTCAGGTCTTTATCCAATGTTTCCATCAATATTCCTTCTCTCTACTGCGTTTTTACATCGATAGATGTGTATTTGTTTTCTTTAGTAAAAGCGGTCGGTCTTCTTTGCATTTTCATCGATAGATGTTTCTCCTATGAGCTTGCCCTTTTTGACTTCTTGCCGGACTTGGCTGCCGATTTTTGCTTCGGTTGCTCACGGAGTTTACTGTCATTGTGCTTGCTCTTTGGCGCATCGGCCTGCTTCTTATCCGGTGTTGCTGCCTGATCATCGGCATCCTTCTGCTCAGTGACAAGCTTTACTGCGGCTTTTGTTTCTTCTGTTTCCCTGACGTCGGGTGTGGATTTCTCCTCCGCTTGAGTTTGAATTTTCTTCATCGGTGAAGGTTTCCGCTCCGGCTGGGACCCAGCAGCATTCGCTCCATTTGTCTTTAATGCCTGCGGCCAAGCCGTATCTGCCGCTTTGAGTTCTTCTGAACTTGCCCCTTCTTCCGCCAAATCTTTAGAAGCGGCAGTTTCTTTGATGGCAAGGTGTACGGCCTCGTCAACAGCGTCGTTGGGTACAGCGATTTGTTCAGCACCGTCTTCAGCTGCTTCTGTCGTTTGTTCCTGCGCCTGTTCATCCATGGTTGCGACTGCCTGAAGCGGACTTTCGTCAGAATCATCCTGTTCTTCCACCAAAACTGCCGTTTCTTCATGCATTCTAGCAATCACATGGCGGGTCAGCAGCACATCTAATTGCTTCGCCATCTCCGCTCCCGCCTCAACAGCAGCCTGCACCGCTCCGACATCTCCATCCAGTTTGACGGTCACCAGTCCACCACCGATGATCTCCATGCCGATACAGGTAACGCTTGCCGCCTTTAATGCGGCATCCGCTGCGGCGACTGCACCTAGATACCCTCTGACTTCAACTAGCCCTAACGCGCTATATCTCATGGTCCGCTACCTTAATAACTCGTTGGGTTATCCGCAACGAATTGGACAGCGTCCGCGAAAGCGTCACATGCTGCCTTGCAGGCCGATTGACTGCCTGTCAGCAGTGCGCCAGCGAAGTTGGTCTCGGACGGTGGGCCAAAGAAGGTTGCAATCGTAACATCGGCGGCTTTCAGTGCTGCATCGATCGCATACATCGCTTCCAGCGGCGGAGCGATCAAATAAGCGAGCGCCTCACCTTCTTGGATCCCCGCCGTCTCGGATAAATAGGAGCCTGTTCGGGATACGCAGTGGGCGAAATAGGTGATGCTGTCATCCTCATTGGCGCTAACGAAATGAGCGCCGCTTCCGATGAAATCAACGACAGCGTTCATGCCGCTGCGTACTTCCTCGGGATTTGGCCCAGCCAGAATCCCAATGACTTCACCTGCCAGCTTCGTTGAAGCATTAGCCGATCCGGCATACATGCTTCTTGCATACACAACATCCACAGCGGCTGCTTTCGTTGCTTCATCCAGTGCTGCGTAAGTTACGTCATCAATGTCAGCAGTAATGATACCCAAACTTTTATGGTGCGGCTTCAACTCCAGCTTGTTTGCCATATCCAGGCTTACGTTGGAAATGAGCTTCATCCCGAGCACTTGTGCATGAATCGGTTCGTTTCTCATACGTGCCTCCAGCCTTTCCTATAGTTTTAAATCAATACCTGATGCTTTGCGATCAATCATGGTCTTGATCAATTCGGCAATATGCGCCCCTGCTTCTACGGCAGGGGTACCGCCGGAATGAATGTTGGAAATAACGGTACGTCTTGCTTCAGGCATGCCCACTGTTGGTTTATAAGCAATGTAGGCACTCATGGATTCTGCCGTTACAAGCCCCGGACGTTCGCCGACCAGCAGGCAAACCACATCTGCTTCCGTTACATCGCCAATGACGTCCATGGAAGGAACACGGCAATGCTTGACGAACAGGATATTGCCTGCATCGATGCCATACATCTTAAGACCTTGCGTAATGGATGGAATGATATCCCGCAAATTGGCTTCGATCGCTGCCGAACTTAAGCCGTCTCCAACCATGATTTGCACTTTGGCCTGCTTGGTCGTGTGCTGCTTGATGTACTCGATGGTCTCATCCGAGAATTGACGTCCCAAGTCCGGACGCGTAATATATTCATCCTTGTCCTGACACTTGGTGGCGATAGGCACAAGGTGCATCTCCTTGACGAAATCTTCGGATACATAGGAGAACACGGCGTCTTGAGCAGCGGCATGGTCAGCGCGGAAACGCAGCGATGTAAACGTCTTGTACCGCGGACCTGCGCGCCAAACGCCAAGACGGGCCGGCGTTTTTGCTTTCATTCTCATGTATCCTTCGCGATCCGCCGGATCAGGCACGAGCAGCAGCTTGCGAAGGTTAATTTCCGTGATATCATCCAAGCATTCACCGTCGTCCTCTTGTGCTTCCTCAGGTACAGTTTTCTGTACAAGTCCACCTTCGTGCGGCTCCGCGTTATGCGCAATCGGTGCTGCAACTGTCGCTGTTTCAACAGGCTTAGCAACTTCTTGCTCTGCCTTGTTTCCTACCATCTCGTTCAAAATCGATTCAATCATCGATTTCAGATCTTTCTCGTTCATGTGAGCTTCCTCCTTTCCTTACTTGAGAAATACTGACGCATCCCCGGCTTTTTTGGTCAGTTTGCCGTTTTCGATAAAGCCCATTTTCTCCATCCACTGCTCGAACTCCCGAATTGGACGCAAACCGAGCAATTCACGCAGCGTTGCCGTTTCATGATATCCGGTCGTCTGGTAGTTGAGCATGACATCGTCGCCATGCGGGATACCCATGAAGAAGTTGCAGCCTGCTGTAGACAGGAGAACCGCCAGGTTTTCCAAGTCGTTCTGATCCGCCTTCATATGGTTCGTATAGCAAGCGTCGCAGCCCATCGAAACGCCTGTCAGCTTGCCCATGAAGTGATCTTCCAGGCCGGCACGGATAACCTGCTTCGCGTCGTACAAATACTCGGGCCCGATGAATCCGACAACCGTATTGACAAGGAACGGGTTATACCGCTTCGCGAAACCGTAACAGCGTGCTTCCATCGTCACCTGGTCGATGCCATGATGAGCTTCGGAAGACAGTTCGGAGCCTTGCCCCGTCTCGAAATACATTACATTTGGCCCAACCACCTGGCCTTGATTCAGCACAAGCTGCTGCGCTTCCTCAATCGTGGCCGCATTGAAGCCAAACGCCTCATTCCCTTTCTGCGAACCTGCGATCGATTGAAAAATAAGTCCTGTGGGCGCGCCGCGCTTAACAGCTTCCATCTGGGTCGTAACGTGAGCGAGCACGCAGGTTTGCGTAGGAATTTCCCACTTTTGCCGAAACTCCTCGAACCGTTTCAGGACACGCGTCACGCTTTCTACGGAGTCGTCGACCGGATTGAGGCCAAGCACCGCATCCCCGATCCCGAAAGTCAGGCCTTCCATTAGGGAAGCCATGATACCGTCGGGATCATCTGTCGGGTGATTCGGCTGCAGCCGTGCCGACAACGTGCCCGGACGCCCGATCGTCGTATTGGCATGCGCCGTAACCCGAATTTTCTTGGCCCCGTAAATCAGGTCAAGGTTCGTCATGATTTTCGCAACCGCAGCGATCATTTCTGCTGTCAGTCCACGGGAGATGCGCTTGATGTCGCCTTCCGTTGTGTTCTCATTCAAAATCCACTCGCGCAACTCTTCGACGGTCCAGTTTTGAATTTCACTGTAAATGCGCTCATTCACGGCATCCTGAATGATACGTGTTACTTCGTCCTCTTCGTAAGGAACCGCCGGATTATTGCGCAGGTCCGACAATTTGATCTGGGAAAGAACTACCTTGGCGGCTACGCGTTCTTCTGCCGAAGCGGCTCCCAATCCGGCCAGCGTATCCCCCGACTTTTCTTCATTGGCTTTTGCCATGACATCCATGAGCGTCTTGAATTGATAGACTCGCCCAAACAATTTCGTTTTTAAAATCACAAAAGCTCCTCCTTCCACTTGCAGCTCGAATAGATGAAACTCGAATCGTTAATGTGCGACTCTTAGTGAAAAACAAGCGTTTTAATAACGACAGGCAGCACCTTGCCACCCGCAATCGGCTTGCCGATGTCGATATAGTCGCCATTGTCTACCTGTACGCTATCGATGCAGATGACATCTTTCTTGTAATTCAGCAACGCGTACAATGTTTGCCCCAGCACCTTCGCCAGATCGTGATGAACAATTACGATGAGCGGATACTCCCGCTCCAGCAGTTCAGACATCCCTTTGTACAAACCTTGGGCATATTTCTGAACCTCCTGAAAGCTTGCATTTTTCTTTCCTTCAATCGCAATGGCCACCCGCTGCAAATCATTGTTCAGTTTGAACCAATCCAGCTTATCGGTGATGGCCTTTGCCAACTGCTCACTGCTTCCGGACTCGTCGACCACAGAAAGCTTCAAGATCGGTAAATTCTTGATCGGGAAACTTTCATCCGTATAGGTAATCGTGCTTCCACTGATCTCCGTCGTATGGGATCCTGCTCCGACAACGGTAGCCCGGATGGTCTCGGCTGAACGGGCAACGGTTAGCTGCTGCGTTAGCGGAGAAGAGGCGATGGCTCTTCCAAGCAATATACCGATGTCTCCGAACTCGAATACGTCTCCTGTGGATTCATGATAAATGTAGTCTGCAACCCCTCCTGAGAAGGAAATACACGGAATCGCAAGGTCCAGCTTCAGCCCTTTGTTGGTGACGATGGTGTTATAGAAGTCTCCCGGTGGCCTGAGGCCGACGCTTTCTTCGAGCAGCTTGACCATTTCCCCGATAATCGGCTGAAGATCATCTGGAGTGACCCGCTGGCCTATAGCAAGACGGAATCCCCTTCGCTCGGCAAGCTGCTTGATTTTAGGCGCGATATACGTGATTTCATGCGAACTTTGATCAACCTTGATCAGGCGCCCCCCAATATCGAGGCAGCCCGTATCCAACAGTTCGCCATCGGCGAATAATGCCAAATTGCTTGTACCGCCGCCAATGTCGATGTTGGCGATGCAGGTGGAATGCTCTTTGGAATACGAATGTGCACCCGCGCCTTTGGCGGCAATAATGCTCTCCAGATCCGGCCCTGCGGTTGCGACGACGAAATCACCGGCAAAGCCGCTTAGCGAGAGCACGACTTCATTCGCATTCTCTTTGCGTGCCGTCTCACCCGTGATGATGACCGCTCCTGTCTGGATCTCATCCTTGCGGATGCCTGCCTTCTCGTATTGCTCCTGCACGAAGGACTGAATCTTCAACATATCGATCCGGTTATCTTCCAACACGGGTGTAAAACAAATGTCGCTTCGATAGACCACTTCCTTGTCCGTAATAACCAAGCGAGGCACCGAAAACGAAGAAGCCATGTTTTGAATATGGAGCTTAGACAGCACCAGTTGGGTCGTAGAAGTTCCCATATCGATGCCAACGCTGAGCAATTGTTCTTCCACTTTGTTCACCCCCTGGCTTGATTTCTTATCATTCGGACTACAACTTGAAGAGTGCAAAAAGGCTTAAAGTCACAACCTTCCAGATATACCGGAAGGTTTACTTTAAGCCTCATTGCTTCGAAGACTACGCCCTTGTAGTCCGATGATATTATTTTTTGAACGTAAAAGTCACTGTTGTGCCCGTATCGCCGGATACGATCGAAAGCTTACCTTTCAGCTTGTCTTTAACATAGCTGCGGACAATCGTCAGCCCCAAGCTTTTATGCGAAGTTTCCCCGACAACGAACCCGGCTCCGTCATCTGCCACGACGACCGTCACCAGCTCGCCTTCTACTTTTGTCTTGACGGAAATTCTTCCCTCCGAACAATCGCCGAACGCATGTTCATAACTGTTATGTAGCAGTTCGCTTACAATCAGCGCGACAGTTACGGTCCGATCACTGTCCAAGCAAATGTTTTGCTCTGAAGCAATCTCCACCTTGACGGCGCGGCAATCAACAAAACAGCGTTCGATATTGGATGCAATCAATCGTATAACATCCATGAGATCCACTTCGGCTTCGATCTCCGTCGACAGCAATTCATGGGTTGCGGCGATCGCGAGCACGCGACTGACACTGTCATCAAGGCATTTCTTGGCCTCAGGGCTTTTGCACTGCCGCCCCTGAATGCGCAGCAGAGACGCTACCATCTGCAAATTGTTTTTTACCCGGTGATGAATTTCGCGGATGGCAACCGATTTAGAAACGATCTCAGCTTCCTTGTTTCTAATCTCGGTTATATCATGCAGAATAACGCCTACGCATAAATCCTTTTCCTCAATGAACAAGCGTTTCACCTGATAGTAACGTCCGGCGGCTTTCACTTCCACCGTAAGCGGACAACATAGCGAAGATGAATGCTGGCTCATGACCTCGGAGAACATCGTCTGATCAAGCGACAAATTATCATAATGCAATCCTTGGATATCTTCCAAATAACCAAGCTGTCTGTAATATACGTCCGCCTGTTCATTTTTCAGCTTCAAAAACCCATATTTATCGAACACCAGAACGGCGTCTTCCAATTGATTGATAATCGAATCCTTGAACTGCAGCATAGCCCCCAGCATCGAGGACATCTCCCCATCCTCGCATGACGCTCTCTGCCTGTTGAAGTGGGCTTGTATATTGTCGCGGACATCTTTTTCATAGATCAGAACGGCAATGACGCCGCTTTGATTTTTAATAGGATATACCGTTTGCCGAACCAGATGATTCTCCTGCGTCCTGGCGACGAGCCCCTGCGACATAATGCCTGTTTCAAGCGTCCGCAGGACGCCAGGTTCATTCTCGCGCAGCGCCTTCTCCCCCGTAACCGGAAAATAATATACCGATTTGCCTTCACATGGACGACGATGATAGACCACGATGGCTTCGCTTGCCACGCTCGACAATACGTCGATGAACACATCATCCTCTACCTCGGTCATTTGAAATGACTCCGCTATTTCGCAGATCCGGACTATATCCTCTTCCGACAATCCGGTGTGAAGGCTGCAAAGCTGCCTGATCCGTTCTTTGAAATCAATCATAGGAAATGACGATGGTACTAGCAATTTCAATCAGAGGACATCGCCGATCCATGCTGAGTTTTCGTAAGATTTGATAGGCTTCCTCTTCCGTGTAGCCATTTTCTCTCATCAATATGCCTTTCGCTTTCTCGACCGCTTTGCGTTCTTCCATCTTCTGCGTCAGCTTTGAGAGATCTTGTTCCAGCTTTCGGAATTCCTTGCCTCTGGCTATCGTGACTTCCACCATAGGAATGAACGACTTTTCATCAAGCGGCTTTACCAAGTAACCAAGCGCACCGACAGAAGATGCTTTTTCAATCGTCTGTTTGTCGCTGTAGGCGGTCAAAAGGATGATCCCGCCCGCCAGCTGTTCTGAAAGAATTCTTTTACTCGCCTTGAGCCCATCCAAAATGGGCATTTGAACATCCATGATGACGAGGTCAGGCAGATGCTTCTTGCATAATTCGATAGCTTCAAAGCCATCGGAAGCTTCGCCTACTACATTGTAGTTAGCCTCTTCTAGCATCTCACGAATATCCATTCTTGTAATAGGTTCGTCATCGACTATTACAATTTTTCCATTCATGCGTCATGCACCTCATTGTCTGTCGTTATTTGCTTGTCGCTTGTCTATCGATAAGCCCCGCTTGCATTTGAACTAGAATCCAAGTCGTTTACGCCCTCAAATAATCCCGAAGAGCATCCACTCCCACGTTCTCGATCGTCGAGACTTCAAAAATCCGCTCCACGCCGGCCGCCATTAAATGCGCTCTGGCCTGCGCGATTTCTTCTTGCGACTTGGCCAGTTCCACCTTCGTTACCACTCCGATAACCGGCTTGGCGAATACCGTTGCAAAAGCCGGCGGGAAATAGCTGTCTTCTTTCGTGCAATCCTGAACCAGCCCAATGACATCGGCATCTACACTGGATACTAACAGCATTTTGTATAAATACCGGTTCTCGATGCATTCGCCCGGCGTATCGATCGCCTGATCGAAATTTTCAACGGCTTGCGTTTTCTTATAGGCAATCTCCTCACCGTGCAGCCATTGGCACAGCGTGGTTTTGCCCGATCCTGTACTTCCGGCAAAAATAATTTTCTTCATCATAAGCTTCTCCTACGTTCTCGTAATATTCGTATTTGCCGAGAAGCCCAATATATTCTGCAATCCATGCAGCACTGCGCTGATCGCAGATTCTACTGATGATACATCGCCCGTAATGACGAGTGAACCGCTGAAACGGTCGACAAAGCCGATTTGTACGCCAGCCGCCTTTGTAGCGATATCCGCTGCAATGATGGAGGCTTCGCTTGGCGTGATCGTCATAACGCCGATGGACTGATGCGCTTCGTTTCCGAGTCCCAGCTTCTTGTAAATGTCCGGGTTCGGGTTCGCGATAATGTGAGCGAGCGTGACCTGTTTGCCAGGCACATACTCCTGAATCACACGTTGTTTCTCGGCTCCTTGTTCCATACTCCTCATCTCACTCTCGTATCGAAAACACTAAAAGAGGTTGTTCAAAAAGTCTACTTTTGATAAGAAAACCTGCAAAAAAACAATAAAAGCCCCTTAAAAGTCCATGCGGAATTTTTAAGAAGCCACTTTGCTTTGATTTGTATGCAACACGCCATTGTGTTACTTTCACTATATTTGAATATTGCAAGCGATGTCAATACGAAATCCGTCAAATTTCGACTCGATCTTAGAATTGAAACATTTTGTTCAAAATTTGAAGCACGTCCTCTGCCGTAGGAACGCGTGGATTTGTTGCCGTGCATCCGTCTTTCAGCGCGCCTTCGGCGATCGACTCTCTCATCTCTCCAAACAGCGATTGATCCACACCGCATTCACGCAGCGTTTGCGGCATATTCAATTGCTTCTGCAGCAGTTTGATTGCCTGTACGAGACTACGGACGCCGCTCTTCGCATTGGGTGCGGATAACCCCAAGCTTTTGGAAATTTCGGCATACCGAACCGCCGCTCTATTGCTTTCTTCCTTGCCGTAACCCGGCTTGTAATCGGCATTAAATTCGATGACATGCGGAAGAAGAATCGCATTCATGCGTCCGTGGGCAATTTTGAATTTGGCTCCCGCCACATGCGCGATCCCATGATTCAATCCCAGAGACGCAATATTAAACGCCATCCCCGCGATGCAGGATGCATTATGCATTTTTTCGCGCGCCTCAAGATCATTTCCGTCCTTATAAGCTCGCGGCAAATAAGCAAAGACCAGCTTCATTGCCTTCTCCGCCAGTGCATCGGAGATATCATTGGATTTGGTGGATACATAGGCTTCAATGGCATGCGTCAACACATCCAGTCCGGTATCGGCCGTAATGAAGTCCGGCACGCTTTTGACGAGCTCAGGATCGAGAATCGCTTCTTGCGGCAGCATGTCATCGGATACAAGCGGATATTTGATGTTTTTTTCTTTGTCGCTGATAACGGAGAATGACGTAACTTCAGAACCCGTCCCGCTTGTCGTCGGGATTGCAATGAACGGGATATCTCGCTGGTCAAGCAGCTTTTTCGTAAACAGCTTCATCGCTTTAGCGGCATCAATGGCAGAACCGCCGCCAATGGCAATGATTAGATCGGTGTTGAACGCACAGAGCGCCTCGACACCTTCCGTGACGACTTCAATCGGCGGATCAGGCACGATATTGCTGAAAACATATTGCTCGTTACTGCTGTGCAGGCGATCAAACACCATGTTAATCATGCCCGACTTCACCATAAATGGATCTGTGACGATGAACATACGTTTGTTTTGCCACTCTGTTAGACGATCCATCGCGCCTTGCCCCATATAGAGGTCGGCTTTAATCGAAAGTTTATCCATGTAAAGCACCTCCAAGAAGTAATTGCAACAAAAAAAGAGGCCATTCAAAGGGAAATCCCCTTCAAAAGCCTCTTTGCTTGTTATCATGTATGCACGCCATTGTGCAGCTTCTTATCATTTAGTTTTGCATATATACTGTACACCGTCATTCCGATCTTCGTCAACCGCTTCCGGAACTTGTCCTTAGATCAGACACATTAACGGCACGATTTTATAAGTGCCTGTTCAAAAAGGTCGGTCATCAAAAGCGGACTTTGGGAACAGCCTCTATCAATAAAAAAAAGGGATATGCACCCCATAGTGCACGTGCTTCTTCGTCCTTGAAGAATCTCCCCGTTTGCGAGCTATACCTCATTGTATATATTCGGCGGCGAACACCCGGCTGTGGCCGACAACATCGTCGGCAGCCTCTGCTGCAATTAAAAAAAGCCTAGCGAGGCGAGAAACGTCACTAGACTTGTAAACCAGCCATTTTCGCCTCGAAATGACTGGTCTCTCCAAAGTTATTAGGCAAAAGACCTGACTTAAGACCGATCATTCGGTCTATCACAGTGGCGGGACCGTGTTGGATTTGCACCAAACTTCCATTACCTATAACTTTTTCTATTGTACATGACGCGAATAGTTGCCCATTCGACATCATTATAGCACAAACGACGCGTTTGGCGATATAAACCTTAAAAAAATGATTGACCGAATGAAACTCAAATAAAATAAAATGCCTCGGGCAGACCAAGGGACGAACGCTGCAGCGTAGATACGGTGAATTGTCTCAGAAAGACAAACAAGGAAATGGTTTTCCCATTCATTTATTCATGATCCATGTCTTCTTCTGCTCAGAGTACCACTTTCTAAGCTGATTAATATGGGCTTGATGATAACGGTTATGGTCGGCCATATGCCATAAACCCCACCGGATGGTGGCTTGCTTTTCATTCTCGTGTCCGAATGTAACGATGCGATCCAGATCGGCATCCGTTAACTGCGTACATACATCCTTCAACATACTGAGTACAACTTCATATTTAGATATAAGCGTGTCCAGAGACATTCCTTTGACCATCGGCAGCCTGTTATGTTCATCGATCATTGGGCCGTATTCATCTATGAATGACTGGGGAAGCGCCTCACCTTTAATCCTATATACCCAGTTCAGGTCGACGTACATGATATGTTTTATTAACTGAGCGGCACTATTGAAATTGTCACAAGGTCCCTTGAAGTCTATTTCCTCTTGGGCCATGCCCTCTGATATGGACTTTAGCCGTTGGCTGTTCTCTCTGACAGCGCTATATAACATTCCCACGATCGTTGACATATTCTCTTCGCCTGGCAAATCGTACAACATCCTAACACAACCTCCCTTGTAAAAATAAATAGCATCCCGGCCTCACTATTTGGACTCACGATGCTTCTTCCTTAACCGCATGCTGTACTTTAAGTTCATGAATTCTTGCCGCTTCAACTTTTTGCTTAAAGTCGCCTGGCAATAAACGGGATATGACTTCACGAGTGTTTCGCCCAACTTCACTTCGATAAGCTAATAAAGAACCAATATCAAGAGCCGCACTCAAATTAGCGATTTCTGCTTCCGTCATTTCATTTCCAGAATGAACATCATCAATGTGGAGTTTCTTGTTCCATTGACCTGAATGCAATACTTGGACATCGTTATTTACGAGCACGCTCATCGTCATGTCTTCAATACGCGTGATATGCCACATATGCCATATTATTGAGTTTTTTGTATCAGGAGCCTTAACTGGATATTGGCGGAATGTTTCCTCTTGTAGATCTTTAACTAACTCATCCTCAAGGGTCGCAATGGGTGAATGGCTCATTCTTGATGAATGTAACAAGCGATGCTGCTGTAAGAATAGGTCAACCGCACTTTGATGCTTAGCCGGATCCAGAATTATCTGGGTTAGCTTTTTGTGATTTTCATTCCACTGTTTTCTTTCACTCAAATCCATGGAGAACCCTCCCTTTATAGCCTCTTCCTAATATCCATGTAACGGCTTCATTAAAGTCTGTCGCGATAAAATCAGGATACGCTTCTTTCCATTTGCCGAAATACTCGTTGTTATTATATTTTTCCAGTTCTTTGAGGCCAGCTCCCGTCTTCACTAGCACTTTCTTACAACCGGCTTCTTTGGCAGCAACCATATCCGTCCATCTATCCCCTATGACAAAGCACTCCCCTAAGTCCAAATTATTTTCTTCCGCGGCTTTCATCAGCATCCCTGCGGATGGCTTTCTACACGGACAACCCGCTCCATGCTCATGAGCACAAAGATAGATCTTATCAAAACCAAAGGCTAATAATTCCGATTCGAATTCGTCCTGTGTTACTTCGCCACGAGCAATTCCAGGTTGATTCGTAAATGAACAAACAAGCATGCCTGCGGCTCTGAGTGAACGAATCGAATCCTGTACTTGTGGAAATAGCTCAAATTCACTGGGCAAAACAACCCGATCGGTTCCTCCAAGTGTTCCGTCCCTGTCAATGAAAACAGCTTGTCTTGAGAGCTCTAGCAATTAGTTATGCTCCTTTCCTTATTCATTTTTTGCGTTGGATAGTACAGGATGTACAGGACGATTTAAACATCACTGATTGGCCGATTCATATCGCTTTCTCACTCAATTTCGTCGGTTTCGCTCCAAATAGCATATGCGCCGTAGCCTAAATACTCGCGCACCTCAAGAACCTTACTGCCCCGTATCAGAATTTCCATACCATTTTCGGAGTCCCACGCTGTACCTCCACCCAAGATTGCTCCGAATGTATTATCGTTTCGATCACAAGGATTTCGATAAAGGTCAACTTCCCCTACGGACATAAACTTCAAAATATCCTCTCCATACACTCCCTCTAAGCCGGGAGAATAATCAGCCGTATCGCTAGACATTTTGAGATTTTTCCACGCGCATGCTTTCTTGCATATTTCGTTTATGTTTTCATCCGGCAGCTGATTCAACAGATCTTGTATGTAAATTTCCGCTTCTTCCACACTCATGTCTTCCGTGCTAAAACGATATTCAACTTCACATTCGAACAACGCAAGATACCCAAACCCAGACATGCCGGTTTCCTCTGAAGGATCTTCTATTCCTACGTGTTTTAACTCAAATCTATCGCTCACGCTATCTTCCTCCCGAATAATCCGTTTATTCTTGATTTATAATTCAATTGCTATATTCTTCATTCTCGACTGCACGGCAAAAAACCTTTTGCCACTGACGCTTCGCATGTACCGGGACACTCCATGGTCCCCCAGGCTAGGCACTGGCTGAAGGAAGTTGACTTTTATCCACAACCATACTACGATATGTAGTATGAGGTGGAATAGGAATGAAGATTAAAAAAATGAATATCGATGGTGAAGGCCTGAATCGATTTTTTGGACCACTGGAGTCTCGAATTATGGATATTCTCTGGTCTTCGGAAGCGCTTAGTATCAAGGAAGTCCAGTCGATCCTGAATCAGGAGAGTCCGATCTCGATCAATACGGTGATGACCGTCATGAATCGTCTTCTGGATAAAGGCCTGCTGACAAAGACGATGACGGGAACCGGCCGGACACGGGCAGCCAAGTTCAGTCCGCTGCAGTCAAGGGAGCAATTTCTCACCGAACAGACAAAGGAAGTGTCGCAGGGACTCATTCAAGAGTATGGGAGCTTGGTCGTGAACCATATGATCGATGCGCTGGATGATGTCGATCCCGAGGT
Source organism: Paenibacillus sp. FSL K6-1330 (assembly GCF_037976825.1). Taxonomy (NCBI): domain Bacteria; kingdom Bacillati; phylum Bacillota; class Bacilli; order Caryophanales; family Paenibacillaceae; genus Paenibacillus; species Paenibacillus sp. FSL K6-1330. The sequence continues at coordinate 5,261,577 of NZ_CP150269.1, forward strand.
GATCGCAAAGCTGGAGCGTAAATTAAACGATATCAGACACGGGAAAAAGCAATGAATCCCACCACACGGCTAAGATGTACCTATGCACTGATGATCGTATTCGTTTCTGTTGTTATCGTACATATGGGAATATTCATTACCTACCAGGTCCGAAGCGGAATATTTCAAGGTCCCGTTCTGAATTACGCCTTAATCGACATTGTCATTGTATATACAATTGTTCAGCTCATTTGGCGAAGTACCCGGCAATTGGTTTTATCGCATAAATGGTTAAAGCACTTCCGTGCCAACAGGCACGATAAATTATCCAAGCGCCTGAATTACAAGTACCGCGGCTGGGGAACGGAAATCATCGTTGTACAGGACAATGCCTTTGTGGCTCTGACAATTAGTCTTCTGCGACCGAAAATTGTCGTGTCCACTACGGTTTTAGAGATGTTTAATGACAAGGAAGTAAAGGCAATTTTACTGCATGAACGATATCACTGTCGCAATCATGATGGTTTAAAATCGTTCTTTTCGACCCTGCTGGCAGACGCCTTTGGTTATTTACCAATCGTTAAACCGATTCTTCGGTACTATCAGACGTGGCAAGAGCTGTTTGCTGACCGATTCGCCATCCGAAAGATGGGCACGGAGCTGTATTTAGGCAGTGTCTTATTAAAATTAGCCCAACTTGGTAAGCTTCGGCGTTATGAGGCTGCCGTTCATTTTACGGATACGACATTGCAATACCGGGTCATGCAGGTTCTTGAGCCTGACAGAGGGGTGAATGTTCCGCTAGCCCTGCTGAAGCCTTTTCTGAGATCCTGCTCCATTTTGCTACTCTTTATGTTGACCGGGGATTCGTAATCCCTTTTTTTGAATTATTATACTACATCATGTAGTTTGATCACACCGAGCATAAACAGAATATTTTATCCGGGAATCTATGAGGGGGGTATGAACATATGCACAATGAACTCATTCGTATCGGACCTGTGACCATTTATGGATATGGATTGATGATCGCAATCGGAATCCTTACCGCTTACAAGATCGTTGTTAATAGAACCGCACCTAGGCAACTGGAACTTTCTCATGTTTCCTCTCTAACTTTCTGGAGCTTATTAGGCGGATTGATCGGAGCTAAGCTTTTGTTTTGGATAACCCAAATAAATAATATCATCCATGATCCTTCATTGGTTCTGAATTTTTCGGAAGGATTTGTGGTATACGGTGGAATTATCGGGGGAATTGGGGTTGGTTATGTCTATAGTAAGAAGAAAAAGATAAACTTTCTAAAATATCTTGACCTTTTTGTACCCTCCCTTGCATTAGCGCAAGGCTTTGGAAGAATTGGCTGCCTTCTCGCCGGCTGCTGTTATGGTGAAGAAACGGATGGTTGGTTTGGAATTACGTTTCACGAATCCGAGCTTGCCCCGAATGATGTCAAACTCATTCCTACACAAATATTAGAGAGCTTACTCAGCTTTTCCATTTTTTTTATATTAATCTACATTGCAAGAAGAAAAAGGCCTAACGGCCTAATAGCAGGTCTATATCTCATTTTTTATAGTTCAGGGAGATTTATTATCGAATTTTTCAGAGGCGATATCATCCGAGGACAGTTCGGTGCCCTCGCTACTTCGCAGTGGATCGCACTAGCTGTTATTTTGGTCACTTGCATCGTATTCTTGACTAAGGCTCCCAAAAAAGATCACGATATAAGATACGGACAATCTTGAGCCCTTCACTATATCGTGTTTTCTTCCCTAGAGTAAAAGCGTTAGATACATGGCGGGGCTCAGCCTTAAAAAATGAAAAAACTGAGCCCCGATAGTATATCCTGTCTTCTTGTAGAAACTGATCTTGATCTCTAATATCACGTAATCTTAATCCAATATCTTTTAATTACGTTTCCATCTTCCTCTATGTAATCTGTATCCGGCCTCCCACCGTTCTTGATAATAGTTCTTTCCGATCCCACATTACCGGCATCACAGACAACTAATACATCGTTTATCCCCAGTTTCTTAGCTTCAATCAAGGACAATTCCAATAGTTTAGTCGCATAGCCTTTCAATCTTTCCAACGGGCGGATTCCATAGCCAATATGCCCGCCAGCATTATATAAATGTTCGGTTAATTGATGTCTAATATTAGCCGCACCTAATACTCTATGATGATGATCGACCAACCAAAAGGTTGAATCGGAGACCCAGCCTTCCTTTACACCAATACCCTTCTCTTGATTAGAGAGTTCCTTCAACATTCCCTGAAAATCACTTGGATCCTTGCTTATGACCCAGGGGATCATATTCTCACCGGATTCTTTCCATTCTTGATAAAATGATAAATATTCTTCTTCAAGCTCTAGCTGAGGCTTAACTAATCTTACATGGTTCATATGTTGAACGTCCTTTCTTGGCATTTTATGTCCTTCAAACGGGAACATAGTACAAAATAGGCTGCCCCTAAAGGCAGCCTATTCTAGTTACTGTGTTTACTTGCTGGCGGAGAGAAGGAACTTCTCAAGTGCCCCTGTATCGGTAATACTGTGATTACATGCTTGGCTATCCAAACATACGTATTGGCCAATGAAAGAAAGATTATCTGGTGAAGCGACGGCTGGCTTGGTCTTGACCGAGAACAAGGCAAGCTCTTGATGCCGGTTGCAGAACAGACAGTACCCTTTCTTGTTGGTTGGGGTGATTCTCCCCTCGATCCCGATGAATCTTCCTTCGAACGGATATACGATAAATAACTTGTTAGTGGCAATGTCCACCCAGCCTAAATACGTTACATATCGAAAATCGATCGATTGCAGATCCGGAACTTTCAGTTTCTTATTTTTAGGAAATAGCTTCTGAATCTGTTTCAGCGTAATCGTCGGATAAGGCTCCAGATAGGGTTCTAATGCGTTAAGATATTTCTGGAAATCCTCGGCCCTCTCGATGGTTGATATTTCGCTCAGCATCCGCTTCTGATCCTCTGTCAAAGACGGAAATGCTTCCATAGCGTTCGTTACGGCACGATATCTAACCGTTTCCAAAACCTTTCGATCCGCGACCGTGCGCAATGTTTTCAGAAGGAACTCCGATTGTTTTTTAATCACATTAAACTGGTGGTTTCTAATAAATGGTGTACTCATAGCTTTCAGCCCCTTATTTTTATTAAAAATGAAGGTGCAAAGCCTGTTATTAGAAACGATAAAGTTAAGGTTGGGCGATCGAATTCATCTATCGCACCCCACGCAAAGTATCGCCCCAGATCAGGCTTTGCATGAGGACTTCCTAGCTAATGAGCAATTCGGTATTGCCATCAGTATAACCCCCAATCACATATCATACGCAAAATTATAACAGCAAGTGCCAGATGGCGCAATTTATTCCGTTGGAATGAAACACCGTCTTTCTCAAACTTCAAATCTATTTAATGGTGTCATACAAGTCTGCTTCAATATCATCCACTTTCCCTTGTCCCCATTCATCCGAAATCTCCAGATGCCAGGATCTCAGCAATCGTTCATGGTTATTTTCTCGTATCCAGTGATGGAGCTTTTCATATGTATCTCTAATTTCATAATTAGGCCCCTGATGTCGTTGGACTGCATATTTTTGTTTTGGAATGACTAAAGAAACCATCTCTTCAGGAACCTTTTTGATTTCATTTACCTCAACACATACCCAATAACCATCTTCTTCTTCTGATACTTCCTCAACGAAGAATGCACCGACAAGTCTTGCCGGTGTTACAACGTCATGAATCTCATGCAATCTTTCTTTAAGTTTAACAGAAGCCTTGGGGATCTCATTGACATACTGGTCACCTGAACATACCACTCTTATTCCGACTAACTTCAATTCATGGAGCTCGACTACTTTCATAGGGCTCACTCTCTTTCGTTGAATTGATTACCTTCACGCTTCGTCTTTCTAGAACTCATACCGGCTGTTTTACTCACAGAGCATGTTTTGCATTGGTTCTTTGCAATGCTGGTATCCATTCTTTTTGTAAAAATTAACCCCTCCATCACTGGGCCATACTATAATAAATTCATATTTGTTCTCTTTTGCCCATTCGTTGATTTTTGATATTAATTTACTTCCTATTCCTTTACCTCGATAATCAGGTTTCGTATATACATTCGTCATATATGCAAATGGATGTGTGATTCTTCCTGGTCTCGGTACCTTGTGAATGAGTTCAATATATATGTTGGACACGACCATTCCGTCTTCTTCAGCAACCCATATTTCCCAAATATCACTTTGAAAAGCACCTAATAAAAATTCATAACACTCCTCGTAAAAGTCACTATAGATTTCATTTTGTAATTTTCCATCTAGATCGTCCTCAAGTGTAAAATCCCATCTCATTTGAATGAGTTGATCCATATCTTCCTTAGTCGCAATTCTCATTATCATTGAAACACCCCAGAATTCATTAAAATCACTTCGCCTTTCAAATAACTCCACACACTATCTGATGTTACTTCTTTGTACTGAATTCTTGAATGTATTTCTTTGAATCTTCCATGTATCTCTCCGTGTAATTATTCTTGGAAAATTCACTGATTACTTTTCTCCAAAAAGATATGGCAGAAATATTACTCTCCATCTGAGCTACTTTCCAATTTGCATTGAATAACCCAAATGCCTGCTTAGCTGCAGTGCGACCGATCCCGTTTCTTCTATATTTCTTCAAAATCATAAAATCATAAATTACATGCGTTGGGTCTGGATCCGTGTCTAAGTTTTCAAAAAGCACAACCAAGAATCCTACAATTGCTCCTGACGATACTATGAAATACGGGTTCCATCTAGGGTCATCTTCCCAATAGAAATCAATGTTCACCCCGTATGTTCCATCATCATTTAAATCCTCATTAGTATATCGACTAAAATCATAATGATAAAATTGATACATGTTTGATAATCTTTCTTTCTCTTGAACTGTAACAGGAATAAGTTCGATTTCCATAACGTCTCCTTTTTTATCATCCTACTATTTCTGGAAGTTTCATAGATTCGGCCTAAAGATCCGGTTTACCTGGTTTCCAACCACCTTCCAATCTATGTAACAACATATAATTGGGGTTTGCTTCCCAAGCTTCAAAGGGCACAAAACATGCTGCATTCATCGCATCTAATAATCTAGATCTTTGCTGCGGTCTCGTTATGTATTCCTCGATATTAGATTGATCAATTTTTATGTATCTAGCTTCGAGTATCTCATCTTCTTGTATTTTAATTTCTCCACTTATGTATTGAGCTCTAAAACATATAGACAAAACTTGTTTTGTTGTATTCATATAAACACCGGTTATACCAATTGGCTTAATAACGATGCCCGTCTCCTCAAGAAACTCTCTGCAAATTGCTTTATCAAGGGGTTCCCCTAATTCAACATTGCCACCTGGCATTTCCCATGTATCTGAACGCCAATGTGTTCTAAGCAACAATACCTCACCACGATCATTAGTGACTAGAGCTGAAACCGAAATACATTGTTTAGGTACCTGGTATTCCAAACTACTCACTTCCTCTAATTTAACTTTAGACCCTTTCATCAACTGAGATGTTTCTCTAAAATGCCATTAGGATAAACCATAATAGGATATTTGGTAGTCAAAATCAAGGGACATTCCAACTTTCTCTGCAAGTCGAATAGACCCTGTATTATCCGGAGTACAGTCCCAGTAAGGATGAATTCCTTGTTGTAGGCATTCCTGAACAAATGCTCGAGCTACTGCAGCGCCATAATTTCTTCTTTTATGCTGTTCAAGAGTTTCGATATCAATTGCATGCGTTTTATCCACAACAAATGCTGAAAAACATAAACTCACCACATTGTTATTATCCTCAACAAAGTATCCGAATCCTTGCTCTAAGAAAGAGTCTGTAGAATCCCAAAACCGTAATATTTTGCTTTCTAAAAACGAATGGTTTTCCAATCGCCTTGACTTCAATAACTCACAACTTATCCGTTGAATATTCACCTCTTGATCTTGAAATTCAATAGATTGAGGATTCCCTCTTAATGTAAACACATGTTGAGTATCGCTCGAAATGTTACGCTGCTGAAAAATGTTTTGTATCGTTTTATCCCAAGGATCAGGATCTAAGCCAATCTCGACCCAATTAATATTTTGCTTCTGTAGTTTGGGTTCTATATGCTTTCTCATGTATTCTTCTAATCCTGTTAAAAAAGATATACTCTGCGGATCTCCAACAATCTGAAAACCTTTTTGTCCTTCAATCCAAATGAATGCTGCTGTGGGTTCTGTTGAATGATCTACATAGACCCCACCCGGGTTATTTCCGCTAACCACAGCCCTAACCTCGATATTCTTACACTTATCCGTAATGTGTCTTATTTTATAAAACTCTGATTTATTCAGTTCTGTTATCATTGTTACATCCCCGATTCTATGATTTATTGATTATACTGAATTAAGGAGCATATAAGTTTCTTGTATTACGAACCGGAGAGGAATCTTGATCCATATCGTCAATTCCGTTTTCTTTTTATTACAAATGCTTTATCTGCCCTTTCAAATCCGATCCTCTCATAAAATCCTGCGGCTTTCGGTGCTGAAGTGAGGACATATTGAATTTCGTCTTCTCCTAATTTGTCCCTCAATACTCTTATTAGTTCTTTGCCAATTCCTAATCCCTGATAGTCCATATCCACTGCAATATCTGAAATATAGCAGCAATATGAATAATCTGTAATTGCCCTTAAAAATCCCACCAGTTTACTTCCTTCTCTTACCGTTATAATCTCATCTGCATTATCTATCATCCTATGAATTCGATCTGAATCGCCTACCGGTCTCCTGATCCCTGATCGAATAAATACTTCTTCAACCTCGCTGACAATACAGTTATCATTAATTTTATATTCCAAATTCACAGTCAAACCCTCGTTTATTTTATTTTTCACTTACTAACCATGTCTTGGCCTCCATAACGCTTAGCAAATTCTTGATCCAATAATTCAGCTTCTTCTATTGTAGTTAGTCTCTTTATGTTTATGATGTCCCTCATGTTTAATCTCCTTGTTCGATATAAATGTTAAATATCCAATGCGTAAATACTATGTTATCTGATGTCATTAACTTCTAGATTCCATTTGAAATAACGTATGCACAAAACGCCCCATCCTAAATAGCTTTTATCTTAGGTTGAGGCGTTTATTGTTTGAGCTGCTTGAATACTTTCTACTTAATAGACCACTTACTCCTCTGCAGACTGATTTAATGACTGGGCCGCAAAATGGTAAAACGCCATGGCATCCTCCCCGGTGGCAAAACCGGCCTGTGCCATCTTGTCGCTGCCCCCGCCTTTACCGCTATAATCAGCCAGATACTGCTTGAAGAACGCACCGCAGGCGAGTCCGCTCTTTCCTCCTTGAGCGAGGACTAGCTTATTGTCCGCGTTGGACACGAAGAGCACGATAAGTTCAGCTTCTTCGGTAAGCTTGGCCGCCAGGTTCTGCATATCCTTCAGCGGCTTGTCCGCAAAAACGTGTTTGATCAGCCTGCCTTGACGGTCTGCCAACAGCTTTCCCGCCAGGTAAGCATCATTCTCAGCCTTCACGGCGTTCAATTCAGCCTGGAGCTGCTTCTGTTCTTGATCCCATTTTGCAATCCGATCTAGAATCTCTTCCTTTCCGGTATTAAACCTAGCCGATAGGCTGCCGAGAATCTCCATTCCGGCATTAAATTCATTCAACGCTCGATATCCGCATTTAAAATAGATGCGCATATGCCCCTTCTGCTTCTCGGCTCTCAGCAATTTAATCATTCCGATCTCACCCGTTGCGGAGACATGTGTACCTCCACAAGCGTTATATTCGATACCTTCAATTTCAACGATCCGGATATCGCCGGTTACCTTTGGCTGCTTCACAAGCGGCAGGGCAGCAGCCTGCTCCCGGCTCACAAAATAATTCGTTACTTTTCGATTAAGGTAAATCTGATCGTTAATTTCCAATTCCAGCATCATCAGTTGGGCCTGAGACAGGTCAGATCGGGCGATATCAATCGTAGTGTAATCTTGACCCAGGTGAAAACTGAGTGTTTCCGCCTGGCATACTTCCAGACATATGGCAGACAAGAGATGCTGGCCGCTATGATGCTGCATATGGTCGAATCTTCTATTCCAATCCAAACGACAGCTAACCTCTTCCTTCTCAGGCAAACGCTCGACTCTATGCAGAATTTCTCCTTCTTCCTGAACAACATCAAGAACGGGAATCTTATCGATCCACCCTAGGTCACAGGGCTGCCCTCCACCGTGCGGATAAAAGGCCGTTTCCTCCATTACTAGATAGGTCCCGTCCTCCCGCTCCAGTCTGCGTGTGATTCGTGTCTCCCACTCCCGAATATAAGCGGATTCGTAATATAGCTTCTTCGTCATCTTCATGTCCCCACAGTTCTCAGGTTAATTTATTTCAGTACTACTTAATAATAGAACAACAAAAAACATATACAAAGATAATAAAGTCTCCAACAGATGGAACTTCATCTGCTATATATCCCGAGATAATCATATTTAAGGAACTAGATAGTCTTCTCGAAAATATATAGGTCACCTTCTTCTCTGACTTTGGTGAATCCACACTTTGTATAGAAGTTATGATTTTTGACACTCCACCTAGGAGTATCAAGCCACCATTTTACGCTATCCGGAAAACTTCCTTCAATTTCTTTCATTACTTTTTTACCGATTCCTTGATTCTGATAGTTTGGATCAATAAAAATCCGCCCTAGATTATGTACTTGATTGGTTTCTATAAATATCATTGCGCCCCCAATGATTTCTCCATTATAGAGCACTTTAAAATATTCACAACTATGCATCATCTCTTCTTGCCAACTTACGGAATCGTATCCTAGTGGGCCACAGATTTCATTATTATTAAAATGCTTCAATTCATCATCAAAGCTGGCCTTTTGTATTTCAGCAAGTTTTGGTGCATCACTTTTTATTGCTCGTTCTAGTATCAACATGAGATACAACTCCATTATGTGATTTATTTGTCCTTCACAGGTTTTCTCCTAGTAGCTCACGTGGATATTAACGAAACAACCCAGCCTTAGACATTTCTTATCTTAGGCTGAGTAATGAAACCAGATTGTAAAACATCAAAATATTCTTTCAAAATAGAATCAAACTCAGCATCCTCGGAGACCTTCTCTATATTTCCAAAGAATCATTTCTTCCGTTTCCATCATGATTTTATCATACTAAGAGTCGAGCATTCTCATTGTGTTTCGTGTATTCTTTATACTAAATTCCCTACTGTGAATCACATTCATCATCTTATCTACGATATCGCCATCTTCAGATACTTATTTAGTTCATTCAGCCATCTCTCTTCTTTTTTCCATACCTGCAGGAACCATGACATATAACGTAATCCCATATATCGTGAAGCTACATTAAAATGTCTCGTAAAAATATCCTTTGATAAGTTCAGCCCCCGCGAATTTACCAATTGCCTATAATTTTCCGCTTGGGAAGCTTCTCTAAATCTAAGTGAAATATCTAAGTACAAAGACCCATATCTCGCTTCTTCCCAATCAATAAAATATACTTCTTTATTGTTATAAATTAATGTATTTCCAGGATGTAAATCATTATGTATGAGGGTAAGGGAACTTTGGTCTAAAAGCACTTCCTTGATGTCTTTAACAATATATTTTGCTGATTGTTCAACTTCAGAAATATATTGACCAAATGTACTTATAAAATCTGCATCCAGCTTTGCCTCATCCCAACTTGGTCTCCACTTTTCGTTTAATGCATATTCAATATGATTGGGGTCTGCAAAAGGGAGCCAACTCAATTTATCCGACTTTTGATAATTAACCGCATGAATATGAGATAATGCCAATAGTTCATTTGATTGAAGCAAATGATAATTCAAATGACTGTAATCTGTCTTATAGTCAACATCTTGCATGCAAAGATACACTCTATTACTACTTATTAAATCAGGTGTGTAACTAAAAGGTACATTTGCTGATTGTTCGAAAAGATGTGAAAGCACTCGCCTTTCAATCAGAGTTGCTTGCTTTGAAATAAGATTAATAGTTCTTTCATCATTAGTATCTCTCAATCGTATTTCATGTCTCTTTAGTGCAACGGCTGATAAACCGTAGGCTAACTCAAGATCATTAATACTTAAAATTTCAGCGGTTGGCGATATGTATCGTTCAATGGTACTCTGAATTGTTTGTCTGAGATCAATATTCATTTCTCCTCCTTGAAACTCGTTACAGTGATTGCATATAACGCTTTTATATCTACGAGTCCATAGTACGATGCCCTCCAATCATATTGAATTTATTAATTTCGGTTACTTCATTTAAGAAACCTTTAATCTCGATATGAGGATCTTCTAAGTCAATATTATGATTTCCTTCATACATTTCCTTAGGAGCAAATACGGTGAGAAGTAATTCTTCTCCTGGATTAATATTGAGTTTATTATTTCTAGCTTCAATCTTAAAATCATTGCCTCTAAAACCGTTTTCAACTTTTATGGGAAAACTTAAATATACAATATTCTGTACTATAATATGACTGGATTTGTTATGTAATTTTAATGTGAACACTTTTCCATTTGCTTCTTCTGTTTGTTCTATTAATTCTAATTTAATATTGTCAATGTCGTCTGTAGTAACTTCTCTCTTATTACTACAACTTACGCTAATTAGTAAGCACAAGATGACGAAAATAATGAATACTGGTTTTCTATCCACTTCCTGAATCCCTCCCAAATGTATAGTAATCTGGTTACTGTCGAAATTATTTCACTTTGTAAAAATACGGCCCACACATGTCTTCATGGGTATTCACATACGTCCAAGTAAAGTTTTTATCAAAAATATATATATCTTGTTGAGAATCAAAATCCTCCGCGACTATGGCATTTGCGTTACTGTATAGAAATACATCGGGGGAGTCTTGGTACATTACATATAATTCATCTTTACTTTCTGTATTAAAAGCATTTCTTGCTTCATGTTTTTTCAAACAATCTTGTATTTCATAACTAAAAATATGCCACTTATATTGACTGTAATAAATGCTTTCTTTTACATCTTCACTAATGTTTAGTGTAAATGTCTTATCCCATCTATTAATAATTTCTGTTGCTCCATCAAATACATCTGAGATGTTTACGGCTTTTTCAATTAATTTTTCCCTGTATAAATAGTTTTCTTGAAATATTTTTATTGACCAATATATTTTTTGCAATTCTCTTTCTGGTAAGCTATCTAAAATCAATTGAATCTCTTTTCTGATCAAGTTCTCTCCCCCTAAATAAGTGTAATCCTTTATTATACTTATGGGCCCTCTTCTCGACTTGCTAACAAAAGGCTCTTTCCTAGCATCGGTTCAACTTGTTCTATCCATTTATGCTCTTTATCCGCTAACAGGGTTTTCCATCCAAGTTCGATAACAGGCTTTAGGTTCTTTTCCTGATCATCAATATAAACAACCGTTTGGCCTAGTTCAAATTGTTTCCCGACATGTTGATAAATTCGGATATCAGGTTTTCTTAACCTTACTTGATTTGAAATCGTTATGCTCCTTGTATAAGGTTCTACTCTTTCTAAAATTGGTTCCAACCATTCCTTACAATGATTACTTAATATATGAATATCTGCGATTTCACTCCATTCAGCCAAGTAATTTAATCCTGGCAGCGGTTCCAGTGATTGCATCAACAACGCTCTGGCCCGCTCTTTGTTGATCTGCTTCATTCGCAGGCTCATCCATTCCCAAAACTCATCTTCTTTAATCTTTCCAGTCCATATATCCTTTCGAATCTCATCAAATTGTTCTCGAATGTCTTGGAATGAGATTTCGGAATCCTCAGATAATTGCAGCCAAACCGCAGTTGAAAAATTACTAATTAATACACCAGCTAAATCTAATACCAGTTGTGGCTTTGCAGTCATCGAATCATCTCCTAAAATCTTATACACAAGCTTTACCTAGGGGTTAAGCGAAGTGGAAGGCATCATTGAAGTACTAAGAATCGTCACTATTCTTTATGTCAATTGAAATATGTTTTCTTAAATCAGTAATGTATGCGTATGCATCATTGATCTCAGTAATTCCTTCAACAACATTGTCCATTAATTCTTCAATAAAAAATTCAAGCTCACTCTCACGTAAATCTATATCCTTCAAATAATTCTCATTATAATCCTTGATAAAATCTGACTTGATAATCCTTGATAAAATCTGACTTGCTCTTATAAAGTTTAAAACGTTCTATAACATAAAGTTCCTTAAGGGTGATGAATAAAGCTAGAAAATCTTTAAGGTTTCTTGCAACCAAGTTTACTGCTTTTTCAAAAAACATGCGTTGTATAAAAATAATCGTGGCCTCTTCTAAATCTTTAATAGATTGATTAAACGTATAAAAAGCGAAGTGGTCTCCACCTACCCCAGTTTTGCCAAAAATCACAGCGTCCTCTGGTGTGCATTCATATCTGTCATTATCATTATTAAAGGTAATATAAAAACCTATATAATCATTGACAGTGTGCTCAGGTAGTTAATGAAATTTCTTGTCCAATTGAACAAACTTTTCTAATGTTTCTGGTATTTTGTAATTTAACGGTATCTAAGGTTCCCCTGCTATTTAATATCTGTTATATCGAATAACCTTCTTGCATACACGGACTACTTATTTTAGAAATTATTCATTGATCTTATTTAATTCTTGATTTAGCCTATCTATTTTGTCTTCTATTCTTCTCAAGCTTTCTTTTGTATTTTTTGTGTGTAAAATTAATCTATTCACAAATCGAAATAATCCTACCAAGAACAATATAACTAATAATATAATGAATATTTGAGATAACGCTGCCATCCAAAAAAAATCCAAGTTATTAGCCCCCTTAATAAACTAAAAACTAAATTACGGACCATTGTCCCTTAAATCGATTGTTAACATTAATATTTTCAGGTGTTTCACATAAGATTCAGATAACCTTTCTTCCATCATTATACATATGACAATTAAGCGGTGGTAGTCCAATAGTTTGAATACTGTGTTATCTGATTTCATTCCTTCCACTAACCAACTATCGTTTCTCGCTAGTTCAATCATTCAATAAATATACACTCTAACATCTTCTTTCATCTAAATTATCTACAAAAAGGATTTTCACTACAATGTGGAGTTGACAGATGAAGAAGTAAAAAAGCCCTACTGCGTGTCTTCAAACTTACGCATTGTCCGTAAAGCCAGTCTCCGTAATGCCTCTTAGTTCAATTTTGAACGGGATATAAAATTCTTGTTAATATTCATATGGTTAACAACCGATAATTACCTCAAGGAAATATTCACCATTTCGTTTATAAGGGATGTGTTTAAATGCCTCAAATTACAAGCGTATCAAGCAGATCACAGTCTACGTCGCCTGTAAAGTCCAGAACAAATATTATGTCTCCTATTGACCGGGAGATTGAGCAGCTAATCAATCAAAAAGGAATTATTAATGAAAAAATCGCGAGTATTAAATCAGACGAAAAGCTGGACTCTAAACAAAAAGATGAAAGAATTAAACTTTTAACCACGGATATGCAATTACTTGAATCTCAAATTATGCAGAAGAGAATGGAGAAGACTGAAGAGAATAAGAATAACAATAGTGCTTCTTCTCAAAAGGAGAATTTGAGTAATAAAATCGAAATGGATACAAGTAAGCAAGATGTGTCAGGCATATCAATGGAAAAGTTTTTACAAGCTAGTAATCTACATGACCAATTGACCAAAATGGCAAGTGTACGTAGATCACTGAAAGTGGAAACTGACACTCTTAGGCATGAAGTAAGAAAGGGAAGAGCTCTTCTTGGAGGTGAGAATGAGCCCGGCGACCCAGGCAAATCGGAAATGAGAAAGAATCTAGAATTGACAGTTAATAAATCGAAAACCGATGAAGCGCTAAACATCGAGATGAAAATTACTGAATTGGATCGTAAAATGAGTGAAAAGATCGAAGCCACTAAAGAAGAGATTCAAAGCGATAACAAGAAGATCGTCACCAGAGAGGTTGATCATAAGGAAGATGTATCCGTATCTGCACAAACTGTAAATGCTGCTGATACGCTAAGGCAGAATCAGGATGCCGCCGATAAGAATAAGCATAATAACCTTGAAACACAACGGAATATTGGTATTGACATTCGCGTTTAGAAGAGAACTATACTTCAAAATATACATATATTTATCATAAGATAGAACCCGTCGGGTCAAGGATTGACTTGAAAATGAATAGCACCGTATGAACAGTTATTGACTGTTTGTAACGGTGCTATAGTTATATGCTCATGATCCTGTCGGTCCCGTGTTTTTTTCCAGTGCACGCTCATTATTCAGATCTACATTGACTTATAAATTCAAAAATCTCATCAACAGCTTGATGATACCCACCTGATTGCAGAAAGGATTCCCTAATATTGGCGGCGGCTTTCTTGAAAGATGAGAGACTTAACACACGATCTGCTGCTTCACGCAATTGATTTGCAGTCAAGCTTTGCATTTGTAATGTTATGCCTGCTCCGATATGGGCGACTTGCTCCGCAATGATTGGCTGATCTGCGCTTTGTGGGATTACAATGAGCGGAACCCCATAATAAAGACCTTCATGGGTACTGTTCATTCCACCATGTGTAATAAATAATTTAGCATGTTGCAGTACATCGGTTTGTGGAACGTAATTCTTTACGATGAAGTTTGTAGGAATTTCACCTAAATCAGAAATTTGGACTTTACTTCCAATTGACATGACAATCGTATGATCGGTGTTCCCAAATGCCTCAATACAAAGCTTATAAAAATCCATTGCATGATTAAACACGGTACCCAGTGATATGTAAATGGGGTTTTTTCCCTGGATTGCAGTAAAGTCGAAGTTTTCTTGGGTTAATCGTGAAGAGATGGATGGACCTACAAATTTATACGTTTGGTCGAATGCTTTTTCTTCAGGTTGAAACTCCCTTGTTGTATAAACAATCGTCAGCGGCGCAGGATTGCAAATCACTTCATAAGGCGAATCGATCTCCACATTATATTTTTCCTGCACCATTGCCGTCAGGCTTTGGAATTTATCGTTTATGGGTTTCGCGATGTCTGTAGGGACATTTACAAAAAATGGTTCCAGCATTTTATCGAACGATTCTTTTGTCTGCGCAAAAGTAGTACAAGAGCTGATTGCAGGAAGCTTAAGAATTTGAGCAAGTAAACGACCGCAACCAAACATGGAATCATGAATGATATAATCAAAATGCTCTCCTTTGATCTGTTCAACAACGCTTGGTATGACGATATCAGCCGTAAGTAAAAGACCGTTGACTCTTTCGAGCAAATAATCTCTCCCACCTGAGATAAAGGCTTTAATAAATTTTTGATCGTCAAATGTTCGAACGGTTGCCCCCGCCTTCTCGATACGCTCCCGAAAAGCTTCTATACAAAAGTACACGACCTCTTCTCCACGCGAAATAAGCTCTTGCACAACGCCAATCGTTGGATTGATATGTCCTTCAGATCCGCCATTAATAAATAACACACGCGCCATATCTACCACTCCTTAAAAGGGACTGTCTCCTACCATCGTTCAATCAATGGAATCAAGTTTATCATAGTACAATACTCAAAAATCTCAAAACTTGGATCGCCCATACTTTCCGGTTGAGCAATGTCCTTACAGAGCGGGTCTGCTTCATGGACAGTTCTGCACCCGAAGTACTAAAAATTCAAAATCGTTCTGTATACATGTTTCAAACTAATGCTAACTGGGTAATAGTATTAGACATATTAATGTATTAGGCAGTTATACGGTCCTTCTCGAAGGGGACTCGTTGCCTGCTTACGCATTTTGGATATATCCATTTGGGCCGAGGGAAGCAGTGGCACCATGACATAGCTGCTTGATTCTCGCAGGTATAACTGGGATTCATGTATGAGATCGCATATTTTCCCGAATACGAACAGGGGCATACAGGCTTGGAATACTTCTTCGGATGGATGTAACAAGGGATTGCACAGTTTGGAAAGCTACAATGCATATAAAGGTGGAATTTTGGGTATGTAAGTCAATACCATAACGATGATTTTTAACTTAAATTGTTAGTACCCTCAGGGCTTCCTCTTAGATCTTTCTCCACCCCTTAATCATGCGCTTAATCCTATTCCATTTTGATTTCTTTTAAAGCTAACTTGCTTAGCTTCATTTTCCATTTCTACATAACAAGGCTGAAGCCTTCCCTTATCTCTGGCACCACACTGTTCCTTCAACAATTTTTGGGTCCCGATGGATGATATGCCAAATGCTCCGCATAATATGGATACTGCTTGCAAAGGGGCGATTGAATGATAGTACTGGAGCATGTGAACAAGGTTTACGATAATGGCTTTCACGCGCTGAAAGACATTAATCTGGAATTCAAAAAAGGGGAAATCACCGTCCTCATCGGACCGAGTGGCTGTGGCAAATCGACTACCATGAAGCTGATCAACGCGCTTAATACGCCATCATCGGGCAAAGTTCTGATTGACGGTAAAGATATCTCGAGATTGAATCCGGTTGAACTGCGGCGCAATATCGGCTATGTCATTCAAAGCGTTGGTTTATTTCCGCATATGAATATCTCCAAGAACGCGGGCGTGGTTCCACGTCTGAAAAAGTGGGATAAAGACAAAACAGAACAAAAAGTAAATGAATTGTTGGACATGGTCGGACTGGACCACACCATTTATGGTACGCGCTATCCATCCGAGCTTAGCGGCGGACAACAGCAGCGTGTAGGCGTAGTGCGAGCGCTTGCCGCTGAACCCGATATCATCCTGATGGACGAGCCGTTCTCCGCACTGGATCCGATCAGCCGTGAGCAGCTTCAGGATGAGCTGATCCGGCTTCAGCAGGAACTCAATAAAACCATTATTTTTGTGACGCATGATATGGATGAAGCTATTAAAATCGCGGATACCATCGTTCTGATGAAAGATGGGGAAGTGGTTCAAACGGGTAGACCGGACAGTATTTTACGGCATCCCGCAAACGATTTTGTACGTGACTTTATCGGTTCGAAACGTCTGCAAAATGAAAATGAAAGCGCCTATGAAATTCCGCTTGTTGATGAAGTGATGATTACGAATCCAGTCACGGCATTCCCGAGCCGGGGATTAGCTGAAGCCATCAAGATGATGGAAATGAAGAGGGTCGATTCACTGCTGATCGTGGACCGTAACCGTCAGCTTCAAGGAGCGGTTTCAATCTATCGGGTTCTCGACCAATACGGCGAGGAAGGCAAAACGGTGGCTGACGTTATGCATCCAGTCCGTTTTTCTGTGGCTTCGGGAAGCACGCTTCCACAGGCCATCGAGATCATGGACAGCCATCAGCTCAGTAATCTTCCTGTCATAGACAGTAATAACCGGTTCCTCGGATTAATCACAAGAGGCAGTGTGGTTAAACATTTGGCCGAAGTCTATCCAACGATGGTTCCTCCGGTGCTGAACGGAGAGGGTGAGTGATATGAACGCATTCTGGAGTTTTATCACGGAACGTTATCCGGATATTCTAAATGCATTGCAGGAGCATCTGGTCCTCTCATTCTCTGCCGTGCTTTTGGGGACTGTTGTTGCCGTACCGATCGGAATCCTGTTGGTATACAACCGGATAGGCTGGATCAACAGCATCGTATTTTTCATTACGAACCTGTTTCAGACGGTTCCAAGCCTGGCGCTTCTGGCTATTCTGATTCCGCTGCTCGGCATCGGCATGAAGCCGGCCATACTCGCGCTATTTTTATACTCCCTCATGCCCATCCTGCGGAATACCTATGACGGTTTTCACTCCGTGGATAAAGGGGTGCTCAATTCGGCCAGGGGGATGGGATACAGCACCGCCCAAACGATTTTGAGGATTCAGCTTCCCTTATCGCTTCCTTACATCATGTCCGGTATCCGCATTACGACCGTGTACATCATCAGCTGGGCAACACTGGCTTCCCTGATTGGTGCTGGCGGTTTAGGCCAGCTTATTGTATCTGGACTTGGTGTCAACAAGCCCGAGATGATCTTCATCGGTGGCATTGGTGCCATTCTCCTGGCACTTGTAGCTGACGGTCTGCTTGGGCTGCTTGAGGGCTGGCTAAGCAAACACTACCATCAGACTCACACCCGGGACGCTGCGATATGAGTCACATCAACCGTAGACAGCGAGGCGGACGGAACAAGGAAGGCGTGATGAAACTGAAAAAGCTTAAATGGGCTCCGTTGTTAATCTGCATGATGGCTCTTGCCGCTTTAACCTCCGCATGCGGAATTCAAAGCGAGATTACGATCGGGACTCAAACCTATACCGAAACCAAGATTATAGCTGAAATGTATAAAGCTCTGATTGAAGACCAAACCGATCTGAAGGTGGATATTATCCCGGATCTGGCATCGAGTTCATTGGTCATCAATGCGATGAAAAGAAACGACGTTCAGATGGCAACATTATATACCGGTGAGATTTTCAACAACCATTTTCCGATCAGCGGTACCAAAGACCGCGCCAAAGTCTTGAAGGAAGCTCAAGATGGATTTCAGGAACACTTCGGGTTCACCTGGATGAACCCTTTGGGTTTTGAGAACACCTACGCGTTCACGGTAAGAAAGGATCTGGCCGAAGCCAATGGATATACCAAAATTTCCGATGTCAAAAAAGACATGGATCGTATGAAACTTGGGGTAGATACCACATGGCTGGAGAGAAGCACGGATGGATATCCGGCGTTCTCCAAAGCATATGACATTAAATTCGGTCAGGTGTTCCCCATGGAAATCAGCCTGGTATACAGTGCGGTAGCCAATGAGCAGGTGGATATCGTGTTGGCCTATTCTACGGATTCCCGGCTGAAAGCCTACCAATTGCAGACGCTTCAGGATGACCAGCAATTCTTCCCTCCATATGATGCAAGTCCGGTATTGCGTTCGGACCTTTTAAAGAAGCATCCTGAAATCCAGGATACGATAGCGCCTTTAATCGGTCATTTGGATGCAGATACGATGATATCGCTTAATTATCAGGTGGACATTGAGAAGAAAAGCGAACGAGAGGTGGCAATCGCGTACTTGAAAGAGCAGGGCCTCTTGAAAAGCTAAAGGAGGGTAAGCATGGAAAATGAACATTTAACATTTGCCGACTTTTTGTCGTATATATCACGAAATCAGGGGTTGCTCTGGGAGTATTTCATCCAGCATATTACGATGGTGGTTATCGGTCTGGGACTGGCATTCATCGTCGGAGTACCGCTTGGCATTCTCTGCTCTAAGAGCAAATGGGCTGCCAAGATCATTTTGTTTATCACCAACATCTTGCAGGTGGTACCGAGCTTGGCCATGCTCGTGGTTCTCATGTTATGGATGGGACTCGGAACGAAAACGGTCATGGTGGGACTCTTCCTGTATTCACTGAATCCAATTGCACGTAATACGTACGTTGGATTAAAACAGGTGGATCCGAGCTATCTAGAATCCGGAAAAGGAATCGGGATGAGCCCCTTCCAAATGCTCGTTAAAGTGCGTTTTCCGCTTGCGCTGACTTATATCTTGTCAGGTTTGCGCATTGCCGCCGTCATCGCCATCGGCGTGGTAACGATTGCTCCACTCGTAGGAGGAGGAGGGTTGGGACGGGAAATCTATGCCGGACTCAACAGCAATAACTCCCTTCGGATCTTTGCAGGCGCCATTCCTGCCGCGGTGCTGGCAATCGTTGCGGATCTTGTGCTTGGCATGCTGCAGCGTAAAATGGATCTGGCTAAACGAAAGTCAGCCAGTGCGGCTCCATCGCCTGTGAAAATGCAAAATATCAACTGACGCTTGTAAAGCGTATATTTGACTCAAACGGGGCATCCCAAAAGATCTAAGATCTTGCGGATGCCCCTTTTCTATGAGTTGTTAGCACCAGCGACTTAAGGTGCGTACGCCTATGTGTGATAAGGCGTTAGACGAAGTCACTTTGTTTAACCTACAACTGATTACTTGCTTAGATATTCCATATATATCCTTACGAGTTTACTTAGAATCTCAATACTTTCCTCAACATTTTCGGTCTCTAAAGAATGATTGGCATTAGGAATTTCAATGACCTCTCTAACTTTGTCTATGTTAATTTGATTTGCAAGTTCATTATTAAACACTTCATCCTTTGTTCCATAAACCACAAGTCCGTTAAACTTGTTGATATAGTGAATTGTATCTTTGATTGGTGTCAAAAATAAGTGTTTGATTGGAATTTCAAGTTTCCCATGAACTTCACCAGCAACTATTGTCCCTATGCTCTTACTAATAAAAACAACTTGCTTGTACTTGCCAATGATTCGTTGAACCGATTCGTGGCTATCTTCTATGACTCTTTGCAGTTCATTAACATCCAAATTCGTTCTCGCAGCTTGATATCCATATTCCAGTACCAATAAATCAAAACCACTTTGAAGTGCGGAGGTTCCAGCAAAATGTAGAATTGGTTTATCACAAGGATAGTTTTTTCCGGGAAACAAAACAACCAACTTGCTGTTTTCCTCATAAAGTTGAATATATTTTTGTTTCATTTCAGTTTTCCAATACGAGGGAACACTTAAAACCTCTAATTTCATTGTCTCCCATCCTTCCCTGTTTCAAATGATTTCGTCTAACGTTTGGATACTCGCGAACCCGAGAACCTTAAAGTCCAAACAAATAATAATTCCATTATTGTTTAAATGCCCCCATTTCGCTAGTAAATAATTATTTTCTTCGTTGGCCAGCTTTAGCGTCCTTATTTCAAATGATTTGCACCCCGATGCAATAAATGGGTCAGAATTTAATAAACAAATGTCATCTATTTCCCCTCCTCACACATTCTTATCTATCCCCATTCGCTTCCCCATTTCAACAGATTCTCCTCTTCCGTCCAAACATCTAACACGAGATCGCGTGGAGCATCAAACACGGCTGTTCACAATCTAGCGTCCACTCTTTTTGTTTGTTGCAGTTCATGCACGTCTCCGACTTTAACTTGTTGAAACTATGCGAAGATTTTTTCGCAGCTTGCAGCTTGCGGCTTGCGGCTCGCTGCTTAACCCCAATGATTTGCAATCTCTCCCCACTTATAAGGGCCAATCTTTAATATGGTCGATTCAGTTTTATATTCGCCAGTGCTTGATCTTAATAATGGCAACCCTTTCCTGATTTTATATGATTCCGGAAAAAACAACCATCCTTTATGCTGAATATGTCAAAAGCACATCAAATATGGAGGAGGAACTACGGTTTATGCAGATGAGCAGGAACATCATCAAAAAGCTTATACCTGTTATAACATCTCTGGGACTGGTTGCCACAGCGATGGCCGGCTGCAGTAGTGAGAAGATGCCAAAGGGGCGTACGGAATCCACAGAGTCAACCCAACCTTTGAGCAACTTATCGTATTGGAAACAGATGCATCCCGACGCAGCCGCTATTATGAAAAGCTATGGTGAGATTACCGCTATTCAAGAAATCGAAAATAAAACCGGTGTCAAAATCGATTACCAACACCCGGCCCAAGGCCAAGCTGGCGAACAATTCAACTTGATGATGGCCTCGAAATCGCTGCCCGATGTCGTTGAATATTCGTGGAATAATTATCCGGGAGGCGCTCAAAAAGCGATTAAGGATGGAAAGATCATTCCATTAAATGACTATTTGGACCAAGCGCCTAACTTCAAAAAGCTGCTGGACGAAAACCCAGAATGGAGAAGACAGGCGTCAACGGACGATGGCGATCTTATCGGTTTTCCGTTCATCCGCCCCGTGAGAAAACTGCAAACCCACTCCGGCCCGGTTATACGTAAAGATTGGTTGGACAAGTTGGATTTGCCTATTCCCAGAACCATCGACGAATGGTATACCGTTTTGAAAGCGTTTAAGGAACAAGATCCCAACGGCAACGGAAAGGCGGATGAAATTCCGATCATGATGGGAGCAGGCGAACTTGCCTTTACTGGCGCTTTTGGCATCCCGAACGGCTTCTATCACGAAGGAAATACGGTTAAATATGGCCCCGTTCAACCCGAATATAAGCAATACCTGGAGGCTATGAACCGTTGGTACAATGAAGGCTTGCTGGACAAAGACTTTGCAGCCAATGACAGCAAAATGTACGATGCCAAAATAACCGGCAATCAGGTCGGTGCGGCTGTTATGGCTGTAGGCGGAGGCATGGGCAGGTTTATGGATTTAATGGAGTCCAAGGAACCGCAATTCAAGCTTATTGCCACACCCTATCCGACGTCACAATCTGGCGGTAAACCGATATTCGGTCAAATGGACAATCAGATTGTCGGCATATTCACTGCTATAACTGAAAGCAACAAGCACATCGCTGAAACCGTAAAATTCTTCGATTATTTCTATAGTGAAGAAGGACGAATGATCATGAACTTCGGTAAAGAAGGCACATCCTATACGATGGTTGACGGTTATCCGAAATATATGGATTCCGTCATGAACAATCCGGAAGGATTGCCGCTTGCCCAATCCCTGAAACAGCATGTCTTGTCCGCTGATGCGGGTCCTTTCTTGCAGGATGTACGCTATATGGAGCAATATGCGGCCAGACCGGAGCAGCAAGAGGCTTTGACGGTCTGGGCAGAACCTTCGAATGAAAAAAGAATGCCTCCGATCACCATCGCCCGGGAAAATAATAGCCGATATGCCTCGATCATGAACGATATCGATACGTATAAAAATGAAATGATCGTTAAATTCATTATGGGAGCAGAATCGCTGGATAAGTTCGATGAGTATGTCGCTACCATGAAAAGCATGGGTATCGACGAGGCAATTCAAATGCAGCAATCCGGATTGGAACGCTATAACAACCGATAACATGCCTACTACACTGGAGACGGAAAGCTTGCGGCTTGCCGTTCTCCGGTATTCAAAGAAGGAGTAAACCATGCCTAATGTACAGAGAAACATTGTGAAGACGGCAACGGGGAACCGGGCAGAGAAGAAATGGAGCATGATAAAAAAGGACATAATACGGAACCGCTACATTTATCTTATCCTGCTGCCCGTCGTTGCCTACTACATCGTTTTTCATTACGGACCCATGTATGGTCTGCAAATTGCTTTTAAAGATTACGGACTTGCCGACGGAATTTGGGGAAGTCCATGGATGGGTTTCGATCATTTTGAAAGTTTTTTTGGAAACCACTATTTTTGGAGACTGATTCGGAACACCTTGCTGATCAATATCTATGAATTGCTGTTTGCGTTCCCCGCTTCGATCATACTTGCCTTATTGCTTAATGAGATTCGCAGGAGTTTTTTTAAACGGATCGTCCAGACGATAAGCTATCTCCCGCACTTTATCTCCATCGTCGTTGTGGTCGGGATGATGATCGATTTCTTTGCCCGCGACGGTCTGGTGAATCAACTTCTTGGCATGATCGGACTTGAACCGATTGCCTTCATGCAGGAGCCGGGGTGGTTTCGGTTCATGTACGTCTCTTCCGGCGTCTGGCAGGGAATCGGATGGGGCTCTATTATCTATCTCGCCGCCATAGCCAACATTGATCCGACTCTCTATGATGCGGCCCGGATTGACGGAGCGGGACGATGGAAACAGACCTTGCATATTACCCTGCCCGGGATCATGCCGACCATTGTGATATTGCTCATTCTCAACATGGGATCCATGCTTTCCGTCGGGAGCGAGAAAATTATTTTGATGTACAATCCGATGACCTATGAGACGGCCGATGTCATCTCTACCTATGTATTCAGGAAAGGTATCCTGGGAGCCGATTTCGGTTATACCGCTGCCGTTGGGTTATTCAATTCGGTCATCAGCTTCATTCTGATCGTACTCGCCAATTCCATTAGCAAACGAGTGAGCGAACATAAATTGTGGTAAGGGAGGACCGGTATGTTTCACAAACGCAGCCTGGGTGAATCGATATTTTCCGTCGTCAATACATGTTTCATGCTCCTGCTTTGCTTCGTCACGCTTTATCCGTTCCTATACGTATTATTCGCATCTTTAAGCGATCCTGCAGAAATCGCCCGATTTCGCGGCATGCTGTTTTTCCCGACCGGGTTTAATCTGGATGCGTATAAAGCCGTTATAGATAATCCCATGATTCTGACCGGCTACCGGAACACCCTCTTCTATGTTGCTGGCGGCACAATCATTAACCTATTCATGACAACGCTCGGTGCCTATGCCCTTTCTCGCCGCAACGTCTATTTCAACAATTCCATCATGCTCATCATCGTGATTACGATGGTGTTCAATGGGGGGCTGATTCCAACCTTTCTGCTGGTGAACAGTCTCGGCATGCTGGATACGCCTTGGGCTCTTCTCTTGCCCGGGGCTATCAGTTCATTTAACTTGATCATTATGCGAACCGCCTTTCAAGCGGTACCCGTTAGTTTGGAGGAATCCGCGCGGATCGACGGGGCCAATGATTGGATTATTATGAGCAGAATCATTGTGCCTCTTTCGATGCCCGTTATTGCCGTCATGGTGCTGTGGTATGCAGTGGGACATTGGAATTCATACTTTAGCGCATTGATTTATTTGCGTGATCGGGAGTTATTTCCTCTACAGCTAGTGCTCCGTGAAATTCTGATCTCGAATAGTACGGACAGTATGACGACCGATGCAGCAGCCACAGATCGGTTGGACATCGGGATCACGATCAAATATGCGACGATTATCATATCTACACTTCCAATATTATGCCTGTACCCGTTTCTGCAAAAGTATTTTGTGCACGGTGTCCTGATTGGTGCGTTAAAAGAATGATCATCACACGAATCGGTCATCCAACGAAGGGAGCAAGCTTGCTCTTCCCGAATTATAGGGATTGAGCAAGCTTTTCTATACTAGGAGGATCGCCATGTTTTCAATCATTCGAAGAAAGAATGCCGGAAGCAAAAGAAGGAGCCTATTCATCAGGATGCTCGTATCCAATTGTCTTCTGCTCCTGGTTCCCATCCTGATTTGGTTTGTGTTCTATACCAATATTGAACATATCATGAAATCCAATGCGGAACGGTCCAATCTCGGCATGCTGGAGCAGATGCGTCTCAATATAGACAGCAATTTTAAAGAAATTGAACAATTATCCCATCAAATTATACTCAATCCGAAGCTGCGTTATTTATTGGATACGGAACACAAAGACTTGTCAGAACGGTATCATTTGGTCCAGTTTACAAGAGATTATTTAAACATGCATTCGAGAATTACCAAGGATTTTGTATACGATTTCTATATTTTTTTGGACCGAAGCGATTCTGTAATCAAACCGAATCTCGTAACCGATTCTCACAACTTTTATGATAAATATTATCGCTTTGAACATCTGACCCATGAAGAATGGCGTAAGCAGATGACTAGCTATCATAGTCAAACATACCTGCCGTCCTCCACCTTACAACGAAACGGCTACCTGAAGGATGACCCCATGCAAGTGATTACCTTTATGCAATCGTTGCCGGTCGAAGACACATCCAATATTAAAGGGAATCTTACGGTTCTGATCGATGAAACCAAGATTCACGAAATGACACGACAAATCGAGTCCGCAAACGGGAGTTCCGTTTATATCGTGAACCAAAATCATGAACTCATCAGCAGTACCCCTGGTGCAAGTCCGTTATCACACTCGATATTGAATGAACTGAAGTCGAACTCCGGTTTACGCAATTACAATCTGAACGGTCAAGATGTAACGGTATCATTCACAACCTCGGGACAAGTCGGATGGTACTATATTGCTGTGATGCCTTTGAATATATATCTACAGAAAGTGAAACAAATGGAGCATCTTGCGCTGTGGCTTCTCTTGCTATGTATCCTTGCGGGGAGTGCAGCTGCATATGGAATCGCGTACAGAAACTATTTTCCAATCAAGAGAATGATAGAGGCGATTCAGGCCGGAAAGTCTCATCCACGTAAACCTGCTGTGAATGAATTTGACTACATCCTGGAAATGATGAAGATTTCCTGGGATGAAGAAAGGCATATTAAAAACAAACTGACTCAACAACTGCCCATTCTTCGTTCTAACTATTTGCATCGTGTGCTTCAAGGCTACTTTGAACCTCCAGAGCAAATGAAACAGTCGCTGGAATTTATGGGCATCCATTTTCCATTTCCTCATTTTGCCGTCATTCTCGTTCAAGTGGACGACATGTCCCGGTTCGCACCGAACCAAAGTGAAAAACAATGGGCATTGGTGCGATTTATCATCTCCAATCTGGCTGAAGATTCAATCTACGAAGGCCATACGATACATACGATCGACTTGGAGAAAGACCGGCTGGCCCTGCTCGTTAATCTAATGCCGGATCAGATGGATCATCCGGCTTGCCGGGTGAAGGACATCGTATCCGAATTGCATCGCATGCTGGAGACTAGGTTCAAGCTGGAGATCAGCATAGCCGTAAGCGGCGTTCATAAGGGCCAGCATCAGATTGGGGAAGCCTATTTGGAAGCGGCTGCCGCCTTAGAGTACAGGATGGTCAATGGGCAGCTGTCGACCTTTTACTATCATGATATTCGCCAGAAAAAGCTGCAATATTATTACCCCGTCGAAACCGAGCTGCAGTTAATTAACTGTATTCGAAGCGGCGATACAGAGCAAGTTATCCAACTGCTCACACAGCTGTTCGATCGAAATTTTCGCGACGAATCCATCACTCCGGAGCTTGGGAGGTGCTTATTATTCAGTCTTGCCGGTACCCTGTTGCGTATCATGGCATCGGATTCGGATACGCTGGCCTACCGGAAGCTTACAGAAGGTGACATCCACCCTGTGCGATTCCTGGTTTCCTGTAAAACAACCGACGAAATGTTTGAAAAAGCGAAGGACCTGTATGTATCGGCCGCCGAATCGTTCAAACTGGAACGAAGCGATCACAATGAACAGCTCCTTCTGCAAATTCAAACCTGCATTCAAGCGAATTACGCCGATCCAAACATGAGCTTGAATTTAGTGTCTGAGCATTTGCAGATCACGCCGCAATATATTTCACAATTTTTTAAAAGAGTGAGTGGACAGAACTTCAACGACTATCTGACTGTCGTACGCATGGATCACGCTAAGAAACTGATGTCGGATCCTGGGCTGACCAACGCACAGATTGCCAAGATGGTCGGTTATACAAGCGATACTGTTTTCATTCGGGTTTTTAAGAAGATCGAAGGCATTACTCCCGGTAAATATAGAGAAAGTATTACGAAATGTGCCGGATTAAATCAATAGGAATATATACCGCATTATTTTATATCGGCAGCACATCTCTCATTAAAAGACAGGATGTGCTGCATGATTACGGTCGCTTTTCTTGACGCGCTATCCGCCATTTTTCAATCCATGGGAGGGTTACTGCCAGGGATAGGCTACTTGATTAGTCCCCTCGCTACAGCCCCCATTGTGTTATGTACGATCCTTTCCGTCGGTTCCGGTCTGACCGCCTATTTGCTCACGATGTTGCTTCTCTTTTTTATCCAACCAAGCGAACTGATCGTTTTTCCTTTCACGACAGGCTTATTGGGGCTTGGGGTTGGCGGTTCGCTGATTTATTTGAACATACGTTTGCCGGTCGTGATTACCGGGTCGTTGTCTTTGTGGGCAGGAATCCTTTTTTTGCTATACGTTTTTTGATTTCCTGTTCTGGGCCCGGCAGTTTCATCTACATTTAGCCTGAGTACGATCGCCATCATTTATGTGTTCTCGCTTTTCTACAGCTGGCTTTGGGTAGAAATAAGCAGGTATTACATTAAGAAAATAAGTAAAGGGATTACTTGATTAAGACTAGGCAATCCACGCTATCAGCGCCCACTAACCTCTTTCTTCTACCAGCTGTTAGTATCTTCTTCGAATTCCCCATAACTCCTGCCAAATAATTCTTCTAAAACTCCATTGTCAATTTTTTTGAACCGAGCCTTTTTCAATTAAAAAAATAAAACGGCCATACGATTGAGCTTGGCCGTTTTAATCTCTATGTCTTTTATTAATTGGCTTGATTCAAACTAACAGGTCCTAAACTACCATAAGACCCTTGGAATTGTCCTTTGAGGACATAAGTTCCAGGGCTAAGATAACCTACTGAATACTCGACAGGACTTGAAGAAGTTGGCCCAATATTCACGGTAGTCGTGAAGACTGTACTAAGTTGACCAGATGGTCCTTTCGAATAAAGCGTTAGATCAACGGTTTCATTCGTAGAACTCCATAGGCCAACACTTAATTTATATTGAGCTGGTTGGCTAACTGTCAAATCATGAGATGTTGCAGTATAGGCAGCAAATGCACTAGTAGAGAAAGAGAAGCACGCTAATAATAAGATTAGTACTACTTTTTTCATTTATTCACCTCCTTTCTTTCCTTCCTTCTTGATATAGAATGTCAGTAGAGAAAATATATGTAATGGTTAGATCATAAAGTAATATTTTAACTATTATACCAAAATAAATATTATATGCATATATATCGAAATTCTGAACAAAAAACGTTTGGTGTTGGTGGTACGGTTAATATATTGCAAAAAAAAAGCACCGATTCCATCTGCAGTGCAGAGGAACTGGTACTTCTAGATTTCAGGTATTCGCTTCCCCCTGCATTACCGTAAATTTCCTGTGTGTGTTTAAGTTTGAAAAGGAACCAAGGTAGCCGTGTTAGCAACTCCAATCATCGTTATGATCAATGTATTCACCATTGCACCGAGCCAAATGTTTCCTGTCAGTTTGTATAGGCTTCGACTAATCATTGCCGCTGCAAATAATAAGAAAATAAAGGGAAGTAAAACCATGGGATAAAGTCTCGTCTCTTGCCAGAATGAGTTGCCCGTCATAAATAAAACAGCATACTGGATTCCATTGATCATCATGATTCCAAGCACATTTCCGAATCCAGCGACAATCATGTTTACTTTTTCAGACTTGATATTGCTGAAACTCAATTTGTTTATAAACAACGAGTTCGTCAGATAAAAAATGAAGAAGAATGGCAGGTAGTTCATCCACACCAAGAACTTATCTGAATGGAATGTAAATACCCCCAGTATCCATAATTTAAAATCAGCATTTAAGATGTATTCTGCCAAAAATACAACCGTAAAAAAGATTCCAAAGATACATAGAGCAAGAATAAAAGTCTTCATCAAGGGGTTCAGACCGATTTTTAATCCTAGATGTTGAATAGAAAGCTCAGCACTATTTCTTTTCTCCTGTCTATATTTCCAAATAACCAGGGCCAATCCAACAAGGCTATTAAAGATCGCCCATATCATAATATAGTTTGTAATCGGCTGGGGAAACCATTTTACAGACATGAAACTGGACGTGCTCTTAAAAATAAACCGGTCTGTTCCACCATCATACAGAGCAACATAGGGGAGCTCCAACTGCTCCTCTCCCTTCCTATAACAACCGAGTAGGTAGGGCAGCTCCCCCTTCCACTCACACCACCGTACATGCTGGCCGTACGAAAAAAAAGGAGATCCCCGCCTTCGCGGAAATCTCACATGCCTTTAAAATGATCATTCATTATCTAATGTTTTCTAAACAAAGAGTTCAACTTCCTCACGAACACTTACTATACCCGCAATTCCCGCAAGTCTTGCATCCTTCGATGTTAATCAGAGACGCCCCGCCACAAGATGGGCATAGATCCAGCGACATGGAACTGCCGCCTGCGTGCGAACCATGTCCACCATATCCCGCGGCTATGGTCTCACTCCCGGCATCTGCATCAGCAGGCGCCATCGTGGCTGCGACCGGTGCCGGATCATGGTCATGATCCGCCCCAGCGTTGTTTACCACGTGCGTTTCGAGCGCCTTCGCCACCGCGTCGGCGATAGATTCTACACGGTTTGCGCCGAAGCCGATCGCGCCGGTGCCGCCGATGCCCTTGAGGTGCTTGATCAGCAGCTCTACCTTATTGCCGTGGTCCCCGTAACGGAGGAACAAGGAGCAGACGCGGCCCAAGGCTTCCGCCATCGCGAACACATCCGATCCGGCCTTGCCGACGTTCAGGAAGATTTCGCTTGGAATGCCGTCCAGATCGTTGATCGTAATGTACGCCATGCCAAACGGCGTGTTCATTTTATAGGTTGCGCCGCGCAGCACTTGCGGACGCTTCTTGTATTGTTTATCCAGCCCGCTCTTGCTCGGTGAGGCTGTCACTGCCACGCTTGCAGCCGCCGGCTCAACGCTCGCCGCATCCTCTGCGGCTTGGCCTGTCGCGCTTTGCTCCAGCGCCGTGTCCACAGTAGAAGCTGTTGTCGCTTCGGCGGCCTTATCTTCTTTTTTCTCCGTCTGCAACACCTGCACGTCACGGCTGCCGTCGCGGTAGATCGTTACACCTTTGCATCCAAGGTCGAATGCCAGCTCATACAAACGCTTTGTATCTTCAACCGTGAAGTCCGACGGGCAGTTTGCCGTCTTCGAGATGGAGCTGTCTACCCAGCGCTGAATCGCCGCCTGCACGCGGATGTGATCCTCGGCAGAGAGGCTCATCGCCGTGACGTAATAATCCGGAAGCTCCTCGCCCGGATGGCTGTCCAGCCAATCCTGGGCAATCGGCACGAACTGCTCGTCGAAGCCAAGTCGGCTTTGACGGAAGTATTTGAAGGCAAAGTACGGCTCGATCCCCGTCGACGTTCCGACCATGGTACCCGTGCTGCCCGTTGGCGCTTGGGTAATGACGGTTACGTTGCGCGCACCTTTTTTGCGTACCGCTTCAGCAACCTCAGGATATACCTCAGTCATATTTTTCATGAAACCGCTTTGCAGGTACAGTTCGGCATCGAATGCTTGGAACGAACCCTTCTCCTCGGCAATATCCGCGGAAGCGAGGTACGCTTCGCGAGCAATGAAGCCATACAGCTTATCCAGAAACTCCAGCGATTCCGGGCTGCCGTAACGGATGTTCAGCTTGATCATCAGCTCGGCCAGGCCCATCGTTCCGAGACCCACGCGGCGCTCTTTTTTCTGGTTCAATTCGTTTTCTTCAAAGTGGTACGGCGTCCGGTCAATGACATTATCCAGGAAACGCACAGAGTAACGCGTCGTTGTCGCCAGCTCATCCCAGGCAACGTCATGATTCGCTTCATCATAGAACTTCGACAGGTTCATCGCGGACAGATTACATACGCCCCAGCCCGGAAGTCCCTGCTCACCGCAAGGGTTCGTACAGATAATTGGATTGAAATACCAGCTGTTGGACATCTGGTTATAGTATTCCATGAATACGACGCCCGGCTCTGCCGATTTCCATGCGGATTCGATAATCGTGTGCCAGACCTCGCGTGCTTTTACGGTTTTATATGGAATGATACGGTGTCCGGCTTTCTTCCATTTATCCAGATCCCCGTCCCACAGCTCATCATAATCAGGATCAGTAGTATCCGGGAACACCAGCTCCCAGTCCAGATCTTCCTTCACGGCCTTCATGAAATCATTGCTGACGCATACCGACAGGTTCGCATTCGTAACTTGTCCCATCGTCTGCTTCACGGTAATGAAATCCTCCACGTCCGGATGCCAATCGTTAATCATCAGCATGAGCGCACCCCGGCGGCTTCCTCCCTGCTCGATCAATCCCGTTGTATAACTGAACAATCCGCCCCACGATACCGCGCCGCTGGAAGAACCATTCACGCCTCTTACGATCGCACGCCGAGGACGCAGGGAAGACAAGTTAATGCCGACACCGCCGCCGCGAGCCATGATCTCGGTCATCTCGCTCAGGGTTTCCATGATGCCGCCCCGGCTGTCCTTCGGCGAAGGAATCACGTAACAGTTGAACAGCGTCAATTCATCGCTCGCACCAGCTCCAGCTGCAATCCGTCCGCCCGGTACCAGCTTCCAATCATCCAGAATCTCGCGGAACTTTCCGCGCCACTCTTCCTGCAGTTCCGGCGTTGCCTCAACCGATGACATGGCAGCCGCGAGTCGATCCCACATTTCTTCCGGCGTTTTCTCGATGGTTAACGTCAGTTTCTCCACATCCGATTCCACAAGCTCGCCCTTCCGTGTCTTCACCGTGACCTTGCGGCCTTCGCGATTCACGATTTCGCCAACTTCCTTGGTCGGAAATTTAGGATCATCCTTCGTCAAAACGAGCACCACATCGCCTACCTTCGCGTTGTTGGTGTCCGCGTCCTTCCAGGCATACCGGTCCAAAAAGATCTTCTCGCTTAAACCTTCCAGCCGCTGATTCTGCATCGTACTCAAGAGCAACTACCTCCTATATAAGATATAAAATTAAAAAGTTCCGCAGTTATGCGCTCACCAACAACATAACCTGTTATGTAGTCGGTCAAACATCTAAAACCACTATATACACCATATATAGTGCTACCAATTCATTATACTACACTATATATAGGTTAACTATGCCGATAATGTGAAAATTAAGCCAACAGATCCAAGCTCCCGCTCGCAAGCTTCCGCTTTCTTCCTCTCGCTCTCTTTTTCACCCTTCCCTATGAAAAAAAAGGATGAAAATATCCAATTCCAGCAGCCGTGCGCCCTATAGGGTATTCCACGCCTCCCGAATTCGTGCAAGGTTATGAAGACTTCTTTTTTCGTCCATACTACATATACACCGCTGGCCCGGAATCTTTCACAACAGGAGGAGATCGACATGAACCATCAGCCATCTGCCGAATCAGGCATGATTACCGACCCACGCCTTCCCGTTCCACTGCAGATCGACCGTTCCTGGTTTGACGATCTCGCCGGTCGACTGGACAAGGGTGGACCTTGGGGTGACTATCGTCTGGCCCAACTTGCCGTTGAGGGCGAGAAATCCCGCTTGGTTACAAGCTTTGAAGAATTACAATGCCTTAAGCATCTTGGCGCCTTATCCCCGCTCCCCCATCAGACTGATACCGCCAGACGCGTATTGTTCGAGATGTCGGGCAGAGCGATTCTCGCCGATGAGGTGGGACTAGGAAAGACGATTGAAGCCGGTCTTATTTTAAAAGAATACATCGTGCGCGGTCTGGTATCCAAAGTGTTGATTCTCGTTCCGGCTTCCCTTGTGCTGCAATGGGTTCGCGAGCTGAACTCTAAGTTTGGCATTCCCGCGATTGCGCAGAAAAAAGCGTACTCTTGGGGTAATGATATCGTCGTCGCCTCCATGGACACGGCCAAACGCGATCCGCATCAGGAGATTCTGCTGAACGAGGAATACGATATGCTCATCATCGATGAGGCGCACAAACTCAAGAACAAGAAAACATCCAATTATCAATTCATTCAAAAGCTGCGCAAAAAATACTGCCTCTTGCTGACGGCCACGCCGGTGCAGAACGATCTCAGCGAGCTCTTCAATCTGATCACTCTGCTGAAGCCGGGCCAGCTCGGAGGCCAAGGGCAGTTTGCCGCTAATTTTGTTGTCGATAAACGAAGACCCAAGAACCAGGATCAGCTCAAGGATGAGCTGTCCAAGGTCATGATCCGTAACCGCCGCGGCGAGGGCGAAGTGAAATTCACCAAGCGATCCGTCCGCAATGTAGGGCTTAGCCTTTCGCCCGAAGAACAGTCATTATACGACGGCGTTACGTCCTTCGTCAAAGATCAGTATCAGGCAGCAGGGGGAAATTTAAGCAGTATGCTGTCACTCGTTACGCTCCAGCGTGAAGTGTGCAGCAGCCGCGATGCCGTCTTCGTGACTCTTGTTAATCTGTCCAAGAAGCTGCCCGAGGACTCTCCGCTGCGCGATAAAATCTGGGAGCTCGTCTATCTCATCAAGGCCATCAAAGCCAACACCAAGGCGGAAAAAACCATCGAGCTCATCCAGCAAATGAACGAGAAGGTCATCGTATTTACGGAGTACCGCGCCACGCAGGAATACTTGCTCAATTATTTCCGCGATCATGGACTGATCTCCGTACCGTACCGAGGCGGAATGAACCGCGGCAAGAAGGACTGGATGATGGATCTCTTCCGTGGCAAGGCGCAGGTCATGATCGCGACGGAAGCTGGCGGCGAAGGCATCAATCTGCAATTCTGCCACCATATGATCAACTTTGATCTGCCCTGGAATCCCATGCGGGTTGAGCAGCGGATTGGACGCGTGCATCGTCTCGGCCAGACCAATGACGTGAAGATCTATAATCTGTCCACGTCGGGAACCATTGAAGAGCACATCCTGAACCTGCTGCACGAGAAGATCAACATGTTCGAGATGGTCATCGGCGGACTGGATGTCATTCTGGAGCGGTTCGAGAAGAAGGAATCCATCGAGAAGAGTCTGTACAAAATCATGCTGGAGTCCGGCAACGACGATGAGCTCCGCCAGCGCATCAGCACATTGGGCGATTCGATTCACCATATTAAACAGGATATCGAGCAGGGAAGCACCGTCGAAGAAAATCTAAGAGAGGAAGAAGCCTAATATGACCATGACGCCGCAGGAGGTGCAGCAGCACTTCATGGCCTATTTGGAAGCCACCGAATGCTCCGTCATTGAAAAATCGCCTGAGCATGTCACCGTGAAACTGTCACCGCAAGCCGACAAAATGCTCACCAACCGCCCGTATTACTGGGGCTTCGTGGAACGTACCGGCGCTCCCGCCGAAACGTTGTCCTTCAATTTCGTGTTTGATCCGGAGAAATACGACGAACGGCTTGCAAAGACCCAAGCAGCCGAGGCCAAAGCGCAGCTCGCCTCGCCTACGCAGGATCCGCTCCTAGCCCGCTTTTATGGGAATGCCCCAGTTCTGCCTATCCTCGGTCCCGGCCGCATTCAGCGGGAGAACATTGGCTACGGCAGCAGCCGGCTCGCCCAAATCTGGAATGCTTCCCGGGAGGAAGGCAAATGCGTCTACCTGTTCCAGCAGCGCGATACCGAGCCGCGTCCGAGAGCCCGTTCCACTCCGTATGAGCAGTGGCTGGGCGTCTGCTTCAAGGTGGAGTTCAGCTGTGATCTGAAGCGGGAGGAATTGTTTTTTCTCGGAATCTCATTATCTAGTCGTACGATTGCCCAAGACTTCCCGGCGATCCTGATTGGACGCGAACTGACGCCCCGCTTGCCCGAGAGCGTTCACGTCCGACCGGCGGCTCTTACGCTCGAACAGGCCGTAGATGCGCTGGAGAACCATCTTATCGACAAGATAAGCAAGCTGGACTATGACTGGGCCACCAAAGCAAGAGAACGTCTTGAAGAAGAACTGCTGGTGATCGACAGCTATTACGAGGACCTGCTCAAGGAGCAGGATGAAGAGAAAAAAGCGCTCATTGAGGAGCAATATAAGAACCGTCGGTCGGAAATGCAGTGGCAGTACGAGCCGAAAGTGAGCTTGTCCGTCATAACCTGCGGTCTATTTCATCTGTGTTCGCCTGTGGGTGCGCCATCATGACGCCCCTCTACAAAAGCAGGCAAAAAAAGAACCATTCTCCCTTCTCCTACCGCGACAGCTTGCAACAGCCTTTGCAGAGCTTGTCCGATATGATGATTTCAATACATCCACGGCGCGTAGGGCCAAGGAAAGGCGGTTAATGATTTGAAACAGTGGAACATGAAACTTCATAACCATAATGACAAGGATAGCAAGAATTCCCAGCCAAAATCACCCGATAACAAACAGACCAGCCGATATCGAATGCTGTCTGTCTCTATGATCGTAACAACTATCCTGTTCAGCTCGTTCCAGCCGCAGGCAAGCTTGGCTGCCGCTAGCCAAGCCGACGTTTCCAATTCTGCGAACAGCCCTAGTCTGACCAGCACCAGCACTCAGCTTACAGCCGATCATCATAGATCAGGCGTTTCAGATGTTAATCAGAACAACGCCGTGGCTCAGGTACCCGGGAGTTTGATGGACTTTGCGGAGGAGACTGTCGCTCAATTATCGGCCCATGCGCCATTTACGACCTGGGATGAAGCCAAGCTCGAATTCACCCCGCTTGGTCCGGGAACGCACGGCTGGTTGGTCACGATTTCCGATGAAGGACTGCCGCAAGGATACATGATTATCAGTGCAGAAGAAGACGGTGGATATATCCTGAGTGAATACGGAATCGGCTCGACTCTTCCCTACAGCCAAGCGCCGTTGAAAGAACGGCTCTCTGCGGAAGGACTTGTGAAGGCCGGAGGATCATTGCCTCAAGGAAGCATCGTGCGCAAGCTGTATGACGTGTCCCCCGTCTGGCAGGTCCAGCTGCCCGGCAAGAAGCCGATTTATTTTAATGCATTAAATAGTGAAGCTCTCCCGGATGAACCCCAGCAGACGCATTCAACGACGAAGCTGGTATCCGTATCTCTGCCTACAACAGCCAAAGGACTCGTGGCTTCATCCACGTCCAATCATTGGTTTGCCGCCACTCCCTCCATCGCAACCGGCGACTTCATGGATCCTTACGATAATCTGCTGTGGCTGACCTCAAGCGAACTAACGACCCGAAGCAGCGCCGATCTGCGGAGTTTACTACAAGAGCACTCCACCCTGATATTCAAGTCCAAAAAAGGCAATGCTGCTTACGGTGCACCTTTTAACTTAACCGGCTGGCATCGCTGGTCCCCGGCGAATCAGGAGAACCCGGCTGCGCTTTATGTGTCGGTTCCCTTACGGAATACAGACACTCTCCGTTTCTTGCCGGCATCCCGGTTAATCGGACAAGGTCAATTTTATGCTCAGCCGAAATGACACGGGTTAAAGCAAGCAGCCCTCATCCATGCAATATGCCATGACTGACAAAAGGACGCGGCCCTTAAACGGGCAGCGTCCTTTATATTTTTTCAAAACGGTTTATGGTTGTGCACTCAGCACTCACAAGGGTCTACAGCCATTCCAAAGCATGTTTCGAACCTGACATCGTGCGTAACAGGGAGCAATACGCACGATGTACAAAATGCGACTTCATGAAGGAACGTGCAGCAGCTGCTACTTTGCCCTTTTTTTGCGCTTGGTGGTTACATCTTCTTTCCATAGCGACATGGAGAACGGAATCATGCCGAACCACCTTGTGGTCCAGGATTCCTTCACCTTCGCCTTGCGCCGAACGTCCTTGGGTGTATCTATATAATGAACCACGCGCTCGGTAATGTACTTGATTAAATCATCGCCGCTAGCCATATGAATCAACTCCTTATGGTTTATCCACATCCCAATATCAGTTTGCTCCATTTCGATCGATTCTAGACGCACGTATTTGAACGGCATGATTTTTCCGCTAAATGCACATTCTAATAAAGCCGAAATTTTACGTGAAAGAAGGAATCCATCATGGTTAAGGCAGCAGGGGTGTGGATGCTTCTCTTTACGCTGGCATTCCCGGGTTCTGTCACCGAAGCCTGTCCAGTGAAGAAGCATGCCATGACGCATCCCGCAAGAACCGTTCATCAGACATCGATACAGACAGCCCGGCTTACGTCCGAAACGCCGGAATCCACCCACTCATCGGGTCAGGAAATCGACCAGTCCAAGCTCCGGCACCTGCACCCTTTTGCACATGATGTCGTTCTGATCGATGTGGGTCATGGCGGCATTGACGGCGGTACGTCGTATGGGGACATTCTCGAAAAAGATATCAACCTGGCCATTTCACGCAGAGTGTTCATGCTGCTTCGCAAGGAGGGTTATCATGCCGTGATGAATCGTGATGCCGATTACGCCCTTAGCGACGACAACCGCTGGCACCGAAGCTCCTCCAGACACCGCCGGGATCTGTCGCATCGTAAACAGCTCAGCAGCGAGATTCCGACCAAGCTTGTAGTCAGCATTCATGTGAATTGGGGAAAAAACTCCTCCAAGCGCGGAGGCATCGTCCTGCATCAATCCGAGGGACGGAGCACCTTACTTGCGGACACCATCCAAGAGCAGTTGAATCTGGTTTACCGCAACAACAATGGCATCATGATAGGCAAGCCGTATTATCTGCTCAATCAAACCCAAGTACCCGCCGTCATCGTTGAAACGGGTTTCCTCAGCAACATGGAGGACCGGAATTTATTGACCAGCCGCAATGGTCAAATGCAGATTGCCGAGGCCATTGCCGACGGGATTATCGGTTATTTAACGGCCCTGTAGATTGGGGCTGTTTTTTGTTTTCATCCTACCCGGCTCAGTAGCCAACACGATTCGGAACGGAAATCATCTGTTCGGGACCTTTTAGGGATATTCCGATTACGCACAGCGCGTCAGCAGCAACATTAGCGAGATCATTCACAGCATGCGTGGCCGCTGCCTCAACATAAGTACAGCCTTCCATACAGGGAACGGAATCACCGGGTCCTTGTCTGGAAGGCTATTTATTTTTTATGTCTATACAAGATATGGGCTGACCTTTGTCGGATAACCTTTTATCGTCCAGTTACTCACAACATGGCAAAAAATTGCTATCGGTGCTGCTATTGCACTAATACGCAGGCAGCGGATTCGGTCGCCAGCTTGATCGTTCCCTTACCAGATCGCTGATACCTACAAACTCCACCTTCGCCTGCAGTTTAGGAATGCTTCCTTTTAGCGCTTCTGCCGTGCGGATTCCATACACGCCAACGTGGCCTATTGCAATGCAGGAAGTTCTCTCTTCCGCATGCTGTGCTGCGGTCTGCAGCTGCTTGCTCACGTGCTGAACGGTATGAACGTCATCCAGGAAGATATCGTTGGCGATGGATGGCATCCCCTTCTCCGCTGCCAGTTTGCCAACCACACTGTAGTAATTCGTCTTGCTGTCGATAAAAAACAGCCCTCTCTCCCTGCATACGTCGAGTACGATGGACATGACTCGTTCATCCCCTGTAACCTTGGAACCCATATGATTATTAATCCCTACAGCGTAAGGAATTGAATCAATGGCCTCTTCCATGCGTTTACGAATCTCCTCATCGGTAAGCGAGGTTAAGATGGCACCCGGTCCAAGCCAGGAAGCTCGCCCCTGCTTAGGCTCCATGGGCATATGGATAATCACGTCATGGCCTTGCCGATGCGCGGCCTCGGCCTCCTTCACGCTTGTGGGCAAAAAAGGCATCACAGCGACCGTGATTTTGACAGGCAGACTGAGCATTTCCTGAGTCCCTTTCTGATCATTGCCAAAATCATCGATGATAACGGCTAGCTTATTCGTTTTCTTTTCCTGGCCGGGTCTGTTGCGCCCGGATTCTTCGTGCACTTGGTTTGGCTCCTGACGTGACAGATCAGTCCAAGCAACCATCCCTGCACCATAGCCTATCTGTGGTCCGTTCACGATCCCCCATACCATACACAGCAGGATCACCGAATTTTTATATACCTTCCGCATCTTGACGCCCCTTTCCATCCTATTCATACATACCTAACCGTATTGTTTGAGTAAAGTTGATCAAATATGTAAGTCAGAAAGTAAATGTTGCCGGTTTGCCGTCCAAATTTCAACACAAAAAAGCTCGTAAACTGCTAAAAAGCAAGTTTACGAGCTTCTTCATAAGGATGCGGTCGAGAGGACTCGAACCTCCACGGGGGTTAGCCCACACGGACCTGAACCGTGCGCGTCTGCCAATTCCGCCACGACCGCGTATCATCTTCATCGCTTATAGGAGACAAGCTCTTATCAGCGGCGACAAGATATATAATATCACGCCAGGTAAATCGAGTCAACACTTTTTTTGAACTTGATTAAAAACCTGTTTTCCGGTTAAAATAAGAACATAAGTTCCTATCCAATTAACCATTTTCTATATAAAGGCGGTGATGTTGATGGCCATACCGGCTGTTACGACAGAAGAACGAGCATTGATCAAGAGTTACCTGCTGCTGATGTTCATCCATAAGGTGTTTGAAAGGGATTGCCGAATCATTCAGGAGAGCGGTGTCTTCAAGAGCCCGCAATTGTATGTAGAGGTTGTGGGGAACGGAGCCAAGCGTGCTGCTGTGCTTCTTCGTGAGGTGAAACAGGAATTCACCAAGCGGGCGATCAAGGTGTATGATATTGGGCAAAACCAGGATGGAATCCAGGCGCGATATGCATGCCGGGGTTACATTGGTTCGATGAACATTCTATGGCCATCCTTCCGTGAGGAGATGATGGACCGCATGCGAGCCTATCTTGGGCTGGTCCCGCCCGAGACCGAGTCCTCCGAGCAAGCCCGTCCTCCTGCCGCTGTTTCCGCCCGCTAAATCGCCGCCCTTTAAACAGAGAATAACCGTCTCCCCCACTGCACAAGAATGCTCCGGTTGAGACGGTTATTGGTAACACGTGAATCAATGAAGATTATGCTGCACGCGGGTCAGTCCCTGCGAGAGAGCATGTCCCGCACTGGCGGCAGACGCCACGGCTACAGCCTCCATTATCTGTGCATCCGAGGCTCCCTTCGCACGGGCTTCCTCCATATGATAGAAGGTGCACAGCTCGTTATTGGCAAACAGTCCGATCCCGAGCGCGATCAGCTGCTTCGTTCGCTCATCCAGCTCGCCATCCTGAAAGCAAACGCCGGTGAACTGATGATACGCCTCTGCCATCTCCGGCATGCTCTGCTTCAAATTCAGAATTTCATTCTTATAAGCCGAGACCTTGTCATTGGACATTTCCATAACCCAAAGCAACTCCTCCACAAAAATTTGATGCGAGGTTAAGTTGTCCGACAAGTTCGAGATCTATGCCTACTCCTACTCTTTGATCGGGCTTACTCTTGGATCTTTTTTAAGCTGGTAGCTGTAGCGGCGATCCAGTTTAACGACCCGCCGGTTTCTACGGCGTATTATGACCTGCTCCGGGTCCCAGGCGACGACAAAGCCTATAATATCATTGGTCTCCAAGCCATCTCGCACAACCCGAACCAATTCGCCGGAGAGCCGCAGCTCATCGAGTCTTTCATCGCTAATCATCACAACCATACCTCCTCCATAAACGTACTCTGCAAAAAAAGACCTAAATGAGATCATTTAGGTCTTTTGAATGCGTTGCGATATCGATAAACATCCCGACTAAGAGATGTTCTATATACCCATTAACGCTGTGCCGGCTCGATGCTGTCATTCTTCTCGTACCAAAAATCCAGAACGGTTGAAGACATGACACGCTTCTCGATATATTCTACCTGCTGAGGCGTAAACTGTTCCTTCCATTCGAAGGAAACCTCCTCACACAATCCGGCAATCGTCAGCAGTTCTGACCAGGCAACATAGCGTTTGTACCAGAAAAACTGAGG
The DNA here is from genome assembly GCF_037976825.1 of Paenibacillus sp. FSL K6-1330. Classification (NCBI taxonomy): domain Bacteria; kingdom Bacillati; phylum Bacillota; class Bacilli; order Caryophanales; family Paenibacillaceae; genus Paenibacillus; species Paenibacillus sp. FSL K6-1330. The sequence goes on from NZ_CP150269.1 coordinate 5,302,763, forward strand.
ATGTTCAATCATATAGGGATATAGATCATCAAACTCCGTATGTTTACAATCCAAAGCACGTTCAAAATGTACCTTTGCTTCATTCAGCTTCTCGATCAAAAACGGCTCGGTTACAGGTTGTTTCCCCATGGTGCTGCCTCCTCTCTCTTGCCTACCTCTTTATTATAAGCGAAAATCACGGAGGCGAAAAGATTTTGTTGTGATTTTAGGCAGAAATCCGATGAACATTGACTACGAATTGCCATTTTTCCACTTCCCCAAAGATAGGTGGAATCGTTCATGACTTAAGGCCTAATCCGTCGTTGCTCTATCGCTAACATGCCAAAGAAGATGCTAAGTTTTAGCTGAACGTAATCTTGCCGTCCTCAAGCGACGAGATGGTAACAAGCGATTCCACATGAACATTCTGTTCGCGCAGCGTTCGCGCTCCGGCTTGGAAGCTCTTTTCAATCACAACGCCAAGCCCGATTAATTCCGCCCCTGCTCGTTCAATAATTTTGATCAGGCCTCTTGCAGCGTCCCCGTTCGCGATAATGTCATCAATGAAGAGTAACTTATCCTCTTCACCGATAAACTGGCGCGATACCATAATGTCCGTGACAATGCCCTTGGTAAAAGACGGAACCCGCTCACACAAGGCGTCTGGATCGGCGAGCAGCGTTTTTTTGCGCCGGGCGAATACCATTGGAACTCCCAATTCCAGCGCCGCGGCAAAAGCAACAGAAATGCCGGAGGATTCCAGCGTTACGACCTTGGTCACACCGCTTTCTTTAAATCTCACCGCGAATTCCCGACCCATATCCATAATTAATGCCGGATCTACTTGATGCGTCAGCAAAGCATCCAGCTTCAGCACCTGATCCGACAACACGACACCTTCTTTGATGATCCGCTCCTTCAACCAATCCATCCAAAAGACCTCCCACGATTCCTTTGTCGTAAAAGTACCATATTCCACTCTATACGGCAAGTACAAACGGGGACTCCGTCATTTAACTGTACGATTCTCGTCACAATTCCTGACATGGATCTCCGCTACCTGGCACTAACCCTTGTCACGCCTCCGGCAAAGGACCTGGACAGGTAGGAGTCATGTCCCAGCTGAGCCAAGCATACCTTGTACTATGCAGAACGATTAACTTTCAAGGGGGATGCGGGGCTTGCGTAAATCTATTCGTGTTTTACAGATCGCCTTTACATATATCGGAACCATCGTCGGCGCTGGCTTTGCGACCGGACGGGAAATCCTTCAATTCTTTACCCAATATGGACACTGGGCTACACTGACCATTCTGCTTACGACAGGATTATTTATTTGGCTCGGCACGAAAATCATGACGATATCCAGGCAGATCGGGGCCAAATCCTTTGAGGACTTGAATAAATTTCTGTTTGGAGAGAAAGCCGGCGTCTGGATCAGCCTCTTTATGTTTGTCATTCTGCTCGGGGTGAACAGCATCATGCTTGCCGGCGCTGGCTCTGTTTTTGTGGAGCATCTGAACATGAGCTATCAGACCGGGCTGTTTGTCACGATGATCGGAACCTATTTCATTCTCAGAAAAGGCATCCAGTCTATCATGACGATGAACAGTCTTGTCGTGCCCATGATGCTGACCTTATCGCTTGCGATTATTTCTCAGACGATTCAGACGCCGGGGGCCACCCGTTTCTTAACCTTGACTACGGACCATAGCCTGCCTGCGGTTTGGCTGGCGCCCCTGCTCTACACCGCATTTAATCTGGTTATGGCGATGCCGGTGCTGGTCCCACTCGGCAGCCAGACCGAAAGTGCGCGCACCGTAACCTGGGGAGGTATCATTGGAGGTACGGGCGTAGGGTTTATGCTGATGGCAGCACATTTTGCGATGTCCGCCCACATGCCCGGCGTCGCCCAATTCGAAATCCCGATGGGCAGCATCGCCAACCAGCTGGGCTGGCTCGTGCAGATCATCTATCTCATTCTAATCTTCCTTGAAATTTTCAGCACCTTCGTGGCCAATATCTACGGTATTACCCTGCAGGTTCAGCAGCGAACCTCGCTCTCGCCCAGAGTGATTACCCTTGGCATTATGGTGTTCTGTTATTTCTTCAGCCAGTTCGGGTTCAGTTCCTTGCTCTCTCTCCTCTACCCGATGTTTGGGGGAATGTGTCTGCTCTGGGTGCTCCGGCTAACTTTGTTCGGAACCCCCGATATCAGGGGAAAATAAAGGGGCTTTCCCAAAGGTATGATAAACCTGCCCTTGGGAAGCCCCCTTCTTATGGCTACATCGTGATAAATTGTGCATTGGGTATGCGTTTCATGGTTTGATCTGCTACATGTCGATGACACGTCATCATCACGACTTGCCGGTCTTGCGACAATTCCGCGAGAAGCTCGAGCGCATGTCCGAGCCGTTCACCGTCAAAATTAACAAACAGATCATCAAGCAATAGCGGCAACCCCATCGCATGTGGCATCGATTGAATCAGACCGAGCCGCATCGCCAAATATAACTGTTCCGCCGTGCCGCGGCTTAGCCTGCTGCTCTCTACCAATTCACCAGTCGGGCGCTCTGCCAGCAGACTCTGATCTCCCATCCGCATGACCATCCGGCTGTACATGCCGCCGGTCAGTATGGAGAAGTAGCGGGAAGCCAACTGCAGCACCTGCGGCTGTTTCTCTTCCTCGTACATGCGGCGTGTACGTTTGATAAATTCGGTGGCCATCGAACGTACCGCATATTGCGAAACTAATTCCCTCAGGGCGGAGCGCTGCTCCTCCAACTGCTGCAGGGCGGAATCCTGGTTCCCCGCGGCTTCCAGTGACTCTCTCTCCTGAAGCAGCCGCCCCCGCCGTTCCTGAAGCTCGTCCCGAAGGTGGAGCACGGCGGATACGGCTTCCTCCTTCTTGAAACATTGAGCTTCAAGTTCCGCAGCATCCGTCAGCTCCAGCAGCTGTTCAAGCTGCCGGCGACCCGCATCATCCCAGCCGCTGAACATGGTAATTTCGTGATGGCGGATCGTGCGTACAAGTTCCTCCCGGCGTTTCGCAGCAGCTCCCATACGAAGAAAGGTTTCTTCGTCTGCCGATTGAGACGATGCAATCAGAGCCGCTTTACGCAGCTGCAGCGCTTCCCGCTCCTCTTCTATCACAGCCCCCTCTTTGCGAAGCTCTTGAACACGCTCTGCAAGGACCTTCTTCTGTCTCGAATCCTCTTGATAGCTCTTCCATCTAGAATGTACGTTGCCGAGCTCAGCGACGGCTGGGATTCGGCTGCCGTTAGCGTCTCCCTGGGGATCCGCCGCAAAGATCTCATGGCATTGGATGATATAATCCTCCGCCTCTTTTAATAGCACATCCATTTTCAGGCCAAGTGATTTTTGCTGCCGGATCAGCTCCTGCCCCTGCTCAACCTTGACGAATACGTCCAGCATCACGTCAGGCGACAGACTCTGCGGGAGTGATATGGACATAAGCCAAGCCTCCCACTGCCGCTCCAGCTCCAAATATCGCTTCTCTTCCTGATCGATGGCGCCCTGAACTGTTTGTAATTCAACCTGTTGCAGCGCAGCCTTCTCCTCAGCCGCCGCACAATCGGACGTCAGTCGATCGAGCCGCTGCCGCCATGCTTGCCAGCCCTCCATCACGGATCGAAGCTCGCGCATCTGCGCCTCCACCATGAAGGGGTCGCGAGCCAGGACAACGTTTTTGTCCCTTCGACTGCCCGGGATCGTACTCACTGCTGCTGCCGCGTAAGGGGCAGAGACCAGCCTGGAATAGAGATGATCTATATGTTCCGTTCCCTGCCCGTCTAGATTATTGATCTCATTCGAAACCGTACCATGATCTTCCCGGTCACGTAGACCGCTCCAGAATACATAACTCATGCCGAGCAGCATCACGATGCCTGAGACCACAGCAGCTTCCGTGGTTGATGTCCATAGCAATACGGCTACCAACAGGAATGTCATAACAGCCATTCCCGCCAACAGAGCCGCGTACATCCGAGGCAATCGGCCCCTCCCCGACTGGCGTGTGGAAGCAGGTTCCGGCTGTGTCCGGGTCAATCTCCGTTCGCGCCAACGCTCGATCTCCAGCTGCAGCTGATTCCACAGGGCAGCGGTCTCCTGGGGCGCTGCCGGCTGAATCATGGCAAATGCCTCTTGTCCCCGATCCATTTCCTCGCGCAGCTGCCGCCTGGCTTCCCGCAGCGCCGATTCGGCTGCTGCCGCCGAACGCTGGGCCCCGCGCTGTTCAATGAACAGTGCCTCCATCCGGCGATCATACCCGGCAAAGGCCGCACTGATTCGCCGGACCTCCTCGCGCTCCGAAGCGGATACCGATAGAGTCAGCAGCTCTTGCCGGGTCCATGCCGGATCGATATCTCGGAGCAGCTGTTCCAGCCGGATCTCCTGAGACTTGTATTCAGCCGTAAGCTCGGCAAGCTCCCGGTTTGCGGTTTCATGCAGACTTCGTTTCGCCCACAGCTCCTCAATCTGTTCGCCATACTGTTCCATGAACGCATTAAGGGGGAGGGCTCTCAGCTTATCCTCCACGTCCTCGATCGCCCGCTCGACGCGGATTAACTGGGCGAGGAGAAGACGCTCTTCCTCCTGCATCTTTTCGTATCGGGTGATTCCATCCGGAGGAAAGTTGTCACTGTCCATCAGATCCTTGAGTTCCAACCTGGCCTCACGCCATTCCAGCCAGGCCGGACGAATGTCCTGCGCTTTTCGAAGCAGCGACAAATCCTCGGCGTCCCTGTTGCGATCCTGTTCCAGAAGATTCAACCGTTCCTGTATTTCCAGAATGGATGTAACGGTCTCGTTATAGCGGGAAACGTACATCTTGCTCTCCGAAACCTGGGTTCTTAAATGCTCGATGGATTGCAGCAGCTTGGCGGTATGCTGAACCTTTCCGCGCGGCTTATACAGCTTGTCCATCTCCTGGGACAACTTGCGTTCGGCTTCCAGTATATTAGCCCCGCCGCCGATTCCGGCATGAAACAGGTAACCGCTCATTTCGGCAGATTGCAGGCTGCGGATTTCCTGCAGCTCGCTTAACGAGATGGCAAACAGCTGACGAAACATATCCCTGGATACGCCGCCCAAGGCATATTGCTCCAGTTCCTGCTGTCCAAGCTCGATCACGATCCCGTTATCCGCTAGTTTATGAATATGTACGCGCTCGCCTCTGCCGGTGGCTGAATTTCCTTCTCTGGAACGGCTGTAGCGCCGGATCACCCAAGGCACTCCCTCCTTATCCAGAAAACGCAGCTCGCCGCCGTGTACGCCTTCCCCTGAAGGCTCGCCGCGTTCTGCCGGCGAGCCCTTCCCCGGGAATCCGTACAGCATGGCTCGGATAAAATACAGGACACTGCTCTTTCCCGCTTCATTCGGCCCATACAGCACGGTTACAGGGGCATCGATATCAAGGCTCTTGTCCCGGACAGCTCCGAAGCCTTGAATGTTCATCCGTTCTAGTCTCATGTTCCGACACCTTCCTCTTGCGAACGGTCGCGCAGCAATAAGCCTAAGGTCAGTTCCTCCGCTCTGCGAACCCATTCCAGCAGTTCCTCCGGATTGATCTCGTCCAGCAAGGTGCGGAGCTCCGCATGCTCCAGCAGAGGCTCCAAGCTCTTGGCAACAACCCCATCAGGATCTTGAACCCGTCCCTGCTCGCCTCGAACAAGACGAAGCAAGTCCCCTGCAAAGCTGTCTTCCGCAAGCAGCCTCTCTGTATCGATCGCGTCCCCGGATTGAATGGAGAAACTCTCGATCCAGACGCATCCCCGATAGCCGCATGTCTGCCCCTTCGCGGCTTCTCTTCTCCGCAGATCGGTCAGCAGCTCATCGAGTACATATCCGCCTTCAAGCTGACGATGAACCGGACCTCGTCCCGTAATCCGAACGCGGATCATGCTAAGCCTATCCGTGTTCTCTCTGGCTATTTCGGTGAGAATGGATTCCAGTGAGCGTCTCCATTCATCGACATCCTGATAAGAATCAAGTGGCGCTTCAACGATGTGCCAGCGCATGGAATCGAGCTCATGAAAGCTCAGCTTCGCATTGAAGCTCCCATCCACATCAACGATATAACATCCCTTGGGTCCCGTCTCCCGGACATGACGTCCCTGGATATTGCCCGGATACACAATAAAAGGAGATTCCTGCAAAGTTCGACGGGAGTGAATATGCCCGAGCGCCCAGTAATGATATCCGGCCTGGATTAGATCCCTTTTCGTACAGGGTGCATAGGTTTCGTGATGGGGATCCCCATCCACGTTCGCGTGCAGAAGTCCGATATGGTAGAGACCGGATGACGGAGCAGGATAACGTATCGCAATATTATCGGTTACCTTCGAGGTCGGATACGACATCCCGGTAATGACCGCCACTTCTTGATGATCCGAGCGGCGAACGGCTGTTACGCTTGCAGGCTCCGCCCCAAACACATGGACATGGGGAGGCAGCGTCATAGTAAGCTTGGTGCTGTCCAGCGGATCATGATTTCCATGGATCACATATACCGCAATCCCTTCCGTTCCCAGACGGTTAAGGGACTCCAGGAAGCGAAGCTGTGCGCGCAGCGAGATGTTGGAGCTATCATATATGTCCCCGCTGATGACGATAAAATCAACATGTTGGTCGATGGCGAGCTGCACGAGCCGCTCCAGCGCACGGAAGGTCGATTCCTGAACGAAAGACCGCAGGTTGTCATCGAGCCCGCTGATCCCGATAAACGGACTGTCCAGATGTAAATCCGCAGCATGCATAAATCGAAAAGAAGCCATAACCGATCCCTAACTCTCTATCATAGGTTGAAATTTCAAATACATTTTTTTCAGTTCATTTACGGATCTGGACAGGGAGTATTGACTCTTCGCCTTATCCGAAGCGGTCCGGGCAAGCTCATAACGATAGAGCGGATCACTGATAACCTTCTCTAGCGCAACACTGAGTGCTATCGGATCCTCCGGCGGTACAAGCAAGCCGTTTACCCCATCCTCGATCTGCTCAGCGATACCGCCGACATCGGTGCCTACCAGCGCAAGGCAACTAAGCGCCGCTTCCGCGAACACCGAGCCGAACGCCTCCGCTCTCGAAGGCAGGACAAAGATATCAAAGAACGGCATAAACTCCTCGGGATGCAGCGTATATCCGTAAAAAATCGTCTCCTGGTAGATGCCGAGTGTTTTGGCCATCTCCTCGAGCTCCTGTCGGGAAGGTCCGTCGCCGATAATATGAAGAACGTAATCATATCCTTTGCGTTTCAGTTCCGCGCAAGCTTGAAGCAGAATGTCCAATCCTTTTGCAGGTACCAGACGGCATACCGTAATCAACTGCGGCACCGCATTTTCATGAGGCACCGGTTTAAATCTTTTATCATCAAATCCGTTATGAATAACCCCGATTGATTCGGGCGTATTCACGTAGGGAGCCATATAATCCTTGAAGGAGTTCGACACCGTCAACAAACGGTCGCTGATATACTCAAGCTCCTTATATAAAGAGACCAGGAATCTGTGTTCCAGCCCTCCTTCTTTGATTCTTCCGTTCAGGATGAGCTCGCGCTCGTAACTGGAATGCACGGTTTGGATGAGCGGAACCTCAGGGAATACGGCTTTCATCGACATGCCTGCAATCGGATGATGACTATGGATAAGATCATAAGGCTTTTGAAGACGCAGACGTGTCCACCACAGGTAATCCCGGTAGGTTTGAAGGTATTTCGCTACAATCGCACTCCCTTCGAACTCTTTCCAATCAAAGGTATGGAATACCGGATCCTCCTGGCCTTTGTTGCGGATCCGCTTGGGCAGCCAGAACATCTCCATCTCCCAACGAGAGGAATGAAAACGCTCCTGCAAATAAGGAATCATGGACGAGACGCCGCCTGGCTGTTCAGGAGGGAAGAATAATGCTTGAAGAAGTTTCATGGGGATCCCCCTTTCTCTAAATCTCTTTTCAGATTCATTGTTTTTCGATATGATATATTAGAACATATGTTTCATACAAAGGAAACCTATCCCTACTCAGGAGTGAATCGATTTGTCCTATGAATTGAGTTACTGGTCCACTTCTCCACTACCTACCATATTTGCTGTATGCGGAGCTTATATCGCGCTTATGATGCTGATCATGTGTCTCTTTATGTACAGCAAGCAACGCAAGAATGCTTACATATATATGGCGGCAGCCTTCTTCTTCATTATGACATACGAGGGTCTGAACATCCATTCGGCTTGGAGTGGAAAATCTGTTTTTTCACCGGAATCGGACGTCCTTCGTTTCATTCAGCTTTTTTCGTTTGTCCTGCTGAACGTCTCGATTGTCATGCTGTACCGTAGAGTCAAGACCATGCATTATTGGCTTCCCTTGTTGTCAGCCCTACTTCTCATGCTTCCGCTCATTCTTCCCTCATTTCTTCCTTACACCCTGGACCCGATATGGCAAAGCATATATTTTGATGGTTTTCAGCTCTTGGCGCTCTATCTGGCTTATACCAAAGTCACCCCGCGGATCGGACAACCGATCAAATATGCGATTGGACTTGCCGTCTACGCTCTCTCGGCTATCCTGCAATCCATACATACCTTTTCTGGCAGTCTGTCTCCTCCGCTTCAGGGACTCGCACTCGCCCTGCCGGTGCTTTTCTATAGCATCGTATTCTTCATCCTGTTCAGACGCATTGTCGAGCTGATGCAGTCCATCTACCGGTCCGCCATTACGGACGGATTAACAGGACTCTACAACCGCAGGCATTTTATGAAGTATCTGGACCATTACGCGTCTCAGGAATTGAAGATATCCGCTATCTTCTGCGACATCGACAATTTCAAGAAGCTGAATGATACCCAGGGCCATGCCAGAGCCGATGAAGTACTGAAGCAGGTCGCCGCCATTATGGAGGAAGAGCTTGATGGTATCGGGATTACCGGCCGGTATGGCGGCGAGGAGTTGGTCGCCGTGGTGGTTGACCGCAAAGTCAAACCCGCGCAGGTCGCCGAGAACATCCGAGCCAGAGTGGCAAGCGAGAGCATCGTCACCATCAGTATCGGCTACAGCGTATTGCGCAAAGGCGTTCGCGGCGATGAACTCATGAAACAAGCCGATAAAGCGATGTATCATTCCAAAACAACCGGCAAAAACAAGGTATCCGATTACCGGTCCTTAAAAACCTCTTCAACCGAATCAACGGAATCCGCCGGATAACACTGGCGCAGACTGCCCACTATATGAAGTGGGCGGTCTTTTTTTTTGCTTGACATTTCTTTACTACGCCCTCGGCAACATGATAAACTAATGACCGATTCCTTAAAGCCAGAGAAGAAATGAACTCTGAACTGGGATTTCTTTTCCATACACTGCAGCATGTACCTTATTCTAAAGAAGGAGCAATATAACGAATGAGAAAGGAACTATTGCCTGTTGGCTTTGTCACCAGCATGAATGATATTCTTGGGGATGCCTCGTGCGATTTTTGGGACAGCTATGATTTCCCCCGCACCCACGGGCTGCGTCTTAATCGGCTGAAAGCGGTTCATGCCGCAGACAGCGTAAAAAAACTCATCCGGCAATTCGAGCTGACGCCAGTGCCCTGGTGTGATACCGGATACTATTATGATGAAAGCTTGCGTCCAGGCAAACACCCCTATCATGCCGCTGGACTATATTATATTCAGGAGCCCTCGGCAATGTCCGCAGTCGAGCTGTTGAATCCTCAGCCCGGAGAGACCATCCTGGATCTTGCGGCAGCTCCCGGCGGCAAGACAAGCCATATTGCCTCCAAGATGATGGGCCGGGGACTGCTCGTCTCCAATGAGATCCACCCCGAACGGGCGCGGATTCTAGCCGAGAACGTGGAACGTATGGGAATCATGAATACAGTCGTTACGAGTGCGGCACCGGATAAGCTATCCCGCCGTTTCGTTGCCTGCTTTGACCGGATCATGCTCGATGCGCCATGCTCCGGTGAAGGCATGTTTCGAAAGGATGCCACAGCGATTGAGGAATGGTCGCCTGAACATGTGGATCTGTGCGTCGCCCGGCAGTGGGACATTGTCCAGGAGGCTTACCGGATGCTCAAACCGGGAGGAACTCTGGCTTATTCTACCTGTACATTCAACACGGCCGAGAATGAAGAGATGATTGAGCACATTCTTTTGCAGTATCCCGATATGGAGCTGCATGAAATGAAGCGCTTGTGGCCCCATTTGGAACGGGGGGAGGGGCATTTTGTTGCTATCTTGGTCAAATCGGCGGCTGCCGGAGCTTTACATGAAGACCTCGGTTACTCTGAGGGCAGCAGCAAATCTCCCGCAAAATCAAATCGAGGCAGCAAACAAACGCCTGCGCCTTCCGCTCTGGCTGAATATCAGGCTTGGGCGAAGCAGGACATCCCTGGATTTGAGCTTAACGGCGGTACTCCGATATTGTTCGGTGAGGAGCTGTACTGGCTTCCGGTCAGCGAGAGCTTGGCATGGAATGACAAGCAGCTAAAGGGATTGAAGATGCCGCGCGCAGGACTGCATCTGGCTCATCTGAAGAAGAACCGCATCGAACCGGCGCATGCCCTTGCTATGTCCTTGCATCCTGGCCAAGCTGCCCGCAGCTGGGATCTGCCTTCAGATTCTGCCGAGGCAGCTGCTTATTTGCGGGGAGAAGTGATCTCCATTCCTTCCGAATACCGGGGATGGACGTTGGTAACCACGGATGGATTACCTCTGGGTTGGGGCAAAGCCAGCGGCGGACAGCTCAAGAATCACCTGCCCAAAGGCTTGCGCAAACCCAAGTAACGCCCATTTCTAAAACCCATACAGAACCGTACAGATCGAAACCATCGTTAAAACGGATAAGCTTCCGTTCAGCAGTCTGATTAAATATGTACAAAGGGGCCATCTCTCTGCAACAACATGCAGGGAGTATAGCCCCTTTATCATTTATAAAACTTTATCTGGCCATCTAATCTAATCAAAAATCATAAGCTGCGTCTTTGGTCTCCTGGATCGCGGACACCACATTCAAAAGCATTACCGTGTCTTCGACCAGACGCTCAATCATGAGGGCATCTGCCGCCATAATTGTCTCAGCTACATAGCGGGTATCCCCCTCATATTCCCGATAATCCCGGCCATCGCCAAGAACAAGGTTGTATTCAGCTAAATCCAGCAAGATCATCTCGGCATCCGGATATTTATCGCGAGCCAGCTAACAGCGTATAATTCATCGCCGTTGGTACTGGAAATGGAAAAGGTCAGGAGATCAGCGGCGAAGGCGATACTGCTGACGGAGAACATATAGAGGCTGAGGCTGAAGATACATTTTAATTAAGTGAACCCCCTTAAGGTAGATATTGTTGGAAACCCATATGGGAAACCAATGATACTTTAGCGGGATTTTATGAGGAACAAGCCATTAGACCAACGCCGTGTGGACCGTGATTCCGCTATTTGTAGGCAAAGGTGCTAAACATAATGTTAAGCGGACACGGGTTCCACTATGGCCGGCATATCACAGCAAAAACAGGGAAAAGTCGAGAATAACGGATTCTGTGACCGCGAATCCTTGAATTTGGTACTGTTGTTGGGAAATAGCGGATCTCCTGTCCGCATACATCAGTGCACACTGCCCATCAATTGTCCGACGTTTACATTATTGAATCGGTATTATCTTAAGGCTCATCCTTACTTCCAGCCCCATTTTTGAAAGATTTGATGAGATTCTTCCGTTCTTAAATAATCAATAAATTGCTGTGCTTCTTTTTTCTGATCGGTGATTTTCGTCAGGGAGATCGGCGTTCCACGATAGAGCTTTTCTTCTTCGGGTAGTTCGACCAGGCTGGTCACATCCTGGAGCCGGTAATGCCACGATTCATAGGTAATCCAGGCGTCCAGGCTGGAATCCGATTTCCATCGTTCAATGGCTTCGGCACTCGACTTTACAGAAAGGTTAATATTTTGGGAAATGCCTTCGATCAGCCCTTTTCTGCCTGCCAGGTCTTCCCACAGGCCAAGCTGGCCAGCCCCATTCACATCGAGTATTTTCACTCCCTTTTTCGTTAAATCCTCAAGGTTTTCAATCTTCTTAGGATTTCCTTTCCTCACCAATATTCCTGCAGCACGCGGGTAAAGCTCCGTTCTTGATTTAGTGTCAATGATTTCGGGGTGGTTGAAGATGAAGTCCTGCAGCATATACTCGGAGCCACCGAAAATAATATCTGCATCTTGCTTTGCCTGGCCGATCCAATTGCCCTCTGGTCCGGCTGTTACTTCTACCTCGATTCCCGTTTCAGCTGAAAAATGTTCAGCAGCTTCCTTGATCGGTCCAAGTGGTCCGCCCGGTCCGTACACCCGGATGACATGATCACTTTGGCTGGAATTTGGTGTCGCCTGGGACGCCGGCTTAGGATCCATTTCTGCATAGGCTGACAATCCCGCAGCCGTAATGACAAAGAGCAGTAGAGCTGATAGGAACACGGTCTTCTTCATGATTCTTCCTCCATTTCACACATGATATTTACCGGTATTATTAAAGGAAACGAAGGGAAGTTGTATACGGTTTGATTATAGTTGCAAAACAGTTCGAAAGTTTCATAAATCTATTGAAAATTAGTCTGGTGAAGAATAAATAAAGGTGCCTTCGCTGAGTTAACAAATTATCCACAAACAGGGGTCCTGTCATTTAAACATAAATAAAGAAGAAGCTCATCACTTGCTCACATTTATTAGACAAAATCATTTATATATTTTTTTCGAACCGCTAAGACATTTCGTTCGTTAGCTGATATGAGATGTATTTTTATCCTATGGGAGGTTGTTTGATGATAATCAAAAATCGATTCGTCACCGTGCTATTCAGTCTGGTTATTTGCGCAGGATTTGTTCTGCCAGTAACCGGTGCATCCGCCGCAGAAGGGAAGTTCACAGTGAAATCCGATGTGGATACAGCAAGAGAGCTCGGTCTGCTCCAAGCAGACGGAAACAGTGTCAATGTCGACTTTTTAGCTAAAAAATCAACGAGACTGCAGGCTGCAATCACTTCACTCCTTCTTCAGGGCTACTTGGAGGAAGCCCTTTCTTACAAAGGAAACGGCAATTTTAAAGATGCTGCTCTTGTCGACACTGAAAACCAGGCTATCCTGTCTTACCTCAAAAACCACCCGGAGCGTGGATGGGCAGGCACAACGGGAAACATGTTCGACCCATTAGCCGAAATCAGCGCCCAGCAATTTTATAAAGTACTACTGGAGGTCCTTGGATACGGGGTTGGGAAAGATTTTAATTATGCGGATACTCTATCGTTTGCTGCCTCTAAAGGCCTTATGCAAATTGCCAACGCAGCCACTCTGACGAACACCGATATTGCAACGGCGCTTGTGGAAGGATTGTCAGCGACGTCAGCCAGAAACAATACGCTGTTTTCTGAGCTTCAGGAGCGTAAAGTGCTCCCAGCCGACGCCAAGCTCCCTTTGGGCGAACGGATTACGCTGCGTAGTGACGCCAAGCTGGGTACATATTTTGCCGATAAGACAGGACGCACGCTTTATTTCTTCACCAAAGACGCCGAAAATACGAATGCCTGCCAAGGTAAATGCATCGAAAACTGGGCGCTTTTCTACTCAGAGGATCTGCAGATTCCCGCAGAGCTGAACGCCGCTGACTTCTCCGTATTGACCCGTACGGACGGCACCAAACAGCTGACATACAAAGGCTGGCCCCTCTATTATTTTGCAAAAGATATGGCAGGTGGCGATATAAAAGGAGAAGCATTTGAAGGCGTCTGGTTCGTCGCCAAGCCCGATTATACCGTTATGCTCGGGACTTCTTCCAAGCTGGGCAACTATTTGACTGACGACCATGGGCGTACACTATATTACTTCGATAAGGACGTACCGCAAACAAGTACATGCGAAGGCAAGTGTATCGACAATTGGCCTGCTTATATGGCTGCCGGAAACAGTGTGCCTACAGGAATCGCTAGCTCCGACTTCAGCACGATCACCCGTTCGGACAGTCGCAAGCAATTGACGTACAAAGGGTATCCGTTATACTACTTCGCCAAGGATCAAGAGCACGGCGCAACCTCCGGACATGATTTCAACCAGCTTTGGTTCGTAATCGATCCGGCCAAATTCGACGGGACAACGGCCGCAAAAGCTTCCGGAGCGCCAACAGCACCGGGATCAAGTAATTTATAAAAAAAATTTGAACTTTCCATTAACGGGAATGGAAATTTTCTTGTTAACGCAACGATAGGCCCCATTCAGGATTGAAAACAGTGATGGGTCTAGGTAAGACGGGCTGACAACCTGGTCAAGCACAGTGTGCACAGCTCGAGGCTGGATCATAATTGTCTCAAATGGCAATCGGTTCCCGGTTGCCATTTTTTTTGATAGGATAAAAATAGAGCTTTGAATGAACTCACCTGGAGGCACGGTATGCAGAATCTTTCCGATTATGAACTCATGCTTCTAATAAAATGCAGGCAACACAATGCTTTATCCATCTTGTACGACCGGTATTCATCGCTCGTCTATTCCTTTGCGCAGAAAGCGATCGCGGACGAATCGGCTGTGAGGGAAATCGTGCAGGCCGTCTTCCTTCGTCTGTGGACCACCCAATCCGCTTACGATCCGGATAAAGGCCGATTTACTAGCTGGCTGTTAACCATTACGCGCAATATAACGATAGATTATCTTCGTAAGAGAAGAAGAGGTGAGGCAGAAGTCGTTTTTTTCGATTTGGAAAAGTTGAAGCGGTTTCCCGACGAAGTTGCGGCCTCACCGGAAGACAACGCGATTCGTGAATCGGAGAAGGAGCAACTCCTCGCCGCTTACCGGCATTTGTCGGAGCAGCAAATTCAACTGCTTGATCATTTTTACTGGCAGGGCTACAGCTTAAGCGAGTTGGCCGCAATCTATAACCAGCCGCTTGGAACAATCAAGAGCCGTCTACATCAAACATTGAAAGTATTGCGCAGGTATTTGGCCTCGGAAAGGGAGGAATGATGTATGCATGAGGAAGAACAGCCAACAACCATTTGCGGCCTGATTCTGGACTATGTTGCCGGGAGTTGTAAAAATGGGGAAAAACTGATCTTCGAGCGTCATCTGCCCTACTGTGACAGCTGCCGTTCGGAAATTGCTGAACTTCGTACGGTTTGGGAGGCGCTTCCGTCCGATATGGAACGATTGGAGCCCCCAAGTGATTTAAAACAACAAGTGATGGATGCCGTATTGGCGGCAGAGCCTTCACAGAACCATGATAACGTATCCGCCCGCAAAAGACGCATAGCGATTCACCGGATTCCAGCGAGTGTTACCGTTGCTGTCTTACTGGCCATTGTCCTCACCAGCTCCGTCTGGAATTACCTTCTGTATCAAAAACGAATCACGACAAGTCCCGCTTCCCTGGAGCAGGCACTGACTGTTCCAGCGGCCACAATCCAACGACTGATTACGCTTAATCCGCAAACCGCCGCCCCTAGTGATGCTTACGGAATCGCTGGCGTGGTCGAAAACGGGCAATCCAAGCAATTCGTCGTCTATGTTTTCAAGGCAAAGGCCACAATCGGCAACGAAGCATATCAGGTCTGGCTTATCCGGGATAACAAGCGTAAGAGCGCGGGTACGTTTCGCGTCGACGACAAGGGGGTAGGCATTCTGTCAATGCCGGTTGCTTCCGAGGAGAGCCTCGTCTTCGACGGTATTGGCATCACGCTCGAGCCTGATGACCGCGGCAATCTGCCTCGCGGCACTAAAATGTTCAGCTCAACCCTGTAACAGCAACGCGGGTATTCAGGAATATAAAAGGAGCTAAACTCTTCAGCTTAGCTCCTTTTTTTCTATATTGGTTTGCAGATACATATGAATTATATCTTGTTCGGGTTAGCCAGGTGCTCCTAGCCTATGTTCTGCTGACTGACGGCCCGGTGTTAGCATACAAGCTTCGTTGCCGCAGATCAACCCAGTTCTCGTTGATAAAGGCCACGCATTCCTCCCGCGTGCTCAGTCCAAAAGCCGGTGTCCAGCCGTTCGGAACAGCCGCGAAATCCGGCCAGAGCGAATATTGCCCCTCATGGTTCACCAGTACAAGAAACTTGCCGTCGACTTGCTCAAAAGGATTGGTCATGGATAAGTTCCCTCCTCTCCAATGTGGTCTGCCCTCGGGGTACAGCTGCCTCCAGCTTGCTTAGAATACACTTGCCGATATAGTCCAGAGGACCTGGCTGGCATAGATCCTTATGTCGGCATGCGATATCATGCCGTTCAATTCGCCCTCCAACATAAGGGCTCCACATCTCCGGTTCGATGGGCTCGAACCAATCGGGGATGATGGTCGAGTGGAAGAATATTATATCCCCTTCAAACTTCTTCGGAACGAACGCCTTCAACAGCCGAACCGAGTTCTCATAAGTCGCCTTCAGATTCATCATCGTCTCTTCCTCCAGGGACGCCAGCGCACTGCTCTCATTACGCAGCAATTCCAGCGCTGTCGCTATGGTTAGCGGTGTGTCTCCAAGCCCCTCTTCAATGCTCTCCTTGTCAAAGCCGCCAAGCGCCAGCAGCGCGGTCAAAGCCTCATCTTCGTCGGGGTTTTCCTTGATCGGCAAATAATGACTTGGGTAAGCATCCAGTATGGCTAGCAATTCAATGTCTTCACCCGCCTCCTGCAGCTGTACCGCAATCGACTGAGCGACATTGCCGCCCAGAGACCATCCGAGCAGCCGGTATGGCCCTCTTGGTTGAAGGGAACGTATGTGGTCGATATAGTCTGTCGTCATCTCTTCCAGTGATTTCGGCAGCTCCTCTACTTGCGCTATCCCCCTCGCCTGTAAGCCGTAAATCGGATAATCCATGCCGAGATGCTTCATCAAGCCGGCATAGCACCAGCTTAGTCCTCCAGCCGGATGCACGCAGAACAGCGGGATTTGCCTTCCATGCGCCCGAAGCGGAAGCACAACCTGCAGCGCACTGGTACCGCCACCCATCTCAAGCTTGTCGACAAGGCCCGCTACCGTAGGGGACTCGAATAAAGCCGCTATGCTTAACTCTTTTCCAAGCGCTTCGCGAACCCGGCTGATAAGCCGGACAGCCAATAACGAATGGCCGCCGAGCTCGAAGAAGCCGTCATCGATACCCACCCGTTTGACTCCCAATATCTCGGCAAACAACTCGCATAACACTTCTTCCTGCGGGGTTCGTGGATGGCGTCCATCTGCATCGAATGCCATATCGGGAGCCGGCAGCGCTTTGCGATCGAGCTTTCCGTTAGGCGTAAGCGGCAGCTTGTCCATAAATACGAACGCCCCGGGAACCATGTAATCAGGAAGCATCGAGGCGGCATAACGGCGCAACTCTGCACCTGAAGACAGCTCACAACTGGGCTTGCTCACAACATAAGCCGCAATCCGCCGATCTCCTGGCTGGTCCTCACGCACAATGACAGCCGCCTGCGCGAGTGCCTCATGGCGAATGAGGACCGATTCGATTTCACCAAGCTCGATCCGGAAACCCCGTATTTTCACCTGATGATCGGACCGTCCCAAATAATCCAGCGAACCGTCAGCCTGCCGCTTCGCCAAATCGCCGGTTCGGTACATTCTTGTCCCAGGCGGACCATACGGATCTGCCACAAACCGGTCCGCCGTCAGGTCGGGTCGTCCCCAATACCCCCGCGCAAGTCCTGCGCCGGCGACATACATCTCTCCGGTTACGCCATACGGAACGGGCCGAAGCTTGG
This sequence comes from Paenibacillus sp. FSL K6-1330, assembly GCF_037976825.1. Lineage (NCBI taxonomy): Bacteria > Bacillati > Bacillota > Bacilli > Caryophanales > Paenibacillaceae > Paenibacillus > Paenibacillus sp. FSL K6-1330. The sequence goes on from NZ_CP150269.1 coordinate 5,320,486, forward strand.
CATCCAGGACATATACTCTGAGATCCGGTATGGCTTCTCCGATCATGCTGCCGGCTCCCGGCAGCGCAAGGTTCCGGTTCAATTCCATATAGCTGACATGCACGGTTGTTTCCGTAATGCCGTACATGTTGATCAGGCGCGGGGCATCGTCGGCATAACGCTCATACCAATCCGCAAGCCGTCCGAGCTCCAAGGCTTCACCGCCAAATACAACGTACCTGAGCGACAGTTTCTGCCCCATCTCCGCCTGCTCTCGATCCGCCTGAATCAACGGATAGAACGCCGAAGGCGTCTGATTCAGCACCGTCACGCCTTCCCGGACCAACAAGTTCAACATGTCGTCCGGCGATCTGCTGATCGTATGCGGAACAACGACGAGTCGGCCACCGTACAAGAGCGGTCCCCATAATTCCCATACCGAGAAATCAAAGGCATACGAGTGGAATAATGTCCATACATCGGTCTCATCAAATTGAAACCAATTCGCGGTAGAATCAAACAACCGGATGACATTCTGGTGCGGTACAAGCACGCCCTTCGGTTTGCCGGTAGACCCGGAGGTATAAATGATATACGCAGCATTCTGCGGCGTAAGCGGCCTGTGACGCTCATGGTCGCTTGGATTTTCTTTAGAATAACACTGCAACCGTAAAGCTTGCTCGGACTCATCGATCACAATGCATCTGATGTTTGCTGATCCCGGCAGCCGATCCAGCACATGAACACTCGTAATGAGACATACCGGACAAGCGTTCTCCATCATGTAAGCCAGTCGTTCCTCCGGGTACTCCGGATCCAGCGGCAGGTAAGCGGCCCCCGCCTTAAGTACAGCCAATATGCCGATAACCATGTCCATCGAACGCGGCAAGGCGAGTGCTACGATCTGATCCGTACCGACGCCTGCTGCAATCAACCAGTGAGCAAGCCGATTAGCACGCTCATTCAGCTCCTCATAACTCAGAGACAATCCATCATGGACAATCGCGACCGATTGAGGCGAGCGGCTGACCTGCTCCTCAAACTGCTGGGGCAAGGTTGCCTGCTTAGTGACAGGCAGCGGAGCACTCCACTGTCGACGGATTTCCTCACGCTCATGAACGGTTAATATATCAAGTTCACTGATGGTTTTACTTGGTTCAATGGCAGCACTCTCCAACACGCGCACATATCGCTCCGCCATCGCTTCTGCCGTTCTGCGCTCGAACAAATCTGTACTGAATTCGATTAAACCGTCCACTCCGTCAGGTTCGCCGTTCATATCCCGCCGCTCTGTCAGCTCAAAGGTTAGGTCAAACTTCGCCGTACCTACGCTTTGCAGCTGCAGCTTTGAGCTGACTCCCGGCAGCTCAAGCAAAGTTTCCGGCGTATTTTGCAGCACGAGCATCACTTGGAAAAGCGGATGTCTCGCCCGGGAACGCGGCGGGTTCAATGTCTCGACAAGCCGCTCGAACGGCACATCTTGGTGCTCGAAGGCGGCCAGGCTCCTCTCCCGTACCCGTTGCAGCAGCTCGTCGAATGGAGGGTCATCCGACGTGTCTACACGAAACACAAGCGTATTGATGAAGAAACCAATCAATTGATCCAGACTGTCGTCGTTCCGGCCCGAGACCGGACTGCCGATCGGAATGTCCGTACCTGCACCCAGCTTCGTAAACAGCGCAGCCATTGCAGACTGAAACACCATAAATAAAGTCGCTCGATTGCTCTGCGCGAGCGCATTCAACTGCCGATGCAGTTCACGCGAAATCGGAAACGACACGCTTCCGCCCTGATAGCTGGCGACAGCTGGCCTCGAATAATCGGTGGGCAGCTCCAATTGCTCCGGTAAATCGAAAAGTGCCTCGGTCCAATAGTCCAGCTGACGGGCGATCAAACTGCTCTTATCGCCCGAGCTGCCAAGAAGCTTCTCCTGCCAAACTGCATAATCTGCATATTGGACCGGTAACGGAGACCATTCCGGTTCACTCCCCAGGCGCCGTGCGGTATAGGCGTCTGATAGATCTCGTGACAGGGGAGTAAGCGACCAGCCGTCTCCCGCTATATGATGCAGCAGCAACAGCAGAACATACTCTTTGTTATCCAGCTTGAACAACTTTACCCGCAGCGAGGTTTCGGTGGCAAGCTCGAATGGGTGCCTGACGGCTTCGGCCAATCGATCAGGCAGCTCCGACTGGCTGATTTCGGTCACCATCAGTTCCGGTCGTGCCTCCTCGGCGTCCAGGATGTGTTGATAGGAAGTCCCCTCTTGATCCGGGTAAACCGTGCGCAGCGATTCATGACGAGCCGTCACATCCCCCAGCGCCATTCGCAATGCGTCCACATCAAGCTCACCTGACAAGCGAGCTACAAGCGGAATATTATAGGTCGGACTCGGACCCTCCAGACGGTATAAAAACCATAACCGCTGCTGGGCAAAAGATAACGGCAGATGCTCGGTCCGCATCACGGGACGCACAGCCTGTCTGGCCGCTTGCGCATAATCAAGCCGCTTGACGAGACTCGCGACCGTCGCTGCTTCAAACAGACTTCCCATGCTAAGCTCCACGCCAAAGGCCTCCCTGACACGTACCATCACCCTGCCGGCAAGCAGGGAATGGCCGCCGAGGGCGAAGAAATCATCATCAATGGTAACCCGCGGTAACCCGAGCACCTCGGCAAAAATCGTGCAGAGCATTTCTTCCTGGGGTGTCCGCGGCATACGGCCGACTGTCAACGGATGATCCGGCGCAGGCAGCGCCTTGCGATCCACCTTTTTGTTCGGCGTTAACGGCAGCGCGTCGATTGCCACGATAACAGACGGCACCATGTACTCGGCCAGTTTCTCTGCGGCATAATCCCGTAACTCTGCCATATTGATGAGGCTTGAAGCAGATGGAGACGGTACGATATAAGCAACGAGGCGTCGATCACCGGCCCGATCCTCACGGATGATGACACAGGCCTGCTCCACCTGGTGATAAGCCACAAGCACGGACTCAATCTCTCCCGTCTCGATACGGAAGCCGCGCAGCTTGATCTGATGATCGGCACGCCCCAAATAATCAATCCAACCATTCTCCAGCCAGCGGGCAAGGTCGCCTGTTCGGTACATCCGGGATCCGGACGGACCAAAGGGATCCGCTACAAATCGTTCCGCCGTCAAGTCGGGTCTTCCCAGATACCCCCGGCCAAGCCCCGAACCTGCAATATACAGCTCACCTGTTACGCCTGGCGGAACCGGCGAGAGTGAAGAATCGAGCACATACAGTCTCGTATTCCACACCGGTCCCCCAATGGATGGCTTGTCCCGTTCATGATCGAGCTTCGCCGCCGTCGAATAAATCGTTGTCTCCGTCGGTCCATATTGATTATTCACTTCACAGTTTAGATCTTGCAGCGCAAGCTTAAGACCGACAGGCAGCGCCTCCCCCCCTGTGATGACTTTCAGACGCTCAAACTTTTCTGGACGGCAAGCGACAATGGACTGCCATAACGTCGGGGTCGCCTGCATGACGGTCGTCCCGGTTTCCCGAATTCTGCCTATGAGCGCCGTCGCATCGAGAATGGTATCCCGCATCACGATGTCGAGCGTCGAACCGGATGCTAGCGGCAGCAGCACCTCCATGACCGAGATGTCGAATGACATCGTGGTAACCGACAGCCAGCGATCCCGCTCCCCAATCTCCAATCGCTCGCGCATATCCGATAGCAGATTGGCAAGTCCTTCGAACGTGAGCAGGACGCCCTTGGGCCGTCCTGTGGATCCGGACGTATAGATAACATAGGACGGGTGAAGCGGCAGCAGCGGCCGTATGCGATCAGCATCGACAGGATCATGAAACGCCTGCTGCTCCAATTGCTTGTGGGTAGCCGGCGCATCCAGCACAATCACGTCTTTGTCTTTCATGACAGCTGCGAAATTTCCAGCCAGCTCCTGTGTTATGATCAAACACGCCGGCTTCGCATCTTCAAGCATATAGGCGATCCGTTCATCCGGATAATCCGGATCTAACGGTAAGTAAGCCGCTCCAGCCTTATGCACGGCCAGGATCGCAACAATCATGTCCGCCGAACGGGGCAGGGAAAGGGCAACGATTCGTTCAGGACCTACTTCACGGGCAATAAGTAAGCGAGCCAGGCGGTTCGCTCGCCTGTTTAGCTCCTCGTAACGAAGGGTTAACCCTTCGCATACCACCGCCTCCGCCTGTGGGGTACGTGTCACCTGCTCCTCGAATAATTCCGGTATGCTTAACTGTGGTAAGGGACGAGCCGTATCATTCCATTGAAAAAGCACCTTGTCGCGTTCTTCCGGCAAGATAAAGGCCACACTTCCTACAGAATGGGCCGGCTCCGCTTCGGCCAAGTTGTCCAGCAAATACAAATAGCGTTGTAAATGGGACTCTAACTCCTCCAGGGTATAGATTAAGGGATTGGCGTCCATTTCGACTCTCAGCCCGTTCCCATCCGAACTATCCAAACTTCCATATACGTTCAAGGTCAAGTCATCCACCGGTCCGGAAGCCAGGTTACGAACGCTGCCGCCGAAACCACCAAAGTTCAATTCCGAAGCAAAGGGCATCACATTCACGAGTGGTCCAAATAACCTGCGGTTATCGGCGAGCAGCTTGAGATCGCGCCGGATGTCCTGATGCCTGTAGCGCTGATGCCGCTTGATCTCGCGAACCTCCCGTGCGACCTGCTGCAGCAGGTTGATCAGACTCATATCGGGCCTTATGTGCGCCCGGAGCGGCAGCACATTCATGACCATCCCTGGTATACGGATGGAAGCCGAACCTAGGCGACCCATCACCGGCAATCCAAGCACAACATCCTCAGCGCCTGTTATACGGTGTATATATAAGGCCATTGCAGCCGCAATTACATCCGGCCAGCTTGTCCCTGATGCTTGTGCAACCTCCTGTAAGCGATGGATCGAAGATTCGGGAAGCTGCACCGATCGGCGCAGGAAGCTGCGTGCCGAACGCTGTGCCTGACCGCCTAAGCTGACGACCTCCGGCTCATCGACAAAGCGCCGTAGCCAGAATTCACGATCCGAGTTGAGCTGCTGCGACATGCGGTATGACGTATCTTCTTCCAGGATCGTACGAAACCTGCCGAACGCTCCTATGCCGGAAGATACTCCGCCCGCCAATTCCGTGTAGACTTGGGAAACTTTTTGCAGCAGAAGCGATACGCCGAACCCATCGATTACGATATGATGAATGCGTTGGTACCAATAGTAGCGATCGGCAGCGATCTTGAACAGCGCCTCCGTAAACAAAGGCCCTCGGCTCAGATCGACCGCTTGGGCAAGATCATGTTCCATCCAGCTTTGGGCAGCATGATGGGGATCCTTCTCCCCGCTGACATCCAGCACATGGAGGACCCAGTCCGGAGATGGATCGATCGACTGCCAAGGCCCGTCCACATCTTCGCCGAAGCGAACATGCAATGCATCCGCCTCCACGACCACTTGACGTAAGGCCCTCTCGAACAGAACCGGGTCTATAGGTCCTCGTATTTCAATGCATTCCGCCGTGTTGAATATCGGATTGACCGGGTCAAGCTGCTGGGCGTACCAAATCCCCAGCTGCGCTCCGGACAGAGACCAGCGCTCCTTCTCCCGCTCAAGCATATCCATCCCTCCTTACACCGTATAGTAATCATAATTAGGCCGCGACAAGCACAGCTTATCCGACAACAATTCCCACCAACCCGCCAGTGTAGGCCGCTCGGCCAATTCCACAAAGCTGATATCGATGCCTCCACGCCGCAAACGCTCGGCCAAACTCATGATCCGAATGGAATCCAGCCCCCAGTACTCAATCAGATGGTCATCTTCGCCAATATTAGACGACTGCTCCTGCAGTAAATCTGCTACGTTCTCTCGCAACGTTTGCAGCGTCAACAGCGGTAGTGCGTCCGCAGAACTCTCCCCCTCTCCGCTTGGAGCTACAGAATGCTCCGAGACCGTATGCTGCCCTTGGGTTAACGAAGCAACCAAACGTTCCGTGGTCAGCGTAACAGCGCAGCGTTCGGCAGCATAAGTCAGTGCCAGACGATGCTTCTCTTCCGAGAAATCGGCAAGGGCATCCGCAATGAAGAATGGCTGGATGTCTTTCATAAAAGCTTCGGTTGCGGTCAGCAAACAACCGATATGGGCGTAAATCCCGCAGATCATCAGCTGGTCGCGGCCTTGCTCGCGCATCATTTCATGCAAATTGGTTTTCTGAAAGGCGCTGTATCTCCATTTGGTTAACAGCAGATCCTGCTCTGTTGGCGCCACCTCATCCACGAATCTCTTCTGGTAAGGACCGTCATTGATGCCCGACCCCCAGAAATCCTGCAGCAGACCACGCTGCTCCGGTGCTTGTCCGCCAGGTTGTGCCGAATAGATCACGGGAATGCCAAGCTCAGCACAACAAGAGCGAAGCTTCTGAATATGGGCGATCAGCTCAACGACAGGCGATTGATCCGGAGTGAACGCGTCGATGAAATATTGCTGCATATCGTGGATGAGCAGCACGGCTCGGCTGTGATCTGCCGTCCATGCCACCTTATTCTTGGGCAGATCCGCCTCCCCAGGCATGGGATAAGGTAAAATCTTAGGAAGTGCCATCATATCTCCTCATTTCTAAATGAATTGGATATATTCACCCGAGCGTCATGATGTTTGTATCGCTAGTTCGCGCAGACTCTTTTTGCTTACTTTACCGACACCCGTGTGCGGGAAGGAATCCATAAACTCCACCCGATCCGGGATTTTGTATGCAGCGAGCCCCCTATTTCTGAGAAAAGCCTTCAGTTCATTGCCGCTAACCGCAGCATCATGGACGATAACGAATGCACATGTCCGCTCGCCCAGATACTCGTCCGGCATGGCGACCACGGCTGCATCGTGCACGCTCGGATGGGCAAGCAGATGATTCTCGACCTCCTCGGCCGCGATTTTGTCACCCCCGCGGTTAATCTGATCCTTGGAACGGCCTTCGATCACCAGGTATCCTGAGGGCGTCATACTCGCCAGATCCCCCGTTCGATAGAAGCCGTCTGTGGTAAAAGCCTTTTCGTTAAACTTGTCCGCTTTATAGTAGCCGCGAATCGTATAGGGTCCCCGTGTCAGCAGTTCCCCCACTTCACCGGGAGCCACCTCCACGTCATCCTCATCGACCAGCCGCACTTCATCATACGGGGACATCGGACGCCCCTGCGTATGCACCGTTATCTCTTCCGGGTCATCCAGCCTGGTATAGTTCACCAAGCCTTCCGCCATCCCGTATACTTGCTGCAGCGTACATCCCAGCACCATTTTTACCCGCTTGGCTGCCTCTGCACTGAACTTGGCCCCACCCACCTGCAGCACCTGTAGGTGGGATAGATCATCCGAGCGGGATTGTGCGGCCTCTAGCCAGATTAAGGCCAGAGGCGGGACGACCGCCGTTATTGTTACGGCCTCGGAGGCGATCAGCGGAAACGCCACCTCCGGACTCGCGGACCGGGCAAGGACAACTCTCCCTCCCGCATACAGCGTCCCCAGTACGCCCGGCGAGCTAAGCGGAAAGTTATGGGCAGCGGGCAGTACCGCCAAATAAACGCTATCCTTATCCAGCGAGCAGATTTCGGCGCTCATGCGCAAGCTGTAAATATAGTCGTCATGCGTGCGCGGAATGAGCTTCGGCAGTCCGGTCGTCCCGCCAGACAGCTGCAGGAACGCAACATCGCCGGGATCGGGGCCTTCCTCGTCTAATTCGCTTGAAGGACTGCCCAAATCATTGAGATACAGATCATCCAGGGATAGAAATGACCCCGAGCCCGGGTCGCCTGCAACGATGACATTTCGCAGCGAAGGAACCGATATCTGAACTTGAGCTGCCAAGTCCCGGTAATCATATCCCGAATCCTGATCCGGTATAATATAAGCGGCAGCTTCGCTGAATCCGCATAGATATACGATTTCGCTCCGGCGGTGGACGGGCAGGGCGAAGACAGGAATTGCCCCGATGCGGAACAGCGCAAATATCGTATCGAAAAATGGCGCGATATTCGGCAGCTGAACGATAACCCGTTCCTGCGCTTTAATCCCGAGTTTAAGAAATCCCGCTGCTAGGCGGTCCACCCGGTTGTCCAGCTCAGCATAACTTGTACGCTGATCGCCACTCACGATCGCAGTTCGCTCCCCATGCGCTGCCGCACGCTTCCGCAGCAGCGCTCCAAACGTTTCGCCCTGCCAGCATCCTTCCTCCCGATAACGGGCTGCAAACTCCTCCGGCCAAGCCTTGCAACCTGCCAATTCCGACATCCTCATTCCTCCTCCAAAAGCGTTGTCTGTTGCTCATTCAAGCCCATGGTTGCAAGAATCGTGCGGAATTTGGCTGACGTCTCGGCCAACTCGGCTTCCGCATTGGAGCCTGATACGATTCCGGCTCCCGCAAACACCCGCAGTAAGGTTCCTTCCGTTTCCGCGCAGCGAATCGTTACGGCCCACTCGCCGTCTCCGTTAGCATCCGACCAACCAACGGCCCCCGAATAGAATCCGCGATCAAACGGTTCGATCGCTCGTATGACATCCCTGGCCGCATCGGTCGGCGTGCCGCAGATCGCCGGTGTCGGGTGCATCGCCAGAGCAAGATCCAACGACGTTACGGAATCATCCTTCAGGACGCCGTTGATCTCGGTAGACAGATGCCACATGGCATTCGTGTGGATGAGGGTAGGTTCGGCGGGAACTTCCAACTTGCTGCAAAAAGGCTGCAAAGCCGACGCCACAGCATCAATTACGAGGGCATGCTCATATCGGTCCTTAGCGGATGACAGCAGGGCTGTCGCCCGCCGCTTATCTTCAACGGGATCGGTACTCCGCGCGGCGGAACCGGCCAAAGGATTCCCCTTGATTCGAAGCCCCTTCTTCGTTACGAGCAGCTCTGGGCTTGCCCCAAACAGAGTCCTTGTAGATGCAACGGCATCCGGACTGGAAGCGTGGGGTAACTCGGGTGCCAACGGAACGGCAAAGTTATAGCCATGGGAGTGATGATAAGCTAAGTGATTCAATATATGAGGAATGGACAAGGCATGAGGAAGCGTGATCTCCAGTGTTCGGGATAGCACCGCTTTATGGAGTGTTTCTTGACTAATCAGATCCAGCAACCGGTTCACGCCTTCCTTGAACGCCGCCGGTTCAGGAACGGACAGCACGTTATAACTGGAAATCCGGGGCCTTTCCGGGGCTTGTCCTGTAGAGAATAGAAGGGTATCATACCACTGAGCCGTAAGCGGAATAAACAGGTTCGCCGGCTTCAATATGTCAAAAGGGATGGCGCCTACAACAACGGCATCCGACCGTCCCGCTTGCTTGGCGAGGTCCAGCAGTTCCCAGGCGCGTTCCGGCAGTGAACTATGATCGTTCCCTGAGGGAATCGAAAGTCTTGAATACTCTCCATGCGTTAACAACGTCTTGCGCGGGGATGAGAAGAAGAAGGACGAACCGACCCGGTATTGTTCCATAAGTTGCACAGCCTCGGCTGCGGTTGGAGCATCATACTGTAACATTTCAGTCTCCTCTCTGCTTATGAGCCTACCATTTATCGAATTTGCAAAAAGAGTAAAACACGAGAATCCTCAGCAGCCCAACGTCGCGCCGCCATCCACGCATACATCCTGCATGGTCATGTGCCGGGCCCGATCGGATACGAGAAAAATGACGGCATCCGCAATATCGGAAGGGAGCGCGATTCGACCAAGCGGTATACCGACACGGTAAGAGTCCAGCGCCCCCTCGATGATGGGCCCTGTGCCTTGATCATCCTTCCAGAGCAAACGCTGCATCCCGGTATCCGTAGAACCCGGGGAAACCACATTACAGCGGATGTGATGACGAGCATATTCCAGCCCCAAACACTTCGTGAACATCGTGGACGCTGCCTTCGAAGCAGCATAAGCCGACATCTGGGCCCGTGGAACTTTGGATGCATTCGAGCTCACGGTCACGATAGCCCCAGAATTACGGCTCGCCATCCTTCGGACGACGGAGCGCGACGTGTAGAATACGCCGTTGGTGTTGACGTTGAAATGCGCCTGCCAATCCTCGTCGCCAAGTGACTCAACCCCTCCGATTCGCAGCACTCCGGCAACGTTAACGAGAATCTCGATCGGACCGAGTTCCTCCTCAATCCGCTCGATCATCACTTCAACCTCGGCACTGCAGCTGACATCCGTCTTGTAAGCCGCAGCCTGCACACCTGAGCCGCATAGATCGGCCGTAAGGCTGATCAGCTCGGCCTCCTTCTGATCGCAAGCCGCGACGACAGCTCCTTCCCGGGCGAGGGCTCGTGCCACCGCTTCGCCTATCCCTTGGGCGGCACCGGTCACGAGGGCTACTTTCCCGTTAATACCTGTAATCTCCAAGGCGATCACCTCCTTAGTCGTGAGGATAAAGTGCATGCCGTAATGCTCTGCTGATGAGGACAGGCAGTACGGAAAGATGCCCCTCGTCCTCAAACTCTCTGAATTCGGCTGAGATGCCATACATAGACACAGCAGCCAGACGGTCGGCGAGTTCGGATGCGCTGATGCAATTGCCGGTGACATGGGACCTCTCGTGCTCTCCTGCACCAAGCAGCAGCCGAACATGGCAAGGCTCTTCCTTGATGCGTTCGACAAAGCGCTGCTCCAGCTCATGTAAATATTCCTGATTCCAGTGAATAGATGGGCTGCCCGCGATATAACACGAGAATGCCTGCGGTTTGCTGAACATGGCATAGAGCGTGAACAGCCCGCCAAGGGAATGACCGAAGATCGTCTGACGACGGCGGTCGATGTTAAATTCGCTCTCGATCTGCGGTTTCAGTTCCTCCTCGATGAATTGCAGGAACTCAGCCGCTCCTCCCTGTTCCGGTACGGAACCCCCATCCAGCTTGTTTTTGAACTTCATGTTGGGGTAGGGCGTGTAATCATAGAACCGATTCGGGGCATACTGCCCCTCCGTCTCGTAACCGATACCGACTATGACCGCCGGCAATATCCCTGTTTTGTCCGGCCTGTGGCACTGCAGGCGCAGCGTTTCGACCATCGTGTGAAACACGCTGTTGCCGTCCAGTAAATAGATGACCGGATATCCAGACGGCGGGGCCGGTCCCATCGGCTGAGCCGCAATGATTCGGTAGCGGCGCTGCCCTGCCCTCGAGCGCATCACCCAATGCTCCGCATGGGGCAGCTCCACGCTGCGCCGCATCATATCAACGTAAGGCGTATGATTGCTCATGCAGTGCCTCCCTATTGACCCGTGATGGAGCGAACGACATCATCCACGATTTTCTCGTAGGCAATAAGGCCGCTTCCCAGCCAGTATTCGTTATTCGCTTCATAGACATGCCCGTTCTTAACGGCTGGCATGCCCTTCCAAATCGGGCTTTCCGTGATTTCCTTCAAACGCTCGGTTCCCTGATCATAGGCGTTAATGACAAAAATATAATCTGCATCCAGCTGCGGCAGTATCTCCAGCGAGATGTTAGCTGCATTCTCGTTCTCGACCAGCTTGGACTTGCCCAGTCCCAGGTCTTGATGGAGCACAAAGCCGCAGAGATAATTTCCGCCCATCAAACTGACGCCTCTAGGTGCAAAACGAATGATGGCAACGTTCTTGTCCCCCACCACGGAACTCAGCTTAGCCTTCGCTTCGCTTGCTTTTTGCTCGTAATCCTTCAGAGCGGTCTCGGCCTCCGTTGCTTTCCCAAGCAGATCCCCCAAGGTGGTCAGCGATTTCTCAACATTACCGGAAGCATTTTTGAACACGTATGTTGGCGCAATTTTGGCGTATTTTTCATATGTACCGTCCGCGGCATAGGTTTCGGTATGGAGCACGATGAGATCTGGTTCATAGGACATCAGGGCTTCTGGTGAAGGTAAGCCTCCTGAAAAATCAATCAAGGGGACGCCGTCCAGCTCCTGCTGCAAATAGGTGTGTCCCATCTTGCCGTTGGCCCATTGTGCAACAGGCTTCACGCCGAGCTTCAGCAAAGAATCCTCCATGTTCGGTGCGAACACGTTTTTCACGTCAGCCGGAATCTTCACCTCATGCCCAAGCTCATCCGTTACCGTTCGCTCCTCCTTCGTCGATGTCCCTTCACTGTTCGTTCCTATTTCCTTCGTCGATTCTTGACCGTCCTCAACAGTGCCGGTCGTCTCGACTGCTACGTTCTTCGCTGCCTGCTGATCGCCGCCCGCTGCTTCGGAATCCACCTTGTCCCCACAGCCTGACAACAAGCCTATGACGATAACACAGCACGCCAGTGCTGATATTTTGATCCTCCAACTTCTCTTTCCACGGTTAAAACGTTCTGCCACAATATATCTCCTCCTGTGATAATGATTCTCAATTAAGTCGAGTATATATTACGTAACAAACGATTCACCATGGCTTTTATCCAGAACTCCGTTTGGACTATCTCCTGTAAACAGAAGCAATGCCTCGTCCAGCATTCTCGTCACGGCAAGAGCGGAATATTCGAACCACGGATCGGACGAGATCATGTAGACGCTGCTTCGAACGACAGCTCGGAGTGTCTGCCATTTCGCAGAATGCAAAAGCGCAAGCCAATAGCGGCGTGATGTGGCTTCAGGGCATACCGCGATCAGGATTCGGTCCGGATTAATCCGTTGCAAATCATCCAGCGTGATCTGTTGATTACGCATGGTATCCAGAACGCAAGCTTCCTTGAGCTGTAAATCCTGGTATAGCACTTCCTTAAGTCCCCGGTTACCGTATGCATAGAGGCTCTGTCCATATATTCGCAGCGCAACGATACTCTCGCTTCCCATTACTTGCCGCATTCGTGAGCGTGCGTACTGCACTCGACGTTCATACTGTTCTATCCATAATTGTGCCTGCTCTTCTTTATTCAAAAACGTTGCGATACTCTCCAGCTGCTTCCTCCACCCTGCATGGGACGGAACAATTAAGGTAGGGGCAATATGCTCCAACTTGGTGACTTCCTCTGGACCGAGATGGTCCATGCCGATAATAACGTCAGGTTTTGCGCGGAACAGCTGCTCGATATTCTCCTCGAAACGGCTGTCCGGATAAGGGGACGTCAGCTTTAAGCGCGACTTGATCTCCGAGTGATAGGCATTGTAGTAATACGGGGTCCACTTCGCGTCAAGAGGCGCAGCGGCAGGGACGACATTCAACGCTACCAGCTGCCCGATGATAGAGGAAGAGCAGGCCGCAATAAGCTGCCTTGAATTTCGGGCATATTCGGACGGCGACATGCCCACCTTCTTTTTAAAAATACGGCTGAAATAGAACTCATCCTTGTAACCGACTCGCTGTGCAATGTCTCGAAGCCGATCGTCCGATTCGGCCAAATAACGCTTGGCATGATTCATACGAACGTGGGTTAGGTAGTCGATCGTGGTTTGGCCGAATGTCTTTTTAAATAAATCCACAAAATACTTAGGACAAATATTAGCCATCCTGGCCAATTGGCCAATAGATAACGCCTCTTCATAGTGGCAATCGATAAACTCTTTAATCTCAACCAGACTGGTTCTCCCGCTACGATCCGAATCCGATAGGCTATCTATTTTCAGCTCTTCTTCCGTACGCATGAGTTGCCTCCTTTTTCCGATAAAACGAGATGCAGGCTATGCAGGCATGTTTATCAGCCTCAATAATTGATAATGATTATCATTTTCATTGATAAAAATAGCATGCCATTAGCAACGTGTCAATCCAAATTTGGAAGGAAATGCTTGTCCCTATACTCTGAATGAAACCTGTTAACAGGTTTCAAACTACGCAAAAAACCCGCCATTAGGCACTTTCCCAAGTGTCCTGTGGCGGGTTCTCTTTTATAAAATAGTCGATTTACGACAAACAGTATTTCACCAATGCCTCGTGTACGCCGTCCTCATTATTCGAAGTTGTCACCGCATTGGCTGCAGCCTTGACCTCGACCGGAGAGTTATCCATCGCAATCCCCATCCCTGCATAGGTCAGCATCGTAATATCGTTGAAGTAATTGCCGATGGCCAGCACCTCGTCCGGCTCATAACCTCTTCTTGCTGCCAGCTGCTGAAGCGCGCTTCCCTTGGATGCTTCACTATGCATAAGATCGATGAAGTACTCTCCGCTTCGCAGCATGTTAAAAGGAAGGGTCCACTGGCTCCAATCTGCGTAAACGCGGTCGATATCGGCGGATTCGCCAAAGGTTGTGAATTTGACGACCGGGTCTGACAGCTCCTCCCATGACGGCAGGTTGCTTGGCAGCATTAAATAGTTCTCGTACATCGAACGAACCGGACCGGCAAGCTCCTCCACCTGGTCCACATACATCTCAAAGGCGGTATTCACGTCAAAATGCACCCCGTGCTCACGGCAGTATTTCATGAAAGGCTCAAGCTGAAGCGGGTCCATGCCGAACTGATGCACAATTTTTTGGGTCTCCACTTCTACCGTTGCCGCACCATTATGACTGATGACATAACCGCCAAGACCCATGCTTTTCATAAAAGGAATCGAATTCAGCGGTCCTCTGCCTGTGCACAGTACAATTTCCACCCCTTGTTTTGCGGCTTCCATTACGGTGTTCCTCGTTTTCTCCGTAATTTCATGATCATCATTCAACAGCGTTCCATCAACATCAAGTGCTACCAATTTGTATGCCATTCTCCATCCATCCTTTAGTCTCTATTTCTCTATCGTGATTATGCCCTTCCGATCAAAGACAATTCTTGCTCGGTCAGCTCCCGGTACGCCCCGATCTCGAGCTTTTCATCCAATCGAAGTTCGCCCATGCTGACTCTTTTGAGATAAACGACTTTTTTGCCTACCGCCTCAAACATCCGCTTGACCTGATGAAATTTACCTTCATGGATCGTCAGCGAGATGCGGGACATCTGGGCCCCGTCGCCTCGTTCCTCATGGGAATCGATTACCAGCTCTCCGGGCAACGTTACGTATCCGTCATCTAAGGTAATTCCCGCAGCAAACAACCGCACATCCTCATCGTCCACCCTGCCCTCTACTATCGCTTCATAGGTTTTCGGGATATGCTTCCGGGGCGACAGCAGCTCATGGGCCAATTTACCGTCATTTGTAAGCAGCAGCAGTCCTTCCGTGTCCTTATCTAATCGGCCCACCGGAAACGGCTCGAAGATCAGGTATTCCTCATCTAGGAGATCCAGCACCGTACGGTCACGAAGATCCTCGGTCGCCGAAATGACGCCCGGAGGTTTGTGCAGCATGAGATACACAAATTCCCGGTACTGAACGGTCTCTCCCTCAAACTCAATGATATCCGTATAAGGATCAACATGTTTGCCAGAGTCCTTCATCACCGTTCCGTTGACCACGATGCTCCCTTGTTTGGCTTTTTTCTTCAATTCGGCCCGCGAGCCGAATCCCAGATTGGATAACACCTTGTCCAATCTTTGCGTTGTTCTGCCTTTAGCACTCATATCGATGTCCACCTCCACCCTGCCGGATACTCATTCTTCAATATTCCTGCCTGCCATTTGCCCCAACCGGCTGAGTATCCGTCTATACACACTAACACATAACCCTTCGCTTCAGCACCCGATCGACAGATCACGCGCTCTTCCGGAATCGATAAGGTTTCCCCTTTCAAATACCGGACCGCTTCCCCGTCCTCGGAGGACAGGCTGACATAGCGAACAGCCTCATCCGCTCGAAGTGCTGTAGCCAAGGGATGTCCAGGTACAAACCGTTCATTCTTCAACTGTCCCATATACCATCCGGGACGAATCACTTTGAGCTGCTTCAGCCGCTCTTCTGGCAGGGGCGATACATACACATGATTCCCGTAGACTACGAGATATCCCGTCAGCTCCATATCCAGCTGCTCGCGAATAAAGGCTTGTAAAAGATGAATCGAACCCGATTGAGAATCCGTAACGCTCCGGCGGGATGCCTGCTGGCGCGTTGCACCTTTACCGTATTTCCCTGGTTTACCTGATCTCTCCTCCCGAAGAGCAGTTTTACCTTTACGTTCACGGGATTGCTCTGTCCGGGAGGATATAGCAAGCGACTCGTTGACCAAGCCGCCAGGCTTGAATAATGGAGCTTGTTCCCGTTCAGCCTCACGCATGTTCAGCTCGCCCTCCCGCTGAAGCACGGCCATGAAATGTCCTTCGCCTCTGACCTTATGCGGCCACAGTCTGGCGGTCCCGGAAAGCTGCTTCAGTACATCGTCCTTCACCTTTTCCTGTCCCGACATCCAGGCCGTTTCACCCGGAGAATAAAATTCCGAATGATCCACCGGGACCACGCAAAAATCCGAATGCTCATTCAGAAACTCCGCAATCATCCCTTCGTTCTCCTCTGGAGAGAAGGTACAGGTAGAATACACCAGCCGACCTCCCGGACGGAGCATGGCTGCTGCCGATTTCAAAATATCCCGCTGCATCTCCGCAAACTTCAGCGGAGACGACGCTTCCCAGTACTTCAGCATGGATTCCTCTTTGCGGAACATCCCTTCGCCGGAGCAGGGGGCATCGATCAATATTTTGGAGAAAAATCCGGGGAAAGCACCCGCGATCCGCTCCGGATCCTCATTCAGCACCACGGCGTTCCGCACGCCGTACATCTCCAAGTTTTTCGCAAGCGCTTTGGTGCGGTCCGGATGAAGATCATTGCTAACCAACACCCCCTGCCCACTCAGCTTTGCTGCAATCTGCGTAGATTTGCCGCCGGGAGCCGCGCACAGGTCCAGTACCAGATCCCCCGGCGTTACGCCGAGCAGTTCAACCGGAGCCATCGCGCTTGGTTCCTGAATATAATATAACCCCGCATGATAGTAAGGATGCCGTCCCGGACGCTCTCCAGCCTGAGTATAATAACCGGTGGAACACCAGGGGATGGGTACAAGGTCAAAAGGGGACAACTTCATGAATTCCTCTCTGCTGATCTTCAGCGTATTCACCCGAATGCCGGCATTCGGGGCTTGTTCATAAGACTTCATAAAATTGTCATAGTTTTCGCCAAGCAGCGATTTCATCTTCGCCAGAAACGGCGAGGGCAGTTGTAATGCCATACATGGTACCTACCTGTTCTGTATCGTATCGTTTGAAAGTATATTTTCACCGTGCTGAAGCAAACATTCGCATGTTCCGCTCCGACTTTTAATATTGTATAATAAACTACATTAAAAAGGACAAGTCCTTATTTATTATTAATCATTAGGGGGTGGATCCATGAACCGCAAAAAAAAGAATAAATACACCGCATTATACGCCTTCGGCGGAGTCTTCGTCTTATTGATTGCTGCACTCATTTTCTTGAACGGTCAAGGAGAAGCAAGCGAATTGTACGGGGGCAAGAAGGTCTCCAGCCTGAACCCGGCTACGCAAGAACTCCTTAATGATCCGAACTACCAGCAAATCATTTTGCCGGATCAGCTGAAGAGCAAGGTTGACAACAAAGAGAACTTCTTCGTTTACTTCTTTGCATCCGACTGTCCGCACTGCCGTGCGACGACCCCGGAACTGATGCCTTTGGCGGATGATGCTGGAATTACCATGCACCAGTACAACCTTCGCGAGTATCAGGAAGGCTGGAGAGAGTACAACATTGAGTTCACCCCGACGCTGGTCTACTTCGAGAACGGTGTAGAGAAAGAACGCATGGTCGGCGGATTGAAACCGGAAGGTTCCAGTGAAGGTTATTCCATCGATGACTTCAAGCAAATCCTGGATAAATATAAAGGGAGCGTGACGAAATGAACCGCACTCGCGCCATCCTCTTTACCTTCGTCATTTCGGGCATGCTGCTGACCGCATGCGGCGGTAAAGAATCCGCTGCCGGGCATCAGCACGGCGCCGATTCTGAACGATATGAGACAACAGCCAGCATGACGGTAATGCCGAAGTTCTTGTCGAGCTATACCGACAACACGCAAGCAACCTATGCCACGGTCGGAGAATTAGAAGACATCATGAAGGAAATCAAATGTTATTGCGGCTGCATGGACGAGGAGAACGGCTATCACGATTCCCTTCATCGCTGCTTCATTGCCGAGAACAAGGACGGCGAAGTCAAATGGACGGACCATGGCGCTCAATGCGGCATCTGCCTGACCGAGCTGCAGGATGCCAAACGGCTTCATGACGAAGGAAAATCCGTCGAGGAAATCAAACAGTTCATCGATGATAAATACAAAGGTACCGAATCTTAATCCTAAATGGTCATATAAAAAAGAGCTGCCCAAAAGTAGATCCCTCTACAGACGGGCAGCTCTTTTTTCACTTGTTCCTAAAGTTACTTGGAATGTGCCCGCTCCGGCTTTCGCCGCTGCGGAATGTTCGGCATGATGCGCTCCGATGCCAACCGAACTGCCTGCTTAAGCTCAGTATCCCCAATTTCGATCGTCAAATCCCTATAGGGAAATGGACGAACGTCATACGACGCCAACTGCTTGGCATAGTCACGTACTTCGCTTACCAGTTTCCCCATCGAGATCCCCAGTTCATCCCCGGGATAACCCCCGAGTCGGGATACAGCGCTTGTGAACATTTTAAATGCTCCTCTTACGTTGTTGTTCCGGAAATGAAAAAGCCCGACAGCCACTTGCAGAAGTCCCTTATACCTTGGATCACGATCCCGCGCGAGCCACAGTTCTTCTAACACTTCATGACATTCGAAGTAGTCCCGATCACGGTTAAAGTAAACGAGGTAAGCGACATACAGCGGTTCATAGCTCATGCTCGTTTACTTTCTTCTTGGCTTCGGCCAGCAGCTCCTTCACCTCATCCAGAAGCACCTTCATCGCATCCATGTCATGATCCTGAAATATCGCGTTAAACCGGCTCTGAAAAGCAATTGCCTCATTGACCAGATGGAAGAAATACAGCTTGTGAATCGCGTTCAGCACCTGTGTCGTAATATTGGAATCGTCCTCGAACTGCCGCTGCGCCTCCAATATATCCTCCCGGATGCTCGACATTTCCGTATCCAGCGTATTCGCCGCTTCTCCGGCCTTCTTCAGCCGTGCCCGAATGTCATCCGGGAGGCTTTCCCGGTACTTGTAGCTAAGGGAATGCTCAATCGTAGCCCAGAAATTCATGGCCAGCGTACGGATCTGAATTTCAGCAAGCACCTTCTTTTGCCCCAAAGCCGTTTGCACCGGATATTCGATAATCATATGAAAGCTCCGATAGCCGCTCTCTTTGAAATTGGTAATGTAGTCCTTCTCGTATAATACGGTCAGGTCTTTCCGTGCCCGGATATATTCGGCTACCCGCCGGATATCCTCCACGAACTGACACATAATCCGAATGCCTGCGATATCCTCAATCCCGGTTTCCAACTCGTCCATCGGCACATCGAGGCGTTTCGCCTTGTCCAGTATGCTCGAGATCCGTTTGACCCGACCCGTTACGAATTCGATAGGTGCGTATTCCTCCCGTTTTTTCAGTTCGGAACGCATCGTCTTGAATTTAACCTTCAATTCCTCAACGGTCTGCTCATACGGAAGCAAAAATGTCCCCCAGTCTCTAACGTCCATCGCCTTGCCTCCTGTCTTTACCCTTTACCGATGATTAGCCCCGACGGCTTCGGAAATATGGCTGAAGCCATCCCGTGCAAGCAGCTCCCGGAGACCGGAATGAAGCTTGCGGTTCACCTCAGGCCCTTCATAGATAAGTGCTGTATAAATTTCCACCAGGCTTGCGCCCGCGCGTATTTTGTCATAAGCATCACTTGCCGTAAAAATTCCGCCAGACCCGATAATCGGAAGCGCACCGCCGGTCTGCTTGTAAATCCGGGATACAATCTCCGTCGATCGGTTACGCAGCGGTTTCCCGCTAAGGCCGCCGGTTTCTTTGGCGTTACTGTGCGTCAGGCCATCCCGGGAAAGCGTCGTATTCGTAGCGATAATGCCGGAAACGCCGCTTGCACTAATCGTATCCACCATGAATTCCAGTTCCTCATCACTCACATCCGGCGCAATCTTCACCAGGACGGCCTTCTCGCCTCCATGGATCTTGGCTTGGCGGGACATTTCGTTCTTCACGGCTTCCAGCAAGGATGACAATTCGCTCCCATGCTGAAGGCTGCGCAAGTCCGGCGTGTTCGGGGAACTGATGTTGACAACAAAAAAGTCGCCATACGGAAATAAAGCTTGAATGCAAGCTTCGTAATCACCGTTGGCTTTCTCGTTCGGAGTCGCCTTGTTCTTTCCGATGTTGACGGCAACCGGAATACGGCGTTCCTTGAGTGCGGACAGCCTTTTTGCCATCGCCTCGGCCCCTTCGTTGTTGAAACCCATCCGGTTGATGAGTGCCTCATCCGGAGGAAGCCGGAACAATCGCGGCTGTTCGTTGCCCGGTTGTCCTTTCGGGGTCACCGTTCCTACTTCCATAAATCCGAAGCCTATGGAGGAGAAACCTTTGACGGCCTGGGCATTTTTATCTAACCCGGCGGCAAGTCCGACCGGTGTCGGGAAATGAAGCCCGAACAGGTCCACCGCCAAATCCGGTGTTTCGCTAACACCGTACATCCCTCGCATGACAGCGTCTGCGCCGACCACGCCGGAGGCACGTCCAAGGCCGCCAACCACAAGGTGGTGAGCTTTCTCGGGATCGAGTTTAAAAAATATAGGTTTGCCTATGTTGCGGTACAGCACATCCACTCTTCCTCTCATCCAGTTATTTCTCTATCCTTCAGTTTATCCGTTTCTGCCTCAAAAAGAAAGTTCTTCAGCATAAACCGGGCGATCGTCCTGACGAGAAAGCGATGTGGCAATTTCGGGACAAACCCCTTACAATAAAGGAGGATTGTACAAATCATTTTCATGATCATGAGAGAAAGAGGGGAAAGACATGTCAGCCAAACGTAAGCCTCCGACCTTGCAGCAGAAAAAAGAAGAGGTTAATAAGAAGGCCATACTATGGATCAGCTCCGGCATCGCTCTTCTTATTATCCTGATTATCGTTCTGATTGTGATCGCCCAGCCTTAATCCAGCCAGTGATACACCTTGTTGGGGTTGGTCTGCCCCTGGGCAAGCTTGAGCTTAAAACGCTCTTTCGGCGTCCACAGGTCCTCGGGCAGAACCCCTTCCCGAATTGTCACGACGGTTCCCATCGGAACCAGATCAAACAGCTCCTCCACATCCTCTTTAAGCATACGGATGCAGCCCTCAGATTCATTCGCTCCGATACTGTCCACGTCTAGCGTCCCGTGTATCGCGTATTGCGTATCGGACAGCTGCATTCCCCGCGTCCCATAGGGGCCCTTCGTGGTCCCGTTCGGATTAACAACCTTGTCATTAATATGAAAATCACCCAGCGGCGTTTTCGCTCCTCCAAGCCCGACCGCATAATTGCGCAGCATGACGGTGCCGCTGACAACGGCAAGCCGATGACGTTTCCGGTCAATGATGACCTGAAGCGGCTGCTCAAAAAAAGGATCCCCGTTCGGCGAAGTCCCCCAATATCCAATCTCCTCCGGGTTGTTCCCAGGCTGCTGCCCCGGCTGGTCCTTAGGGCCGCCAGTTCCTTGGGACTTATGCTTCATTAATGCTCCGAACATCTCCTCCATTGCTTTCGAACGGCCGGACAGCCAATTATTCGGATACGGCTGTGTCAGTTCGTTCAAGCCTTTAGGCAGACGTCCATGCCGAGCCTTATACTGGTTGGCCGCTTCCTGCAGCACGGCCGTCTCAACTTGCAGATCCGCCCATTGCCCCGCGCTCCGCTTAAGCTGCGAACTATCCGCAGGCTCGCAATCACACTCCAATGCCGCTCCTTCATATGGCTGGATCGCAATGGCGCCTTTAGCATCCCGATGCAATCCGTATAAACGTTCCATGTCCTTGCTCCATAACTGCCACTTGCCCGATTGCTTCATCCCCAGCGCGACCGACCAATTCGGCAATGCCTGCGGATGCCGAAGCAATGAGGACAGGGCTCCGGCGGAATCCTTCCCCTGACCGGAAGCAACGGCGGTATACAGCGGTTCTTTACGCGAATCCCGCTTCTCTTTGTTAACGGCCGAGGCGGATACCGGCTCATTCGGCGGAAACACATCTGATGCAAAATCCCCCGGAACGGAGCCCGGTGCCTGGGCTGGAGGAAGGAATACCAGCAGCAATAACACCAGCGCAGCAAGCAAACGCCGGGTTCTTTTTCGCCTGCGGTCCTTGTCCCTCTCCATCTCCAATAAACGCTGTTCGTAATTTTTCCATATATCGGACGGGACCTGACTAAGCTCGAAGGCTTCATAGACCCCTTCTGCCTTGTTGTAGCAGTAATTTGCCTTGCCCTGTTCGCCGGCCTGCTCATATTCCTTCCCCAGCAGGTACCAGGCCATTTTATTATCAGGATGCGTCTCCACATACCTTTTGAGGTACAGCGAATTGTTCATTCGGGAGCCTCCTTTTATGACATTTTTACCTCTATTATCCTGTATATCGGAATAAACGCTCCAATTATGTATGAATCGTCGGATACGAAAAAACGCCCCCTGCCTTTGTCGGGCAGAGGGCGTCGGTATAAGTTCAAGATGGAATATCAGGGCTTAAAGCGGTATTGGTTATTCTGCGTTAAACGGCTCGTCTGCAATCCGAATTGAATCTGTTGGGCAGCCATCGCAGGCATCCAGCATATCATCATGCATATCTTCCGGAATTTCAGTTACCCCGCGGTTGTTGTCTCCGTCAAAAATAACTTCTGCCAAGCCTTCGTCGTCGTAATCGTAAATATCGGGTGCCGTTGCTCCGCATGCGCCGCAAGCAATGCAGGTATCTTTATCTACCCAAGTAAACTTCGCCATAGTCTCTCTTCCTCCTGTATATCTATAAACATCTCTATAAACATAGTATAAGCTGACGGTCTCCCGCCACCATCTACATATATTAATACAATTTTTTTAGGAATACAAATATATTTCCTAACATTTTCCGACAATAATTTGTTATTTTCAAAGGAAATGAAGGAGCTTCAGCTATCAAACAAAAGGCTAATCGCGGTCCGGGTCCTTCGCGGGCGGCTGAACGGCATTTTTATTATCGTTCCCCAGATCCCTTACAAAATCCATCTGTAAAGATGTACCTCTCCGCTTATGATTGCGGATTAAGGACGACGGGTCATCTCCCAGCATGCCGGCGGTCAGCACCGCACTCTCGCCGAATTTATTACGCAGCTCGTCCATGACCCGGGTCAGCGATTCTTTCTTTGGCTGTTTCTCGTAATCAAACAAATCCAGCTGAATGGCGGATTCCTCCTTCGCGATAAGCTGCTGCAGCGTAACGCCAAGCAGACGGAGCGGCTTGTCCTGCTTCCAGTGCCGGTGATACAACTCGCACGCATCCCGGTAGATATCCTCGGTATTTTCCGTCGGAATGGCCAGATGCCTCGACCGGGTGATCGTCTTCATATCCGGTGTACGCAGCGTGATCTGTATGCCGCTGGTCATTAGACCCTGCCTGCGAAGTCGGCGTGCTACCTGATCGCTCAGATTCAGCAGCACCCTTCGCGCCTCCTCCGCCGAAGTAACATCCTGCGGGAGCGTGGTCGTGTGTCCGATCGATTTGCTCTGTTCCCGCTCCGCAACGACAGGAGCATGGTCGATGCCGCTGGCTGCCCTTTTCATCCATGACCCCATTACGCCAAAAGTCGAGGTCAGCAGGCCTTCATCGGCAGCGGCCAGCTGTCCGATCGTCTGAATGTTCAACTTACGCAGCTTGTCGGCTGTCTTGCTCCCGATGCCAAACAGCTCTGCGCAGGGTCTGTTCCAGAGTACCTGCGGGACATCCCGTATCCGCAGCACGGATAGCCCGTTGGGCTTTTTCATGTCCGAGGCCATCTTGGCCAGCAATTTATTCGGAGCAATGCCGACGGAGCAAGGCAGCGACAACTCCTCGCGAATGCGCTCCTGGATCTCCCGGGCGATATCCAGGGGGGTACCGAACTGCTTTGATCCCGTTATATCCAGGTAACATTCGTCAATCGAAGTCGCCTCCAACAGCGGCGTATAGGCATAAGCTATATTCATAAATGCATTGGAATACTTGCGGTACAGATGAAAATCCGGCTGGATGATCATCAGGTCAGGGTAGATCCGCAGCGCCTGTCTCACGTTCATTCCTGTGCGGATCCCGAGTGACCGTGCAGCATAGGAGCAGGTGACGATGACGCCTTTTCGCAGCTCGATGCTGCCCGCGACAGCCGTGGGCTTGCCCCGGTAAAGTTCCGGCTCCTCCGCTTCGTGTACAGAACAGTAAAAAGCATTCATATCCACATGAAGTATAACGCGGCCACTGGCCGGATAATAATGGTCGATATGTCCCACGCAGAATTCCTTCTTTCTTCGGCACGGTTCTACTTAAGTCTTATTGCTGCCCTCATCTTGAAGTTCATTTTGAATGATTCTCACGTTTTCCTTATGGCACTTCGCCGTGAATTCGGAGACAAATCCGTGCTCCTGCCGCAGCTGGTCAAGAGCCGTATCATCGCCATCCATAACAGCCTGACGCAGTCGTTCCAGATAGCTCCGGGCTGCCTCCACTCTTCGATTCATCTCAGATCGACTTGTCGTATGCCGGCCATGCCCAGGGATGAGCAAAGCAACCGGATGCTCCTTCAGGATCCTTGCAGCTTGGCGAATCGTTCCTTCATAGTCCCTCGCACTTTGGAAGATAAATGGAAGCTCAAAATCGGATAAATAGTCACCGGCTGCAAATACGCCCACGGAATCAATCACAGTAAACAAGCCGTCGGCCGTATGTCCCGGTGCTCTATAGAACGTAAGCGTTGTGGAGCCCATTGCGAGCTGTTGTCCATCTTCCTCGATAACCATATCAAGTACCGGGAATTCTATGGGATAATCGCGAGTAATATAGTGGGAAGCATCAAAATCACGAATTGATTTCAGTTTATCCTCTTTTTCCGGGTCATCTCTGAGTCCGGCACTCCCAATCGTCTTTGCGTCCGGGAAAGCTTTATATCCGATAATGTGGTCGTAGTCCCCATGCGTGAAGATGAGATAACACTCCCTGTTTCCCCGAACCGCGTTAACATGTTCTCGAATCTCATCGATTTCGTGCGGCAACCAGGTCGGATCGATGATAATGATACTCTCATCCAGCTGGATTACCGTTGATGTGGTCTGAAATAACGCACTTTGAAAAATCGTCACCTGATCATTAGAATATTGAATCATGTCATAAACTCCGTTCCATTATATCTTCTTTAGTCAATGAAGTGTCTTCATGTCATTATCCATGAGGAATCATGAAGGCTTCACCAACGCCTCCAGCATATCGTTACCCTTAACACGGGTCAAGAATAAGCCTCTATAGGTAAGGTTTGTTTTTTACTCTGTTACTTTCCCGCAAAGAAATGTTATAATACAAAATTATAAACAATACGGTCCAATCCCGGACACCCAAAGGAGGACATCATGTCTAAGTCCATTTCCATCTTTGATACGACACTTCGCGACGGAACCCAAGGCGAAGGAATCAGCTTGTCGGCGGACGACAAGGTCAAAATCGCCAAGAAACTCGATGCTCTTGGTGTTCATTATATTGAAGGCGGTATCCCGGGAAGCAACAGCAAGGACATCGAATTTTTCAAAAGAGTCCAGGATCTCGGCTTAACCTCAAAAGTAACCGCGTTTGGCAGCACTCGCCGCAAAGGCTCCATCGCCGACCAGGATGCCAATCTGCTTCGGATTTTGGAATCCGGCGTTTCTGCGGCCACTTTGGTCGGGAAGTCATGGGATTTCCACGTCCATACCGCGCTTCAGACGACACTTGAAGAGAATCTGGCGATGATCTATGATTCCATCGCTTTCCTGAAGCAAAAAGGCCTCGAAGTGATTTTTGATGCCGAGCACTTTTTTGACGGCTATAAGAACAATCCCGAGTATGCTGTTGCCGTATTGTCCAAAGCACGAGAGGCAGGCGCTGATTGGCTTGTCATGTGCGATACGAACGGCGGCAGCCTCCCGCACGAGATCTCGAACATTGTTACATCTTTAGCGGGTCCATTGCCCGGCGCTCCACTCGGCATTCACACCCACAACGATTGCGAGCTTGCCGTTGCCAACACCCTGAGTGCCGTACAGGCTGGTGTCCAGCATGTGCAGGGAACGATGAACGGTTACGGGGAACGTTGCGGGAATGCCAACCTGTGCTCCATCATCCCGAATCTGCAGTTGAAGCTGGGCTATGAGTGCATCGGAGACGATAACCTACGCACGCTGACAAATACCGCACGGTATATCAGTGAAATCGCCAACGTCAATATGCCGGTTAACCAGCCGTATGTGGGTAACGCTGCCTTTGCCCATAAGGGAGGCATCCATGTTTCGGCGATCCTGCGCGATTCCAGAACGTACGAGCATATCGAACCGGAGAAAGTCGGAAACAAGCAGCGCGTGCTTGTTTCCGAGCTTGCAGGACAGAGCAACATCGTATCGAAGGCGCAAGACATGGGTCTTGACTTTGATCCGGCTAGTGAACAATCCAAGCATATTATCGGAAAAATCAAGGATCTTGAGCATGAAGGATATCAATTCGAAGGCGCGGACGCCTCCCTGGAGCTGCTTCTTCGGGAAGCAAACGGAGAGCTTAAGGAGCTGTTTACCTTCGAATCCTTCAAAATGCTGGTAGAGAAATCAGCCGGGCAACCGGTTGTCTCCGAAGCCTTCGTTAAAGTCAACGTTGCCGGTGAGAGCATCTACACTGCGGCAGAAGGCAACGGTCCGGTCAATGCGCTTGACAACGCGCTGCGTAAAGCGCTGGTCCAATACTTCCCGACACTCAAGGAAATGCATCTCGCTGACTATAAGGTACGGGTGCTCGATGACAAGGATGCGACGGCAGCCAAAGTACGGGTGCTGATCGAGTCCAAGAACTTTGAGAACTCCTGGAACACCGTCGGGGTCTCCAGCAATGTCATTGAGGCGAGCTGGGAAGCGCTGGTGGACAGTATGCGCTATGCGCTGCTCGGCCAAATCTCACCGGAACAGGTGCATGAGTCCGCGACTAGACAAGGGTTGGTTAATCACTAAGATTGTATCCAAATATAAAAAGCGCGTATCCGCCATGTCTTGAACATGGTGGCCGCGCTTTTTTGGTGTTTCCGCCGCTTTTCGCTTCACAACTAATTCAACAGCTTGGTTACCTTCTTGCGAAGATCCTTGGGGTCCGGAGCGCCCAGAATGATTTCCTGGATCACGCCGTTTCGATCAATCAGCACATTCGTTGGGAAGACCTGGCCTTTATACAACTCCTCGAACACTTCTCCTTTGGGATCGAGAAGGATCGGATACCGAAGTTCAAAATCCTTAACGAATTGACGCGCTTTCTTCTCATTGTCATACTTGGACACGTTCACGCCGTAGATTTCCAGCTCATCTGCATATTCCGCCGCCAACTTGTCGAGTTCCGGGGCTTCTTGCTTGCACGGTTCACACCATGATGCCCAAAAATTGACGACCATTGCTTTATCGCGCGCTCCGCCGCCGGCATAGGTCTTGTCGTCCATCCCCTTCAAGGTGAAGGTGGGGGCAAGCAGTCCAGCCTTGGCGCCTGTCTCCGTCGGGAGCGGCTTCTCCTGCGTGAAGACGGCTTGAATGTTGTCGCCGGCTTGGTTATAGATTACAGCGCCTGCCGCAACAACAAGCAGGACGAGAATGATGATATTTCGTTTCATAGGTATAGGTTCCTTTGCTAAACTTAGTTATAGTCCCTATTGTACCCTGAAACCCTGATCTTTCAAACACGCGATCAACTTCAATTATAGCCCGGGAGGGAAAAAGATGAACCCGTCTGACATGGCCCTGGAGCAGCTTCTGCTGCACGCGGCAGTACAACAGCATATATCGGACTATACGTACGATTGTCTGCCAGAGGAAGCCTGTGGCGTCCTTATCGGGCACTCTAGCGCAATAAGTCGATCGGTAACTGTTACGCAATTTATCCCCGTAAAAAATACAGCGGAGTTTCCCCTGCATTCTTTTCATCTGGACCCTGTTCAATGGACCCGCTTGGTGTTAACTGAAAAAGGAATCATCGGTTTGTTTCACAGTCACCCGCACACATCCCCTGAGCCGTCCGGCGAGGATCTGCTGCAGCTCCCATCCTTCGGCGGATTGCTTCAGGTGTATGCCATCGGATCTCCTGCAGCTCCAAACGCTCCCGGCTTGAAACCATTACAGCTTCATGCCTACAAAATTATGCGGGAAAAAGAAACCGCCGAATTAGACAGCGATCTACCGTCAAATTCCTGGGTTCGTCCGGCAGCGGAGTTCTATTCCCTCACCCCGATTCCTTGCCAGATTAAATAGGGTAATAGGCTATTGCTGCATCCATCATGTTTGAGGTTATGCCTCGCTTAGATAGACATACAAATCTCCCAGGGTGATTGCATGGCCGCGCGCTTGAATTTCTTTCATATAAGCCGCCCACAACCGGGCAGTCATGCGCGCGTCGGACAGAGCATGATGCCGGCCCTCCACCGGGATGCCGCTGCTCCGCAGCAGCTCATCCAGACTGTAGTCCTTCTGCTCAGGATATAATCTCTGTGCGAGCATCATCGTATCGAGGAGCCGATGGGTTAATCGGACCTTCGATGTCTTCCACAAGGCTGCGTTCAGGAATCCACGGTCATGCGCAGCGGCATGGGCAACAAGCACCCTGCCTCCGATAAATGCCATGAAATCATGCAGCCCCTCCATTAAAGGCGGGGCTGCATCAACCATATGCTGCGTAATTCCCGTCAGCTCAGCAATGAATGGAGGAATAGGAGCACCGCTGTTAACGATCATATGAAAGGTTTCGTTCTCGATCACTTGCTCGCCGATGACCTTGATAGCACCGAATGACAAAATTTCATCACCGTGCTGGTGATTGAACCCCGTCGACTCCAGATCAAATACGACAACCTCCAGCTCGTCCAGCGGGGTACCCAGAACCTCCGGCCTCCGGTTATCCTTCATCTGGGATCGGATGAAGGCCAGCTGCTGCGCTGTCTGCGCGCCGCGCATGGAGGCGATGGCGGAATTAAAGTCACCCAAGCGGAGTGATCTCCAGAACCCACCGTTCGATTGTCCCGGTTCAGTCATGGGTTCCTCCTCTCCGCAAAACGGTGCTCTCGCTGCAATGACCGGTGTATCCGTCTGACCACACCAAGCGTATCGCGAAGCTCGTACTGCATGGTTTTGTTCTTGAGCTGCTCCTGCGGGATATACCCGCTGCTGATGATCAGCCCGTTCTCCAGCCTATGGGGCGTGTTATTTCTCAGCCGAAGCGCCGTCAAAAAAGCGCGCTGCACGCTTTCCAGCAGCAGGTTGCCTCCCTCAAGCAGCATCACCTTCTCCATGCGCTTTTGCGTTGAGGTTTCGATGATGCCTCTTTGCAGCGCCATCGTGCGAATGCTGTTCACAAGCGGAATATAGACGCCATACTTCACGTCAAATTCACCGGCATGCTCACCAAACCGCTCCGTCACAATTCGTCCCATGACATTTAGCGTTGCCTTATGCTTGACCGTGTTTCGCAGCACGGCATTGCCGATGCTCGGATGCAGCTCGACAGCGCTTCGGAAATGGTCAACCCATTCCTCCGATAGTTTGCCATCTCCTGCTACATGACGGAGATCCGAGGCGATGATGAAATTGCGAATCGGCTCCCACTGCTGGTCTTCACACCACTCGCTAATCTGATTTTTCCAATCGCCAAGCTTTTTGCTCCATAATGGTTCCGAACACATTACCTTTCCCGAACATTTGGGATAGCCTGCATCCTCCAGCAGATTCGCCAGCCGAAGGCCAAATTCCCGAAAAAAAGGGAGCTGATCCTCCTCCAGCTCATCACCAATGATCAGTCCATTGTCCTGATCACTCCACAACGTAGCTTCCTGCCTTCCACTGCTGCCAAAAGCAACAAACGCATAACGCGCAGGAGGCCGGCCCAAGCCAGCCTCCCACATGTCCTGCTCACAGATTGCCGCGGCACGCTGTCCAATCAGATCGTGCATCGTATTGACGGATGCGATCCACTCTCTCATCTCCATGTCATGACGCATCTCGATCAGATGGTTCTGACAAGCGATCCGTTCATCTCGTAATTGCTGGGCTGTTGCTGCTGTCTGGATTTCAGAGAATACCGGAAACAGATTGACGGATTTCAGAGGTTTCATGCCGCGGCCTCCTTATTGCATATTCATTAACCATTTCGAGTTTATTATTTATAATGCGGTGTCGCTTCCAGGTAACGCTTTGCCTCCGGAACGAAACTCAGGGGAGTTCCCTTCCGATTCCGCCAGAAGTTTCATTTGCTCCGGATATCCGTAAGTTCCGTGTTCACTGATATCAAGGCCCATCAATTCTTCTTCCTCCGTTACGCGAATACCCATCGTGACTTTCATGATATACAGAATGATGAAAGAGATCACGAGAACGAATGCAAACGTTCCGATCAGACCCAGAAGCTGAACGCCAAGCTGACCGAAGCCCCCGCCGTAGAACAAACCTTCTTTGCCTACGCCTGTAATTTCAACAAGTCTCGGTGCTGCGAACAAACCGGTGGATACGGCACCCCACATACCGGCAATACCATGTACGGAGAATGCATATACAGGATCATCAATGCCTTTGCGGTCAAACCACTGAGCCGTAAAGAAGGTAATCGTACCGGCTACTGCACCGATAACAACAGCCGCCCAAGGTTCCACGAATGCGCAAGCCCCTGTGATGGCAACAAATGCAGCGAGGATACCGTTCAGCATGCTGGGTATATCCGCTTTGCCCAGAACCGCCCAAGAGATCAGCAACGCTGCAAGCGCACCTGCCGCTGCTGCGATATTCGTATTTAAAGCCACAAACCCGAAGAAGCCGTCCGTGAGTGCGGAGATGGTGCTCCCCGGATTAAATCCGAACCAACCAATCCAGATGATGAACACGCCGAGTACCGATAATACCTGGTTGTGACCTGGGATGCTGTTAGGCTTCCCGTCCTTATTATATTTGCCAAGTCGGGGTTTCAGAAGAACGGTAGCCACCAGCGCCGCTGTAGCACCTGTCAAGTGAACGACCGTCGATCCGGCAAAGTCCTGCATACCCAAAGCCCCAAGCCAGCCGCCGCCCCACACCCAGTGAGCAACAATCGGGTAAATCACGATGGTGAACAGCAATCCGAACACGATATAAACGCTAAGCTTCGCACGTTCGGCCATACCGCCGCAAGCGATAGCTAAGGAGACGGCTGCAAAGGATAAATGGAACAGAAACATAATGGTCGTTGGCACATCGTAAGCGGACAAGGAATCAAACGAGCCTGATGCATTGTCACCGCTTAAGAAAAAACCTTCAAATCCGAAAAAGCTGTTCCCGTTACCAAATGCCAGGCCAAATCCTAGCGCCCAGAAGGCCACGATCGAAATGCCGAAGGTCAGGAATGTTTTACCGGCAACGTGGCCTGCATTCTTCATACGAACCGATCCGGCTTCCAGCAGTGCGAACCCTGCTTGCATGAAGAATACGAGCAATGCTGCCAAGAATACGAACACGGAGTTCAAACCAGCCGTTAATTCAACATTTGTAGCTCCTCCATCAGCGGCGAACGCGCTCGCCGGGAATGCAAGCAATGCGATTGCTCCCGCCATTAAACCTAGCCATCTTTTGTTCATGTTTTACACTCCCCTTAATGTTAACTAATATAACATATACTTGAATTCATATTGTCATTATAGGGGGGTAAATGAATATCTGCAACGATTTTTTTCATGATAAACACCATTTGTGTAATATAATCTAACATTAAGTGCATTCAGTGCAAATTGTCTAACATCATGTAGAGTTAAAAAAGACGACTAAACATCCATGTTTTTTTGTCACAACTATGACGTTTGACTGTATGGTTCATGATCATGTATCATATTTCTATTAAAATGAAAATATAAATGCATTCATTAATGTCCAATTCAATGAAAGCTTGTGAGGTGATGAATGATGGGGATCACGAGAGGAAACCTTTTCCGGATCGGTGAGCTGGCCAAGGTTGCCGGAATCAGCGAAAGAACCATTGACTATTATACGAAGCTGGGTTTAATCTCCCCTGAGAAACGGACGTTAAAAAATTACCGGTTGTATAGTTCTGAAACCTTAAGCACTCTCGAACGTATTAATCAGTTAAAGCAAGAGAAATATACTCTCGATGAGATTAAGGAGAGACTGGATCGCTGGAAGTCGGTACCCGATGATTCCGAAATGACGGAGAAGCTAACCAAGCTCGAAATACAGATGAGACAGCTGGAACGGGATGTGAAGGAACTCAACCCGCTTCTGCGTGAATTAAAACCAAGTCAAGCCCGGGAAGTACTTGCTAACATCCTTCCTAAAGGAGCTGCCTGTATCGAGTCGATTCAAATTTTGTTGAACCAGTTCACTTCGATGTAATGGTGAAGAACCAAACGACAACTTTGTATGGGGGTATGATATATGTATTCTGACTGGATGTTCATTCTCATTATTATCGCTTTTATATTCTCGCTCTGGGCTCAGTTCCGGGTCAAAGGCACATTTAATAAATGGGCCAAGGTTGAGAACAGCACAGGCATGACTGGATACGATGCTGCCCGGCACATGCTGGATGCGAGCGGTCTCCACGATGTTCCGATTGAACCGGTGCCAGGCACACTCTCCGACCACTATGATCCGACTAAGCGCGTTGTGCGTTTGTCCGAGCCCGTTTATTATGAACGTTCCATCTCGGCTGTCTCTGTTGCTTGTCACGAGGTCGGCCATGCGATCCAGCATGCGGAACACTATCCGATGCTTGTCGCCCGGCACAAGATGTTCCCTGTCGTAAATTTCGCATCGGGTATCGCTCCGTTTCTCTTGATTGCGGGATTCCTGTTCCAAGCCATGAATCTGGTCGGTCTCGGCATTCTCTTCTTCTCTTGCGCCGTTGCCTTCCAGCTTGTCACCCTGCCGGTCGAGTTTAACGCAAGTAACCGTGCCCGTCAGCTGATGGTTCAAGAAGGCTATATCGCCAATGACGAAGAGCGCGGAGTGGCTAAAGTATTGAACGCCGCAGCTCTGACCTATGTCGCTGCCGCCTTGATCTCTCTGCTTGAGCTGATCCGTTATATCATGATCTTTACAAGCAACCGGGAATAATTTAATAAAGCGTAACAACAAAGGGCTTTCCTCTCTACCATGGTTTGGCGGAGAAGGAAAGCCCTCTTTTTGTATTAGGTTATTCTTGATGAATGAAGCCAGGTTAGGGAGTTGTTGTGGAATCCGCCTTCCCTTCCTTTTTCGGTGACGGATCAATACCAAAATATTGAAGCAGAAACGCACGGAAGGCTTGCGCAACCGGTGGCAGCTTCTCGTCCGCGCGGTGAATCAGACCGATGGAACGCGTTACCTTCGGCTCCGAGATCCGGACGCGTGCCGGCTGCAGCGGATTCGTCTGGAATAGCGCCATTTCAGGAAGCAAGCTGACCCCCATGCCGGCTGCAACCAGCCCGCGGATCGTATCCGTTTCCTCGCCTTCAAAAGCAATTTTCGGCGTGAACCCGGCTTCCAGGCAAGCATGCCACACAATCGGACGCAAGGAGTAACCTTTGCTGAACAGCACAAAGCGCTCCTCTTTCAACTGCTCCAGCTTGATGGACTGCTCCCCCGCAAGCGGGTGATTCGGCGGCAGGATCGCAAACAACTCCTCTGTCAAGACGATATCTCCGTCCACTTGATCATGACGATCCGGAAACGGCGACACAAATGCCAAATCCACTTCAGCCCCAACCACGTCCCGGATCAAAGTCGGGAACATCCCCTGCTTGAACCGGAACTTCACGTTCGGGTATTTCTTCCGGAATTCAGCCACAATGGACGGAATCAAATGGATGCCCAGGCTGTGCGGGAATCCGATGCGGATCTCCCCCTGCTCCGGGTCCAGAAATTCATGTATCTCGACGACCGCACGGTCCAAGTCCTTCATAATGCTCTCCACCCGTTTGCAAAAAAGCTGACCTACCGGGGTTAACTGCAGATTCCGGCCTTTTTGCATGAACAAATTAACACCAAGCTCTTCTTCCAACTGATGTATTTGACGGCTGACGGCTGACTGAGCCACATGAAGTTCTTCTGCCGCTTGGGTAACGTGTTCCTTTTGCGCAACCTTTACAAAGTATTGCAACTGTCGTAATTCCACGCCTTTTATCGCTCCATTCTTATTCCCTAGAAGACTTGAAGACTTTATCAAATCATCCAATTCTATTATAACAGACCCCTCTAAGGTCCGATTATGTTCGACGTTTAAATAATCGAATCATGAGACCGTAGAGGAAAAATCCGCCTACCAATCCGCCGACATGTGCTACAAGGCTGACCCCTGGGGTAAACGAGAACAGAATCCCCAAAATAAGCAGGGTGAACAGCGTCTTGCGGGACGACTCATCAATGACATGCCGCTGGAACAGGGCAATATACAGATAAGCGCCATATGCACCGTATATGGCTCCAGAAGCGCCGACAAGAAAGTGGTAACCCTCAATGCGCTCATAATATGCCAATCCGATGATATTGCCGAGCAGACCACTGAGCAAATACAGGATCGCAAATTTCCAACTCCCCATGATTCTCTCCAGCGGGGGAACAAACACCAGTAGTGCAAAGCTATTAAACAACAAATGATCAAATCCATTATGGAGAAACATCGCGGCAAAATATCGCCAAGCTTCATCAACAAACTGCGGCAAATCCGATAAAGCCCCGTATTTCATCAGGGTCAATGGATTTCTCGATCCGCCGTCAATCGACGTCAGGACGAACATCACCAGGTTGATCACGAGCAGCAGCGATGTAACAGGATAATAACGCAAATAACTTTTCCAATTTTCATAACGTACGAATATCATAGCATCCTCCTCATCCTAAATCAGGCCAGGGATGCCCCTTAGTGGACATTCCCTTTTTAAAAAGATTATAATGTACCATGAACCTGATCACCAAACTTTGATATCCAAGGAGGAGATTTCTCATGGCTCAAGAACGTTCAGGAGCTGCCACTTTCAAAGGCAATCCTATTACACTCATCGGACCACAGCTCAAGGCTGGTGATGCCGCGCCGGATTTTACAGTGAGCAAAAACCTGCTCGAAGACGCATCTCTTAAGGATTATGCTGGTAAAATCAAGCTAATCAGTGTCGTTCCTTCCCTCGACACCGGGGTATGCGACGCACAGACTCGCCGTTTCAATGAAGAAGCCGCCGGTCTAGGCGATGATGTGGTGATCCTTACAATCAGTGCCGACCTTCCGTTCGCCCAAGCTCGCTGGTGCGGAGCTGCAGGCGTTGACCGGGTCATTACGCTGTCCGACTATAAATCGCGTTCTTTCGGTGAAGCGTATGGCGTGCTCATCAAGGAATTCCAGCTCGACATGCGTTCGATCTTCGTCGTGGATACTAACGATACCATCACCTATGTAGAATACCTTGGTGAGATGACGGAGCACCCGAATTACGAAGCCGCGATCGATGCAGTAAAATCTTTGCGGTAACACGCCAAAGGCTACATACACTGCACACTTTTAAAAAGCGGGAGAGCAGCTCTCCCGCTTTTTCTTATTCTACTAAGCATCCACTTTATACTTGCTCAGTTTCTTATCCAGAACAGCGTACAGGTTCAAGATAACCCGGTAGTTCGCTCCCAGATCCCCTAGAGAACCGCGGGACGCCGAATACATATCAACTGCGCTGCGAACCGGACTGATGCCAAGCACGGATACGGTAATGTCCAGTGTACGTCCAAACGAGGTTCTTTTCTCGAGCGTAATTTCTCCCACGGATTTAACCTCATGCAGAACTTTGTAACCCGGAATTTTTTTTAGTGTCGAGGAAACCTCTTCAAAACACTTTTCTTTTGAAAGATTGTAATAACGCGTCTTCAGCTTGGGATCTTTAGCACGGTCGCTTGTGCCGTCATAGCTGCGCACGATACCAATTAGAACTCGTTTTAATGACAAAGACCGTTCCTCCTTTATAAATGACCGTTCCATCCATACTCTAGTTTAACATTGTTTATGCTTTCAGCAAACCTTTATATATAGCAAAAAGGCACCTCTTTCACTTCAAATTCGAAATGAAAGAGGTGCCCATTCATTGGTTTAACGAAACCCGCCTATGCCGTCCGGTAAACATTGTCTTCGAACCTGCATTAGCAGGTGGGTGACCGCAGAACCGCTTATGAATTCCCCTTGTCATATAGACAGGGCATTTCAGCCACGATTACGTATAGATCTCCCTAGACATCGTCATTGGTTCAAAACAACGGAAAACCGAAACGAACATCGCAGGATGTAGTCTTATTATAGGGGGTTTTGCCGGAAAAGTAAACCTCGTATATTAAGGTTTCGATCCATTATCTCCCTTTTGGGCAGCATCCATGCTTTCCAGAAGAGCTTGTTCGGTTTCAGACTCCTCTTCCTCGGCTTTCTTCATCTTCTCCTGCTGTTCCTGCATTTTGGTAAAGGTAGCATAGAAGTTAAAGAACGCGAACAATGCCATCAGGCAGAACAGGAAGAACACGAACAGCACCGGCATCTGCGTGCCGATATATGCCAAGACAGCGCTTCCGATCAACGTCGAAAATACCCGGAACGGGCGAATCAATGTCAGCAGTACGGCATTTTTCAACAGCTGTATCGTTTTCATCTCATAATGGACAGTCATGGAGAAGAAATTAAACAGGGAAACAAACAGCACGATAAGCAGCACGAGCATCACAATGCCGACAAGCTGGAAACCATCAAGCTGCGTCATATAAACCGTGTAATCCACATACATAATCACGAACAGCAGCGTATAAAAAATGCCGCCGATCATGCTCTGCTTGTAATTTTCCTTATAACCCTTAAAGAACGTTTTGAATACGGACACATCCGGATTGCCCATGACCCACTTACGTACAACGGTAAATAAAGCCGCCGTAGCCGGAAACAGAACAAACGGTGATAATATTCCGAGAACCCAGTTGGACAGCAGCTGCTCATTATGCGCATCCGGTGTCTGAACGGCCATCAGGAATTTAGTTAGAACAATAAACAGGAAAGGCGATGTACAAATAACCCACAAGATGTTCGAAAAAGCAATACGGGTAATCCACTCGGTGAGCTTGTATAAGCCACCCATGGCTCCTTTCATTTCCAAATCCGTTTCCTCCTCACTCAAATCATGCATGTATCTATTAATATACCTTATTTTGTACATGCATTGCCAGAGCCTAATTTATACGCACCTGGGTGAATGTCCAATCCAGCGCCATCGTTTTTCCATACGATATCTCGTAATCCGTTCAACAAGCTTGAATTTCCAAATTAAAAGAGGAGGGATTATGTATGTCTTGTGAAGGTGGCGGGTACGGCTACGGATCAAATGTCGGTATTGTCTTGGTTCTGTTCATTCTCCTTGTAATTATTCTCAGCACATTCTATATCTAATGACTCCTTGAATCATTCAGTGAAACAGATCAGCTGTTACTGATCTAAAACTGCAAGTTTAAAGGGGATGCACCCAGGGTGCATCCCCTTTAAACACAAACAAAAGACGAAGCGGGCTTCACTTAGCGTGGGCAACTGCTTCGTCTTTTGTGCTCGGTTACTTCAGTCAGATAAAGTTAACCGTAAATACTATTCGTCTCCGTTCCGGTTAGGACGACGTTCGCCGCCGCTGTAGGAACGCGGTTTACGGTCACCGCTATTGTTGCGGTCACGGTTGTAGCCACCGCCATCGCGGTTGCCATAACTGCTGCCGCCGCCATCACGGTTGTATCCGCCTTTGGAGTAGCCGCCACGGTTACCACCGCTGCCACTTCCGCTTCCACCATCACGGCGATATCCGCCGCCGCTGCTGCGGCCACCATAGCCGCCGCTTGGCTTGCGACCATTGCGGATGTCCGGCTTCCGGCGTTTTGCGCGGATTGGATCTTCTGGAGTCAAGTGAATATCGGATCCTTCCTTCTTGTCTCCAGTAAGGATTTTCATTGCAGCTGCCAGCAATTGTACGGAATCGTATTGTTCCAGCAATTGAATGGCAAGACCTTTATACTCGGTCAATTCACCTTGCTCAATAATTTCAAGCACACGTTCAGCGATGATACGTTGTTTGCCTTCAATCGCTTCGGCAATCGTTGGCAACGGCTTGCGTGGAATACGGTGACGAGTCACACGCTCGATGAAGTACAGATGATCCATCTCACGAGGAGTTACGAAGGACCAAGCTGTACCTTCTTTACCAGCACGGCCTGTACGTCCAATACGGTGTACATAACTTTCCGGATCTTGCGGCAAGTCAAAGTTCACAACATGGGTAACGCCCGATACGTCGAGACCACGTGCAGCCACATCTGTCGCTACGAGAACATCAATGCTGCCGTCACGGAATTTACGCATAACGGTATCACGTTGATGCTGAGAAAGGTCACCATGGAGACCGTCTGCAGAGTAACCGCGTTTTTGCAGGGCTTCTGCCAGTTCGTCTACCCGGCGCTTCGTGCGTCCGAATACAATCGCAAGCTCAGGCGATTCCATATCCAGAAGGCGGCTCAGCGCTTCAAACTTTTGACGCTCAGGAACTTCAATGTACGCTTGATCAATCAGAGGTGCACTAACGTGCTTAGGAATAACGGATACATGCTCAGGGTCTTTCAGGAACTGAGAAGCCAGTTTCTGAATGTTAGCTGGCATAGTTGCGGAGAACAGCAGTGTTTGACGTTCTTCAGGAACAAGCTTAAGGATCGACTGGATGTCTTCCATGAAGCCCATATCCAGCATTTCATCCGCTTCATCGAGTACAACGGTTTGGACATCATCAAGACGAATGGTTTTTCTGTTGATGTGGTCAAGTAATCGACCTGGTGTACCGATAATAATTTGAGGCTTCTTTTTCAAAGCGCGGATCTGACGACCGATATCCTGTCCACCATAAATAGCCAAGGAACGGATTCCTTTAAAGCGGGACAGTTTACCGATTTCTTCAGCAACCTGGATGGCAAGTTCACGGGTCGGTGTCATAATGAGAGCGACGATACGTTCCTCTTCCTTGGCGATCTTGTGGATAAGAGGAAGGCCGAATGCCGCTGTCTTACCCGTACCCGTCTGTGCTTGTCCAATCATATCCTTGCCGGTAAGAGCAATCGGAATCGATTGGGATTGGATCGGTGTGGCTTCCTCAAAGCCAAGTTCAGTAATTGCTTGCAGCACGCGCGGCTCCAAGCCAAAATCTGCGAAATTTTTCAATAGGTTCATACTCCTTCTATACTGTGGACTTCCACTTTCTTCTCTGTATTCTTAAGTAGTGGTAACGTTTATAGGCTTTCCCGGCCAGCAGGATTTTCTGCACGAGGTGAACCGGTATATTTCTCTTATCACCAGTATGTTGACTGGATAATGTATAATCATCCTGATAAGCTTGCAAAGTTATCAATGTAACGGACTACTCAAGAATATCCAATACATTATATCACAAAACATTTCTGGAATACCAGCAAGCTTAAAGAAGTCATAATAACCGGGAGGTGATTCCTATGTTGAAGCGTCTATGGACCTATTTCGCGATCGTATTCGGCGGCATCATTATCGCCGGCGGATTTAATTTATTTCTGA
This sequence comes from Paenibacillus sp. FSL K6-1330, assembly GCF_037976825.1. Classification (NCBI taxonomy): domain Bacteria; kingdom Bacillati; phylum Bacillota; class Bacilli; order Caryophanales; family Paenibacillaceae; genus Paenibacillus; species Paenibacillus sp. FSL K6-1330. The sequence continues at coordinate 5,360,092 of NZ_CP150269.1, forward strand.
TTCCCCATCATCTGCTTAGCGGTGGCGTTTCCGGCGTGGCTCTGATTATCGGCTATTTCACGCCGCTAAATATCAGCATCATGTATTTTGTGCTTAATATCCCGATTCTTATAACCGGTTGGTTCAAGCTTGGCAAAAGATTCGTTGGTCTCAGCGTGATCTCGGTTATTGTTACTACCCTGTTCCTTGAGCTCATTCCAGTTACTCCGGTTGCAACCGATATGCTGCTCTCCTCCGTTTTCGGCGGCGTGCTTGTCGGATTCGGCACCGGCCTCTCCTTTCGGGTTGGCGGTTCTACCGGGGGCTTTGATATCATCGGCTCCCTCGTTACGAAATATCGGGACTTCCCCGTTGGAAGTGTACTCGTGACGCTGAACGCCATCGTCATTATGGCGGTTGCTTATTTGGAAGACGACTGGAATCTGGCCCTCGCCTCGATGGCTTCCATCTATGTTGCCGGAAAAATGGTGGATATGCTCCACGTCAGTCATATCAAGGTTACCGTCTTTATTGTCACGAACCAGACGGAAGCCCTGCTGGAGAAACTGCTCAAGCGCCCCCGCGGCATAACCAAGATCAAAACCGAGGGAGCCTTCAGTCATAAAGAAAAGGATATGCTTATGACCGTCACGACGCGATATGAGCTGGCTGAGCTAAAACAAATTATTACAGAAACAGACCCCCTGGCCTTTGTTAATATCGTGGAAACCACGGCTGTCATGGGTCAATTCCGCAAGAACTAAATATTTACCACCTGTGAGGGGTTGGTAAATATGTGGTATAATATTTGTGCGCGGTTCCTACAATATTCATGAGCTCTGTTTCCCGGGCATCGCTTTGGCCCAATTTTAATTGTTTTTCCGTTTTACAAAAGAACGTCCTGCCTAACCAATTTGGAAGGAAAGGGTGATTTTTATGGAAATGGAAACGGTAAAATTGTCACAAATCGTCATGAAGTGGTTCCCGGAAATGATACCGTTCTTTAGACAGAAGGAACTAAATTCCATGATCGTTCTAAGGGACGGGCTGAGTATTCTGGAGCAGGAGGATGCTCTTGAAATCATTCAGTTCAGCATTTGCGAGCATCAGAATCAAACGCCGCTTCATTAATTTTAATGCAACACGTGAATATCGCACGACAAGTGCCGTTATTCACCGGTAAAATTCACCGGTGAATAACGGCATTTTTTTATGGAGAAATGTAAATTCTATAAGCACGTCTTTCCCCACCATGCAGATCAAGCTGTAAGTAAACGCTATCACCTTCTTATGCTCATTATTTCCGATGCTTGTCACTCCCCATGTTCACAAGTTGTTCACGGCCAGCGCCGAGAAATGTCGATATTTAGCGTTTAAAACGCCCTTGACCCGTTTAATGAACTAGGTACGCTCACCCCCGTTTCCAATTTATTGTCGATTGTAACAATCCTGTTCTTTTTGAAGGCATCCGTTCCTTTATAATCATGATGTGAATGTACACAAGGGAGAGAGTAATTATGAATATCATCTTGGCTTTATTCATCTTAGCGTCCGCGGGCTTCGGTGGTTCCAGTCCGCAAGATAGCAGCCTTACCGCCAAACTTCAGGCTTCATTAAATACCGCTATGATTCAGGGCATGCACCAAAACAACAACCAAGGTCAGGGCCACAGCGGCATCAAATCAAACACAACAGAGATCGATCCGCAGATTGAAGCGCCTAAAGTCAAGGGCATTTATGTAACGGCTTATAGCGCAGGCGGCTCCAGAATGAATCAACTCGTAGATCTTATGGACAAGACCGATCTCAATGCCATGGTCATTGACATCAAGGACGATGAAGGATACATAACGTATAAAACCGAGAATCCGAAGCTGAAGGAACTCGGTAAATCTCAGCCTTTTATCAAAGACATCAAGCAATTGATGAAGCGGCTGGAGAAACACGATATTTATCCGATCGCCAGAATTGTCGTGTTCAAGGACACGATTCTTGCCAAGAAAAACCCGGAGCTTTCCTTCCGTAAAGGAGACGGCAGCGTCTGGACCAATGGCGGGGGCGACAGCTTCGTGAACCCGTACAGTAAAGAGGTTTGGGATTACAACATCGAAATCGCCAAGGAAGCTGCAAAACTTGGATTCAAGGAAATCCAGTTTGATTATGTTCGTTTTCCGGAGGGCTTCGAGAAACGCGCCGATTCCCTGAAATATACCAAGACGGATCAATCGCGCGTGGACGTGGTATCCGACTTTGTACAATACGCCCGGGAAGAACTAGCACCGCTCGGCATACGCGTATCCGTTGACATCTTCGGGTATGCTGCTTCGGTACCCGCGGCAGAAGGGATCGGCCAAGACTTCGTCAAAATTTCCAAGAACGTCGACATCATCAGTCCGATGGTATACCCTAGCCATTACACGGCAGGCTGGTTCGGCTCTCCTGTACCGGATAAGGCTCCTTACCAGACCATCAAAGGCTCCATGGAAGCTACCCACAAAAAGCTGGATGAGCTGGGGGATCAAAAACCGATCATTCGGCCTTGGATTCAGGACTTTACTGCGAGTTGGCTCGGAAGCGGAAATTATGCCAAGTACGGCAAAAAGGAAATCGAGGAGCAGATTCGCGCCCTCAAAGATACAAACGTCGATGAGTATTTACTCTGGAATGCTTCCAACCGTTATACGGAAGGCGTCACTCATAAATAATTCAATTATCAGTCGCGAAGGGTCGGCCAACAACAGGGCCGGCCCTTTCTGCGTTCAAACCGTTCGGTGAACTCTCTTGACAGCAGATGCTATGATGATGGATAGGGCTGGTTTCCCCCCCAATCTTTGAAATTGACGTACTCCAATTCAACCGCTGGTTGAGTTCTGGCTTGCCGCTCAATAAGCCAGTTATTGTTCCCAGCCTTAGCAGGACCCTACAGTATGGGGACAGCGTCATAAAAACTACAATAAGAAAGGCACAAACGCACATGCAACCGACCACAACAACACGGGGAAAGCTGAAGCAATTCGCGATCATTCTGATCCCCATTCTGATTACGCAGCTAGCTTTATCGGCCATTACTTTTTTTGACACCAACATGTCCGGAAAATTCAGCTCGGCCGACTTGGCAGGCGTAGCTATCGCTACAAGCATTTGGATCCCGGTCCAAACCGGCCTTAGCGGAATTCTAATGGGGATAACCCCCATCGTTTCGCAGCTCGTTGGCGGGCGACAGGAAAATAAAGTCGCTTACCAAGTGAACCAGGCGCTCTGGCTGTCCATCTTACTCGCCATCGTCGTACTTGCGATCGGGTATGCCGTTGTACCGGGCATTCTCGGAGCCATGAGCCTGGAGCCGGAAGTTCGGCGGATTGCTTCCCAGTTTCTCGCCGCCATATCGATTGGCATCATCCCGCTGTTCGCATATACCGTGCTCCGCAGCTTTATTGATGCCCTTGGGCAAACTAAAATTTCTATGGTGATCACGCTGATTACCCTGCCGGTGAACGTAGGCTTGAACGCTCTCTTCATTTATGGATTCTGGGGCTTTCCAAGAATGGGAGGCGTAGGTGCCGGCATCGCTTCCGCGATTACATACTGGACCGTTCTCATCATCGCGATCGTAATCATCCATAAAAATCAGCCCTTCTCTTCATTCAGCATCTTCAGGCAGCTTCAAGGTGTTTCCTTGAGCGCATGGAAAAGCCTGTTAAACATCGGCGTGCCGATCGGGTTCTCCATCTTCCTCGAGACCGCCGTCTTCGCAGCGGTGACGCTGCTTATGAGCAGCTTTGATACGGCGACCATTGCCGCACATCAAGCGGCCCTGAATTTCGCTACGACACTGTATATGCTTCCATTAAGCATATGCATGAGTCTGACGATCCTGGTTGGCTTCGAGGCCGGCTCTGGACGCATGAAAGATGCCTGGAAGTACGCTAAACTTGGCATTAGCACAGCCGTTATCCTATCGCTGATCACGGCGGTCATCCTATTTATGGCCGGCAGACAGGTCGCCGGATTATATTCTAACGAGCCTGCAGTCGTCGCGCTGATCCAGCAGTTCCTGCTGTTCGCGATTTTCTTCCAGATCTCGGACGCGATCGCCACGCCGACTCAAGGGGCGCTGCGAGGCTATAAAGACGTGAATGTCGCTTTCATGCTCGCTTTTCTGTCTTTCTGGGTCATTGGCCTGCCTGTAGGATATGTGCTCGCCAACTACACCGATTGGGAAGCCTTCGGCTACTGGATCGGATTAATCACAGGCCTTGCCGTCGGCGCTGCCCTGATGCTTATGCGTCTGGTCAAAGTTCAACGCAAGTACACACGACAGGTAGATGCTTCATCTCGACCCGTATCCTAAACGTCTATCGACGTACCTTCTTAAAAAAAGACCGCCTCCATGCAGAATGCGTTCTGCAATGAGAGACGGTCTTTTTGCTTATCATCAAAAATTAGGCAGCAGCCTAATTTATTGGGACAATCGCAATGCCAAATCGTAAAGCTCACGGTTAAATTCTTTCTTCGTGTTAACGACCTTGTCAATATCCGTGAGGACCAGCTCGCCCTTGATGATGCCGCATCCTTTATCGGATTGGCCGTCAATCAGACTGCGAACCGCAAAATCGCCAAGACGGCTGGCCAGGTTGCGGTCAAACGGAGTCGGAGCTCCACCGCGCTGGATATGTCCAAGCACCGTTACTCGTGCATCGATTGAGGCATGGCACTCTTTAAGATCACATACGATGTCCTCGCCGCGTCCAACGCCTTCCGCTACGATGATGATACTGTGGCGTTTACCTTTTGCAAAATTCTCGCGCAAGCGGGTTGCCACTTCATCAAGGTTATATTCTACTTCCGGCACCAGAATGGTTTCTGCGCCTGATGCAAGACCTGCATGGAGCGCAATGTCGCCGCAGTGGCGTCCCATAACCTCTACAACGGACGAGCGAGCATGGGAAGACATTGTGTCGCGCAGTTTATTAACGGCGTCTACAACGACGCTAACGGCTGTATCAAAGCCGATCGTATAATCGGTAAATGAAATATCGTTATCAATCGTTCCTGGAAGGCCCATCGTTTTGATTCCGAGTTTACTGAGCTTGTTCGCCCCATGGTAAGAGCCGTCTCCTCCAATAACGACCAATCCGTCGATGCCATGCTGATTCAGAATGTCGGCACCCTTCTGCTGCCCTTCCGCCGTCTTGAATTCTTCACAGCGGGCGGAACGAAGGATTGTGCCTCCACGCTGGATGATATCCCCTACGCTGCGAAGATCCATTTTAATAATATCGTTCTCGAGAAGTCCTTGGTAACCGCGCTGAATCCCATATACTTCAAGACCATAATACATACCGCTGCGTACAACGGCGCGAAGCGCTGCGTTCATCCCTTGGGAATCGCCACCACTTGTAAGAACTGCAATTTTTTTAACCTCTGCCATGTTTCGTTTCCTCCTTCAATGTCACTCATGCTTTATGCTTACGAATCCATCGGCTGTTGACGTAGAAAAAGATCCGGGTCATCGGACTCTTCTTCATCAAACGTTTGGATACGGAGCGAACCAGCTGCTGCTCGCTGACTTTTGGATCGGATAAATATAACGCCAGTAACCCCTCAATGATCATACGATGAAAAGGGGTCGAGGGAATTGTTCTGACATCCTTCCGGGCCCACTCAACTATGGAAGCTATACGGTTCAGCATCGTATCGGCATCTTCGTAATAATTACAAAAGTTCAGATCGCCACCCAGCCTGTCTTCGTCTTGATCAATAAGATAATCCAGCATAATGTGGAGACTGCATACATTCGGAAAATAAGACGCATGAATGGACGATGCATCCTCGTCATCCAGAAACGGATCAGTTGCAGCCAAGAATAGCATGAACACACCCAAGGTTGATCCCGTTGCAGCCGCAAACTCGTTCCACCGCAGATGCGGTGTCCGATGAGCATGCTGGGACCACCATTCAAGCAATGCTGCTTCTCTCTTATCCGGATGGATGTGCTTGTGTACCTGCAAATCGGTATACAGCCCAGCCAAATCCCTTATGTAGGGCTTTGCCGCTTCATATCCTGATAATTGACCGATGCAATCCCGGCATTTCTGCACAAGACGGAGAAGGTAACCTCCATCCTCCCTTTCGGTCCGGAGAGCGTAATAATCGGCCGGCTCAGTCTCAGGCGTAACGGCATCCAACATCGACTGATGGAGCTGTCTGAAATCCGCTGGATCCAGCGAAGTACTACGGTCACATAAATTATCGAGATAATCGCTAATTGTCTGGTAAGCTACAATCAATGGAATGAGAATATGCTTCTCCGGCAAATTGGCTGCGGCATACACCGCTCCGCCCTGGCAGTGAAATCTTTTGTTATCTATACTGGCCAGTGCCTGCTTTCGTAGCTCCTCATCCGGAATTTGCTCAGCCTCCCGGCGCCACTTCTCCAATTCGATCCGCACTTCCGGAAGTATGAATTTATACACCCGGCTCATCAGCCCAACCGGACTGCGCGGAACTTTGCGGCTTAGCTCTTGATTATTCAATGAACTCTGCCTCCACATGGTTGTCTTTTTATACCTATCCAAATCAAACCTATTATAATATGATCGTTCATTTTGCACAAATAACACAAATCATTGACGGCGTACGGTAGTTGGACGCGTCCTATAATCCATCTATCTCCATTATGCGATATGTTATATACTAGTCGGAGCTGAATAACAGACCATGAACCTCATAAATAGCGTTATCTATACGGGCTCATGAAAAGAACGGAGATCCCCAGCATGAAACTTCCCGCTACGCCCAGACCGGATCAGAATTGGCTGCGCGCCTTTATGTTTACGATTTTTGGCACGACAGCCCTCGTCATTTCCTATTTCCCGCTATATTTCAAAGAAATCGGCTTCAGCAGCGCGCAGATCGGTTATCTGTATGCCATCGGCCCGCTTATATCCATGTTCTCCAATATGATTTGGAGTTACACCAGCGACAAATACCAGACTATCAAACGTATTATGAACATTCTGATTATCGGACAGCTCGTCACGATGCTTGTGTTGTGGCAGGTTGCAAGCTTCGGCGTTGTATTGTTCACGATCAGTCTGTTTTATTTTTTCTACTATCCGGTCTATCCCCTGGCGGATACGATGGCCATCCAAACGGCACAGAGGTACGGACGCAGCTTTACCGTCATTCGCGTATTCGGCTCACTCGGCTATGCGTTCTTCGCGCTTGCCATTGGATATGCCATCGGTGCTGCAGGCGCATCGGCCACACTGGCGATCGGCATTGGAATCGGCGTGTTCACACTGCTCTGCTCGTTTCTTCTCCGCGACGGAGTTGCTGTCAAGTCAGAGCCTGTTGAGCTGGGAGCCCTCCTCAAAATATTGCGTTCCAAAGAAATATTGTGGTTCTTCGGCTGCACGTTCTGCCTTGCCATCGCCCACCGTATGAATGAAGCCTTTCTTACGCTTACCTTATCCGAGCTCGGTGCGGGCGAAGGACTCATCGGCTGGTCCTTAATGGTCTCGGCTGGCAGCGAGATCCCGATTTTCTTCCTGCTGAGCAAGTATGGCGACAAGATAAAGGAGCTGCCGCTGCTGACCTTTGCAAGCCTAATGTTTGCGCTCCGTTTCCTGCTCATGGCCCTGGCAGCTGATCCGTTGTCCGTGCTCGCGGTTCAGTCGCTTCACAGCATTACTTTCGGCGTGTTCTATGTAACCGCCGTGCGTTATATTACAAGGATCATTCCTTGGCAGTACCGCGCGACCGGCATGGCTCTATTCATTATCTTCTGGTCAAGCGTTTCAGGACTTCTCAGCGGAGCCTTCGGCGGTTTGCTGTTCGAAGCGGCAGGAAGACCGGCCTTCTACCAGCTTGCAGCCCTCCTGGCCTTAATCGCTGGTCTCGGGTTTCTTTACCGGCACCTCTTTGCCAAGCCGGAGGATATGAATGTCGGCGGAATCAGCGCTTAGAGGATCCGCTTGGATATCCCTCGCTTGCTCCAAAACAATAAAGGCAAGTACGGACCAAAAATCATCCGTACTTGCCTTTGCTTTCTAATGACACTGGCTTGACCCATCAGAATACAAAAAAGCACAGTTCTCAAAACCGAGAACTGTGCTTCATGCCTTGGTAATTCTATAAGATCTCCGTATTGGGAGCTAACTTACAGTTTTGTTACGTTGGCTGCTTGAGGACCACGGTTACCTTCAGTGATGTCGAACTCAACCGCTTGACCTTCTTCCAAACTCTTGAAGCCTTCTTCTTGAATTGCGGAGAAGTGTACGAATACATCCTCGCCACCTTCAACGGAAATGAAGCCGTAACCTTTTTCTGCGTTAAACCATTTAACTGTACCTTTCAAATGAACAACCTCCTAAAAATACCGCCATCTATGGCGAATATCCATATTATATCCCATGTTTTCTGACAATGCAATCCGTCAATTCGCCCTAAGAGGCTTTTTTTGAACCACTATTTAACAGAAGATTATTTGCTTTTACGCCCACGAGTGCGTTATCATTTACCCAAAAGCCTAAGTAGCAAACGGAGAATGCATATGATCAAAAAACATGAAATATACAAAAAAGACAAGTGGAACATGATGACGGTTGAAGTTCAGGGCCGGTACATCGTTCTACGCGAGATTTCTGACCAGTGGGGCGAAGAGACCCATACCTTTATGAGTCGGCCAGCCTTGATGCACTGGGCTCAAAACCGTTTCCCCAAAGCAGATTTTGAAGGCCGGGAAGATGAGTGGAGAGAAATGATGGCTGCTTTTAAGCAGGTGTAGAGCATGGATTATACAAATATTGTCATCTTCATTATTCTCGCGTTCAGTCTCGGTGCCGTCATGATCATGTACCGGGATAAGATACCGCCAAGACTGAGGAAGGGGATGGCCCTGATTGCCGTCGCCTTCATCTTGTTTGCCTTTTACCTTATTGTATACAGTTTCTTGAATCCAGGTTCCTCGTAAATTTATAGGATGAAATTGGCGGGTACGCGGCATACTATCGCTCGGATGCTTCAATTCGAGGAGGTATTATGCCATGAGAGGCGCCAAGGTGCTCAGCATGACAATTGCAATCTGCCTGATCGCTCTAACTACCCGCAACGAAGTCTTATCTGAAGGAACCCGGACTCCAACTAATACATATCATTCAAGGAGGATTTCCATGGAACAATTGTTAAAACGCGCTGATGTCCCTAAAGAGCATCAATGGAAGCTTGAAGATTTATTCGCTGACCAGAAGGCATGGGATGCGAGCTTTGCGGAGCTGAAGAATCTTCTGAAACGCACAGCCGATTATCAAGGCAAGTTAACCAACGCGGCTTCCATCAAGGAATGCTTCGAGCTTGAAGACGAAATCTCATATCATGCCGAACGTTTATATGTTTATGCTCATATGCATCATGATGAGGATACAGCAAACCCTACATATCAGGCGCTATCTGCCAAAGCCAAAAAATTGAATGTCGAAGCCGGAGAAGCCCTCTCTTTCATCACGCCGGAAATTCTGTCCTTGTCCGAAGCGGAGCTTGACAAACTCATTGAAGACCCTTCCCTCAAGGAATTCAAATTTACGCTGTCCGAGATGAAACGGGAGAAAGCGCATGTTCTGTCCAAGACCGAAGAAGCGCTGCTGGCTCAAGTCGGCAACCTCTCCTCTGCGCCGCAGACCATTTTCGGTATGCTTAACAATGCGGATATGAAATTCCCGAAAATCAAAAACGAGGACGGCAAGGAAGTCGAGCTCACGCACGGCAACTATATTCAATTCTTGGAGAGCCCGAACCGCGAAGTTCGTGAGCGTGCTTTCAAAGCCGTGTACGAAACCTATGGCAAGCAGAAAAACACGATTGCGGCTACGCTGAATGCCAATGTAAACAAAAATATGTTCTATTCCCGCGTACGCAAGTACCCTTCCGTACTGGAAATGGCGCTCTATGGCGATAACATTCCGAAGGAAGTCTACACCAACCTGATCGACACCATTCACGAGAGCCTGCCGCTCCTCCACCGGTACATGGAGCTCCGCAAGAAGCTGCTGGGCGTGGATGAACTTCACATGTACGATTTGTTCGCACCGCTCGTAGAAGAGTACAAGTGGGACATCACTTACGAAGAAGCAAAACAAATGACCAAGGAAGGCCTTACGCCGCTTGGTGAAGATTATCTCAGCAGCCTGCAAGCCGGATATGACAACGGCTGGATCGATGTATATGAGAATGAGAACAAACGGACTGGCGCATACAGCTGGGGCGCTTACGGCACCCATCCTTATGTGCTGCTGAATCATAAAGATAACCTGAACAGCATGTTTACCCTTGCTCATGAGATGGGTCATGCGCTTCACTCTTACTATTCCGACAACGCCCTGAAATACCGTGATGCCCAGTACACCATCTTCCTGGCTGAAGTGGCATCCACTACGAACGAAGCGTTGTTGATGGATTACTTGCTGAAAAACGCCAAAGATCCGAAGCAAAAAATGTACCTGCTCACCTACTATGCCGATCAATTCCGGACCACGGTATTCCGTCAAACGATGTTTGCCGAGTTCGAGAAGATTGTGCACGAACGCGCGGAGAGCGGCGAATCCCTGACTCCTCAAGACCTATCCGACATCTACTATGAGCTGAACGTGAAATATCACGGCAAGGGCATGCAGGTGGATAAGGAGATCGGCATGGAATGGGCACGGATTCCTCATTTCTACAACAGCTTCTATGTGTACAAATACGCCACTGGCTTCTCGGCTGCGACCAGCTTCTCCAAGCAAATCCTTGAAGAAGGCCAGCCTGCCGTTGACCGCTACCTCGGCTTCCTGAAGAGCGGCGGCAGCGATTACTCCATTAACATTCTCAAGAAGGCCGGCGTGGATATGTCCTCACCAGAGCCGATTCGTGAGGCGATGAGCGTGTTTGAAGACATCATCAGCCAAATGGAGCAATTGACGAAATAAACAGCCTCTATAGCAGGATGAGCGATTCTTAAATTGACCAGTGGAATAAAATCCCTTGCCCTTTACAGGCAAGGGATTTTATACTGTTTGGAGGAAGGAGGTGTTCCCCATGAAAATTCAATGGTCGCTAATCGCAGCCTTATTATTTGCCCTGATTACGGCTGTATTCGCCGTCATCAACGTCAATCCGGTTGAAGTGAATCTGTTATTCGGCACAGTCAATGTACCGCTGATTCTGCTGATTATCGGGTGCTCACTGATCGGGGGACTGATTGTCGGCACGTTCGGCATTTACCGTCAATATCAAATGCAGAAGGAAATCCGTTCGTTAGCGGAGCAACTTATACATATCCGTGAAGTAACGGGATACACCCCTGAAGTACAAGCTGCCGAAGAGGAAAGCAAGAAAGAAGAGAAGGACGCCCCCGCTGCTGAATAGGGAGGGCGGTTCGTTTGAAACAAGGAGGCTTAACAATTCGTGTCGATACAACCGAATGAAACTTATGTGCTGGACCTGCTAAAAGAACTGCTCGATACACCGAGCCCTACCGGATATACCCAAGACATTATGAAGCGGATCGAACAAGAAGCCGCTTCGCTGAATGTCTCGCTGGAATGGAATGAAAAAGGCGGTGCCATCCTGTCCGTTCCTGGACAAGACGGCAGCCGTACAGTTGGACTGAGCGCCCATGTGGACACGCTTGGCGCGATGGTTCGTGCCGTGAAATCAGAGGGCACACTCCGGCTTACCTCCGTTGGCGGATACATGATGAACAGCATTGAGAATGAATACTGTATCATCCACACGCGCAGCGGCAAGAAATATACAGGCACCATCCTGTCCACGCATCCTTCCGTTCACGTGTACAGCGATGCTCGTGATTTCAAGCGCCAGGAAGCCCATATGGAGGTCCGGATCGACGAGCTGGTGGAGTCAGCCGATGATGTGAAGAAACTCGGCATTGGGGTTGGCGATTTTGTTTCCTTTGATGCTCGTCCGGTCATTACACCAAGCGGGTACATCAAATCGCGCCATCTGGATGACAAAGCCAGCGTTGCCGCCCTCTTCGGCTTGCTCGAAAGCATGAAGCGGGATAACTGGAAACCTAAACACAATGTGAAGCTTCTCATCTCGAACTATGAAGAAGTGGGACATGGCGCAGCCTACATTCCTGCCGACATCAATGAAATGATTGCGGTTGATATGGGCTGCATCGGGGATGACCTGAGCTGCAAGGAAACCGATGTATCCATCTGCGCGAAGGATTCATCCGGTCCCTATGACTATGACATGACCAGCCGTTTGATCCAGCTGGCCGAGAGCGAAGGCATTGCTTATGCGGTGGATGTCTACCCTCATTACGGCTCTGACGCTTCTGCGGCGCTTTCCGCGGGCAGCAACATCAAGGCCGCGCTGATCGGTCCCGGCGTTCATGCATCCCATGCCATGGAAAGAACACATAAACAAGCCGTTCTTAACACCGTTAAGCTGCTGGCAGCCTACGTCAGGTAAATCATTCATAAACACGTCTATTTACGTACTTTTATAGAGGACCGTCCACGTTTAGAGGATGTTGTTCTTACGAATATCACAATTGTTCAGCTTCGCTGAAACCTCGATCTAACAAAGGGGCGTCCCGCCAAGGCATTATGCCTGGGGACGCCCCTTTGTTATTGATATGGATCGCTTAGAATCATTACGATTTCTTGCTCTGTTCAATCTTCTCCGCGAGCTCGTTTAGATAGGTCCAGCGTTCCATCAGATGCTCCAGCTCACGTTCCGTTTCCTCTTGAGCCTTCATCAGCTCCTGAAGCCTGGCTGCATCGCTGCCGGCGGTCTCCATCTCCGATTGAATGGATGCCAGCTTGCTCTCTGCTGCTTCAATTAGGCCGTCAATCTGCTCATACTCCCGCTGTTCTTTGTAACTAAATTTCAAACGCTCTCGCGGTGCTTCTTTAGCTGAATCGCTATCCGTGCGATCATTGCTCCCCGAGGCAGACTTGGAACTGGATGCTTCCATTTTACTCGCGGCAGCTTCACCACCATGGCGCTGCATCCATTCCGCATATTCGCTGTAAGAGCCGACATGGACACGAATCTCTCCGTTGCCCTCAAACGCCATAATCTTGTCTACCGTTCGATCCAGGAAAAAGCGATCATGGGATACCACGATACAGACGCCCGGAAACTCATCCAAATACTGCTCCAAGACGGACAATGTCTGGATGTCCAAATCATTCGTCGGTTCATCCAGCAGCAGCACATTCGGTGCGCTCATCAGCACCCGAAGCAGATACAACCGTCGCTTCTCTCCTCCGGACAGCTTCGCAATCGGCGTCCACTGCAGCGCGGGCGGGAACAGGAACCGCTCCAGCATCTGGGCCGCGGTAATCGCCGAGCCGTCCGCCGTGCGGATAACCTCTGCTTCATCCTTGATATACTCAATCACGCGCTGACTACCATCCATCTCCTGATGCTCCTGCGTGAAATAACCGAGCTTGACCGTCGGTCCCAGCACGACTTCCCCGCCATCTGGCTGAATCAGCCCGGCAATCAGATTGAGCAGCGTGGATTTGCCGCTGCCGTTGGGGCCTACGATGCCAATTCGATCTTCGGGAACTGCGATGTAGGAAAGGTCCTGAATTAACGTTTTGTCGTCGATCTTCTTCCGGAGACCTTCGATCTCCAGAATTTTGCGTCCCAAGCGGGTGGAAGCGACTGAGACGTCAAGCTCACCAGAGCTGTGCAACATTTCCTGATCCTTGAGTTTCTCAAAGCGCTCAATTCTCGCCTTCTGCTTGGTCGTACGGGCCTTGGCACCTCTGCGAATCCAGGCAAGCTCGCTCCGCAGCAAATTCTGACGCTTTTGTTCGGAAGCAGCCTCGCGCTCCTCGCGTTCTGCCTTCAGCTCCAGAAAACGGCTGTAATTCGCCTCATATCGGAACAACCGTCCATGATCCAGCTCCAGCATGACATTCGCCACCCGGTCCAGAAAATACCGGTCATGCGTAATCATGAGCAGCGCACCGCGGCGCTTCTGCAAATACTGCTCCAGCCAAGCGACGGATTCATTATCAATATGGTTTGTCGGCTCGTCCAAAATGAGCAAATCGGAAGGCTGAATCAAAGCGGCGGCTAATGCCACTCGCTTACGCTGGCCGCCCGACAGCGTACCCATCTTCGCTTCATAATTCCGAATCCCCAGCTTGGACAGGATGGTTTTCGCATCGCTTTCAAGCTGCCACGCCTGCAGTGTATCCAGCGTCTGATTGAGCTTCAGCAGTTTCTGCTGCAGCTCCTCATGACTCGGATGCAGCTCCAGCAGCTCCATCGTTTCGGTGTACTCCCGCACCGCCTTCATCTCCGGAAGATCGCCCTCAAACACCTGCTGGAGGACGGTTTTGTCCGGATCAAACTCCGGGTTCTGTGCCAGGTAACGCACCCGGATGCGATTGCCCATCGATATTTTACCGGAGTCGGGCGGCTCGAGCCCTGCGATGACGCGCATAAACGTGGATTTCCCCGTGCCGTTAACACCGATAATGCCGACTTTATCCTGATCCTCCATTCCGAAGGACGCATCTTGAAACAAAATTTTATCTCCATAGCTTTTTGTTACCTGTTCGACGGTCAAAATATTCATTGTTATGATCCCTACTTACATCTATAGATTTCGTTGAGCGTTGTTTCATCGGTAAGATGGATACATTATAACGCAATCAGCACTGCAATCCCATAAGCTGCCGCGCCGCCGAGAAGTGAACTGACCAGATTAACTGCATCGTTGGACATCCAAGCATATCCGCGCATGCGCACCGTATCTTGGCCGCAGTGTTGAGATACTTCCACTGATTTGCCGCACGCACGGCACCGATACATCACCTGTAAAGTCGCTCCGAGGTACGAATCGGCAAAAGCCCCAACCAATCCGCCCGCAAGGGCTGCCAGGACATACGGCCATATCTCTGCATCCATGCCGCTCCATCCAGCAAGTAACCATCCGCCTGCCCCAATCAGTATGCTCCCTACCGCTGCAGCCGTGGAGCCGACCCAGGAGACGCCGCCGGATTCGCCGGCGGTCAGTACCTTGCCGTTCAGAACGGAACGCGGAGGCTTCCGGCTAAGGCTGCCTAACTCCGTGGCCCAGGTATCCGCTGTTACGGTAGCCATAACACCTATAAACAGGAATACCCACAGATCGGACGGGAACCATGCGTTTATCAGACACAGCACCATACCGATGCCGCCATTGGCGAATACCTGGCCTGCATCCCGTCGGCCTGTCTTGGCATAGGATTTCTCCAGGTCGGCCTTCCGCTGTTTCCCGTACCGGGAGAGAAGTGTAGACGTTATGAAAAAAAGAAGCAGGGTTCCGAACCAAAACACGTTCCCTGCTCCGTAATATATGGTACCCATCAGAATAGCGGCCGCGGCTCCGGATTCCGATAGCGATCGTTTCCTGTATGCGGCTCCTGCCACGATAAGGGCACCTGCCGCTCCGATCAGCCAATCCATCTGTGACCCCTCCCATGATAAAGCATATCAGATTACCCGATTTCGCAGCGGCCCAGACGGACATCTCCCCAGAACAATTCGAATACGTCACCGGATTCCGTCGGACCTACGCCAGCCGGTGTACCCGTAAAGATTAAATCACCTTGACCAAGGCCATAATGTTCGCCGATGTAATCGATGATGCGCTGAAGGGAGAAGATCATATCCTTCACATTCCCGCGCTGTACCTCTTCGCCGTTCTTCCTTACGATAAAATCAATATCCGCCAGCTTCGCGGTTCCGGGAAACGCTATGGATGGCGTAAGCGGTGCGGAAGATTTAAACGCTTTTGCCGCAGTCCAAGGATGTCCCTTCTCCTTAATGACCGACTGTACATCACGCAGCGTGAAGTCGATGCCAAGAGCCATCGTTTTTACAAGCTCGTCAACACTTTTGCCTGGCGCGTAATCCTCTGCGAGCTGTATAACAAACTCACCTTCAAAATGAAGACTGCCGCGGTCCATCGGCAGCTTCAGCACGCTGCCATCCAGCGGAACGACGGCATGCGAGGGTTTAAGAAAAATCATCGGCTCTTCCGGTACGGCATTGCCGAGCTCCGCCGCATGCAATTGATAATTACGACCTACACAGTAAACGTTATTCACTAAGGCACACATACATTAAAACCTCCATTTTCTTCGCCAGAATGGAACTTTAGGTGCAATTTTATGGATAAAAATCTGCCCCCATGTATCGGGGCGGTTCGTACAGATCATGATGGCAGGATTCATTCTGGCCAGCGATCTCATGCTCTTCGCATCATCCACCGTCCAGGCCATCGGCGTAATGCCATTCTTCACCAAATCCGACGCGAAGGCCGCATCCAGATGGGAGTAGCCGATGGATAAAAAGGAGCATTTCATTTGCTTCAGGCGTGCTACCAAATTGCGAGGATGCGCATCAATAATAAGTCCGGTTCTCACATTAGGTTCCAATTCCTTCGCTTTCATCAAGGCTTTTGGCTCAAAGGAAGTGAGCACCACATCCGGAAGCATCCGGTGGGCATGAATCCGTTCCAGAACGGCCTTCTCAAGGCCGGGATACATATCTCCGCTTGTTTTAAGTTCGATATTAAGTTTCAATCGGCCTTTGACAAGCTGCAGGACTTCATCGAGCGATGGAACCTGCTCTCCCCTGAATTGGCGTCCCTTCCATTCTCCGGCGTCCATCCTCCGGATTTGCTGCCAGGTCAGATCCTTCACCTTGCCCTTCCCGGTCGTCGTACGATCCACGCTGAAGTCATGTATCACTACAGGGACCCCGTCCTGAGTCAATTGCACATCAATTTCCATCCAATGCACGAAGGGCTCATCCATCGCCATCTGAATGGCTGCGCGCGTATTTTCAGGTGCTTTACCGGAAAATCCCCGGTGAGCCACACATAAATTGTTCATGGTGGGACCTCCTTGCTGTAACGTTTAACGAATTATTCCACAGCCTTGCCTGCAATTACTTCACCATCAAGCGCTATTTTGACGCCGCCAACGGATCGCTTCTCCACCTCTTTCAGCAAGGCCTCAGCTTCTTTGCCTTCAAGCGGGATGACCTGTCCGATCTCCGTACGATAAGGCGTCAGCTTCAAGTCACAATCTCCTTGCTTGCTGCATGACGCCTGGAATACGGCTGTTTTCCACGTATCTTCATTCGACGATTTAGTAAATATAAAATTGCCGGTACTATAGGCAATCCACTTGCCTTTGTACTGCTCCAATCCCTGCAGCACATGGGAGTGCCCGCCGATAATCAGGTCAGCCCCGCCGTCAATGAACGCGCGTGAGAGATTGATCTGATGGACATTTGGCGTCTTATGAAGCTCCTCGCCCCAATGGGCAATCACGACCACCAGATCGGCCTTGGAACGCGCTGCCTGGATCGCTTCAACCGCCTTGGGCAGCACATGGTCATACGCCCCGGCCACCCCCGGCCTGTTCTCCAGCGCGTACCAGGTCGTTTCCGGGAGCACACGGCTGAATCCAAGCAATGCAACCTTCATGCCCTGAAGCTCGAAATACTGGGCCGCGAAGGCTTCTTCCTCATTCCGTCCCGCTCCCACATAACGGATATCCTGGTCCTTCAAGTGCTTCAAGGTATCCAAAAGTCCTTCTTGGCCTTGATCCAGGATGTGATTGTTAGCCAGATTAACGGCCTCTACTCCCGCATCTCGGAGAGCCGGCAATACGTCCGGTGAGGACTTGAATACGAATTTCTTATTGGCCGCGCCAACGCCTCCGGTCGTAACCGGCGTTTCCAGATTAAGCACGGTTAGATCGTCCTCCAGGAATGCGGTGCCCAGATGCTTGAAGGGATAATCATATCCGTGCTTCTTCAGCTCAGCCTCCACCTTGCCCGAGAACAAGGTATCCCCTGCAAAATGCATAACCACCCGCTTTGCCATCGCGGAATCGGTAGGATCATCTGTTGCGCTGCCTTCTGGCTCGGTCCTATCGGAACCTGGGGGTTCGCCAGTCTCCGTCGTCTTCGGAGGCTTCGAATCCGCCCCCTCCCCGTCAGCTTGTTGTCCGGAGCCGGGGCTATCCGCCTGATCCCCTTCCATGCCAAAGTCCGGCATACCAAGCGGATAAGCCGTTTGCTGAACAGGATTTTCCTTAAATTTAAAATGATAGACAAGCAAAGCAGCGATCATAAAAATCAAACATAAGTTAAGCATGATCCAAACCCGTCCGGTTCGCTGCTTACGGGCCTTCTTCTCGGCCTTGCTTTTCTCTGATCGTGACAGATGCATAGGTCACTCCTTTATTCACTTATGAGCTCGCGTTATAAGTCGCTTCCCCCATTATACCAGCTTCCATATAAAGAATAGAACCCCCCGTCACCGGGGAGTTCTATATCTAAGCTTCTATTCGAATTTCCGGTAATAACGGATTTACAGACCTATCAAGGTGATCACGGAATCGCTGAGCGCTTCCATGTAAAGCGGGTCACTGTTCAAGGAGTCGATACGCTCAAGCCGCATATCCATTTCCTTGGCAATGCTTTTGGCTTCAATATCCAGATCGTACAGGACCTCAAGATGATCCGAGACGAAACCGACCGGCGCAACCAGTACATCCTCGACCTGCTCTTCTTTATTCAACGTTTGCAGCGTATCCAGAATGTCAGGACCGAGCCAAGGCTCCGCCGTCCGACCAGCACTTTGCCATGTGAACTGCCACTTCTTGACGCCGGCCTGTTCGGCTACGGCTTTGGATGTCTCGAGCAGCTGCTCCTGATAGGGATCTCCGATGGACAAAATGCGTTCCGGGAGGCTGTGAGCACTGAACAGCACTCTCACGCTGTCCCGGTCAGCCCCTGCTTCCTCGAACTGGTTCAGCTTGGCGGACACCCGATCGGCAAAGGCCTCGATCAGTTTCGGATGCATGTGATAGCTCTCCACAAACGAGATCTCAAGTCCCAACTCATCCGCTTTGGCTTGAGCGCGCTTCACGTAGGATCCGATGCTCATGGTGGAGTAATGAGGTGCCAGCACGATGCCGACGGCTTCCTTAATGCCGTCCCGCACCATTTGCTCAACACCATCTTCGATGTACGGTGCTGCGTGCTTTAGTCCCTGATAGCATACAAACTCAAGATCGATCGCGCGAGGATCCGCATTTAATGTATCCTCCAGCGTGCGTACCTGTCGGTCCGTATTCTCCCGGAGTGGAAAGACCCCCCCAACAATCGCCTCATAGCGGTCAGTAAGCTCCTTGAGCTGCTCCTCCGACGGCTTGTTCCCGCGACGGATGTGGGTATAATAACTCTCGATTCCTTCCATGTTCTCCGGAGTACCGTAGGACATAACCAACACGCCAATCTTGTTCTTCATACCAACTCACCTCTGACTAATAAAATATTCAACATTTAAGAGCGTTGTGCACCTGCGTGCAGTGCCTGAGCGGAGTATTCGTGAATATACGATGTCAACTCACGCAGTTTCTCTAGCGAAGCCTCCGGGAATAAACCGTGCCCTAGATTAAACACAAAGCCGGGCTCCTGAATCCCTTGATCGATAATCTCCTTCGCATACTGCTGGATGACCGGCATCGGTCCGGTCAGAACGGTCGGGTCCAGATTGCCCTGAACAGCATACTTATGCTCTAAACGGCTGCGTCCTTCTGCAATGGACACTCGCCAGTCGAGACCGATGACATCCGTGCTGAGATGCGTAAGCGTAGGGAGCAGCTCACCCGAGCTCACGCCTGGAAAATAAATTTTCGGAACACTCAGGTCCTGAAGCTCCGCAAAAATACGCGTAATCGTTGGTAGGACAAACGTTTGGAAATCCTGTGGAGACAATGCCCCCACCCAGCTGTCGAACAATTGAAACGCTTTCCCGCCGTTAGCGACGTGGGCACGCAAATAAGCGATCACCATATCCCCAAGTTTGTCCATCAGCGAGAACCATACCTTCGGCTCACTGTACATGAGCTCTTTCGTGCGAAGATAATTTTTGGATGGTCTGCCTTCGATCAGGTAGCTGGCAATCGTGAACGGAGCGCCGGCAAATGTGATAAGCGGCACTTCCAGCTCCTTATCCAGGATACGGATCGTCTCCAGGACATGTCCAAGATCCCCCTCGACATCAATCGGGCGTAGTTTCTCTACATCCGCCGCAGATCGGATCGGATTATCAATCACCGGGCCGATATTTTTCACGATATCGAAGTCTACCCCGATTGAGGCAACGGGATTCATAATATCGGAATATAAAATAGCCGCGTCTACACCAAGCTTCCGTACGGGCATCAAGGTTACCTCTGCCGCCAGCTCCGGTTGACTGCATATTTCCAGTAAGGAGTACTTTTCTTTAATCTTTCGATACTCCGGGTCGTAGCGTCCCGCTTGACGCATGTACCACACAGGAACATGATTCACTTCCTGCTTACGGCAAGCGCGAATGAATTGATCGTTATAGGTCATGATTAGGCCCCCATCAATGTGTATAAAGTTTCCTAAATTTCATTATGCCCTTTTTAAAAGTAAGTAACAACCGTCTTACATGGACATCCTATGAAAATCACATGACAATCTTATGACATTGTTAGCTTTTGGCACTTTTTAAATATGTTATACTGAAAGAACGGCATTTTTAGGGTACTCCCGCAATTCGCCCGGTCATTCCGGGCTCGACAGCTTAGAAAGGAAGTGAAGGGCACATTGACCAATTGGAAAATCAATCTCATTGTGCTTTGGTTCGGACAGTTTTTGGTCAACTCCGGGATGACAATGATCACCCCGTTCCTGACATTATACCTGGCGCAAGACCTGAATGTTGTTGGAGACCGGGAAATAGGACTATGGGCAGGATTGATATTCGCCGCCAACTTCCTGACATCATTCATTTTTCAACCGATCTGGGGAAAAGTCGCAGATAAATACGGACGCAAAATCATGCTGCTGCGCTCCGGCTTCGGCATGGCGCTGGTCATTGCCTGCATGGGCTTTGCTACCCATCCATGGCATCTGCTGGTTCTGCGTTTGCTGAACGGTACCATATCGGGATTTAATCCTGCGGCGATATCGCTCGTATCAAGCACGACGCCAAAGAATCGAATGGGATTTGCGATGGGCATCATGCAGTCGGGACAAGTTGCAGGCACCATTCTCGGTCCGTTGATCGGCGGACTCATGGCCAGTTGGGTCGGATTCCGGCCAATCTTCTATATCACCGGCGGACTGATCTTTGCCGCTTCGATGCTTGCCTTGTTCCTGGTTAAAGAAAACTTCAACCGCGAGCAGGCAGCCAAGGCGCCGCAGCCCTCGGTTATTGCCGGGCTTAAAGAGCTGAGCCACATTCCGCAGCTGCCGGCGTTATTCGCCGTCACGTTCCTGCTGCAATTCGCCATGATTAGTCCCATGGCACTGCTCCCGCTGTACGTTCAGAAACTGCATGGAACCGCGGTGGATATTGCGATATGGGCCGGGTTCGTTGTAGCCGTAACGGGGCTGTCAAACATGATCGCCTCCCCGATTCTCGGCAAGCTCAGCGACAAGGTCGGTGCGCACCGCATCTTGACCTACGCCTTGATCGGTACGGGACTTACGCTGATCCCGCAAGCCTTCGTTCAATCGGTGTGGCAGTTGATTATTGTGCGGTTCATGATGGGCGTCTTCATGGGCGGGCTGCTGCCGAGTGTCAACGCGCTGATTCGCTCTTACACGCCGGACGGCATGGAAAGCCGCTCCTTTGGTTTCAATACAAGCTCGCTTGCGCTTGGCAACATGCTGGGCGCGGTGATCGGCGGATTCTTATCCGGTTTCATCGGAATCGAAGGATTGTTTATTACTTCCGGCTGCCTGCTGATCATCAATATGATGTGGGTGAGACGAAAGCTGTTCTCGCAAAAGCCTTCGCCCAAATATCGTTGATCCCCCTGGGTCTGTCATCTAGATGGAGCGAGTCTCCCAAACCAAACAACAAAGGGCTGTCCCGTGGTCTACATCGACCCGTGGACAGCCCTTTGTTATATTCATGTACCCGTCAAATCACCTACATCCATGGGCCATGCGCCGGATTATACCAGGCGGCAAGCTACAAAATGACCCGATGCACTCCTTCCAATGGTTATCTGATCGTCCAGCACATCTCGCTATTGATTGTTTCATCCTTTAACTCGTGCAAGGATCAGCCCGTCATAAGCGGGCAGCAGCGTGCTGATCAGCCTCTTGTCCGTCGCGATGACTTCATTAAACCGGCGTACCGCTTGAACCGAAGGACCGTTCTTCTCCGAGTTCAGTGTTCTGCCGCGCAAAAAGCAGTTATCCCCAGCTATAAGCGCACCCGGATTCGCAAGCTCCAAGGCATATTCCAAGTACAGAGGATAGTTCTCCTTATCCGCATCAATAAAGAAAAAATCGAATGTCCGCCCTTCCTGCTTCAAAGCTTCCAGACTATCCGCCGCCGGACCGATGCGGTACTCCACCTGATCCTTGAATCCGGCCTTCTCCAGATGCCTGCCTGCAAGTTGCGCATATTCTTCCTTCAGCTCGAGTGAGGTGAGTTTGCCGTCCGCAGGAAGCCCTCGGCACAGACAGATGCCGCTATAACCGCCAAGGGCACCGATTTCGAGAATATTTCTAGCGCCGGCCGTCTGTACCAGCATGGTCAGCAGTCGGCCATATACCGGTGCCACCGAAACCTCCGGCATCCCATGCTCGCGGATGACCTCTATCACGAACTGAAGCTCTTCATCTTCAGGGTATAATTGGTTAACATAATCATCAGGGGTCGTAAGCAATGAATCCGCCTCCTTTGTCTTCATAAGATGCGTTGTTTCCCGTTAAACCTAACGAGAACTATCATATGATAATTGTCTTAGTCAATGCAATCGCCTATACTATATAGATTGAACCGGCGGCGACTATCGCCGTACACATGTTAAATGGAGTTGACGTCGTTAATGCCTCGATTACAATTGATCGCGACGGCCCCGATGGGGCTGGAAGCTGTCGTTGCCCGCGAGTTGAAAGAGCTCGGGTACACCGACATGGAAGTAGAGAATGGTAGAGTTACCTTTTCAGGTGACCTGATTGATATTTGCCGCTGCAATCTGTGGCTCCGGACGTCGGACCGTATTCTCGTCAAGATGGGTGAGTTTAAAGCCTTTACCTTCGACGAACTCTTTGAAGGAACCAAAGCTCTTCCATGGGAAGAGTGGATTCCGGCGGATGGCGAATTTCCTGTGGAAGGGCGTTCCCATAAATCGCAGCTTAGCAGCGTTCCCGCCTGTCAGGGCATCGTGAAAAAAGCAATCGTGGAGAAGCTGAAGCTCTCGCACCGTACGGAATGGTTTCCCGAGGACGGCCCCCGTTATGTAGTCGAGGTTTCTCTCTTGAAGGATCGAGCCATACTGACCCTTGATACTACAGGACCAGCCCTTCATAAACGTGGCTACCGCAAGCTGGTTACGGAAGCTCCGCTGAAGGAAACCATGGCTTCCGCCCTGCTGCAATTAAGCCGCTGGGGCCCGCATCGTCCGCTGTATGACCCATGCTGCGGTTCGGGCACCATTCTGATCGAAGCCGCCATGATGGCCTGGAATATTGCGCCCGGCCTGCGCCGCTCGTTCCCGTCCGAGCATTGGGATATCATCGGAGACAACCTCTGGGAAGATGCGCGCGAGGAGGCTTTTGACGCTGTGAAGGACGATATTCCGCTGCATATCGCCGGAAGCGATATCGACCCGAAAGCGATCGAAGTAGCCAAAGCCGCCGCCAAAAGTGCGGGACTTGCCGGCGAAATCGACTTTAGAGTCCTCCCTGCTGCCAAAGCCATACCTGAAGGTGAATATGGTTGTATTATCACCAATCCACCCTATGGCGAGCGGTTAAGCGAGAAAGAAGAGGTTGAACGTCTCATTCGCCAGCTCGGATCCGTAACGCATTCACTCCCGACCTGGTCCTTCTTCGCGCTTAGCCCGACCAAGCAATTCGAGCATTACTTCGGCCGCAAGGCGGACAAGCGCCGCAAGCTGTTCAATGGCCGGATCGAATGCCAGTATTATCAATACCTGGGCCCCTTGCCGCCGCGTAACAAATCGGCGGAATAACGAAATGACGCTTCCTGCAATCGCCGCCCTTGGGCGGCTTTTTTGCTCGGTCATCCAGGCCAAGCTATAATAAAAAGATGTTTTTGAAAAAAGGAGGATACCCACGTGCTCTCATCCCCATCATGGAGCGATATCCGAAGCCGGGTCTCCAAAGGGCTGCATTACCGATACACCGCATATTTATTATTCCTTATCCTCATGATGTACAAGCTGATCATGCTTGATCATCATCTCCATATTACCAACATGAAGCTGGATCAGACAGACTATGTGATCGCTGTTGGCTCGCTCCTGCTGATCTCCTTCTGGACCTTGTGGCTTCCGGCAAGAGGCCGGCTTGCGGCCTTAACTTTCTTAAATCTCTTATGGACGGGGATTCTGTACGCCGATTTGATCTATTATCGCTACTTCGATGATTTCATTACAGTGCCGGTACTTATGCAGGCCGGACAAGTCGGTTCCCTCGGGGATAGCATTCGTTCCCTGATTCATGCGTCCGATCTGTTCTTTTTTATCGATTGGCTTATGATCGTCCCATTTACTGCCGTGATGGTGTTCCGCAAACGGAGATCCACCTTGGGAACTTACACTCTCCCGGGTGAAAATCGCCAGCATCGGCGGAACCGGATCATTCGCCGTTTGGTAACAGGCACACTTGTGTTCATCCTCGGCATGGTCATGACTTTCATTCCGATCAAGAAAGCGTCCAATACATGGGCCGTTGGCCTCTTTGAAGGCAATTGGTGGAATATTACGCTGTATAATGTGACGGGACTGATCGGCTTTCACGGTTATGATATCTACCGTTATGGACGAGATCATCTCGTGGGGCAGCCCAAGCTTCCGGAAGAGGAAATCAATCAGATCAAGGCATGGTTTGATGCTAAACGTATGGAGCCGTCCGATACGGACGCCTTGTTTGGCAAGTATAAAGGCAGCAATGTCATCATGATTCAGACGGAGGCCTTCATGAATTTTGTCATCGGCCAGTCGATCGGGGGGCAGGAAATCACCCCTAACTTCAACCGTTTGATGAAGGACAGTATGTATTTCAGCAATTTTTATCATCAAACCGGTCAAGGGCGAACGTCCGACGCGGACTTTGTCACGCACAGCTCCTTGCTTCCGCTGCCTACAGGTTCCGTATTTACGCGATATGCTGATCGCGAGTACGATACCCTTCCGGAGATTCTGAAAGAACAGGGCTATGGCGCAAACGTGTTCCATGCCTATGACAGCAGCTTCTGGAACCGTACCACAATGTACCGAGAAATGAATTACGACCGGTTTTACAGCAAGAAAGATTTTGAAATGAACGATGTGCAGGGATGGTCATTGAGCGACAAAGCGTTCTTCGCGCAATCGCTGGATGCGATGAAAGGCATCAAAGAGCCCTTCTATTCCTTCCTGATTACGTTAACGAGCCATCATCCGTATTATGTCCCCAAGGATGGGGTGAAGCTGGATACAGGGGCTTTTGAAGGCTCAATATTCGGGAACTATTTGCAGTCGATCCACTATGTTGACGAAGCATTCGGCCAGTTTGTCGAGCAGATGAAACAGCAAGGACTGTGGGATAACACCATATTGATCATCTATGGGGATCACGACAATTCGATCAAAGAAAAAGCGGACTATGAGAAATTCCTGGGACGAGAACTGAATGCACTCGACATGGAGCAAATCATGAATCAGGTTCCCCTGCTCATCCGCCTGCCTGATGGGAAGCAAGCCGGAGTATATCCGGAAGCCGCTGGCATGATGAACGTGACACCAAGTATTCTTCATCTTCTCGGCGTGCCAAAAGAACCGTATTACTGGATCGGAAGCCATCTGTTGGATAACAAGCCGCGTCTAATTCCGCTGCGCAGCGGCGCATTCTCCGATGAGAAAGTGTTCTACCTGCCAACCGAAACGGCCGGACTTGAAGGGGGAACCTGCTACGATCTTGCGACGCGTCAGCCGACCGATATTCAGGCCTGCCGTGAAGGTTATGATAAGACACAGGAGCAGCTGCGTATTTCCGATCAAGTGATCACGTATGACCTGCTGAAGTTATTTAAATCACAGGGCGAAGCGAATGCCCGATAACCGGGCCTAACATTAACAAATTCCAAATTTTATTCAGCCTCTGATCGCTGTTGACTGGGGCTGCTTTAAACCAAACCAACCAGGCTGATCATATCCATCAGCCTGGTTGGTTTTTCGAGCTAGGCGTGTCCGAAGAGGCACGCCTAGCTGCATTTATGAAGAATCATCTTTTTACTGGTAACATTTCTTATATCAAGCCCGGCGGGTAACCGACTCAAGATGTTTTCTCCGATTGACAAGCGTTCCGTACATCAGCACAAGCCCCATCCATGCCAGGCTAGCAACAATCCCGAGTGTCATATAGGCAATGTCAGGTGCAAAGAGTCGTATGGAATTCCAAGGGGAGCTTGTCAGACGCGTGAAGAGCGGAATGATGCCAGCTGACATCGCAAATAGAACCAAACTCAGCGGAAGCGTGAGATATAACTTCAAGTTGCGTTTCTTCATTCTTAGCAGCAACCATATCAGAATAGCGAGCAGGATGAACAAAGTTCCCGCCAATCCCCAAATCATCGGATGGACTCCAGCGGAAGGAGGTTTCGGGTCTTGTCCGTCTAGTATCCCCCTCAAATCCTTTGAGACCTGAGACAATCTGGCTTCCTCCAAAATGTGATTCTTGTTGGTTAAAATAACGGCCCCTACGCCCCGATCAGGGATGAAGAAGATTTCCGCCCGTGCCTCCGGCGTTGATCCGGAATGCCATACCAGAGTCTCGCCTTGGTCCGTCTCGCTTATTCTCCAGCCAAAACCATAGGCGCGATCCGGTCGATGCTGAACTAGAGGCGACAGGAGCAGCTCCTTATATTCTCGACGAAGCAACATGTCGTTATCTTGGAGCAAAAATTGGAGATACCGTGCCATATCGTCGATACTCGCCGTGATATAACCATAAGAAGCACCGCTATTGTCATAGGGAACGCTGCTCACTCGCGGATAGCCGAACCAGGATTGATACCCTTGTTCAAACCCGGATCGAACCGCCCGCTCCTCATCGGCTGCAGCTGTACTCATGCCCAGCGGGCCAAACACATGCTGCTCCATATAATCGGCATAGGATTGACCCGACACCTCCTCCAGAACTGCACCCAGGATCATATAATTGGCGTTACTGTATTGATGTTGTTCCCCTGGCGCTCTGCTAAGCTTCGCGTGGGAGAGATTGCGCACATTCTCTTTCAGGGCAGAAGCATCCTTCGCACCCACATCGGAATACTCCATGCCCGTATATGTACTATATCCGCTCGTCTGAGCAAGCAATTGCCTTATCGTTATTGACGACGCCTCGGAAGACGCTTCGGCCGCAAACCATGGCAGATAGGTCCCAATGGACTCATCCAAGTCGACCTGGCCCGACTCCACAAGCTGGACAATCCCTAACGCCGTCATGGATTTGGAGATGGATCCGAGGAAAAATGGAGTATTGGAGCTGACCGTGCTGCCTTCTGCTGTAACGCCATAACTGTTTGTATACAGCGTGTCCCCATCCTGTACGATGGCAACGGAAAGGCCCGGAATTTGATATTCCTCCATCATCGCTTTCATGTAGAGGGCAACCTTATCGGTCATGCCTTCATCCGCTTCGACAACGTTCCCCCATGTCGGAAGTAGAAATGCTAGAACGGTTACAACGACATACGTCCACTTCTTTCTCATAACACGCTTCCTCCTTTTGTAAAACGGAGGGCACGTCTATGTTTTCTTTTACCAAAGACGTAGACCAGAATCGTAACGAGCACCGATATCGAAAGGCTGGATACGATCAACATCATATTCCACCACATCTGATCGGATATCCGGTACAACAGATTGAAGCCGGTTATCTCAAACCCCTTCACCCATGCCGTCGTTAATGAGAAGGAAAACAACAGCTGACATAGGATATAAACGGCCGCAAAGACCAGTGGATATTTCATAAAGCCCCATACACTAAGCCGCCCGCTACGCGGTTCCGGTTCTTCAGGAACAGACTCGAGATCCCTGGCGTCTTGTACTCTAACCAAACCTTGCACCTCTGCATAATCCCTGACATACATATTGGGAGAGCCCAGATCTTCAAGACCATTCTCCCCGTGCTCCCTGCTTGCCTCCAGATGCTCCTGGATCTGTTCGACAACGGCCTCGACCTGGCTTGACGTCATTTCGTATCGTTTCAACTCGCGGCGAACGGCCGCGATAAATTGTTCTTCTTCATAGGATAATATCATGATCTCTGGCTCTCCTGTTCCACGCCATCTTCAAAACGCTGCACATTCGATGAAAGCAATGATCGAATATCCTGCTGCAGCTCCTGCCACTCCTGAATTTTCTTATCCAGAAACAAATCTCCGCTAGGCGTTATTTCGTAATACACTCTGGCTTTACCGCTCTCGCTAAACTCCCTCGTATCCGTCACCCATCCCTGATCTTTCAGCTTGGACAGGATTGGATAAATGCTTCCTACTCCCTTCAATTTCAGTCGGTGTTTCTCCAGCTCCTTCATAATCTCGTAACCATAACTCTTTCCATGACTCAGAATGGCCAATACGCACATTTCCAAATGCCCTTTAATTAAACTTGTTCTATCCATGACAACAATTTAACAAAAATATATATCGGAATCAAGTATATAATTCAAATACGTATATCAATATGTAAAAAAGCCCGTTCATTAGCTCGAAAGCTATTGAACGGACTGCACAGGATCATAAACTACTTTTTAGCTGAACGAAGCTTGGACAGACGTTCCTTCTCATCGCCTAACAACTCTTCCGCCAATTCCACCGCGTTCCGATTTCCCTGCTCAATCACCTGGGAAACCGCTTGCTCCGTATGGGATAACGAATTCTCCGCTTGCTGAATCAGCTGTTCCGTCGGATGGGACATTGCCGAGGATACGGCACGGTGCAGCTTCTCCACGGAATCTAGCGCGCTGTTGCTGGGACTGTTGGAGTGTAGACTGGAATCGTGACTGTTCATGACGGATGCTCCCTTCTAAAGTTGTTGTTCCCGTTGCCCTCTTAGCATGGATGGCTGAGCCAGGAACTATACCCGTAGAATGGGAATTCCACTTTAACTTCAATGCAGATGTGTTAAACAGCCTGTTTGTTATTTCACAAAAGGCAGCGCCTTTGCCAGCACTTCATCCTCTGTAGGCGCGCTGACATAACGGCCATTGATATACATAAATGCTCGTTTGCCGCAAGGACCGCAATAGGATTTACAGCCGATCTTAATGTCGGCATCCGGTACCATTTTCTTAATTTTCGGGATCATTGTCTTCAACTTCGTATGTCTGCACTTCTCGCAGACTCGAATATCATTAGCCATTGTTCATTACCTTCTTTATTCTGAAGTAACCTAGTGGTCGCCGTGATTGCCTTGGGACGGATTCGTAATTACAAAGCCTTCCTCAGGAAAATAAAGATAGTCGATTTTGACGCCGTCCAGGAAAGGTTGTCCTGCCTCCAAAATGACGTCGATCTCTTTATCTGTGGATACGATGACATCATTTTCCTTAGGCGTGTCCAGATCCAGGCCGTAGTGGGCATGATCGCCATGCGCATGGGTAACCAGCACGCGGAGTTTCTTATTCTTGTTCTCTTCCTTGTCCAGCTCTCGCTTTAACACCTTGGCGGCATTACGGGTAATTTTACATTTCACGTATATTCATCTCCTCACGGATGTTTCATTCAATATGTTATTGTAGACCCCTGCCAACTTTTTCGCAAGGGTCCGAGCCGTATTGTTACCGCCCGAAGCTCATTTACCGTACGCGCTTGGCGGGGCCCTGGTCCTCACCGATCAGACCTGGATATTTCCGTTCGACACGGGATACGAACCAGTTCATCAGCAGCATCGTGACTCCGATGTCATCGATCGGCAGCAAAGGCATAAAGTCCGGCAGCACCCAGTACAGCACAACGGGGACCAGAAATAAAAGCTTGTCCCCGAGTGCAACCCGGGAAGAGGCTAAATACCCGAATATCCGCTGGAATACATGCGACCAGCGCCGAAGCGACCATAATCTTCTCCACTTCATATTGTTCCCTCCATTCCAGGCAGCATGTCTATATCATTACCCAATTAGCAAATCTCTAAGAAATCCCGGAAACACGGTATTCCGGTGGCTGCAGCAATAAAAGCGCGAAAAGAGGCCACTGCCTTGTGATCCATTAAAGCAGCGGCCGTATTCTTCTATATTTTATACGTTGAATAGACCTATTCGTTTCAAACGATCTTATTCCAAAGACATAAACGCAGCTAGAATAGAACCCACCTCGACGCACAGATCCTCGAAATCCTCAAGCGGCAGCGGATTCATCCCATAACCAATCTCCACGGTAAAGCCCGGCCTCCGGTAATGCTGAATGAACCAATCCTTGTATCCTGCATCGCTGCCCTGCAGCTTCACCGGCCTGTAACCGCCGGCCTGACCTAATCTTCGGGCCATGTCCTCACTCTCCGGAGGTTCGTAGTCTCTATAATTCCAATAGATTTCCCTGCCTTGGCTGTGCAGGGAAATGGCCCGTTCCGGAGATATCGATAAAGTATGCTGATAGACGGCCTCGGCTTCTGGCTCACTTAGCGGCTTTGTCCCCGCATAATCCTGCGGCGACGGATGGATCTTGCCCCTCCGTGCGACTTCCTCATTCCAATGCGCAGGGAATTGATCCCCCAAATCCACGCCGTTAATATTAGCCTTCCAGCGGCGAAAGTCCTCGCGCCCGCCATTCCATTCGAGCAGACGCTCATAATATGGATGAGAAGGGGTAACGCCTTCTTGGACAAGCTCTACCCCATCCGGGTTCGCCATCGGCACGATCCATAACGTATAGTTCCGGTACCACGCATTCGGATCCTGAAAATAAACCGGTGACTCTTGCGATAAAGCCTTGCTATATTCCTCCATGAATCGCATCAGACAAGGGGTTGTGATCCATTCATTGGCATGCAGTGCTGCATTGATGTGAAGGTTTTTAGGGCCTTTGCCGATTTTGGCCGCATAAATGGGTTTGCCGAGCACACTTCGGCCGATGACACTCCACTCGATAACAGGGTAGCGAAGCTGCATCTCTTGTATATCACGTTCCAGATCCCCCGGTCCGTATTCGCCGGTTAATCGTATCATGCGCCTATGCGTGGTACCCGGCAGAACGATCGTTTTTCCCTGTGGCAGATGATGAGCTGATAATCCGGGATTCAGTTCTTCCAAGGCTTCCTTCCGAAACCGGAACGTACTGGCAATACTATCAAAGGTATCATGTTCCTGAATGACATACCTTCGGCGCAACGATGCAGGAAGATAGAGCATTTGCCCCTGCTGGAGATACGGCTGCTGCGCCGCCCATGGATTCGCCGTAATCAGCTGTTCATACGCCAGACTATATCTGGCAGCCACGCGTCTTAGCGTGTCGCCTTTCTGTACGACATATTGCTGCATAATGGATTCCTTTCCGCGGCAAAGCCGCTTCAATTAGCGTCCATTCCATGTATATGAGCAGCCGGTTGTCCAACATGTATGATGCAAAAGATCAAAAAAGGCTCCGATATCCCTATCCTTTTGGAAACTTAGCACTGGAAATAATGAAGGCAGAACAAGGTGTTATCCCTTGTCCTGCCTGCGCTTGCTTGCTCTTATTCATTCCAGATAAGCTCTAAGGTATGAACGTGAATTATAGCTTCGTAATTTGCCAGACAACAGGTGTCCGCTTGATATGCTCTCCGAGCCATTCGGTCGCAATGCTCTGAAAAATGACCGGATCTCCTGTACAGAAAAATTGATGCACCGGGCTCTCCATGCTGCTCGCGAGCTGGCCCTTATCGTACAGAATCGTGCTAACCTCGCGAGCCGTTTCATCGGCGGAGCTGATCAGTTTCACGGACGGTCCCATAACTGTCTGGATCGTATTCATCAGGAACGGATAGTGAGTACAGCCCAGGATCAGGCAATCAATGGAGGTATCCTTGATGCCTCTCAAGGATTCTTGCACCACCTGCAAGGCATCCTTGGATCGGAACAATCCGTGTTCGACGAGCGGTACCAGTTCGGGACAGGCTTGACTTTGCACCTCGACGTAAGGCGAGAGCTGTTTCAGAGCCGCTGTATATGCTCCGCTGCCAATGGTTCCGACAGTACCGATGACGCCGACGTTACCGGTCTTCGTTGCGCTTATGGCGGCACGCGCCCCTGGGTGAATGACACCGATGACCGGTACAGGCACTTTGGACGAAATATAATCAAGCGCCGCCGCCGTAGCCGTATTACAGGCGATCACAATCATTTTAGGATCATACTGAATTAAATAATCTACAATTTGCTCCGTAAATAAACGGACTTCTTCCGGCGTACGGGGTCCGTAGGGTGCGCGGGCTGTATCTCCGAAGTAAATAATTTTCTCTCTCGGGAGCTGTCTCATCACTTCTTTAGCGACAGTCAGCCCGCCGACACCCGAGTCTAGTATTGCGATTGCTTGCTGCACGAACCCACCGCTTCCTTCTTGTCAAATTCATGGTTTACAGTGATACCATATGTCATTTCGGATCGAAATGTACCTTAAATCTTACCCCAATTCCCCCCTATCTTCAACAAGGGTGCCGCTCCCAAAAGACTGTTGGTTAATTGTTCAAGTAATTGTAGGACTCTTGCGCCGGTCGCTGACCGTAGGTAGTTTATACTATAATAAGCGCGCGTATAGTAAAGGAGAATTCTACGTGAATGACAACATACATCATACCGACCTTATGGAAGCTGCGAAGCCGTTTATCGAGCTTTGTTATGCTGAATTAAACCGCACCCCGGAAGAAGCCGAGGACCGGCTCATGAACATCCGCTCACAGATCGAGCTGACAGGTACATATGAGCATACGCTTGAGGAACTGACGCATGGAGCCAAAATGGCTTGGCGAAACAGCAACCGCTGTATCGGCAGACTGTTTTGGGATCGCCTCAAGGTATTCGATGCCAGGCACTTAACGGAGACCTCTGACATTTTCTCGGCACTCCTTCACCATATCGAGAGTGCCACCAATGGCGGGAAAATCATGCCTACGATTACGATTTTCAAGGCTGCACGTCCAGGGGAGGCCCCGCTTATTATCAAAAACCACCAGTTGATTCGGTATGCCGGTTACGAAACGGCCGAGGGGACGATTGGCGATCCGGCTTCCCTATCCTTCACGAAGGAATGCATGGAGCTGGGGTGGCAGGGAGACTTGACCGACTATGATGTGCTGCCGCTGGTTGTGCAGCAGGGGAATGAGCCGCCGGAGTGGCTCGCGATACCGAAATCCTACGTGCTGGAAGTCCCTTTGGAGCATCCCGAACTTCCTGCTCTTAAAGCGGAAGGGATAAAATGGTATGGGGTGCCTCTCATCTCAGACATGCTGCTTGAAATCGGCGGCATTATGTATACGGCCGCACCGTTCAACGGCTGGTATATGGGAACCGAAATCGGAGCCCGTAACCTTGCAGATGAAGGGCGCTACAACAAGCTTCCGCTTATTGCCAAGCTGATGGGGCAGGATACTTCCAGCGAAACTACCTTATGGAGGGATCGCGCATTGGTTGAACTCAATGCTGCCGTGCTCTATTCCTACAAAAAAGCGGGCGTCAGCATAGTGGACCATCATTCGGCAGCAGCCCAATTCGGTTTGTTTGAACAGCGCGAACAGCAAGCCGGGCGGGAGCTCACAGGGGATTGGAGTTGGTTGATTCCTCCGGTCTCGCCGGCTACAACCCATATTTTCCACACCTCTTATCATAACGACATCCGTTCGCCGAATTTCCATTACAGGAGCAAAGGGCAGTAATCGGGGCTTTATTTCGAATCGTTTATACACAACAAAGCCGGGGCTCATTGCCGCCCCGGCCTTCATGTATTTTGATATGATCCTTATCCTCGTAAATGAGTGCTGAAGCGGTCATCTGATCCCGGATTAATCGTTGACCTTCACTTCGGCAGCAGTGGACACATAAACCTCTTCTTCAAAATCCTCGTCAAACGCGGAGACCTGCGCAATTTCCTCATCTGCCATCCAGCTTTCTTGCCGGTTGCGCCAGGACTGAATGTCGGAGATCACATTCTCTGCCCGATCCGTCATAATGCCGATCAGGTTAACGCCCTGCTCTCCTACCTTCTCTGCTGCCTCCTGCACCTTGCTGCCGATGCCGCGGGCGCCGTCGGCAATGTCATTCCGAAGCTCTTTGCCGGATTTTGGAGCCAGAAGAAGTGCGGTAACAGAACCTGCAACACTGCCGATCAATACTCCCCAGAGGAGCCCTTTGCTCTTCTCTTTCATATTCCATCTCTCCTTCTATTTGGCTTGCCCTTCGTCGGACTTGGAGGTGTATTTGTTCCATGAATGCCAAAGCGTCATTCCGGCATCAACCCACCGGAACACCTCCCCGATCTGCCGTTCATTATCGAGGCGAGCACGTTCCAGATGCTCAATGGCAGTTATGGAAGCTTTTTTCCCTACAGCATGAACCGCATCGGCCGTCTTGGCTACCGCTGACGCAGCATCGGACATGGAAGCGGCAATAGCTTCGCTCGCTGCCAGCTGACGCTGAATCATCTCTAACGAGACCGATGCCTGCTCCAGCACCTGCGAGGCTTCTTGACTCAATCGGCTACTGTCTTCCTCAAGCCTGCCCAGCGTGGTCTCGGCCCGCCCGATCAGCTTTTTAACCGACAGCATCATGATCACCGCCGCAACCGCGATCAGAACGATGCCGATAGCAGCGGCCAGCGCACTCCATTCTGTCATCGGGAACTCCTCCTTTCGTCCGACCGGGCGAATGCCTAGTCGCTTGATGCATTATAAGCAGTATGGGCTTGTCTTGACACAACATCGGCGATTTTTTTATTCCAGCAGAGAAAAACCACGAGTATCCCCTACAACTTCGGAACATCCCAGCCGCTTGAGATAAAGACAACAAAAAAACAGACCGTTCAGGGATTACCTGAACGGTCTGTTATGGATGAATCGTATGGAAGAGCCCATGGCGCGTCATGGATATCTCTTTTTTAAAACTATACAAGCCTCAGTACATCTCGTTCTTTAAATACTCACGGACATTTCCCGCAAACTGCTCCAGCACATCAGGCAAAATCGTGGTTAAAGAATGAAGCGCATGCCTGTCCCAATCATAGTAGTCCTGCACGAGCGGTTTACGCAATCGAACCAGCTCCAGCAGCACCTTATGAACCTCTTCAGGGAACACCTTTTCCTCATGATTAATATCCATGATATCTTCATAACTGCTGGCATCCCGCATAATAAATCCGTCAATCAAGTAGCTGCCGACATCCGTTACGACTTCGATCGCCAGATGAAGCGCACGCTCCTGAACCAAGCCCAGCACCAGGCCTCCGTCCCATGATTGTGCCGCAGCACGCAATCCTTCCGCGATTTCGGGAATCGCGCTCAGACGCCGTTCAATTTGTTCTTGATTCACATAATACACCGCAAATCTCCTCCAGCCTGTTGTTGTAAAGTCTATATCATTGCCTACACTTCAAAATCAACGCTAAGCGTATGATCTTTCACCGTATTGATGTATTGGATCACTTCCTGGTGAACAGGATGAACGGCATATGCTTGTAAATCTTCAAGATTGTCCACTTCAACGATCAAAGCCAAATCATAAGAGCGCTCGGAGCGAATAACATCGGCACCCGCCTCAAGGGATCTTAGCATCGGAATCTTGCCATCCATATCACGCAGCACCTGCACCGTCTTCTCAATATTCTCGGCGGATGAATCCTTCAATTTGAAAAAAACAATATGTTTAATCATCGTCCGTTCCTCCATCTCTAGCATTTATGTAAATCTTTCGTATCTATCATACCCCGTTCGTCCGGAAAAAGAAATCGCTACCACCAACATAGCGGACATATCAGCTGCGCCAGATCTAGCCAAATAGGAGCACGTTCTGACTTACGCCAGAACGCGCTCCTGAAATCGAATTCTATTTAAGGGAACAACCGCTAAAATCACGACCCTAATTGGTTCAGCATGTTCTGGGCAATCCAGACGCCGGCGGCTCCTGCCTGAGCAAGACCCCTGGTAATTCCGGCACCATCCCCGCCACAATAAAGACCCTTGATTTCCGTCTCGAAAGACTCCGACAGCTTCGGTCTTGCGGAGTAGAACTTGGCCTCCACCCCGTAGAACAGCGTGTGCTCTGACGCAATCCCCGGCGTGACTTTATCAAGCGCTTCGACCATCTCGATCAGGCTTTTCATAGTGTTGTACGGCAGCACCAAGCCAAGATCTCCAGGAACCGCTTCCTTCAGCGTCGGCTCCAGAAACCCTTCACGAATTCGGCCTTCGGTGGATCTCCGGCCGCGGAGCACGTCACCGTATTTCTGTACAATGACCCCGCCGCTGGATAGATCGTTAGCCCGCTTGCATATTTCACGCGCATATTCGTTAGGCTTGTCAAACGGCTCCGTAAACTTATGGGATACGAGCAGCGCAAAGTTCGTATTGGCTGATCCCAAAGCCGGATCTTTGTAGGAATGGCCATTGGCTGCCATAACTCCACTATGGTTCTCAACCACAACATGACCGGAAGGATTGCTGCAGAACGTACGCACCCGGGTTCCAACCGAGGTGTTAAAGATGAATTTGCCTTCATACAAATGCTCATTGATCTCGCGCATGACCACATCCGAGGTTTCCACCCGAACGCCCACGTCCACTTGGTTATTATGCATTTTCAATCTGCGTTTTTTTAATATACCGGTCAACCAGGCTGAGCCGTCACGCCCAGGGGCAACCATCACTAAATTCGCCTCATGGACCTCCCCGCCTTTCATTGTGATACCGGTAATACGGTGGGTTCCGTCTTCTTTGACGGTGACAATGTCCTCGACTTCCGCCCGGAAAGCCATATCAATTCTTGTCTTCAAATATTCATATATCGACTTTAGAATCTCCAAATTCTGCTCAGTTCCAAGATGTCTTACCTGAGCGCGAAGCAGCTTCAGGCCCGCTGCGTATCCACGGTGTTCAATATCCCGAATCGCATGGGTTGTCGGGTCCGTAATGGCAGGTGTCGCTCCATGCTCCAGATTGATGGCGTCGACATATTGGATGAGCTCCATGACTTTGGAGCCAGGCAAATAATCGGTCATCCAGCCGCCAAACTCCGTGGTGATGTTGAATTTGCCGTCGCTGTATGCTCCCGCCCCACCAAACCCGGCTGTAATCGAACAAGCCGGCAAACAACCGGCAAATTCCTTGCGTCCTACTGCCGGTGGACAGAGCTTAATCTTCTCTTCCAGGATCGGGCAGCTTCTCCGGTAAATATCATGTCCCTTGTCAACCAGCAGCACCTTGCTTCCTGGTGACTTCAATGTCAGTTCATAACAAGCGAAAATGCCAGCCGGACCGGCACCAACAACGATAACATCATATTTGCTCATCATATCCCCCTGTGTGTTTGACTGTCGCTTTGCGCACAACACTTCCGGGCACAAAAAAAATCCTGCTCCGAATAGGTATGCTTGCGCATCCTATTCGTAGTCAGGAATTTAAGGTCCCTTGTAGAAACCCCTGAACCTTATTTTCAGGGATATACGAATAAGCATCATTTTTCTTTATCAACCGTAGTTAATATAAAACGAATTCACGAATGAGTCAAGTTAAATAATGTTTATCGTTCGTGTTTATCCTCTTATATTCTGGTTTTACATGCGATTCTCCCCGAGTAAAAACATCAAAAGACGAACAATACATTATAATAATCAAATAAACGAGTAGGTCCATCGGACCATTACATCGGACTTATAAATCATGTAACAACGAAATGGAAACAATTGTTTTATGTTTGGCTATTGAAAAGTGAGTGTCGAATATTGTAGTATTGTGTTAAAAAAATCGGAGGAATTATGCCTACAAAACTGCAGCAAGAAAAACACTCCATTGAGGCGTGGTCCCTGATCAATCGTAAATATTTGGGGAAAGGTGTGCGAGTCAAGCGCTTTCGCCGGCCGACCCGCTGCCAAATTCGCAACCGCGTCCTACTAGCCGTACTTATGGCCAACGATATCAAGTTGTCGCAATTGGCCGAGGAACTGGGAGTATCCTCCCGTAGTGTCAGCGCCTGGGTATATGAGGGACGCGTTCCCGGAAAAAACAACCTGGAGAAGGCTTGTGACTACTTGGGTTATCCCCGCCACATACTCTTCAGAGAGGAACTGCTGGACAAGTCACCTTTAATCTGTCAGCCGGCACCTTCCCGCTTCATGAAACGCACCCTGACACGCTCACCGGTTAGCAACCGGATTCTGACAGGTCTGTGCATGGTTCATGATTTGTCGGTAAGCGATGTAAGCCGCTGGATCGGCGTGCATCCTGGCACATTCCGCAAATGGCTGCACCAGGGCACCGTACCATCCCCAGCGTTCCAGGAAAAAGCGGAGCAGTTCTTCCGTATCCCTAAATCTGTTCTATTCGCAGATTGCGCATTAAAGCAAAATTCCTAATCGAAGTTGCCGTAATGCCATAACCATACTATTATTTCAACCCATGCTCAGCTTGTCGGATCGCTCCGGCTAAGCCGGGCTTATTTTCTGTCATGGCATATTTCTAGACGATCAGGGAATACAAGTAACATTCAGACCGCAATACTTAACTTTGAGGTGACAGACATATGACGTTACGTCATAAACAAATTGGCGCTGCACTGGGATTGCTCACCGGAACAACCATGGGAAGCGGCATTGGATTCCTGCTCGGCTGGCACTCCTTTAATCTGATCGTCTTGGTAACCCTCTTCGGCTTATTCGGAGTTGCGGCTGGTCTTTGGCTAGGCTCCCGAATGATATTCAAAGAGCTCCCTTAATGAATGATATGATATTCATCGTTCTGCCTCTTCCTCGCTGAGAATGGAGGCATAACCACACAAAGAAGACCGGAGGTTTCCGGTCTTCTTTGTTATGAATTAGTTATGGGTCCTTGTATTAACAACATACAATGGTCCAGACACAGCGCCTACGTTCTTGGGAGCTTCAGCAGCTCCATCGGTGATAGCTCCCGTGGCAGGGCTGCTGGCGGTCGTATCCGGTATATCCTGGTCGCTCCAGGTTTTACCTCCGTCCTCGGTTTTGGCTTGACCGCTGAATCCCGTTTCAGGCGAGATGAAATGGAGAAATCCGGCATTCGGCGTGCTTCCAATCCGAATCCACGTCTCCCCGCCATCCGTGGTGCGATACAGATCGTTATTCTCCATCACGGTCCAGGCCTGTTTGCCATTCAGCGCAAAGATTTGGCGTACCGTGCCTTTCGGCTGAGCCTGAACCTCCCATTCCGTACCACCGTTATCACTAAAAGCAATCCAGCCTTCCCCGCCAATCCAGCCCGAGCTATGATTAATGAGCCGGACCGCCGTCACATCCGCTAAATCCACATCGGGTTCAGCGGTCTGATGATCGGGCGATACGTCCGTATCCTCTACTGCAACGACACTGCTTCCCGCGGTGTCATCACCTCCTGAAGCTGAGCCGGAAGGGAGCTCTGTCTCCGGGGTATTCTCATTCGAAGAAATCACCGATTGCTCAGGTACCGGATGCTGAGCCACATTCCCCTCATCCGTTGGTTGACATCCAACAGACAAACTCACAACAACGAGCATCGACAACATAAAGCTAAACCCTATTCGAGGTTTTATCACAAGATCACACCCCTTGTATTCAAAATAACTCGCCCATAACTCCCGCTAACAGGTCTTATATTATAAATCCAACTCCATTGAATTCACCTTAAAGCTGAACGGTTCCTCCTGTTTAGTATAACGCGAGTTCTGCATGAAGAGGAACGAAAAAAAGCTGTTCTCCAAGTTAAATTTCCACTTGAAAAACAGCTTTGCTTCATAGAAGCGGTCGAGAGGACTCGAACCTCCACTGGGTTTAGCCTGCTAATTCAAATACTTGATAAGCTTGGACCAAAAGGCCGAATAGTGCTCCCAGTTCATAAACTCCAACGATCCCCAGTGCGGCGAACAATCGCTTGCAAAGGCTGCCGTCTTGCCGGCTCCGTAGGTTCCAACCGTCAGAATGGCATCGCCTTCATGGCTTAGCAATTCCTCTGCCCCCGGCTTGGCTGACAGTTTATTATAACCCAGCAGCCTAGGCCATTCCCCCAAATCATTTACCAGTGGATGCGGCTGCGATACGACAGGCGAGAAGCCGCTCGGCATCTCTACCCGATCATCTTTGTCCATCATGACTACCGGCAGCACATCGGCCAATATCGTATTTCTATAATTGGCTTTTCCTTCGATTCCCATGAAGGTCAGGTAACCGCCAACCATCAGCAAGCCGCCCCCTTCAGCGACATACTGCTTCATTAGCTCAAGGGCGTTCGGAATGATTTGCATTTGATAGAAGGTTGGATTTTGGAGCAGGAATGTGTTGGCCCCTACGTCACTAAGTACAATCGCATCATAGGCCTTTAGCTCTTCCAACGATTGAGGGAAGCGCACCTGTACTTCATGCGCAGGCATATAGGTGACGTCAATTCCCTCCTGACGCAGACAGGAGAGCAAATAGGTTGCTCCCTCCTCGTACTTGGTCGAGGTAAAGCTGTCATAACCTTTCGTATGAATCATATGCACAACCCAAGATTCGCCAACAAATAAGATTTTCATCAGTTCAAGCACCTCCGTATTGTATATCACCAGGCCCTATACCTACAGGCCGTCTTGATCCCGTTTTTACGCTTCCGCGATTTCACACCAGTCCACAATCGTTTTGGCAATCATCTTGACCGCTTGAATCACTTCATCGACAGGTGTAAATTCGTCGCTATGATGGGCAAGGCTTGGGTCGCCTGGTCCAAAGTTAACGGTCGGAATGCCGACGTTCACCGGCCAGCCCATATCGGTATGGAAGCCCAATCCTTCGATCTTCCCTTCCTCTCCAATAGCCTTCAAGGATTGTACACAAGTCTGAACAAAGGGATGAGACACATCCGTTTCTGCACAATCGGCATCCACCAGCCATTCGATTTCCGGCATATGCTCACGCAGCCAAGGATCTGATTCCGATACCTCGCGCAGAAAGTCCGTCAATTCCTTCTTTACGTTGCCGCCTACAAGCTTCTCGTCACGCTCCGATGGCAAGTATTGCGCGTTAAATACGATTTCCGCCTCATTCGCGAAGGAGGTCGGATATTCCCCAGCGTTTAATTGCGCGACATGCACCTGACAAGGGATCGCCAAGTAGGGATGAGTCTTGCTGACAGCCCATTGCTCATTCAAGCGGTCCAAATGCTCCAGAATATATCTCGCTTTCTTAATCGCATCCACCGCGCCGCCGTCCTGCCAATCCGCTTGCGGCATCTCAATATGACCGCTGCGGCCTTGGATTTTGATCTTCCCCCATAAAATCCCACGGCACAGCGGGGCGATCGTTAGCGAGGTCGGTTCTGTCAAAATGCATGCATCTGCTCGATATCCATGGTGGATGAAATCAAGCGCCCCCATGCCTCCCGCTTCTTCATCGACGACCGTGCCGACAACAACCGGACCTTTAAGCTTAAACCCGCTGCGAAGAATAGCTTCGACGGCCATAATCATGGCTGCGACTCCGCCCTTCATATCAACGGTGCCGCGGCCGTACATCTTCCCGTCAATCACTTTGCCCTCGAACGGATCGACCGTCCACTTTGAGCCTGCCATGACGACATCAATATGGCCAAATAAGAGCAAGGACTTGCCTTCCGTTCCTTTGCCAAACGTAGCCGCCAGATTGGGTCTGCCCGTAAAATCTCTTCCCGCATAATAGCCCGCCATGCCTTCATATTGCTTCAGTTCATCAGCGACGGGCTCCCAAATCTCGATGTCCGCACCCAGTTTCTCCAGCTTGCCGGCAATAAATTGTTGCAGGTCCTTCTCTTTCGATGGCCCTGGCTCCTCGAAGAACCAGGGGTTCACGCTCGGAATTTGAATAAGCTGCTGTAAAAATTGAATAATTTCATCTTGATGATTCTCGATCCAATCCATCACTCTTTGTTCTTGGTTCATCT
Source organism: Paenibacillus sp. FSL K6-1330 (assembly GCF_037976825.1). Lineage (NCBI taxonomy): Bacteria > Bacillati > Bacillota > Bacilli > Caryophanales > Paenibacillaceae > Paenibacillus > Paenibacillus sp. FSL K6-1330. Next base: position 5,402,247 of record NZ_CP150269.1, read on the forward strand.
CTCTCTCTCCTTTGTGGCAGCACTCTCCTGATACCGCATGAATCCGCAGCTGCCGTAAGCAAGAGTATCAGGAGCCGTGCCTGCTCCCTTATTCGAATCGAACAGTGCTTCCGTTCATAAAATCAACCCACGGATTGATCATCTCATCCCCGAATTTATCCTTTTTCTTCTCGATGCCGAACATATAACGGGCGTCGTCCGCAGCCGGGTAGGCCGGGCTATGCCAGACCCCCCGATGGATGACGATAGCTTGTCCGGGCTTGATTCGGAAGCACTTGACGGTGGAAGCATCAGGGCTTTCATCCGGATTGTCAATATCCATGCACAATGCTACAGGCTGCACAATCTCACGATCAAAGGTAAGCAGAAGCTCTTCACGACTGACATGCCTCTCCATAGCCGTGACGACAAATTCACGTCGCTTGGTGATCACAAGGCCAAATCCGATGGGCTCCCATACGTCCAGCATTTGAACATAGCTCCAGCAATCCCACCCGTCACCGGATTTGGAAGGGTCAATCGCCGGCACATCCACCACTTTGCCATAGGGAGCAAAAGCCTCCTCCGTTAAATCTTCTATCTGCACCTTATACTCCATTAAGGCCGCCTCCTAAGGGTGTTATTAGAAATCAAAACTGTCCACATTATCGTTCGTGACTTCAAGCGTGCCAATAAAGACGCTTTGTCCGTCTACCTTCACTGTTCCAATCGTCGGAATCTCCATGCCGTCTTTGATTTCCTTGCCTTGAGCCAGTTGATCCATAATATAGACCGTTACGTAAGCCAGCTTGCCCGGATCCCAAATAATATCTGTTTTGATCGTGCCGTTCTTGATGTAATTTTTCACGACGCTCGGCACGGCAATGCCTGTAATGGCCACTTGGTTCTTCTCCAAAGTGCCTGCCTTTACAGCTTGCTCCACGACCTCCGCGGCTGCAGGAGGTTCGCCGCCTGCAAATCCGATTATGCCTTTCAGATCAGGGTAGGTTTGAAGCAGGTTTTGCGCATTGGCATACGCCTTCTGTTGATCGTCGTCGCTCGCGACAGTCGTTACGACCTCAATCTCCGGATAGTTGGCTGCAAAATAAGCTTTAGCCGCATTGGATTTGGCAATCTGGTTTTGCGAGCCCAGACCGGCTACCATGAACGCGACCTGTCCTTTGCCGCCGATTTCCTCTCCGATCGTTTTGGCCAGAAGCTCCCCGATTTCTTGGTCTGTAGCCGGAGCTACATAATATTGGCGGTCTGTATCCGGCGCGTCACTGTCCCAGGTCACAATATTGACGCCTTGGCCTGCCGCCTTCTTGAACACAGGGCCTACCGCTTTCGCATCATTGGGCGATACGCCGATGCCGCTTACTTTGCGGGTCAGCATATCCTGAATCATATTAATTTGCTTGGAGGAATCCGCCTCTGTCGGCGCATTGAACAGAACCTTTACCTTCAAATCGGCCTCCGCCTTCTTCGCGCCCTTCTCAGCCGCCGCCCAATAAGCAGGGCCGATGGACTTTGGATTCATAAAGTAAGTTCTGGATCCCGAAGCTCCCTGGTTCGTTTTGCCTCCGTTATCCGTTTGATTCCCGCTTGTACTTCCGCATGCTGCCAAATTCAAAGCCAATACGCCCGTCAGTAACGTCAATGCCAGCTTTTTCATAGGTTTCACTCTCCATTGAATTTTTTGTTTCCTACAGCAAGCAGAAGCAATGCCCCTAATATGACTGCCTGGTAAAGCACGGATACACCTAACAGATTCAATCCATTACGCAAAAACACGATGATTAGCAGCCCGACAAATGTGCCTGAAAGACTCCCCCTTCCTCCAAAAATATGTGTGCCCCCTATCAGAGTCGCTGTAATGACATCGAGCTCTATATTGGTACCCGATGTCGCCTCTGCGCTTGCCAGACGCGACACCAGAAATATACCCGCCAAGGCCGAAAACAATCCGCTAAGCATAAAGAGGATAAACCGGATGCGTACGACCGAGATACCTGAGTAGCGGACAACCTCTTCATTGTTGCCAATGCCGTACACATAAGTGCTGAATCTTGTTTTCTTCATGACAAAGCTGGCCAGAAGGAACATCACCACTAGGAAAATCGCATTAACCGGAATGCCGCCGACATACTGCTGGCCCATAAAGTAGAATGCATCCGGAAAGCCGCTAATGGGTCTGCCCTGATTGATTACGTAGACCAGACCCCGCAGCATCACGAGCATGCCAATGGTGACAACGATCGCCTGCATTCGGTGCCTTGCGATCAGATAGCCGTTAACCGCCCCGCACAGCAAGCCAGCCAGCAGCCCAATGATCACGCTGATCCATATATCGAGGCCCCGCTCAAAGGCAACTCCCATACTTACAGCGGAGAAAGCGAGAATTGAGCCTACCGAAAGATCCATGGCACCGGATATGATGATCATGGTCATCGGTATGGCGATCAGCCCTACTTCAACCATCTGGTTCAGCACATTCATAAAGTTAGTGACGGTCAGGAAATAGGGAGACAAGAAGCTGAACAGCACGATAATGACGAGCAGCAGCAGCATTTGAACGATCAGCTTATTTCCCCTAAGCGGGAACCGGCTTGTCCATGTACTCATACCAAATCCCCCTCTTTTCCTTTGTTTTGCCTTATACGCTGCAGCGTATTAATGACAATTGCCAGAATAATCAGAAAACCGGTTGCAGCATCAACCCAGAACGGTGAAACCTTGGATATAATGAGCCCATTTTTGACAATGCCCATAAAGAGCACACCCAGCATCGTTCCGGCTATGGTGCCGACTCCTCCAAAGATGCTTCCCCCGCCGATAAGAACGGCTGCCATGACTTCAAACGCTAAACCGCTGCCTGCTGTCGAGGCTTGCACACTGCCTACCTTTGCTGCGAAAATAACCGAGGCGATCCCGACTAGCAAGCCAGTTAATACATAGACCTTAAACTTGGTTCGGGCTACGCTGATTCCCGCCAGCTTGGCTGCTGGTCCATTCCCGCCAATGGAGTAGATTCTTCGGCCCTCACGGGCGAATTTCATTAAATAAATGAAGACCGCGATAAGAATGACGGCTATTAGCAGCGGGAAGGAAATGCCGAGCAAATACCCTTGTCCGAAGAATCGAAATCCTCCCGGAAAGTTCGTCATCCAGGTTCCTCCGCTGATCCCTACCGCAATGCCCCGGAAGATATACATGGTGGCCAAGGTGACGATGATGTCCGGTATTTTCCTAACCGCAATGAAATAACCATTGACCAGGCCGCATAGAACCCCGATGCATATCCCCATAGCGGCTGCAATCCATGGATGGATGCCATGGCTGAGAAACAATCCGACAGAAGTCGCTGTCACTGCCAGCACGGAGCCGACGGATAAATCCATGCCCCCCAGCAGAATGACCATCGTCATCCCGATCGCCACGATGAACATGGAGATGTTCTGATCCAGAATCAGCCTTATATTTTCGAATTGCAAGAAGTCAGGAGATATAATGGAAAACAACAGCGTAACGAGAATGGTAAATAAAATAATAGGCGCTTCATGCACATTTAGTAGGCGTTTCATATGCGGCCTCCTTCTGAAAGCGGATGTGAAGCACGCTGCAGCAATTGTTCCTGATCAGCCTCGCCATGTGCAAATTCATGCACGATCGTGCCTTTGTATAGCACCAGGATCCGATCACAGAGTCCAATCACCTCCGGCATTTCGGACGAAATCAGCAGGATGCTCAAGCCTTCCTGGGCCAGTTGATGAATAATATTGTAGATCTCCGCCTTCGCTCCGACGTCAACTCCCCGGGTCGGCTCCTCCAGAATAAGAATATCGGGATTCGCTGCAAGCCATTTGCCAATCACAACCTTTTGCTGGTTGCCGCCACTCAGAAAGTCTACGCTTTGGCCATCGTTGGGCGCTTTTATTCGAAGCTTCTCCATATACTCCTTGCTCATCTCTTTAATCCGCGCCTCGTCCAGCACCGTATACTTTGAAAGCTGCGGCAGCATCGGAATGGACAGATTTTGCCGAATTGACATCGGTTTAATGATGCCTTGACGGTGACGATCCGGCGGAACATAAGCAATCTTCTTTGCTTTGGCCTGACTCGGATTATTGATTTTCACCGCTGCGTCACGAATAGTGATTTCACCCGTTCCCCGCTTTAGACCGAATAAACGCTCGGCAATCGTGTGCGTGCCCGAACCCGGAACGCCGAACAGCCCTAATATCTCTCCTTTTCGCAGCTCAAAAGATACACAGTGTGCGGAATCGAGCGACAACTGCTCGACCTTCAGCACAACCTCTTGATCGTGCTTCTGTTCCCTGACCGGATATAGCTGGCCAACCTCTTTGCCCACCATCATTTGAATCAAGCTCTGTTCGGTAACCTCTTCGATTCCACGGGTATCAATCTTGGCTCCATCCCGCAGCACCGTTACCTTATCCGCAATTTCAAATATTTCCTTCATGCGGTGAGAGACATACACGATGGCTACGCCCTGCGCCCGGAGCCGGTTGACCACATCAAACATTTTTTTCACTTCGTTTTCCGGAAGCGCCGCTGACGGTTCATCCATAATGAGCACATCCGCCTGAAAAGACAGCGCTTTCGCAATTTCGATTACTTGCTGGCTGTGAACGCCAAGATGCCGGACCTCCTGGCGGACATCAATTTCACCTCCCCCTATGGAATCAACCAAACGCTGCGCCTCGTCATACATTTTGGACCACTGTATCCGGCCGAATTTGCCCACCATTTCCGGACGGTCGATAAATATATTTTCCGCGGCTGTCAAATTAGAAAACAAATTGAATTCCTGGTGGATAATGGACACTCCTTGCCGCTGGGCGTCAAGCGGGTTGCCGAATGTCACTTCTTTGCCCTTCAGTCTGATCGTTCCTTGCGTCGGTGAATATACGCCGGACAAAATTTTCATCAGCGTGGATTTCCCTGCTCCGTTCTCCCCCATAAGCGCATGGACTTCGCCCGGATAGAGCTCAAAGCTAACATCTGATAACGCTTTGACCCCTGGGAATTCCTTGCTGATGCCTTCCATTTTCAAAACCGGATGCCTCATCGTTCGACCTCCTATTCACCTTACTGAGCTGCTTTTTGGATAACTTTAACAAGACTAAGCGTTAACTCACCAAAGTCTGAGAATACAGGTGTCCCTTTCCAGGAAAGAAACCCCGTATATTACCTTTTTATAACGGTCTTATTAACCTATTGTTCTACACCGTAAGAAACGATTGTACCTGTTCTTCTGTCGGAATCGAGCTTTGGGCACCTGGTACAGATACAGCCAGCGCCGATGCCGCTGTCGCGTAGCACAGACAATCGCGCAGCTCCGCTCCCGTTACATATTTAGCTGCGAACGCTCCGATGAAGGTGTCTCCGGCCGCTGTCGTATCCACTACGTCAACCGAAAATGCGGTTAATGTGATTTGCCTTCCGGATTGGTCCATATAGATAGAGCCTTTGCTTCCCAAAGTAATAATGAGATGAGGAATGCCGTCATTAAGCAGTTTCTTTCCGGCCTCCAGGGCCTGGCTGCTTCCTTCAATACGGATGCCGCTCAGCTCCTCCGCCTCGACCTCATTCAGAATGAGGAAAGTGACCTTGCTCAGTTGGCTCTGGTCAAACCCGTCAATTGGAGCTGGATTCATAAATACCGGAATACGTTGCTCTGCCGCTTTATCCAGCACCCTTTGATTGGCTGCCGATGATATTTCATTTTGCAGCAAAATGACGTCGAAACCAGAGAGGTCCAATTTATCTACCTCGTCTGCACCATACCTTCCATTAGCGCCTGAGGATAAAATAATGTTGTTCTCCCCTGCTCCATCGATTGTAATCAAAGCAAGCCCCGTCATACACGGCTTCTCGATAACATGATCAAGATCAATCCTAGCCTCCGCCAATTCCCTGCGTATGTCGATCCCAAAGGAATCCGAGCCCAGTGCACCCGCCATAGCGACCGAAGCTCCGGAGCGAGACGCGGCAACCGCCTGGTTAGCCCCCTTGCCCCCAATAAAGAAACGGGTCTCGTTGCCCTGTATCGTTTCGCCGGGAATGGGGTGACGCTCAACCTGTGTGACAATGTCCATATTCATGCTGCCCACTACCAAGATTTTCGCCATAGCGCTCTCCCCCCAGTATTACTCCTTCAGTCTTTTGACTGAGCCGAATTTCTTCAATTCAACATCCAATATCATTTTTTTCAGCTTCGTCCGCTCTTTAGGCTCTCTCTTGATTTTTTGAATGAGCATTTCCGCCGCTTGAATTCCCATCTCTCTTGTCGGTCTGCTGACCACGGTCACTCTTGGCTGCACGAACTGGGCAAGCTCGTTATCATCAAAGCCAATTAAAGAAATATCCTCTCCGATTCGGAGATTCAAATCGCGTATCGCTTTAATCGCACCCGTACAGATGACGTTGTTAGCCGCAAATATAGCTGTCGGTGGCTGCTCGGATTGCATAAGCTCCGTCGTAAATCGGTAGCCGTCCTCTTCCAGCCAATTCCCCTGCTTGTGATAGGCAGGATCGGGTGTCAGGCCCCTCTCATGCATAGCTTGACGATATCCCCAATAACGGTCCTTGCCATCGTTAAAATCATGCGCCCCATCTATAATGGCAATGCGTTCATGACCATAGTCCACGAAATGCTTGGTCGCTTCGTACGCGCCGCGGAAGTTGTCGATTAAGACACCATCGTGGCCGCAATCGTTGATATAACGGTCGACAAGGATGGTAGGCTTGCGAATGTTCCGGTAAAACTCTGCATCCTTATGCGTACCGATTAAGATGATTCCATCCACATTTTTCCCTAGGAAGCTTTCAAAAAATTCTTCCTCCTCTGCCTCATCGCTATTCGTGGAGACTACTAGAGTAAAGAAGCCTTCCTTCTTGGCCACCTCTACCATGCCGCCAATGACTGCGGTGTAGAAGGGATTCTGAATCTCCGGCACCACGACGGACAGCATGTTGGTTTTTTTATTGACCATCGATGCAGCCATCGTATTCGGAACGAAGTTCATCTCTTCTATTATTTTGAGTATTTTCTTGCGAGTGGCTTCACTTACGCGATCTCGTCCATTCATCACTCGGGATACCGTAGCTACAGATACATTTGCTTGCTTGGCTACGTCCTTAATTGTAATTTCCTTGTTCGTCATAGCCACCCCCCTTCCTTTAGTTTAAAGTCATAACGTTTTCTCAATATTTCCCTTTGATAATAAACGATATGAGTTCATTTCCCACTCTAAAAATGTAAACGTTTACGCAATTTCTGATTTTATTGTAGTTCATGATCAATCAGATTACAATAGGTTTTTTTCGAAAAATCAAAAAATAAAACGGTTACATTTTTAATATCTAACATTAATGTGTTAGGTATTTGTTCGGTATTCAACTTAAATTTTAATATAACTTTGTATCTGTGGCATATATTATAACATTAAATCAAGTTTTTCATTGGTGTCGAGTAAATCTCAGGAAAAATCATACAATTTTTATTAGAATCTAACCTGTCAGCCACTCCTTTAAAAACCAGAAGTGATTTAACCCATTGTTTCCTAATTTAAGACTCCTTTTTTCCAATCAATTCCTTGTTAAAACGTTTACGCAATTTATTTGGAAATGCGCATTGTTAATGTAAAACAAAAAGCCTGGAGGAATCAGGAATAAAAACCTGAATGCCACCCGGCTTGCTGCCTCTTACTTTAAGGATGCATGATAGTTCTCAGGAGATTGCTGTTCCCAAGAGCCATTGGCTAGATCTATTTTACAAGACCTTAGGACGGAAAGTGTAGGATGTAATTACAGTATCGAACATATTACCTGGTAGCTCACTCAAACGCTAAAAACGCCGAATTAGACACATGATCTATTGATCTAATGAACTACTGATAAATGCATTTGGTGCCGGTGAGAGGACTCGAACCTCCACGGTTTCCCTCACGATTTTGAGTCGCGACTGCTATTGAGAAGATAGCAGAAGTTAAGTCCAAGAAGAGGAATTTAAAAACCGCTAAAAGCCTTGTAGAATCAAGGTTTTCACCAAGCCCTTCACATCGAACCCGATTTTGAAAACTTGAGCATCGATTCTACATCGGTCAAAGCCCACCAACACAGTGCCGGTGCAAAAAAATCGCAGATTGACACGAAGTAAACCAACACATCGGCGTCAGTCGTGGCGGCAAGACGACCAAACTTCATGCCGTAGTCGATGGATTAGGCAACCCTCTAGCTTTTCTACTGACGGGTGGTCAAGTTTATGATTCTGTTCCAGCGATCGAATTGCTTCAGGAGTTGGATATTACGGGAAGCCACATTCTTGGCGACAAAGCCTATGGCTCAGAAGCGATTCGGAACTGGATTACGACTAAACAGGCCACTTACACCATTCCGCCTAAAACGAATAGTCAACATCCATGGGAGGTCGATTGGTATCGGTACAAAGAACGCCACTTGGTTGAATGCTTTTTCAATAAAATCAAACACTTTTGCCGTGTGGTCACTCGTTACGATAAGTTGGCTAAGTCATTCCTCGCGTTTATATACATAGCTTCCATTTTTAAATTGACTCAATGATAGTTTTCAGACACGCCCTAAATGACAATGTTAAAAAAAGTGGCGTAATGGCCTCCTCCTATGTAGGTGGGCTTAATAGTAGAGCCTTTATTCCGGTCAATGAAGATCACGGCATGATTCAAGCAGTTCAGCGGGGTACCCTTACACTAGAGAAGCTGGAAGCTATGACCTTTGGTCGAATTTGGCGGCCTGCTCGGATATGCACCAGTTATAGCAGTAAACGGCTTCAACTGCGCGAACTTCGTTAATCGTGGCGGACGAATCTCAGCTCCAATTCATAGCTTTAAGAATTAATTGAAACCTCAAACAGCAAGTCCCTATTTCACTTAGGAGACTTGCTGTTTTTTTGTGTTAGTTGGTCAGTCGTAGAAAAAAACTTTAGCTGAATGAAGAGGCATATCATTTGATATACCCCTTTATCCATCTTATTGCAATTAAATCAAACCGTTTCCATTCTATTTGAACTGGAACCAAGTTAAATTTGCAACTGTGGTTGAATCTGACTTAACAAAAGTAACATATACCGTATGGGTTCCTACAGCTGTCCCGGCATTAAGCGGGATATTCTTGACTGACCATGTCTGCCATCCGCCTGTGCTTTCTGCCGTCCAATAACCCAGCATAGTGCCTGTAGGACTGTCCAAGTGGAATTCTATCCTTCCGCCGGAATTAGCGGATGCAACCTTCAAATCAATACTTGTTTTAGCTGTACTACCAAAGTCTACATTTTTAAATGCTATATAGTCGCCATTACTCCCTCCACCAACATCCAGCCCACCATCAGTGCTTGCCTCATAGGATATAACACCTGAACTAAGGTTATAACCTTCCGCTTCAAATTTCAATGTGTTGAATTTGGGAGCTGCAGCATAGCTGTTAGTATCTGTTATTTTCAATTCTGCGAGTGTAGTTGCCGCAACTCCACCGACGCGAACATTGTTTAATGTAACTCCGGAGACAGTAGATGTGTCACTCCAACCCTTCATTATTGAAACTTCACCTAAAGCGCGTAAATTGATATTATTATAGACCACATTTTTTATCGGACCGGTTTTTGCAGAAAGATCAAACCACCTGGAGTGAACACCGGATCTTGGCCAGAAGCCTTCTACATCTATATTGTCAAATATGATGTTTTGTGCTGCTGGAGTCCCATAAAGATGACCTACCGCTAAAGCGCGCCAGCATCTGTATACATAAGAGTTTTTAACAACTATGCCATCCTGAAGCTGTTTCACTCCATCTCCAACCTTGAATGCTCCACATCTGCTCCAAGCCAAAGCATCATCCACAACTACATTTGACTGGTTTTCAGGACTTCCCGGCCAGTTTGCAGCTATATCCGTAGTTGCTACATCCCATGTCTTAAATGAGTATGTGTCATCCTCCGATACTGCTACCGTGTGCTTTATGAGTACATTCTGGCTCTCTTGAATGTCTATTGCATCATTTTCATAATCAAGTTCATTGTTGTTGAAGTGCTTTGTATTCTGGAATGTTACGTTATTAGATCTTGTAACGATTGTAGCCCAGCCACCGCTGTCTCTTATGGTTATGCCGTCAACCGTGAAGTTGCTGCACTGCAAGGGTACAAGAATATTGTTCAAATAATTGTTTGTATTTCTCATATAATGGCCATTGCCGTCAATAGTCCCCCTGCCGTATATCTTAATATTGTTTGCATTTGTTTCGGTATAAATAAACCATGTTCCATCCTTATTCAGAGAATTCTTATGAAAATGAGTAGTGTAATCGCTTGGATTTCCTGAACCCCTTATAACAGAACCACCCTCCAGATAAACCGAAACATTGCTTTTTAGAACAAGGTTTCCGCTCTTGTAAACTCCGGCTGGAACGTATACGATACCGCCACCTGCTGCGTTAGCCGCATTTATGGCGTTTTGTATTGCAGTTGTAGCCATAGCGGCACCGGTACTGTCGGCACCGTATTGAGTTTTAACATTGTATATACCTGTACCGGATGAAGCCGGAACATTGGTTTCAAGAGCATCTGCCGCAATAACCAGATCTTTCAGGTTATTGATTTTAACTATAAGATAGGTTGGTGATGAAAGTGTAAATGTAAGTGTATTTCCGCTCTTTGTTGCAGTGATTCCCAAAGCTTTGGGAGAAATATTATAGGTATTGATTGGCTCGCTTGCTGTTATTGTGATTGTAGTCGTACCTGAAAAAGAGAAATTACAATAATTATAGTTTACAAATACCTCCGAAGTGTCGATTACCGGTATATTGGTAGAGTCTGCTGTTACTGTGTATTGATTGGTCGTGGTATAGACCGATGGTAATGGATAGCTTACAACTGAAGCCGCGTTTGCTGACGAAGGAACGACAGGTAACAGACTGGCCATACAAATAATTAATAATGCACTTAATAATTTTAACTTTTTCAACATCATTAAACACCTCTTTCATATTTTTTTAGCAAACACTAGGTCATCAGTGAATAATGATTTCACCAGTGATGCTCTATTACTCTTTTCAAAAAGTCGACATATTCCTGTTCAGCTTCGGAAGTGGCAGAGTAATACTAACCTTTTCTGCATCAGCAAAGTTTCCTTTTAAAGTACAGCCCCGGTTTTGTTGCACCTTGTGCAGGATTTCTGCGTTGGTCGCTACTACTGAGCTGTATTGTTGCATTTTATGCACAATCTCCCCACGGTCGCTGCTATTGATCTAGCATTGTTGCACTTCATACACAATCTCCGCGCAAGCCGCTCCAATCATGGCACATGGCCCACACTGTTACTCCGCATTTCCGCCCTCAGCCTGCTTCCAATCTTATCTATGCTCCGGCTCCAGACAGAGCCGGAGCAGATCGTCCACATGGGCCGTTGCCAGACATTCCACCGTATCCGCAGAGCCGTAATAGATCTTGACCTCGCCGTCATCCTCCAGAATCATCCCTCCCGGAAAAATCACATGATTGCGGAAGCCCCCGCCAATCTCATAGTCTGTCTCCGGTGCCAGCAGCGGCTGCCTGCTCATGCCGATCACCTTGCGGGGGTCCTCCAGATCCAGCAGCATAATTCCGGCGGTATAGCGCTTCTTCCAGGTGTCCTCCCAACCGTGCTTGCCTCTGGCCGGGTCCACATCCACCGCATGGAAGGTGGTCAGCCAGCCCTTATCCGTCCGGACCGGAGGTGCGGCCGGGCCGACCTTGTCATTGGCAAACGGCACCTGCTCAACGGCGAGCAGTAGGCTGGAGTTGCCCCAATGCTTCAGGTCCGGCGACTCGGAGATCCAGGCATCGAAGCGGTCCCGGCCGCCGCGGCTGTATACCGTGAAGGGACGCTCCAGCCGGACATACTTGCCGCCGATCAACTCGGGAAACAGTACCATATTGCGCAGGTCCGGTGTAGACAGGCTGAGCACCTCGAAGTGTTCCAGATCATCGGTAACGGCAATTCCGCCGCGGATGCCATGGTGCGTATCCACGGCAAAACACATATAACAACGGCCGCCGATCACGGTCAGGCGCGGGTCGTAGGCGCGGATAATTTCCTCGTCATGCATTTTGAACACTGGCTTCGGGCCGGCGGTCCAGCTCAGCCCGTCGTCACTGTAAGCAATGCCGAGATCCGTGGTGTGGTGCGGCTCAAGCGTCTGATCGACCAGTGAGCCGTAATCATTACGGAAGATCATCACATACTTGCCGTTAAATTTCGTTACACCGGCATTGAATACCAGTGCGGTGGGGTAAGGAACCTTCGTTGCATCCAGCACCGGATTGCCCGGATACCGCCGGATGAACGGGGCAGATTGCAGAATTGCCGGAGCGTGTTGAGTCATGGGGTGTACCTCCTTGAATGTTAAATATGGAATATGGGTTGCGCAGGGCCGGACCGCTACCCTTTGAGGGAACCGGCCGTCATCTGCATGAAGGATTTGTTGGCGAACAGATAGGCCACGAGAATCGGCAGAATGGACAAGCAGGCGCCCGCCATCATATAGTGGGTCTGAGAAGCGGCCGAAATCCCGTATTTCAGGTTCGCCAGCCCGACGGTCAGCGTCTGCAGCTCCGGCTTCGTCATCGTGAACACGAGCGGCAGCAGATATTCATTCCACGCGCCGCGGAAGGTGAACAGGGCACCTACGCCAAGTCCGGGTCCGAGCAGCGGCAGAATTATCCGCCAGAAGGTCCGGCCGGGAGAGCTGCCGTCCATCAGCGCCGCCTCGTCCAGCTCGCGGGGAATCCCCTTCATGAAGCTGGAGAGAATGAAGAAGATCGAAGCATGGGCGGAGATCAGAATCAATATAACGCCCCACAGGCTGCTGTGCAGATGAAGCTTAACCATCAGATCGAACTGCGGACGCAGCACGACCGCCCCTACAGCCACGAACATGGTGAAGGATTGCAGTCCGATATACAATTTTTTGCCGGCAAAATCCATCCGGTCCACCACATAAGCCGCCATGGATGATACCAGCAGCGTGCCGACCACCGCCGCCAGGGAGACAATCAGGCTGTTCAGGGTATACCTGGAGAAATTGGCCTGCGCCCAGGCTTCGGCATAGTTCGAGAAGTGCCAGCTCGCCGGCAGGAAGGTCGCTCCCGCAGTAAGCTCAGCATTAGTCTTGAAGGAGCCCAGGATGGTGATAACGACCGGAATCAGCGTAATAAAAGCAACAGCCAGCAAAAAAATCCACAGGATGATATTGCCCAGTATGGTTCTTAGTCTCATAATAGCCTCACTCCTCAATCGGTCTGATTCATGCGTCTGGATGCGTAGAAATAAATGAGTGATATCATCCCTACAATGACCGCAGACACAAAGGCGACCGCACTGCCGTATCCGAACTCCTGGACCTGAACCGCCGCGCTGCTCCCGCCGACAGGGAAAAACAATTTGTACAAATACAGGAACATGACCTCTGTCTTGCCTACAGGACCTCCTTCAGTCAGAACCATGATGCTCTCGTAACCCTTCAGGGCTGTAATGATCGCCAGCATAATAACCATCTGCATCACAGGTCCGAGCATCGGCAGGGTGACATAGCGGAACTGCTGGATTCTGCCTGCCCCGTCCAGGGAAGACGCCTCATACACATCCTCCGGAATATTCTGCAGACCGGCGAGGAAGAGCAGCATATAATTGCCGACCGCCCCCCAGGCCGCAACCAGAATGACGGTGAGCATGGCATATTTCGGCCCCAGCCAGTCCACACCGGAATCGGAGAGGCCCAGGCGGATCAGAAACTGGTTGAGAATCCCGTTATATGAGTTGAAAATCGTGAAGAAGACTACGGCCATTACAGCGGTACTGATGACGGTCGGCATGAAGAAAATCCCCCGCAGCAGTTGTCTGCCCCGCAGCCCCCGGTTCAATATGACTGCCAGCAGCAGGGCCAGCGGAATGGTGATCAGCAGCTTGCCGCCAGCATAGACAAATGTATTCACCACCGAATCCCAGAACTGGGTGTCCTTCAGAATGCGGCTGAAATTGGCCAGACCGGTAAACCGCGCCGTTCCGAACCCTTTGTAATCATAGAACATATAGCGGAACGCCCAGGCAATCGGGTAAATCCCGAGAACCAACGTGAGCAAGGCACTTGGAAAGATAAAACTGTATGAAAATAAGGCATGTTTCGTTTTGTTCATCTGGTTTCTTCCGGCTCCTTTCCTTTACGACCAGAGCAGAGGGATGAGGGAGTTGCTCCCTCATCCCCTGCTATCCCGGCCTATATCTCTATCCCTAACCTTCTGTCTACTTGGCGAACTTGCCGCCCAGAGCGGCGGGATCAAAGCCGGTATCCGGCTCAGCCTTTATGCCGTCATTCGCAATCACACTGTCCAGTGCAGCGTTATAGCGTTTGTTCAGATCAGCGATAACCGCCTTCAGGTCGCCGCCGTTCAGCATATATTTGAAGAAGGCGTCATCCGATTTCATTCCTTCCGGTGCTACAGACGGATAGACCGGCCACACCCCATCGTGCTTGTTCGGCAGGAAGCCTTCAATGCCGTTCACATCCGGTGTCTTGGCTGCTGCGCTAATGGATGGAACCATGGAGATGCCGAAGCCTTTTTCCTGATAATCCGTCAGCACCTGATCGCCGTACATGAACTCCATGAACTTCCAGGCTGCTTCTTTATGCTCTGATTTCGAGCTCAGCGCCAGCCATTGGCCCCCGAGGAAGCCGGAAGCCCCCTTCACGGTGCCGTCGATGGTAGGAACCGGAGCGGCCGCCCAGTCAATCTTGGCCGGGAACTGATTCTTGTAGACGCCAGGCTCTGAGGAGTAGGACATATACATTCCGATCTTGCCTTCCGCAAACTGCGCCCGCAGCGGATCAATATCCAGCGATTCTACACCCGGCAGCATGCTGCCGTCGTCCCTGATCTGCTTAAAGGCATTGATGATCGGCTCGAAGCCGCTGAAGTCGTAGCGGGCTGTCTTGAAATCATACCCGAAGCCGCCATAGCCGCTCATCTCCGCAACCACCCGTGCCGAACGTGCGAACGCACTGCCGGGGCTCTTGAAGTTAAGGGCGAAGCCGTAAGCGCCGTCCGCTTTGCCGGCTTCTGTCAATTTCTTGGCTGTATCCACCAGCTCCTGCAGGGTAGTCGGCGGATGTTCAATGCCCGCTTTGGCGAACAGATCCTTGTTGTACACCAGACGCATGGTCGTTCCATAGTTCGGCAGACTGTAACGCTTGCCGTCGAATTCATTCAGATCCGGCATGGCCGGGAATTTCGCCTTCAGCTCATCGTTCAGGAACTCGTCAATAGGAGCGAGAAAGCCTTTTTTGTAGAAGGTCTGGATGGTATTCTCCTTCACCCGGATCACATCCGGTGCATCGGAGGTCTGGAAGGACAGATCGAGCGCGGTATCGAAGTCGTCGCCCTTGACGACCAGCTCCACCTCAATCCCGTCAGTATTGGTTGCGTTGAACTCGGCTACCTTCTCCTTCACGAAATCCGCATCGTGGCGGTCGCCTGTCCAGTAGCTGATTTTAGTTTTCCCCCCCGAGCCGGCTGTCGCCCCGTTTCCCGTGCCTTCAGCAGCATTGCCGCCGTTGCTGTTACCGTTGCCGCAGGCTGCCAAGCCAAGTGCCAGGACCAGGCTCAGAGATGTCATTAGCATACGCTTCATCATTGGTAGTGCCCCCTTATATATCCCTGCTGTATTCGCTTACAACCTGATTATAGTTCGATAGGCGCATCCAGATAAGGCGGGTAAGCCCACATTAAGGGCAGATTTCTGCAGGAGTTCTATACAGACAAGGGAGGTAATCTCCGCCCTGCGGAAATCCCTCCCCTGCTGATTCCTATTCTTTTCCAAGATAATACAATTTGAACTCGGACGGGGTCATGCCGGTATATTTCTTGAACACCTCGCTGAAATAGCGCCTGTGCTCATACCCGAGATCCTGGGCGATCTCCTGAACCTGCCGGCCGCTGATCAGCATCGCCTTGGCCTTCTCCATCTTCTCATGCATCACATACTGCTGAAACGAAATTCCCTGAACCTTCTTGAACAGATTGGAGAAATACCCCTGGCTAAGGTTAATCTGCTTCGCCATCTGCTCCAGCGACAGCCCCGTGTCCAGATGACTATGGATATATTCGACGGCCTGACGGATAATCCGCGTGGACTCCAGAGAACGGGCTTGCTCCACCAGCGCACAGGCCTCCCGGCAGAGCCAGGACAGCAGGTCCCGTATATCTTGAAGGGAAGGATGCACCTGGTTCTTCATGGCAGCAATTCTGAGTTCCAGCGGCTCCACCTGCCCATAAGGGAACTGCTCCAGCAGGACCCGGCAGATCCTGGAGCTCAGCTCATAGCCGACACTTTCAACATAACGCGGCTCAGGCAAAAGCCCGCTGTCCAGCAGCTCCGCGAACAGCTGGTCCAGCACCTGCAGGCTTTTGGCGGAATTGCCGGAACGCAGGGCGAACAGCAGCTCCTGCTCGGCGGCGGCGGAATAGCTGTGGAGCGAGAGAGGTTTATTCTCGATATTGCTATAATGATATACCCCGTTGCCCCCGGTATAGAAATGATACCCCAGCGCGCTAAGCGCCTGCCTGTACGCCGTGCCCAGCTCCTGAATCGCCGCTGTGCCCAGGCCCACGCCAATAGAAATGGTATGACGCGAGAAGCGGCTTACATTCATGCAGCAGGCCTCCGTAATCAGCGCGGCGGTCTCCGGGTCTGAGCCGTTCATGATACAGACGTACCGGTCTGTCGCCTCCCGGATAATAACGCCGCGGGTCAGGGCGGAAATCGTCTCTTCGAGAATATTGTGCAGGCTGAATCTTAGCAGCTCGACCTCCTGCACAGGCTGGCCGCTCAGCTTCTCCGCGAAATGATCGATCTCGGCGACAAACACGAAGAAATCATACTGGTCCAGCGGGATATCGAGATAGGCCCAGCGGGAACGGGCATCCGCTTCTGTCGTCCGGTGGTGCAGCAGGAAGGTGAGATATTCCTGGCGGAGAATAGGCAGACTTTCCCTGATTCTCGCCTCCATTACAGCAAGTCTGGCGGTCTCCTGACGCTCCTCCCGGCACAGCTCCCTGGCCTTCAGCACTGCATTCACAATCTCCTCCAGGGAAAAGGGCTTCTTCACGAAATCAAGCGCCCCCAGCCGGATGGCTTCCTGGGCATAAGAGAACTCCGAGTAAGCGCTGAGGATAATAATCTTACAGTCCGGCAGCACCTCCAGTATCGCCCGGGTCATCTGCAGGCCATCCATTCTTGGCATTCGGATATCCGTCAGCACAATGTCCGGCCGGGTCTCGCGGATGATCTGCAGGCCCGCTTCGCCGTTAAGCGCCGTACCTGTGACCTCAATACCGTGATCCTGCCACGGCGGCTTGCGCGAGACCATCTCCACCACACTTTTGATATCGTCGATTACACATAATTTGAACCTTTCCGGCTCCAGATTTTGGTCCATCCTTCAACTCTCCTCCTCTGCGGGAATCCACAGATCCGTCCGCGATCCCTTACATGGTTCGCCGCCAACGTCCATACGGGCTTCGTCCC
The DNA here is from genome assembly GCF_037976825.1 of Paenibacillus sp. FSL K6-1330. Taxonomy (NCBI): domain Bacteria; kingdom Bacillati; phylum Bacillota; class Bacilli; order Caryophanales; family Paenibacillaceae; genus Paenibacillus; species Paenibacillus sp. FSL K6-1330. The sequence goes on from NZ_CP150269.1 coordinate 5,419,841, forward strand.
CGTAATACAGGGCCAGCCGGTGCCTGATGTTGAACAGGGCATAACCTTTCCTCGACTGCGGAGCCCTGACCAGCCCCTGCTTGACCCTTGCAGCATCAAGCCCCCGTCCGTTGTCGGTAATGCAAATATGCAGCAGCCCCTGCTCCCGGCTGACCGTGATGTCTATCCTGCCTCCTATTGTCATGTCGCTGAATCCATGCTGAATGCTGTTCTCCACCACCGGCTGCAGGATAATCTTCGGCAGCAGGCAGGACAGCAGGGCCTCGTCCTCTACCGTCACCGTGTATTCAAACAGTCCTTCATAGCATTTCTGCTGAATGGCGAAATACTGCCGCATGTGGGACAGCTCATCCGCAAGGGTAATCAGATCCTTGCCGCCGCTGAGCCCGATCTGGAACATCTGCGACAACGACAGGATCATCTCATTCACATCCTCATTCTCGCCCATGACCGATTTGCAATAGATGGTATTCAACGTATTGTACAGAAAGTGCGGCTCCATCTGCGCCGTAAGGGCACGGATCTCTGCATGACGCTTGTCCTTCTCCTTCGCCTTCACATCCGAGATCAGCGTCTTAATCTCCGACATCATCCGGTTGAACTGAAAGCCGACCTGGGCAATCTCGTCCTCATAACGGCTCTCATACACCACACTGAGCTGGTTCTCTTCGACTCTGCGCATCAGTCGCCGCAGCTTGAACAGGGGCTTCAGCAGTACAGATGTTAGCTTATTGGAAATCAGCCAGGTCGCCAGCAGGAAGACAACGATGACATAGAGGGTAATGCGCTGCACCCGCTGCAGCTTACCTAGCAACTGGTCCCGCGACTGCATACCTGAGATGATCCAGTCGGGTGATACGGCTGAGCTTGTATAATTCACCAGATATTCCTTGCCGCCATAGCTGTAGTAGTGATCCTGCGGATCGGCTGCTTTTCCGGCTTCTGCAAGCACCGGCTTCCAGGGGAACCTGCCCCGGAACGGCCAGCGGGACTCCACCACCGCCTCTCCTTCCCCGTTCACCAGATAATAATTTCTCCCTGCTTGTTCTCCGCCTGTATTCAACAGCTCATCTATCCGGCTCTCCCTGATATTGACCACAATAAATACATTGCTGATCGGCGTGTAAGGGTATTCATAAATTCCCCGGACTACGAAGGAGACCACCCGCTGGCTGCCTGTGAACAACCGGTCATAATGTCCTTTGGCCCAGTAGCCGCCCGGCTGCTCCTTGCTCAGATCATATAATTCCGAGCCGTAGAACGAATTGTCCTGCGCCCGGATCTGCGTAGTGGGATAGAAATCGCCAATCGGGGTAACGATCAGCACATTCTCAATGATCGGCTGATTGAACATTGCCTGCGAGAGGACATACTGCAGATCGGACAGATGTACGTAGTAATTCGACACATCATGGCTGAACACATCGAGCATCATCTTGCGGTACGCATCGCTCAGCATCAGGGACTGCACGGACAGCGCCACATCATTCAGGCGGGAATCCAGAAGCTGGGCAGTTTTGCTTACGGTCTCCCGGCTGCCGGCGTAGGCATTATCCTCGATCTCCTGCGCGGCAATCCAATACGAGAAGGTGCCCATTGCAGTGATGGACAGCGTGATCAGCACGATGAACGAGAACAGAATCCTCTGTTTGATCGATATCCGGTAATACCTGCCGGCAATCTGCTGCCGGAGCTGCCGGCCATAGGCTGTGAATGTATTCATAGTTCCCCCTTCTTGAGCATGTATCTCCCTACGATTGTCAGTTCTTGTCACTTGTACCATACGGCTGCTCCGGCCCGGCGTCAAGACAGGGCATGATTATTTAGCGGATTCCGTCCCTTATTATCAATAGGCGCAGGGGGCCCTCCGCAAAACATGGTGCGAATTCACTAATCATGGCTAAGGTTGACGGGAAGCTGCGCGATTGAGTAATTATGCTTGTGACGGTCAGTCCATTCCGTTTGATGCCTTTCTGCGGCAAATGTTGAACGATCCAACAGTAGCAGAGCTCACTGATTTTGTTGCCTCATACGTAAAAAATAATACAATTAGCCAAACTGACGGTTTCAAGGGCGATTCTATGAAGCATGAAACAGAGATGGGGGGGAACGTTGAGCGAAGTCCTGCCCCAACTGAATACTGGCAGCAACGCAGTGTTCACTTATTATGGCGGCGGGGAATCTGGTCCGCTTCATGTGGTATTCCATGTATAGGTCTGGGAACAATAAACTGCTTCCATTTGCTGCTTCGACACCTGGATGAACAAGGGCTGGGACCAGTTGTTGGCATTACGATTGCGGATGTAGAGCGCTATTGAGACCAGGAGCATTGACGGACTGATCGAACGACTGGCTGACGACTATGCGGCCCGTCTTCTGGATACCGGACATCGTCAATTTCAGCTAATCGGCTACTGTTTGGGAGTGTTACTGCTAATACATAATGACCGGCGGTTGACGGCGTAAGTTGTCCTGCTGGTGACGGCCAAGCTGTCCGGTCTATGGTGTGAAGAAAGGGAGAATCATGACAATTCTCCCTGGATGACGCGTTTGATCATATGATCGTCAATGATGCGATGTTTGTTCTGCGAGCCGTAGATGAGGCTGTGCGTGCAGACCTTGTTGAAGGCATGAGTCCGGTACAGTACCGAACTCATGCCCAACAAGTTGCCTAATAAAATAATATGTCTAACTTTATGGGGTCACTTCATAGCGGGTGGTTTTTTGTTTCGCGCGTTTCACGCACTCAACTGGCTAAAGCCATAATAAAAACAGTCCACTAGATTTTTAATCTAATGAACTGCTCTTAGTAAAGTAATACCGGCGAGAGGACTCGAACCTCCACGGTTTCCCACTCGATTTTGAGTCGTACATGTTATTGTCCAAGAAGAGGAACATAAAACCCGGAAAAACCTCGTAAAATCAAGGTTTTTCGCGGGTTTTTTCGTTTCTTCCAGGCTACGAGGAGATAAAACATGTCAGAAGCCGGCTCAGAGCCGACTATTATTCCTGACCCTTATACCCTTCTGCTTCTGAATTACCCAGATGTCGTTACGGTGGAGCAAATGTGTGAAATGCTTGGCGGCATCAGCACCAAAAAACAGCTTACAAATTACTGAAAGTAATGAGCACTAGCCTCAATATTTTAAATAAAAAAAGTTCCTGCTCTGCCAAAAAAAGCAGATCAGAAACCTATTATAATTGAAGTGGTGCGGTCGAGAGGACTCGAACCTCCACGGGGGTTAGCCCACACGGACCTGAACCGTGCGCGTCTGCCAATTCCGCCACGACCGCATATTATGTAAAGTCGGTATCGTGTTGATCACCGTAATTAAGAGTATATTACGCCCATAGTTAAAAAGCAAGCATTTTTTAAAAAAATGGTCGAAACCATATATTCCGCGTGATTTCGACCATTCATGGCAACATCAGATCGTCCACTGATCATGAATAATTCCGGATAAGACCCATGTATTCCCTTCCTGCTGAAACACAAGACGCAGGCTTTCCCAGTCCATGCCAGCATAATCAGGATGAACCCCATCGAAGTAATACTCAACGATGACTGCCCCTTTATACTGGCTGGTCGCATTGTTCAACGTATTTCCTTCGCTTTTGGATTGGTTGTAACCCACCCAAGGCGCAGCGGCAAAATCGCTTGTATAAATAAACGTCTTATAATACTTTTCGAAATTCATGGAAATCGGTTTACCGCTGCCATCAAACTCGCCCCAACGGTATAAGGTATCATCTTTAAACCCATCGCGCAGCTGTTGTTTGCTCAACGTGATATCCTTCTGACGGTCCACATAAGCGTATGGGGAGAAGGTGACTCCTTTTGAATGAGCGAATTCTGCAAGCTTCTCAAAATCTTTGTTTTTCAATAGCGTCATCACTTGATCCGCACTCTTGGACAAGGCAGTTTCAGCCTCTTTAGGTGTGAGCACAGGAAAGATCATGGCTTGTTTTGAAGCGTTATTCCAGGTTACCTTGCCTCCGAGACCTTCAGCCGAGAACCGCAGTGGAATATAGACCCGTCCTTCCTTAAGCTTAGGCGAAGCATCCAGCGTCACCCATTTACCGTCTTGTATCGCATTGGGCTTTCCCACTGTATAACTTGTCGTATGTTTACCGTTGCTCACAACCGCGGTCTGCTTGGCTTGATTCCAGTGAACCTCCGCCCCCATCGCAGTCGAAATATCGCGAAAAGGAACCATGACTAGGCCATGCTGAATAATTGCCGGAGAATCGAGCATCAGCTTCCCTCCATTCACTCTAATCTCAATCTGTTTGTTCGAGGATGCCTCCGCTGCCACTACTCCCCCTCCATACTGTAAGTTTCCGGTTAAGGCTATAACCGCCGCAGTAATCCCTGCCAGCAGCACTCGAACCCCTTTGCGCTTCTTCATCAACAGCTGTCACCCCTTCTTATGTTCTCTGTCCATTTTCGCTGATAAATGGCCTATACCCTTAATTCCAAGCGCGAAACGTTATTTTATCTATTCTTACACTTCCATGACGATGCGATTCCGCTTTAAACCTCGATTCATGCTCACGGGCTCCGAATACTCATCCTCCATGATATGTTCCCCCTTATACTAAGGCAATTAAAATATATAATCGCGGAATATATTTTCCAAGCAATTTCAGCAGATTTAATTTATTTCTAATAATGCTTTACATTCCTATTTCATGCGAAGACAGGAAAGAGGGATAGGGATGCTATAAGAAGAATACTCTTACATTAAGATTACATGCGCATAGGAGGACTGTATTTGAAACGATACATGTTGCCATTGATCATCCTGATCATGAGTCTGCTTTATATGTTCTTCATTCCATCCGAACCCTTGGCTGTCAAGCTGCTGTTCAAGCTCATTCCGATGTGGCTCATCATCCTGTTTGCCTATCGGCAATTCCCGCCCCATAGATCCAGAATTCACTATTTGCTGTTAACAGGACTGTTCTTCTGTATGATCGGTGACGGGACGCTCATCTGGTTTGTTGTCGGTCTTTCTGCCTTTCTGATCGGGCATCTGTTCTACACGTCCGGCTTCTTGGGGCAGTGGCGCTATTCAGCTCCCCGCCTTCTCAGCATCGTTCCGATTGCAGCCTATTCGGTATGGATGGGCATCCAATTGGTGTCTTCTCTCAAGTCGAACGGAGAACAGGCTTTGATTATTCCTGTCATCGCCTATATCGCAGTCATTTCGTTCATGCTCTGGACAGCCATCATGACCGGGAATCGATATGCGATGCTTGGAAGCCTGCTCTTTGTCATCTCTGACTCGATCTTGTCCTGGAACATGTTTGTTGCCGATATCCGCTATTCGGACATATGGATCATGACCACTTATTACGCGGCCCAATTCCTGATAGCCAGAAGTATCTCGGCTTTTGACAGCCCTCGATTGCAGGCCTTAGGAAGCTCGTCCTTGAATACATCTGCCGCCCCATAGAAGACATAAAAAAGCCGAGCCCGGGTCCACCCGGGCTCGGCCCTGTGCATCATATGTAGTCCATCATAGGACCTGACCATGTAACATTTTCGCTCATCAAACCAATACAAGAAGCTCTTAATCACGCCAGTTCATGCGTACCTGCTTAATCCCCTCTACCTGCCACAATTGCTCGAACAATCCATTAATTCCCTTGCTGTTAAAAGAGTACACCCGGAACTCCATCGTTACCTTGGTCGAATCGTCTTCCGTCGTGTCATTATTCACGATCATGCCTTCCACCGTCATATTTGCCTTTTGCAGCAATTCCGTAATGGTACTTACATGAACTGGACGATCTCCAGCCTCAATGATGATCTTCAAACTGCCTGACTTTTTAATAAAGAGAAATTTTGATTCCAATTTATTCAACACCAGCGTGCTGACCAGAACGATCGCTGTCGTTATGATCGCGGGCCAGTAAAATCCGGAGCCGACACTTAAACCGATAGCCGCTGCTACCCATAGGGTTGCCGCCGTGGTAAGACCTGAAATGATATGATTGGAACGCCGCAATATTGCCCCGGCACCAAGGAAACCGATACCGCTTACAACTTGTGCCGCCAGCCGGGCAGGATCAAACCTCGCATTAGGATGATTGATCAGTGCAGAATCAAAGCCATAAATGGAAGTCAGCATAATCAGTGTTGATCCGACAGCCACCAAGAGATGGGTTTTTAAACCGGCCTGCTTGTTTCTGCGTTCCCGCTCCCAACCGATTAAACCGCCAAGCAATGCAGCCAATAGCAGCCGCATCAGCATGGTCTCCGTATCCAGTAGAAACACATCCATTCCCTAATCTCCACCCATCTTTGTCATTTACGGAGGATCTTCGCTATACCATATGTTCATCCTGCCAGCGCCATAGCTCTTTGCTGGAGGTGGATATGCCAATTACACCGCTCTTCAAAGCTGTATCAAAATCCTCCAAATCGATCATGAGTCCTCCTGCGATGACGGGTACGTCCACCTCTGCACGAATCCGTTCCATAATCCGCTGACACACCATGCCCGGCAGCACTTCAATGGCATCCGGATTGGAGGCCTTAATCATCTTGATCCCGTTGTCCAGGGAAACAGAATCGAATACAAACAGTCGCTGAACCGTTAACAAGCCCAGTTTCTTCGCTTCAACAATCGCGGTGTTTTTTGTCGTAACAATACCATCGATGCCAACCTTTTCTGCTAAATACTTAACCCCCGTCTTGTCTTTGCCGATCCCTTCAATCAGATCAAAATGCACAAACGAGAGCTTGCCCGCCTCCCGAATCTGCTCAACAATCGATTCGATGATAAAAATATCGGTCTTTAGAATAAACACGATATTCGACTCAGTTGCTAGTACATTGGGGAGTTCATCGGCATTCATTAATGAAGTAATAATGGGCTTACGCTTCAAGCAATACGAAATTCGTTGTGCACCTTCAACACTGGTTTTCATGTCTTCACCTCGTTGCCGCAGCAGCATCTCCAATTCTCCCGTTGCCCCGGCTTATTTTTGTAAATACTCATGACTTGGCTTCGTCTGCCTGCTTCACGGCAGTACCACTGAGATAAATATCGTAGACCGAATTCAGTACATAGGTGGGCTTCACGCTGCTGTTCATCAGATCGTCCCTGGTTGATACGCCTGTCAGCACCATTGCCGTACTCATCCCTGCCTGATTTCCCATCTTGATATCCGTCTCCAGCCGATCCCCTGACATCAGACAATCTTCAGCCTGCACTCCCAAAATATCAAGAGCCGTCAATGCCGTCAAGACGGAGGGTTTGCCCATGACGGTCGTGATTGTTATACCGGCAGTGCCTTCGATGGCACCGATCATACCGCCGCAATCCGGCACATCGCCGCCAGGCATTGGACATGTTCGATCCGGGTGGGTGGCAATCACTTCAGCGCCCCGTTTAATCGCCTGATATGCAAAATCCAGATGACGGTAGTGAAAATCCCGATCCCAAGATACAACCACAACATCGGTTTCCTCCGGTGATGAGGCGAATCGTATTCCATTGTCCAGCAGCTCATTCTTCAATATATCTTCGCCAATGACATACACGTTTGCGCCCGGATGATGTTTTTGAAGATAATGAATCGTAACGAGTGCAGGATTCAATATATTATTCAGTTCAACTTGAATGCCAAGCTTCCTTAATTTCTTCAAATAGTTTTCCCTGGAATCTATCGTTTTGTTGGTCAAAAACAATAGCCTCTTACCTAGTCCCTGCAAATAATGAATGGTCTCCACCGCACCATCAATGGCCTCAGCCCCAAGATAGATCGTGCCGTCCAAATCAAAAATATACCCTGAATAATGATCCATAATTTCGTTCTCCTCTGCATGTTCAATCTGTAATTTCGCCCGCAAACGTAAATTGGACATGTTCTGGCCAGATCAGTTCTGTTATGGACCCACAGTCCCCATCCGTAAAGTATACATATGACAACGTCATGCCCTTTAGTCCTTGGACAAGCGGTTCCACGCGGATACAAAAAAATGAGAAGCACTTTGCATTGAAAAAGCCTTCATTCATGACAAATGAAAGATTCTCGTTATGCAAAGGGCTTCTCATCATCTCTGCCCAGCTCTATAACTTTATATGGTTATACTACATCCACATTTTACATTTGACAAGATGCTCCTGATAAATAAGATTCCTATCGATTCATCGCTGAAACGGCGGAGGAATGCTCGGCTTCCTCGTCGGAGCGCGGTCCTGTGACGTCTTCCCGATCCGGCAGATCCGTAAACCGTTCCATCCTGCTGTCTTCCACCATTCCCCATGCCAATTGCAATTGATCCTGCAGCAGCTCCCATTGCCTGTTGACTTCCACATGATTCCATTCTAAATATTCACGCATTATTCTCATCACGGAAGCAAGGGTTCGCTCGGTTTTTTGCCGGTCGAATAATATCCAGCCTGTTCTTCTTAACAGAAAGTCCACTGCGGTCATCGTCATCTCATATTCGATGGAATACTCGATTTCCGCGCGTAACAATCGAAGCTCGACCGTGTCTGCTTCCTGCGAAGAAGCACCGATCCGGTTCATCAGTTCCATCGTATTGGAGCCGTACCTGTTCATGAGGCTCACAATGTCTTCGGGTCTGATGCCGAGGGATTCACCCTGCTTGATTAACTTCTTCTGAACCTCCTCATAGGTGAGGCCATTCAGGTCGCCTCCGCTGATGGGAACACGATCCGTCGTACAAGGAGGATAGATGGTGCCATCGCCGTCTTGAAGCTGTCTGGCTGCAAGATTCACGACCTTTTCAGCCATTTTCCGAAATCCGGTCAGCTTTCCGCCTGCAATGGTGATCAATCCGGAATCGGATATAAACATCTCATCTTTCCTTGATATTTCCGAAGGATCCTTTCCTTCCTCGCCGACGAGTGGTCGTAACCCCGACCATCCGGATTCAATATCGTTCAGCTTCAGCCTTGATTCCGGAAAAGCATGATTCACCGCATCGATAAGATACCGCCGATCCTCCTCGGTAATACCGGGCTTCTCAATCGCACCCTCATAAAGGGTATCGGTCGTTCCGATGTAGGTCTTGCCCTCTCTTGGAATGACAAAAATCATTCTCCCACCCGGCACATCGAAATAAGCAGCCTGGCGTATGGGAAGCTTGGCATGATCCACCACCAGGTGAACGCCTTTCGTTAAGAGCAGCCGCTTTCCCTTGAGCGAATTATCCTTGAGCCTGACCTGATCCACCCATGGCCCGGCCGCATTGATGATTTTTTTGGCGCATATCGTATAGGTCTTACCACTCACTTGGTCTTCTACGTGAACTCCTACCACTTTTCCTCCTCGATACATGAATTCCTGGACTTTGGCATAATTCGCGATGAGAGCTCCTTTGGCCCTTGCAGACTTCATCACTTCAACCGTTAATCGCGCATCATCGGTTCGGTATTCATAATAATAACCGGAACCTTTCAATCCCTCCTTTCGAAAGAGCGGTTCAAGGGTCAGGGTACTCTCGCGCCGGAACATCTTTCGCCGTTCACTTCGTTTGACCCTTGCCAACCAGTCGTACAGACACAACCCGATCGAGCTGGCAAGATAACCATAAGTACCCTTTTTATAAATAGGGAGCAGCATGGGAATGGGCTCCACCAGATGCGGAGCGCTCCGGTGAAGCAGTGCCCGTTCAGAACCTACCTCGCGTACCAAGCCGATCTCTCCTTGCTTCAAATACCGAAGACCGCCATGAATCAGCTTCGTTGATCTGCAACTCGTTCCCGAAGCAAAATCATTCATTTCCACCAATCCGACGCTCATCCCTCTACAGCTGGCGTCCCAAGCAATTCCCGCACCCGTGATACCGCCGCCAATCACCAGCACATCCAGCTTTTCGGCCGACATGTCCTGCAAATATTGGGTCCGCATCTTGGCGGATAAGCTTGTGTACACCTGACATTCTCCTCTCTAAAAATATAATGAAGAACCTATTCCATAATAAGAACAACGTCTATCGACGTACTTTATCTGAAGACAGACCGCATTTAGCGGAAGTTTTTCTTGCGAGATAAGGATGCTAAGCCTCGGATGTTTATACTTTCTTATCTCTTCAAAAAAAGAACCGCTTCTGCTAAGAATACATACCGAATACAGTACGCATTTAAGCAAAAGGGTTCTCCGTTATCTCCGCCACTTTATGCAATAAATATGATTATTCATTATAGGTTGCTTTTATACTTATGTCTACATGGAGCCCATTCAGAACCGTTAAAGCCGATTCTCACTTTTTTCGTAAAGCCGATGGAGCCATACTTTTATATTTTTTGAAGGTTCGACTGAAATAATAAATATCATTAAATCCGGTTGCAGCCGCGATTTCGGATACCGTAAGCGGACTTTCACGAAGTAGATAATCCGCCCGGTTGAGCCTCGTCTCATTCACATACTCTGTCACGGTCCGACCGCTGATCTCCTTGAACAAGCGACTGAAATGAAAACGGCTGAGACCAGCCATGCTTGATAGGAGCTCCACTGACAAATCCTCCCGGTAATGCTCCTCAATATACTTGAATATCGGGGCAAAGCGCTCTACATTCTTCATCCGCTCGACGTATTCATCCAGTGTAAGGACCGTCGCTACATAACCTCGTACAAGCAGCGTAAGCAGCCGATACAGCTCTGATTTGACCGCCAGCTCATAACCGAATTCCCGCTGTTCCAGCTCATGAATGATGGACAACATGGAGGCTAGCGCATCATCCCCGCTAATTCGATTCTCGAAGATTAGCCGGTTCTGGGTGATGGGTGTGATGAATTTCATCTCGGTTGCATCCAGCGAATGGCTCTGAAGCAGCGAAAAGTCCGCGATTAACGCATAATAAAACAAATGATCCGATAAGCTGAGGCCGTAATGCAGCTCATTCCGGTTAATGACGATCATATCGCCTTCCTTGACCGTGAAGGTGGACGAGCCGCACTCCAGACTCGCTTCCCCAGATATAATATATAGAATTTCAAGATGTTCATGCCAATGATGGTTAAACAAAACCTGTCCCCGGCCGTCAAACTCGCAACGATGGACCTTAATCGGAAACTGAGGATCCGGCATTGTCATCGGTTCTTGAAGTGTTTTGTCCAATGTTCTGATCTCCTTCCAGTAAGACAGCACAATTGTACAAACAAACAGCACGGTTTATCATGGTGTCTTCCTCTAAAAGCATTATAATACGAAAGTGTAATGCAGTAAATTCAGAGGAGTGAACTCATGAAATCTATTAATATTGGCGTCATTGGCACGGGATCGATCTCTGCTATGCATTTGCAATCTTATCAAAAACATGCGAACGCGAATTTGCTCGCCGTGTGCGATTTAAATGAAGAAAGAGCACAGCGTGCAGCTGAAAAATACGGTGCTACCAAAGTCTACACCGATTATAACGAACTTCTGGCTGATCCGGAAATCGATGCTGTAAGCATCTGTACCTGGAACAATACGCATGCCGAAATCAGTATTGCGGCACTGAATGCGGGCAAACACGTTCTGGTTGAGAAACCTCTCTGCCGTACCGTTGAGGAAGCGCTTCAAGTACAGGAAGCCGTTAAATCTTCCGGCAAGCTGCTTCAGGTCGGCTTCGTAAGACGTTACGATCCTAACGCTCAAATGCTCCGCGAGTTTGCAGACAAGGGTGAATTCGGGGAAATCTATTTCGCGAAGGCTTCCTCCGTTCGCCGTCTCGGCAATCCAGGCGGCTGGTTCTCTGACATTGAGCGTTCCGGCGGCGGACCTCTCATCGATATCGGCGTGCATGTCATTGATCTGTGCTGGTACATGATGGGTCGCCCTAAACCAGTTTCTGTAAGCGCCAATACATACCGGAAGCTGGGCAATCGCTCTAACGTTCGCAACCTCTCCTTCTACAAAGCGGCTGACTATGACGCGGAGAAGAACACGGTTGAGGATATGGCGAATGCGATGATTCGTTTTGAAAACGGCGCTTCTATACTGGTGGACGTCAGCTTCACGCTGCACGCTAAGGAAAATCTGCAATCCGTTAAATTATATGGAGACAAGGGCGGCTTTGAAATTGATCCTGAAGTGGTCATCGTCACGGAGAAACACGATACCATCATCAACATTCAGCCTCAGACAGACAGCACAGGATTCGCGTTCGACGCGGCTTTCCAAAGCGAAGTCGATCATTTCATTTCCAGCATCGAGAACGGCACATCACCTCTCAGCCCAGTAGAAGACGGCGTTGAGATCATGAAGATTCTGTGCGGGATCTATGAATCCGCCGAAAAAGGGGTTGAAGTTCTACTATGAAACTTGGAATAAGCTCGTACAGCCTGTACCAGGCCATGAACAAAGGCGAAATGACCATTACCGATGTCATCGACTACGTTGCAGAAATCGGTGGAGAGCATATCGAGATCGTTCCGCTCGGCTTTAACCTGAAGGAAACACCGGAGTTGATCGATACAATTAAATCCCATGCCGCTTCCAAAGGGCTTGAAATTTCCAACTATGCCATCGGCGCCAATTTTGCGGAATTGGATGACGCTGCATATGAAGCGGAGATTGAACGAGTTAAAGGTGAAGTGGACATCGCAGCCGCACTTGGCGTTAAGCTGATGCGTCATGACGTAGCCTCTTCCAAAGACTTGTCCATCACGCATTTCCTGGAGGAGCTTCCCCGCCTCGCCAATGCATGCCGGATCATTGCCGATTATGCGGCTGAACGCGGCATTACGACAAGCGTGGAGAACCATGGCTATTTCATTCAACATAGCGACCGTGTAAAAGCGCTGGTTCAGACCGTGAATCACCCTAACTTCAAAACAACCCTGGATATCGGAAACTTCCTCTGTGCAGATGAGGTGTCCACTGTGGCTGTCAAGAATAACATCGGCTTGGCCTCGATGGTTCACTTCAAGGACTTCTATTATCGCCCGGCTCACCGCGCACCTGGATCCGGTTGGTTTAATACCTCCAGCGGCAACTGGCTGCGTGGCGCGATTGTCGGCCAAGGCGATATCGATATGCCCGAAGTCGTTCGCATCGTGAAGGAATCCGGTTATGACGGTTACATCTCGATTGAATTCGAGGGGCTGGAAGATTGCCGCACGGGAGCTAAGTTTGGATTGGAATATGTCCGTAAAGCCTGGAATGAAGTTTAAGTTAGACGGTCGATGGATGAACACAAGGATGATACAAGGGGGATATTAGGATGTCGAAGCCTATCATGCCTAACAAAATTGGCGTTATTGTTGACAGCTTTCGAGTTGGAGTAAGAGACGGCCTTCTTAAAGCCCGGGATGTCGGAGCAGACGGCGTTCAGATCTATGCCGTTCATGGCGAAATGGATCCGGCCAACCTCTCTGCTTCGGCCCGTAAAGAATTGAAGGATTACATCGATTCACTGGGACTTGAAATCTCCGCTCTCGTTGGTGACCTTGGCGGACACGGTTTCCAGGACCCTGCCGAAAATGCGGCTAAAATCGAGAAATCCAAACGAATCATGGAGCTCGGCTTGGAGCTGGGAACCAATATCATCACCACGCATATCGGTATCGTGCCGCAAGATCATAACAGCCGCGTATATGAAACGATGCATAAAGCTTGTCTGGAGCTTAGCACACTCGCGAAGTCGATGGACGCCTTCTTTGCCATCGAGACAGGTCCGGAGCCTTCTGCTCATTTGAAATCATTCCTGGATGGCCTCGGTTCCAACGGTGTGTCCGTTAACTTTGATCCTGCCAATATGGTCATGGTCACTGGAGACGATCCGGTACAGGGTGTGTACAATCTGAAAGATTATATCGTTCATACACACGCGAAGGACGGAATCAAGCTGGCTGACTATATCGATCCTCGCGATGTATACGGTGATTTCGGATACGAAGCACCTGCGCTTGACCATGACAAAATTGCCGATATGGCTGAATCCGGCGAGAAGTTCCGTGAGGTACCTCTTGGAGAAGGTGGCGTTAACTGGAATGCTTACTTGCAAGCTCTCAAGGATATTGGCTATACGGGGTATCTGACAATCGAACGTGAAGTGAAAGCCAATCCGGAAGCGGATATCAAGCTCGCCGTGGACTTCTTGAAAACATTCAGAGCTTAACGTTTACACGATTATTTAGTGTTCTTGCTGTGGGATATCAGGCGCTATTGCTTTGGTCATCTGCAATGAGCTCATTAACCAAATAACTAAACAAGGCCAATCAGGTTATTCCCTGATTGGCCTTGTTTATATTTGTTCTACCCTATAGTAAGTAAAATTAGGATACTACCTGTTTCCCAGATACCGTCTCCAAAGCGCCGTTCGCTCTCGCGGAACGAATCTCGGCTTCAATAATTTCTAGCGATCCGGCAGCGCTTTCTGGTGTACATACCGTTACCGGCTTTCCTTGCGCAACATGCTCAATGAAATACCGGAGTTCACGGTAATAGCCGGAATCCTCGGACAGCTCAGCCGTAAAGCCTGGAGCGTTTTCAGGGTACACCGTCAGTTCATTATTCTCAAACACCAGCGTAGCCTCTTCCAGATTCACCCGATATCCCATATAGAAACCGTGTTCGCCGTGCAGTGTCCAATCCGCATGCGCGTTAATCACTTTGCCATCCGGGAAACTGTAGTGGGTGGATACGATATCGTACGAGCTTCCTTTAATAATCGTTTTGGCGAATGTCGATACCCGCTCAGGTTTGCCCATAAGATAGTGGATCATATCCACGTCATGCACATGCATGTCCGTAATGCAGCCACCACTCTTGTCTCCTTCCAGGAACCAGCCTTTAGGCGGCTCCGATCCCCGGAAGAATTCGCCTGCAACGATGCTTCCATAACGGCCGTCCTCCACACATTCTTTCAAATATTCATAGGCTGGCCAGAAACGCAGGCATTGTCCGATCATGAGCGTTTTTCCTGTGCGCTCCGCTGTTTTCACCATGCGCCAGGCTTCCTCCGAGCTGCCTGCGACAGGTTTCTCGCACATGACGTGAATGCCCTTCTCCAGCAGCATGCAGGACATGTCTGCATGCAAATATGTCGGCAGGCATACATCCACTATATCCAGCTCTTCATTCTCCAGCATTTTGTCCACATGGTCATAAAGATGATAGGGCTCCAGGTCGTATACATCCCGCTCGGTCGCCATATTGCCGTTGGCTTTGCTGTCCTTAAGCTCATCAATACGCAGATCGCAAATCGCCACCAGTTGGATGTCCGCACCCTCTTCGGCTAGTCGAACATAATTGTCGAAATGCATGCGCCCCATGAAACCAAATCCCAATATTCCGATTTTTAGCATTCTCTTTCCCTCCGTATCCCTTATTATGATTGGCCTTGATGCTGGCGTGCATCCGGCTTGCGCAAAGATGGCGTACGTCCAAGAATCGCATCCATTGCATTGGATGTATTAAATATGATCTGCTCCGAATAGTGGGTATACGCCGGGATCATCTCTGCCGTGACATAGTTGTCATAGCCGATCAAGCGCAGCGCTTCAACAACGGCCGGATAATTAACGTCCCCTGCCAACAGGTCGACAAAACCGTGCAATCCGCCTGCCTGTCTGCGGTAATCTTTGAAATGGACTTTTTTGATCCGCTCACCCAAAATCCGAATCCAGTGCTCCGGATAACCGTTATGCACAACATTGCCTACGTCGAAATAGGAGCCGACATATTCGGAACCGATCTCATCAATGAAGGTCCGCAACTCCAGCGGTGACAGCAGGAATTTATTCCATACATTCTCGAGTGCGATGGCAACGCCGGCGCTTTCCGCGTAAGGAACCAGCTTACGAATGGATTCTTGAGCCCGCTCGTAGGCATATTCGTAGTCAATAACTGCTGAACCGGGAACGAAATCGACCCCGACCGCCCCTGGGATCACAAGTATGGCATCCACTCCAAAAGCGGACGCGAGTTCCAGCTGCTTCTTGCAAATATCCATGGCCTTCTCACGGACAGCCGGGTCATCACTTGTCATCGGGTATTCCCAATACAAACCTGTTGCCAAACCCGCGATTTCCAGGTCCGCTTCTTTCAGCTGTGCCGCTATGGCCTGTACTTCCTTGTCGCCAGCCTGAAGTCCGAGCTCCCCTGTTTGGTTTAATGACAATTCGATTCCTTCAAACCCAGCTTCTTTTGCCAATCGGATGCAGTCGGAGATGGAAGCATCTCCCGGGAACGACCAGATATTAATCCCTTTCTTCATCGTGAATCCCTCCTAAAATCAATAGGTTGATGTTGTAACACTCGTTTTCTGAAACACATCATTTGACTTTTTCCGTCAAGTTGTAAATAAACCATTCGGATGTAATAATACTTATATAATAAATAAATATTCCGCCAAATGATTTAGATAGAAAAGTGATTATTTGGACAATTCCGTTCTATTTATCATCTCTTAATAACATTTTGGAGTGAGTTTACAATGGCCGATATGGATCTCAATTTTCCGATAAAACGCGAAGCGCCTTTTAGGGAATGGTCACCCTGCATTCACTATGCTCAGTTTCAACGCATGGCGACGGGATCACTCCCGCAGCGCAGGTTATACGATTTTGAACTGCTCTATGTATACCAAGGGGAAGCCGCTACAACGATGTACGGGAACCGCTATCGCATCGAAGCTGGTCAGTTGATCTTTCTGCCGTCAGGTGTTTACCATCAGAATGAGGTGGTTTCCCATCCTGATGCGCGGTTTCTGGGGATTCATTTTGATTTCTTTGATGAGCTGGACATACAGACCGAAGCTGATATGATCGTGAATGAAGCCGTGCTGGATACAGATAAATTCGCGCATGAAGCGGTGTCCTCCGCATTTCCCCCACTCTCTTCCCGTGTCATCTACACGCCACCATTGCCTTGCGTTCAGATGATGGAACGAATCGTGGAGGAATTCACCCTGCGTCCCGCCGGCTATGAGCTTGCCTGCAAAGGGCTGATGCTGGATGTGCTCGTGCAACTGCTTCGGACGCATCCTTCCCAAGCCTTGACGGAAACGTCACCGCACGATGCCAAACTGATTGAACTGATGTCTCAAATCGAAAAAGCTCCAGCCAAAGACTGGAGCAACAAAGTGATTGCGGAGCATTTGATGTTAAGCCCGGATCATACCGCCAAATTGTTTAAACGCTTTGCCGGAATGCCGCCAAGTGAATTCGTGCAAACCGTTCGTCATCGCGAAGCGCGCCGGCTTCTCCGGGAATCCGACATCTCGATCGAGATGGTTGGCGAAGGGGTCGGATACCCGGACATTCATTATTTCAGCCGGATCTTCCGCAGACTGGAGGGAATTACCGCTACCGATTACCGTAAACTCTCAAGAATTCTGTAAGGTGGGCAGACCACGGTCAGCACTTGCATGCGTTCGAAGCCAGCGCTCCATTCGGTCGAGTGCTTCGCTCAATTGATCGGACGAAGTTGCATACGAGCAGCGAATAAAGCCTTCGCCCCCGGCGCCAAACACATGACCGGGTACAACGGCGACTTTTGCCTCCCGAAGCAATCGCTCCGCAAACTGCTGCGAGCCCAGACCCGTTCCGGTTATGCTGGGGAACGCGTAGAAAGCACCCTGAGGATCGCGGCAGCTTAGGCCGATATCGGTCAGACCTTGCACAAACATCTTTCTGCGTTCATCATAAGCCTGCTTCATCACGTCCCGATCCCCGAGTCCATTCCTTAAACATTCGAGAGCCGCAATCTGCCCCATGATGGGTGCACAGAGCGCAGTATACTGATGAATCTTGACCATAGCGCTCACCAAGTGGGAATCGCCGCAGAGGTAACCCACCCGCCAGCCCGTCATGGCAAAGGCTTTGGAAAATCCACCAATGACGATGGTGCGCTCCCGCATCCGAGGCAGCGAAGCAATACTGGTATGCGTGCGGCCATAGGTAAGCTCGGCATACATCTCGTCTGAAATCACCACCAAATTGTGCGTAACCGCAAGGTGCGCAATCGGAAGCCAATCCTCATAGGTCATCACGGCGCCTGTCGGATTGCTTGGAAAGTTAACAACGATCGCTTTCGTCCGAGGGGTAATCGCCTTCTGCAGCGCATCCGCAGTCAATTTGAAGTTATGCTCTGCTGAGAGCTCCAGTTCAACAACAGTTCCTCCGTTCAATTGCACAAGAGGAGCATAAGCGACATATCCCGGCACGGGAATAATAATTTCATCTCCCGGCGAAATGAGCGCCCGCAGCGTAAGATCAATCGCTTCGCTGCCGCCAACCGTGACCAGTATCTCTCTCGTCGGTTCGTATTGCAGCTGGAATCCGGTATCCAGATATTCCGCAATCCCTTCCCTTAGCTCCATTAGCCCTTCATTCGGCGTATACATCGTGCGGCCATGCTCCAGAGCTCGTTTGCAGGCCTCAATCGCACACGATGGCGTCACAAAATCCGGTTCCCCCACGCCGAGAGAAATGACATCATCATCCGCTTCCGCCGCATTAAAAAATTGCCGGATGCCGGAAGGCGGCATGACTTGCACCGTTGATGTTAGAAAGCTGCTCGTTGTATTCATATGCCTCTACTCCTTGCCTTCGCTTTTTCGTTCCGATAATGAAGTTTCAATGATGGCATCCAAAAGCCCGCTGAACGAATAGCCCGCCGCTTCCGCGCTTCTTGGCAGCAAACTGTTCTTCGTTAAACCCGGAAGCGTATTGACCTCCAAAATATAAGGAGTCTCTTCCTTCAGGATGATATCGATTCGGGCATACACACTGCACTTCAGCGCCTTATAGCATTGAAGCGCAGCTGCGCGCACCCGCTGCTGAAGTTCGGCAGGAAGCTCAATTACTTGCTCATCCGCTTCGCCTTCTTCGTATTTGGATGTATAATCGAAAAACTCGGAGTTCGGCTTGATGGACACAATCGGGAGCATCTCGCCGTTCAAGACCGGGCAAGTAATCTCTTCTCCCTTGATCATTTGCTCGATCATCACCGAGCGGTCCCACCGCAATGCCTCTTCGACGGCAGAAGCAAGGGCTGCCGAATCACGCACGATCCGAGTGCCCACGCTGGACCCGCCTGCATTCGGCTTCACCACGACAGGAAATCCGAGTCCCTCCACGTCAGCGGCGGCCAACTCCTCCATACTGCTGACCATGATCCAATCGGCTGTAATCAATCCCTCGTACCGCAGCAGCTTCTTGCTCAGGTCTTTATCCATGCAAACGCTGCTGGAGAGAACACCGCTGCCTGTATACGGAATGCCCAGGGAGTCGAGTGTGCCTTGCACCGTCCCGTCTTCCCCGTATTGCCCGTGCAGGGCGAGCAAAGCAATATCGATGCCTTTCGTTTTGCTGATCAGCTCGCGTTTATTGTTAATCTCGATCGGATAAACCTCGTAGCGGCTTTTATCCAGATGAGCGATCATCTCTTTGCCAGTCATTAGCGAAACTTCACGCTCGGATGATACGCCTCCCATGATGACGCCAACCTTCATGATGTAGACCTCCTAAAAGTTTTGTGACACCTCTCCGCATGCCCCGCCTTCACCGTTGCAGTCAGAGATCCGACTTCCTTGTAAGCTGATCATCACTACGCATGCGGATTATTCTTCCGATCTCTGTTGCCCTCAGATTTCTACTGGTTTGAATACTCATTGTTAAAATCCGACGGCAAAGGAGAACGCTGCGCTTCTACACAATAATTCCGCCTTCTCCGTTGAAGTCAAAAGTTCTTTTTCTCAGACCAACTTCCTTGCAAGCTGAGCATCACTCCGCATGCGGATTATTCTTCCGATCTCTGTTGCCCTCAGATTTCCGCTGATTGAATATTCATTTGTTGAAATCCGACGGCAAAGGAGAACGCTGCGCTTCTACAGAATCATTCCGCCTTCTCCGTTGCAGTCAAAAGTTCTTTTTCTCAGACCAACTTCCTTGCAAGCTGCTCATCACTACGCATGCGGATTATTCTTCCGATCTCTGTTGCCCTCAGATTTCTGCTGATTGAATATTCATTTGTTGAAATCCGACGGCAAAGGAGAACGCTGCGCTTCTACAGAATCATTCCGCCTTCTCCGTTGAAGCTTTACTACACCAGCTTTCTGGCCGCCTCGCCGATGATGCGGATTCCCTTCTCGATGTTCTCGTCGGAGACGCGGGAGAATCCGAGGCGCATGGTGTGATGGCCGCCGCCATCGGTATAGAAAATGTCGCCCGGCGTGAACACCACTCCCTGGGCTGAGCATGCCTCTAACAGTTCCCGGGTCCGGAAGTCGGGACCGAATTCAACAAACAGGTGAAGCCCGCCGTCGCCGGACAACCGCTCCATCGGAATCCACTCCTCGCAGCAGCGGATCGCCAGCTCATATTTCCGCTTGTACTCGGCCTTCGCCCTCTTTAAATATTTCTCGAAGTTGCCGTTGTACAGATATTGAAAGAGCAGGGATTGATCCAGGGTCGACGTATGAATGCTGCGGGCGCGCTTCACGCTCTCCAGATAATGAATCAAGGTCTTGTCGGCAAGCACCCAACCGACTCGCAGGCCAGGAAATAGGATTTTGGAGAAGCTGCCCAAATAGATCACGCTGTTGTTCTCTCCGCCTGCACATGCAACGAGAGGCGCGATGTGCGAGCCCGAATAGCGCAGCTCTTCGTTGAAACCGTCTTCGATAACGGGAATTTCGTACTCATTCAGCAGCCGGAGCGCTTCCAGCCTCTTCTGGTGAGACATCACGATTCCTGTAGGATTATGATAGGAAGGCACAAGGTACGCCATGTCGTACGTCCGCTCCGACAGCTCGCGTGCAAGCCCCGTCAGGCTGATGCCGTCTTGCTCCATCTCGACGCCGGTAATGGCGTACCCGTGCATTTTGAAATTTTTAATAGCTGTATGATGGGTAGGATTCTCGCACAGAATGCGGCCATGCCCTTTGTTCAAGGCGGATAGCACCAGACTTAATCCTTCCGTAAAACCGCTGGTGATCAGCATATCCTTACCCTGAATGTTCACGCCCTTGTTCTCCATATAACGGAGGAGGTAATCAATAAGCGGTTTATAGCCCTTGGCGTAACCGTAGTTTAGAAGTACATCACCTTCAAGCGACATCCGGTCCAGGAATGCACGTTTGACATTTTGCAGATCGAACAGCTTCTCATCGGGAGCGATGCTTGTAAAAGATATGGAGCCCTTCTCAGCGCGGATGCCGTGTTTCATCAGATCATTCTCTTCCGCAAGCCTGGCGTATTCGTTCAGACGAGGACCCCAGTCCAGCCGTTTGCCTTCGGGCTGCATGGATGCCCCGCTGATCGAAGGGACAACAAAGTGCCCTTGCCCTTTAACCGCGTAGATATAACCTTCATCCTCCAAATCCGAGTAAGCACTCAGGACCGTATTACGGCCTACCCGAAACAGCGCGCTTAGCTCGCGCGTGGAGGGGAGCTTCTGATCGGCTTGCAGCGCCCCGGTCGTCATCAAGCGCTTCATGTAATCTTTGACTTGAATATACGCCGGGCGGTCATTCGCCAACTTGAAATCCAAATACATCGTCCGTTCCCCCTTGCTCTTATGATGGCATATTTTCGGAGATACCACTAGAACCACGGCAGGCCTCTTTCGCCTCGGGCGTGGTTTACCCGGTAACGGCTAAACGTTCCCAGAATCCCAAACATCTCATCTCTATGATCGGTCTGCCCTTGACATCGGTATACTTTAGAAACATGCCATCTCCCTAACCATGGAACCATAAGGGAACTCGCCTAAGCAAGTATGCATCCTGGAAGAAACCATCCGTGCGAGGAAAAAGCAGCCGTTATGCAAATCAAAAACTGCCCCACCTTCTCAAAAGAAGATGGGGCAGTTTTACGGATGATTCATGCGGCCTAAATCGCCTGATTAGTCTAAATAAGCCGCCAGCCGGCTTACTTCACAACCAAACTTTCCTTGATCTTATCGTTGATCAACTGCCGCTTCGACAGCAGCCATTCCTGCTCCCTCGGATAAGTCTTAAAGGTGATTGGCTCTTCGAGCCCTTCCTCCAGCGCCTGCAGCACAGCCTCTCTGCCGATCTGCGTCTCCAGCAGCTGAAGCGCTCTCAAATCCTGAAGCGCTTCCTGAAATACCTTCAGTCTAATGGATTCAATCGGTCCTTCTTCACCAGGGTAGACCACAAAAGCATCCCCGGAAGGAAAACCGCAATCCGCATCCGTCACCTTGAACGGATCAATGGCGCGTTTCGAGTATTGCGAATTCCAAAAGTTATATCCCCAATGGAGAAATCCCTCGATATTAAACTTATACAGCTGAATCCCGATGATCCGGTTTCTTGCCGAAGGCAAATTGAAGAAACGGTTGGACACTTCCTTGTACTGGGAACAGCAATAATAGGTCCACAGTGGCGTTACCTGTTGATCCAGAAAAGGCTCAATGTGATTGCTGGCCGGAATCGGACGCTTCACCAGCCCCTGCTCATAGAACGAAATATCGGAGAGCGCGTCAATGATCGGGTAATCCGGCAGCAGCTCGTTCATCAGCCGGCTTGCATGACCGTAAGCCTCCAGATGGGACTCGGATGGCTCATCGGATACATGGAAATAACAGCGCTGCTCAAGTCCCCGGCTTTCAATCCAACCGGTGAGGGCCGGTATGAATTGTCTGATGAAGGCATGATACGCTTCTCCGGTTGCATCCGTCTCCCATCCGAACAGCTTCTCAGGCTTTCCGTTCACGTTAGCGATAATCTTCGGCGCATGCCCGGCTCCCCACTGGGTGAAAAGATGCGAGAATTCCAGGTACTGAATCCCATTAGAATTACACAGGTCTGCCCAGCGGTCCAGCTTATCAAACCCAAACGCATATGTTCCATCCTGGGTAACAGCCACGTCAACCAGTTGCACCGTTGGCCGTTCTCCGCCCACTTCTGTATCCAGCGGAGGCGTAAACAATGGGGTCAGGATCATATTGATGCCATGCTGAGCGGCGGTCCGCATAAATTGACCGATCAACGTCCAATGCCGTTCACTAAAAATCTCCACCTCGTAGTAGTTCGCCAAGCAATCGGCATGAAACCATTCCGTATGAATCAGCGTCTGGTCCGGCAAGGCTGCCGGAATCACTTCCAGTGTGAATACCTCTTCCCCAAGCGACTCCCCCGATTCCGCTTCAAAACGAAGCTGGATTTCATATGTACCGCCCTTGATCTCACCCTCAGGCTGTACCGTAATCCATAGACTTCTCCACTGGTTCGGGCATCCGGTTATCACAGGCTCTGATGTCAGAGGCAGCAGCGGGTCCGGATACAGCCCGGGCGTAGCTCTTAAGATAAACTCGTCATGATCATAATATGTAGGCATCTCCGATGGAACCAGGCCTACAGAACGGACGGTAATCCGCTCGCTCAACTCAGATTGCAGATGAACCCGGATGTTTTTCAACAAGCGATTGGAACGGTAAGCAACTTGAAACGAGTACGTCTCATTGCCAAACGACGACCCTCTGTCATACGAGGCTTGGGATAGTTCTTCATCGGCAAATACTTTGGACAAAGAGCTCAACAGCCGGGTCTCAAATGATACGGAATGACTCATGCAGGTTACACCTCTCTACAATGAAATGGGATACTTTCACGTACATCTTACACTAATCTGGATGAAACGGAAGGTGAATTTTGCGTTTTCGAAAAAAAAAGGAGCCACCGCTCCTTTGCGGTGGCCGCCTTATTATGGCTCCATACCGGAATTCCGCGAAGATGCTAGAATTCTCCCATCAATCCTGCGAGCTACAGTATACTTCAAAGCCGGACAGACGCGGACACCATCTCGATTCCAAAATGGTAAGCCTGATATATTGAGCCCGTACAGCGGGAAAGCGGCAAATGCGTTTGCGCCCGACATAGAAGAATGAACGGGGATTACCAACACTTTTTTGGAGTACGGAAGAAAAACAAGTCGAAAGCATCACGACTTCCATAGCATTTACACCGCCCATAAGCTATGGTAATTATCCTTGTCTTAAGCTGCGGCAACAGAGGGAGATCAACCGACTATAGACCGAAACTACGGATTTGGAGGAGTCGGCACTGCTGGTTCTCCCTCGCGGCCAAGCCGCCGGCTTGCCGTTTCCCTGCGTCCCGTCGCGGGGACATGGGCCCCCGCTTTTGCCAAACCGAACCTCGGCATATTGTTGTACAGACATTCATATTGTCCTTCCGGAACCAAATAGGTTTCGTGGAATATCCCTACGTCCCCTCCCGTTCCAATCTTGCGGTTGAAATCCCGCCATGCCTTCAGGTGATTGGCTCCGTGACGGGCGTAATGCTCCAGGTGTTCGAAACTCCTCCAATATTGAATAAGAGTAAGCCCCTTGCCGGAAAAATGATAGGTACCGTCCATGAAACCGAGCTCATCCTTGTTCCGGTACAGCTCCTGAAGCATCGGGGACATGGCATTCATGACAGGCAGCCACTTATGGACCGCCCACCACTTGTTAATCCGAAACCCGATCACGAATACAACGAAGGATCCTTCCATGTGTGCGGTATATCGACCTGGAATGACTTTGCTCATACCTGTTCACTCCTCTTCCTTTATTTCTAGCAGACCAAGATGCGTTTCGTAAAAGCGACTGATTTCGGTTGAATTATACAATTGCGCCGTCAGAAACGCGCCATAAAAAATGGTGAAACAAATCTGCACAGCTTGCTCCAAGGTAAAAGCTTTGTTCAGCCTTCCGGCTTGCTCCTCTTCCTTCATGAACTGCTGGAACAAATCGTACATGTTAGGTGACTTGCTTCCCGCTTCCTCGTGTCCGGGAAAGAGCAGCGATACTTCCGCAGAGCTGAGCTCCGGCATGCAGGGCTGCATGTTCTGCTCCGCGAGAAAGGAGATCAGGCTTGGCATCATGCCTGGCCTCACTTGATGCTCATTAGCCACTTGGGACAACAGATGCCGGAAAGCCTGAAATCCCTTTTTCCCTTCCGTATCGATCTCGATAACCCGTTTGGTCAGCCATACCCGCATAAAATAAATCAGCAGATCCTCTTTGTGTTGATAGAACTTAAAAAAAGTGACTTTTGAGATTTCGGCTCGCCTGCAGATGTCCTCCACCATAACCTGGCTGAACATCCGATCGCTCATCAAGGATAATGCCGCTTCATACAGCGCGATTTTGTTCTTGGCTTTTTTTAACTCCCTTAATGGGATATCCGGATCCATTGTGATAGCCCCCTTAAAGTTAACTTATGTAAATAAATTAACACGAGTTAATTTATTTTGTCAACACAACCATATCAAATAGCAGACAGACAAAATACCCCTAACATCAGGCACGCTGATGTTAGAGGTACGGGATACTTACACTCTGTCTTTTGAATATGGGCTCTCTTCCTTTACCAGTACATATCCCAATCTTTAAAGACCCTCACTAAAGCTTCGAAATAGAAATAGTCCCCCCAGATGCAGCATTCGTCGATTCCGTTGCCGAGCGGCTTTCCGTACACCGCATGCTGCAGAATACCGTTGGATCCTGGGAGCGATACCGTAGTATATCGATCGCTTAATGACCCCAAAACGCGCAGTGCCGCGTTCTCGTACGTACGGCGCCGCGGGTGTGAGAGCGGCAAATGCTTTGCCAGTTCCAGCATTCCGCATACCGAAATGGCTGCGGCCGAGCTGTCCCTCTCTTCTTTTCCTTCGGTGAATATCAAATCCCAATAGCACACATAATCCTCAGGCAGCCGATTCAAAAAGTAATTCGTTACCCGCTCCGCATCATGCAGCAGCGATTCTTCCCTCATATATGCATAACTGAGCGGTAAACCATAAATGGCCCAGGCCTGACCGCGGGACCAGCATGAATGATCCGCATATCCTTGGGACGTTTGCCCAAACCTTGGTTCTCCGCTCTCGACATCCATATAATACGTGTGATACGTTGAGGAATCCTCGCGGATCAAATAACGGGAGGATTGGTGCGCATGGCTTATGGCGGCGCGCCGATACTCCGGTTTGCGGGTTTCCTCTGTCGCCCAATAGAGCAAAGGCAAATTCATGCAGCAGTCGATGATCATTCGGCCGCGCTGTGAAGGCTGGTCCAGCTTGCCCCAAGCCTGAATGATCCCGGCTTTCTCGAAATACCGCTCCATCAACAGGTCTGCTGCGGCCAAGGCAATCCGTCTTGCTTCCTCATTCCCGGTCAGCTTATAGGCGGCAACGCAGGACAAGGAATACAAAAATCCCAGATCATGCGTCTCCGTGGCGATGCGCTGCTCCACGCGCTCCTTGTAGCTGTGGAGCTGAAGCTCCGCAGTCGACCGGTACTTGGCATCTCCCGTGACTTCATAAGCAAGCCACAGCATCCCGGTCCAGAATGACGAGGTCCATTCCGTGTTGCCGATTGCCTCGTAGATATTATCGCGGCTGGCAGGAGACGGAAAACAATTGGAGAACGTGTCTAAATTCTGATCGATCCGATGAAGAACGAATTCGATGGCGGCTTCGGTCCTTTGCTGCGTCCATGTCGTTACCTCACCGTATTTTAAAGGTTCCTGAATCGCTTCCATTTCTGATTGGCCACTCCTCTCTGCGTTCAACGTTATTGTCCGCTAGCGCTCACCCGATATTTGCCGGGGGTGACCCCCTCCAATTTCTTGAATGCCCGGATGAACACGACATCATTGGTATAGCCGACCAGTTGGGCCAGCTGCGCATTGGTCAGTTCCGATTGCTCCATCAATGTCTTCGCTTTCTCAATTCTCGCTCGGGTAATATAGTCGGTGATATTGCATCGATTCATCTTCTTAAAGAAACTCGAAATATATTGCGGCGTCATGCCGAAATGATCGGCGATCATACCGAGTCCTAAATTATAATCGGTTAAATTCCGGTCAATGAATGCCATCATATCCTGCTGCAGCTGGATGCTGTGATCGCTGTGCTCCGTATGAAAGAGACGGGTCAGCTTTTCATACAACCGCTTGGTCTCAGCCTGCATTTCATCGCTTGTGGCACAACCGAATATATGCTTTACAGGGTCAAAGTTCGGGCCCAGCAGGCTTTCATGATCCGTGTTCGTCAAATTCAGTATTTTCAGAAATGTGCTTATGATATTGAAGAACAGGCATCTGCCCAGTTCAGGGGTCATGCCCGCCGAATTAAAATTCATCGTATAAATATTGTCCAGCAGCTTAGCGACGTTTTCCTTATCTCCGCCTCTCACATGATTGACAAGCTGCGTCTCGAATTCGATCGGATAGTAATAATGATGCTTAATGTCCCGCACATGACCGAAGTGAATGATGGAATTTCTTCCGCTGAACATGCGGTAATCCAGAGCGGCCATGGCTTCGAGATAAGCACTGCCGATGGTTCCGTTTCCTGTGTGTATGCTGCTAACGGCAATGGTCACGGAAATGTGGAAACGGTCCTCCAGTATACGGAGCAATCGCTCTGCAATCTCATGAAGGAAGAGCTCGGCATCCGCCTCCTCAACCGGATGGAAATTGACCAGGAACGCTACCCGGTCGCGTTCCATATCGACGGCGAATCCCTGGTGACCCGAATTCGCAATGTCCGTGCCGATATTGGAGACAATAAAGCGGATTTGCGTCCAATCTTGCTCCGATGGTTCCGGCGACAGCCTTGTAATATCCACTGCCTGAACGATGATGACTGCAAACATATCGGACCTGAAGTGGATGCCCATGCCCACTAATGACGGCCCTCCTTGATTCTCCGCATGATCCGGATCGATGTACCCCCGAATGAGCCTTGACAGAAAATCAGCGCGGATGACGGGCGTTTGCCTGAACAGTCGCTCTCTCAGATGCCGCTGCTCAACGAGCGAGCCTTCGATCGTTTGCAAAATGAAATCATATTCGTTCGCGGCCGGCTTATCCTGAATCGGCTTTCCTTGAAGAATGGCATCAACCACCCGTTTGACGGGACTGTATTGTCGGTATGCAAACCAACAAGCAACGGCTGCTCCTGCGACAAGCGAAACGACAAACACCGTCAGCGCCATTCTCTTCAGTTGTGCTACTCGTTCCATGACACTGTCCATCGGCATGACGGATACATACTGCCAGCCGGACTCCTTGGATTCCGTAAAAGTGATCATGCTGTCCGTGCCATTTAATGCTGTCTTGAACAATCCCGATGGTCCGGCTAGTCTTTCCGTCACCTGCACGGACAGCTCCGAGTCCGAGGAACTTGCGATCACGCCCCGTTCCTTATCGAGGATATAAATCTCGCTGTCGTTGGCGTACTCGATTTGCCGGAACATTTCTTGAAGCTGCTGCCCATCGATCATGATAACCAGCGTTCCGCGGATATTAGACACTTCATGAAGCGGAAGGGATTGCGCATAAGTGATCACATTCGCCGGGTTGCCATTTCCTTGGTTCGGGTCCTGAAGCAGCACATCGGAGGGCAGAAATGCCTTGTTATGATAGCTGCCAAGCAACGTCCGCTTCCATGTATCAAAGTCCATATGCCCAAACCGGTAATACTTGTCGTAAAAGGTTCTTGCATCCGTCCGCAATCCAGGCTTCAAAATGACGTCTCCGGCCTGCAGATGAACATAGTAGTCCTTCACGAATCCGCTTACAAAAGATTGATAACGATTTAAGTAATCGCGGACGAATTCTACCTGGCGGTACGCCCCCCCTTGATCATGCCGATCAAGATTCAGCAAATAAGCCAGTTTGGGGTTAAACATAATTTGCTTGGCCAAAATATCCACTTCTTTAAGCTTGCTGTCCATGGAAAGCCGCAGCTGCTCCAGCATCGCCGAATTTGAACGCTCCGCATTGTTTTCCATCACGTTTTCCACCCGTCCATATAGAAAAAGCCCTACGGTCATAGGCAATAAAAGGATGAGCAAATACGAAACGATCATGGTTTTCAAGACGCGTCCCCGACTGCTCTTTCGCTTGCCGGGAAGAAGGCCGGGTATCGAGATCATGACGCATTCCTCCAAGAAAATGTATGGAAAAGCCTATTTCTTGAATCCTTCGCCAAACGGACTAGCAAACCCTTTAATAATTTCGGTCACCCCAAGAGAGACGCCCCCCCCCCCCCCCCCCGTTAAAAGGAACGCTTAAATTTTGGGTACATCGGGGTATTAAAACACCTGAACTAATCGTACCGAACGAAGCTTCACGGCAGCCGCCTGCCAAATTTCCGGTCCGAAAGGTTTCGGCTTCACAAGCTTGGTCGATAAGGTCAATGCATACGTACCTGGATTGTCAATGACGATTCGCCCGATCGATGACTGAACCTCGGTATACGGATGCTGGCAGGATATGGAGTCGCTGACGACCTTATCCTCTTGAGGAACACACACAATCGTCTGCTCTGCTGCCTGTACGGTGACTTCATGATCATATTCCTTTTCCCAAACGGCATCGGATCTTTTAAAGTTGACGAGTTTGACTTCATATATGCCAGACGACGACGCCTTAAAGGTCCACCGGGCCTCGTTCATCCCGTTGCCTGTCGTTATGTCCGACAGTACAAGATCCAAATGAATGGCGCCCTCCGCCTGTTGGATAAAACTCCGATCTACATCGATCCTGCCCTCGACTTCCAATGCAATAACTGATACGTGATCTTCCGGAGGAAGCTCCGGCAATCGGATCCGCATCGCGTGATGGTCCGTTTCCGGCCGATAGCTCTGTTGCACGGGAAGACTGCCTGTACTCGGGTCTGTGAGCAGATAAGCTTTTTTAACCGTATTTCTCACCCCGTTCAATAACAGTTCTTCCGTTGGCCAATAGCGATTGTACACATGGAGAAAGAGCGTATTTCCTTTCACCGTAATCGCCCCCCATTCCAACTCGTAAGGGAACGGGCTTGCGCTTGTGCCGTAGACCGCCTCTCCATTTCGCGCCAGCCAACCGCCAACTTCCTCCAGGCGTAGAGCGGATTTTTCCGGAATTATTCCTGTTTCCGTAGGGCCGACATTGAGCAGCAGATTTCCTCCCTTGCTTACGATGTGCACCAATTTTCGGACCAAAGCATCCGTCGATTTCCATACTTGATCCTTCGTGCTGTACCCCCACGATTGATTTAGGGTCATCGGCGTCTCCCATTCCCTTGTTTCCTCGCCATGCATCGGGATTTCGTTATCCCCCTTGGATTGGTAGTCTCCGAAATCAGGCCAATGGCTTACCCTGCTGTTAATCAGGCATTCGGGCTGAAGCTCGCGGATCATGTTCACCATCGTTTCGCTCTCCTTCTTCGACAATCCGCCGGATGTGTCGAACCAGAGCAGGCCGACCGGACCGTATTCTGTCAGCAGCTCGCGTACTTGTCCCTTCGCTTTATGGTTCCAGTAACTGAAGAACGCCTTCTTCTCCAGCTCGTAGTCCCACAGATTGTTAAACGTATCATGGAGCGCATGCGGATGGTGCCAATCAATGACATGCGAATAGTAAAAGCAGAGGCGGATTCCTTCCTCCCTGCAGGCCTCGGATAATTCCTTCAACACATCCCGGCCGAATGGAGAAGCATCCACGATATTGAATGGGTCCGTCCGTGAATGGTACATGGCGAAGCCATCGTGATGTTTGGCTGTAATGACGATATATTTCATGCCTGCCCTTTTGGCGCAATTCACCCAAGCTTTGGCATCAAACTGTGTCGGATTGAATTCCTCGGCAAGTTTCTCATATTCCTTTACCGGTATTTTGTTGGCATACATGACCCACTCCCCTTTGCCGAGCAGCGAATATACCCCCCAGTGGATGAACATGCCGAATTTGGCATCCTTCCACCACTGCATCCGGTTCTTCCTTTCCGTTACGATCTCTAATGAGTCAGCCATCGTTCTCCTCCTATTCCTTAATGGCGCCGATCAAAACGCCTTTGACGAAATATTTTTGCAAAAACGGATACAGAAGCAGGATCGGCAATGTGGATACGATAATCGTTGCATATTTTATGGTGTCCGCGATCGCCATCCGGTCTCCCGAGGCTTCCGTCATCATGCTGTCCGTTGTATTGGTTATGAGAATTTCCCGTAGCACGAGTTGGAGCGGGAATAGCTCCCGGTCCCTTAGATAGATGAGCGCCCCGAAGTATGAATTCCAGTGCCCCACGGCATACCATAGAATCATGACGGCGATAACGGGCATGGACAGCGGAATAATAATCCGGAACAGAATGATCAGATCGTTCGCACCGTCGATTTTTGCCGACTCCTCAAGACTAATCGGGACGGACTGAAAGGCGGTCCGCATAATGATCATATTGAACGTGCCAATCATCCCGGGGATCAGCATCGCCCAGATCGTGTTCAGCATCCCCAGGTTATTGATCAGCAGATAAGTCGGAATCAGGCCGCCGCCGAAAAACATGGTGATGACGATCAGCATCATCAAGAGATTTTTGAAGTACAGGTTTCTGCGGGACAGCACGTAAGCACCGATCGCCGTGGCCACCAGATTGATGGCTGTACCCGCCGCGACGTAGATCAGCGTGTTCCGATATCCCGTCGTAATCATCGGATTGTTAAACACCGCCTTATAGGCTTCGAAGTTAATGTCAAGCGGAGCGAACAGCAGCCCCCGGTGTTGGGCCAATGAAGCGGGATCGCTGAACGAAGCGAAGGCAACATACACGAACGGATATAAGGTGACGAAGCAGAGGCCCGTCAGGATCAACGCGTTCAAACAGACGAAGGTTAACTCTCCTGCGGATCGTTTGTTAGCCATGAACGCCCTCCTCTCTACCACAGTTTATGTTCGCTGACCCGCTTGCTGATCGAGTTCGCGAGTACAAGCAGGATGAAGCTGACGACCGAATTAAATAATCCAACGGCGGTCGTGAAACCGTAATCCGTCTCCAGAACCCCTCTACGGTAGACAAAGGTCGAGATCACGTCTGCCGATTCATAAGTAAGCGGGCTGTACATCAGCAATACTTTTTCGCTGCCAACACTAAGCATGGAGCCCATATTGAGAATAAAAATGATGATGATCGTTGGCAGCATGCCCGGCAGCGTGATGTGCAGCATTTGTTTCCACCGGCCTGCCCCGTCCATCTTGGCAGCTTCGTAAAGGGTCGGGTCAATGGTGGTGATGGCGGCAAGATAAATGATCGAACCCCAGCCTACGCCTTGCCAAATGCCGGAGCCGACATATATCGTACGGAACCAGCTGGCCTCGCTCATGAACGGAATCGATTCGATGCCGAAAAAGCCCAGAATCTGATTCACCAAGCCATCTCTTGCAAGAAAATCGAACATGATCCCTGTCACCACGACGATGGATACGAAATGCGGCAAATATGATATCGTCTGAACCGTACGCTTAAAAAGCCGGCTGCGGATTTCGTTCAGCAGCAGGGCAAGAATAATCGGTGCCGGAAACGCGAAGATAAGCTCATAGACATTGATCAGCACCGTATTGCGCAGAAGGCGTTCGAAATAATAGCTGTTAAAGAAATTGCGGAAATGCTCAAATCCGATCCACTCGCTTCCCCAGATGCCATCGGCAATACTGAAATCTTTGAAAGCCATCAAGAGACCGTACATGGGTCCGTAGTGGAAGACGGCATAGTATAGAATAACGGGAAGCGCCAGTATATAAACGAATTTATTCCTTCTCAAATCGTTCGCAATCGTTGTCCATTTCCCTTTGTGCTCGAAGGGATTATCCTGGGTTGCAGACAAACGAATCCCTCCCTCCAAATCAATTTATATTGCAGCGCCAGGAGCGGCGGAGACTGCAGATTTCTGCCGCTTCAGGACGTTTAACCGTTTACCGATTACCGTAACGCTCCAAGGCTTTTTGCTGTATTTCCAGAGCTTCGGCAAGACCCATGGATTCAATGGTTTTCACATACTTGTCAAACTGATCCAAAGGCTCGGCGCCCATGACGAACTTCAAGTACATCTCGTCCTTGTAAGTGTTGATGTCCGTCATGATTGAAGCATAGCGGCTGCTCTCGGATTGGGTCGGCGTTGTGCGCGGCATTTTCTTTTCCATGGTCGGCTCTGCCCAGATGATCTTGGACTCCAACTGATCCGGCTCGGTCGTGTATTGTTGATCGAATCGTATATCAAGCATGAACGGTCCGCTGAAGGTTGCGCGGTTATGCTTGGACATGGACTGGATCAATGGCAGTCCGGAAGGATCTTTCAATACTTCGGGCTTAAATATCGGCTTGCCGTCCTCCATCGCGTAGCTGACGCCCTCTTTTCCGAAATTAAACAACAGGGCGCCTTCCTCGGAATAGCCGTAATCCAGCCACTTAACCGTTTCAATCGGATTTTTGTTGCTGGTGGTAACGGCTGCCCCGATTCCATTAAATGCATAGTCCTTATATCCCCAAATCTGCTTATCGCCTTGGTTCATCACAGGATAGGGGGCTGCCACCAATCTGAAGTTCGGATCTTTATCCTTCATCAGCGTTCCATACTTGCCAATCCCGCTGCCGGTGTATAGAATCGCTGATCCGATTTGCCCGCCCGTAATCTTGGCCTCCAGCATTTTCTCATCGGTCGTCGCAAAGTCCCGATCAAGTAAGCCTTCTTTGTACCACTGGTTCATGAGCGTCAGGAATTCCTCGAACCTCGGGTCCGTCGGGCCGTATTTAACCTGTCCTGCCTCTTGGTAAAATCCGGCATTAATTCCCCATGCCCCGAGAAAAGCGGTCGTTGTATCGACATCTCCTTTCGTCAGATACAAGGGAATCTCATCCGCCTTGCCATTGCCATTCGGATCTTGTTCCTTAAAAGCCTTCAACACGTTGTACCATTCATCAATCGTTGTCGGCATCGAAAGCCCCAGCTTATCTAACCAATCCTGCCGGACCGTCGGTCCGAGAAATACCTTAAGCTTGTCGTCGGTGCGCAGGAACGGGAACACATATATGCTGCCGTCATCGGTCGTAATTTCCTTCTTCCACTCCGGATGCTCCTCAAGCACCTTTTTAAAGTTCGGGGCGTATTGGTCGATCAAATCATTGAGTTTGATGATTTTGCCGTCCTTGATCGCCTTCTCCGGTCCCCCCGGGTAACCGGCCCATGAATACTCGATCACGTCCGGGAGCTTATCCGAGGTCATCATGAGGTTGAACTGCTCCGTAGCCTGCTGGCCCTGCGGAGGATGCTGAAAATCCACTTTCACCCCGGTTATCCTCTCCAGTTCCTTATAAGCCTCGATTTCGTTATAACTTTTCATCGTAGCGGACACTTGGCTAACGATTTGCACCCAATACGTCAGTTCCGATAGAACCGGAGGGGATTCCGGGTCCAACGCTGCCTCCGGTTGTTCCTTGGCAGAGCCGCCGCAGCCTGCTGTTATGGCGATGGTGGCGGCAAGCAAAACCATCCAGAATACTTTAAACCTGTTGACCTTCATTATCATTTGCCTCCCTTTTCATTTGCATGTTGTGTGAACTTCTGGTTTGTTAAGCACCACCTTACTGAACATTCTGGCGATTGAACACTGCCGTGTTTTCTAATTGTGCAGTATATTTTTAAGGCAGTACATTGTCTATATTTAATCTTGGACTGATTTATTTAACGATAGATGGTCATTAAAGAGTTCAAGGGCGGCCGAATCGGCCGCCCTTTTCATCAATATAAGCTGCTAGGAAGCCGAGCTGCGGCTTCGGATGTAGTCTATGTCTCCAAGAAGAAGCTCCGCGAAGCCGGAATCGATATGCTTGCCTTGCTGCGCTTTGATGGCATTCTCCAGTGAAGTCAGCGCATCTTCGATGGCTTCGCTTCCGGCCGGGTACTGCTGGAGATCCGCGATTTTGGCCAATAAGCTTTGGGAGATGCCATGATTATCGATCCAGCCCTTCTCTTCCCCTGCTCTCACGATATCGTCGAGCTGTTCCTGATCGACAACGACTTCGAATGGGTATTCGCGAGCCGTGATATTCCCGGCTGCATCTTCGGCCGTAATCCGAAGGGTGTGCGGTCCGGCCGTTAGCGTTAACGCTTCTACAACCAGCGTATCAGGAGCTTCCTTACCATCCAGCTCCAAGGCGATATTGGATACACCGCTTAATGTGTCCGAGATTTGAGGCGAAATGGTGATATGCTCGGTTTGGTATACGGACTGGGTCACGTTTGCCGTGATTTCCGGCCCGGTCCGGTCGATCTTCACCGTCTTGGAAGCCTCGTCGCTGGTCACGCCCGACATAGCGGCCGCTCGGGCATGTATCGTTGTCTGGCCTTCCGCTTCGACAAGTATGGGAGCCGTGTAATCCGTCCATTTGCCTTCGGATCCGATCTTGTACTGGCTTCGCATACCCGCCGCTTCAGCTTCCGCTGTCATGGCAACGGTGACCTTCACCGATCCACGGTTCCATTCGCCGTCCGTGTCGGCCTTGATCTCGGGAGGAGCGTTCAGCGTATGCGTCTCCCTCAGCCGCCACACCTCCTGCGAAGGCATCGGCAGATTGAGGGCGTCAAGGCGGGAACGAACTTCTTCTTTGGAATACGGCAGCGCCCATTTGTCAAAGAACTCCGTCAGATTCTCGCCTGCGATTGTGGATGCCATGACCACAAACGTATCGATTTCCTCTTGGTTCGTCGCAGGCAGCTGCGATGCCGGCAGCTCCCGGTACGCCTTATGAAGCTCAGCGTAGAAATCCCATCCGTAAGCTAGCGACAGCTGACGGAACATCACAAGATAACCGAAGAGATCCAGCTGGCCCGAACTGCCGAACGACTTGTTTGGTATGTCGCTTTCGATATAATCAAATGCGCGGTCGTAGAAGTCCTTTCCTTCCGCGTTCCGAATCAATAAGTTGCTGCTGTTGCCGAATTTTTCTTGGACATATAAAGAATAAATATTAACGGTAATTTCGCCCGTTACGTTCCAGTTCCAAGCTCCTTGCTGATATTCGTGGCCGGTCTCGTGCCAGAAGCCCCATCCTCCCTGAGTAACTCGGGATATGTCCACGGCATGGCCCGCTGAAGGATCGATGTGGAACATGATGGGATAGCCGGCATGCATATAACCCGCGCTAATCTGTCGATCCGCAACATAACGGAACGGAAGGTCTATACTCTTATGCGGCAGCGGTTGATTCGGGGAAAGCCCTGCGACTTCCTCTGTGTAATCCACGATCGCGTCCCACTTCTCCAATAATTGCTGCGGATCTCCAAGCTGCCTGATATACTCGGACGGAAGCGTCAAGATCACTCTGCGTCCTTGAAGTTCTGACCATGGGGAAGGATAATATCGAATCGCGTCTTCCCATTCGTCAGAAGAGGTCTCACCAAGGATATAATACGGAGCACGAACTCCCCCGCTGATTTCAATATTCTTCTCAACGCCAGGCTGCGGCTTGGTCGGAATCAGGTAAATCAGGCCGCCATACGGGCTGCGAATCCGATTTTCACCCGGAAGAAGCGGCTTTCGCTGCGTTATGACCGGAGATCTTTCCCATTCCGTTTTACTTGTCAAATTGTCCGTGTGTGCCCCAACCTGCACATCCAGATGCTGCGTGCCTTCAGGGACCTGTACCGTCACCCATTCCCCGGCCGGCGCGTATATCCCCGTGCTGATCCAATTCTTTGGAACCGTCCCTTGACGTAAATAGTCAAAGGTTGAATAATCAAAATCCACGTGAACGGATTGTCCCGTCACTCGCGGGGCGTCCGCCGGAACGGCTCCAGGAAATTGATCGGCATAAGGGGATTTGGGGGCCGTCAGATCATTGCCGATCCGCCCTAATTGAAAAGCTAACAAAGCACTGGTATAGGGCGCCTTGGAACGGTCCAGCGGAAACGTAAGCTGGGACTCCAAATCGCTGGCATCCTGCTCGATCACGGCATACAGCGGACTTTGAGGGGTGATGCTGCTGACGGTTCCACCAGTCACTGAAGCGATGACCTGCAGCTTCTTATCCGCGCCGGCACCAGGCCGCCCGACGTTCACCTGATCCGGCGACAGCGTTCCTGCCTCAATCGCTTCGGCCTGCTCCAGCAGCTTTAGCGAGTGGTAATTGGCGGATTGCTCCGTCGTCAGTTTAGGCAGGGTTTCCGTTCGAGTCGATGCCGTATTGTTCATTAAGCCGAGGCCCATCCGGTTCAAAAGACGCTGTACCGGGAAGTCCTCACTGAGCCTACCCGACCGGCCTTCATATGCATTCCCGAGAAAGACATGCGGATACTGCTCCATCACCCAGCCCTTTAAGGGAACAACGACATGACCGCCTTGCGCGACGTAGTCCTCGAGGACGTCGACCTCACTATCCTTCAAGGTGCCGTCAACATAAGCTACGGGGTAGCGGGACGGATCCAAGTGCTCAGGCGTGAATTGCTCCAACCGGACCAGATCGATCGGCACATCGGTTTCGATGGTATAATTCTTCCACGTTGCCGACAACATGGGCAATCGGCCCTTGCCTTCCAATGCCTCCTGATAGGTCAACGTCTCGGAATCCTCGGTCAGCCACAGGAGGATGTTACGGGCCACCGTCTTCCGCTCATCGGTAATATCGGAGGTAAACTTGAAATAGGAATCGTCACC
Organism: Paenibacillus sp. FSL K6-1330; assembly: GCF_037976825.1. Taxonomy (NCBI): domain Bacteria; kingdom Bacillati; phylum Bacillota; class Bacilli; order Caryophanales; family Paenibacillaceae; genus Paenibacillus; species Paenibacillus sp. FSL K6-1330. Next base: position 5,457,265 of record NZ_CP150269.1, read on the forward strand.
TGCAACAACGACTTTGCCTTTTCCGTAACGGGCAGCCGCGAGAATCGGCGTCGTATCGGGGTTCACCGCCAGGACGAAGGCTTGATCTCCGATGGCAGCTACTCCCCCGTTATACGTGGCCGACACCGTCGGATAACCGGACAAACCCTTGTAAATAACATCAAGATCCTGTTGAGTCGCCATATTCGCGGCGGTGTTCGAGTCTAATAAATGAACATCAGCCTGCTCTGTCATACCATCGGCCGCCATCAGTGTCTTTCCTGCTGGCGGAACGGCCACAAGCGCGCACGTAACTGCCAATAACAGCTTCAACCACTTTTTGGTGTGGAAACCCATAGTCAACCGTTCAACTCCTTTGTCGATGATTTCGTAATTAGCAATGAGAAACGAATAACTTCGATTCCACCTCCCCTGCGATCCCTTTCTCCCCACGTCCTAAATATAAAACGGCCGCCCGGAACACCATACAGTCGATTTTTAAGATCGGACTGTATTTTTTCCGGACGGCTCTGCCTTTTTTTAATATTCGGTTGACGGTAATCAAGCGGTGTGCCTGTTTTTGATAATCAGCCCCTGGCTGCGGCATCCGCATAGAAGATAATCGTGTAAAATTTCGTTGTTTCATTACCAGGATTCACGTACCGATGGGGCCGGTTAGCCGAGAAATGCACGGAGCTTCCGGCAGGCACGGTGTAGCTTTCGTCTTCTCGCCAGAGCTCCAGCTCCCCCTGATGCACAAAAATATACTCCTCAACGCCATCATTATGAGCTTCAGATCCGTGATCGCAGCCCGGATCCATTATAACCATGTAGGACTCAAATTTAGTGCGCAGGTTGTAGGAGAACAAAGGGTATACCCGGTACGCGCCTTCAGCCTCGTGAAAAGGCTCCACGTCCTCCGGTGATACCACGGTTACTTCGGTTTCCGCCTCTTCGATGAGCGTGGTGAATGAAATACCGAGGCCGCTAACGATGCGCCACAATACAGAGATCGTCGGATTGGAATCCCCCCGCTCGATCTGTCCCAGCATGGCTTTGCTTACACCGGTCAACTCGGCTACGTTATCGAGGCTGAGGCCCCGTGATTTGCGGATGGCTTGCAGATTTCTCCCTACCTTTTTATGAATGGGTTCCAAGTGTAACCATATCCTCCTTCTGAAACTAAGCCGTTAACTGATCTTGCTCTGATCCGCTTGCGGCTTCTCCATAAGCTTTGACACCATATCATCGGTCATATGGTTCAAATCATATTGTACATCAAATCCCCATTCTTCGCGTGCTGCAGTTGCATCGATGGAATCCGGCCATTCGTTCGCAATCGCCTGACGGACAGGATCCACGTCATAGTCGAGGCTGAAATCCGGTATATGCCGGCGGATGCTAGCCGCAATCCCCTCAGGATCGACACTCATCGCCGTGACATTAAAGGCGTTACGGTGCTTCAGCTTGGACGGATCAGCTTCCATCAATGTCATGATGGCGGAAATCGCATCCGGCATGTACATCATGTCAAGGTAGGTCCCTTTATCAATATAGGAAGTGTAGCTTCCATTGCGGATGGCCTCTACATACATCTCAACCGCATAATCCGTCGTTCCCCCGCCCGGAGGCGCAGAGTGGGAGATCAGCCCTGGAAAGCGCAATCCGCGGGTATCCACTCCGAATTTATGGTAATAGTAGTCACATAACAGCTCGCCCGAGACCTTGCTGACTCCATACATCGTTAACGGGCGCTGCACCGTGTCTTGCGGCGTTGCTTTTTTCGGGGTATCCGCCCCGAATGCCGCGATGGAGCTCGGCGTAAAGAACTGGCAGGATAATGTCCGTGCCGTCTCGAGGGCACTTAACAAACCGCCCATGTTCAGGTTCCACGCCAGTGCCGGATTGGATTCTGCCTTGGCGGACAACAGGGCTGCAAGGTGGATAATCGCATCTGCTCGGTGTTCTTTAGCCGCTTCGTGGAATGCGTGGTGGTCGGTTACATCTAGTATTCTGAATGGTCCTGATTGGACCGTTTCATGATGGATTTGGCGAATGTCCGTTGCGAGAACAGCTTCTTCACCGTATATTTGCCGCAATTTCACCACCAGGTCTGAGCCAATCTGACCGAGCGCACCGGTTACCATAATTCGTTTCATCACTTGTGCCCCCTTATTAGATCAGACCCAACTCGCGTCCGATGGTTTCATATGCGGAAAGTGCGCGATCCAGCATCTCCTTCGTATGAATGGCGGTTGGCATATTCCGAACTCTTCCCGTGCCTTTTGGTACCGTCGGGAACACGATCGATTTGACATACACGCCTTCTTCGTACAATCTGGTGCTGAATTTCTGGGTGGTTGTTTCATCTCCAATAATGCACGGCGTAATCGGAGTTTCGGTACGACCGACAGAATAGCCAAGACGCTTGAGTCCTTCCTGCAGATAACGGGTGTTCTCCCACAACTTCATTTGCAGATCTTTGCTGTTCTGCAGGATATCGATAGCGGTAATACAAGCGGCTACGGTGCCTGGAGGCAGCGCCGTGGAGAACAGGAACGGCCGGCTGCGGACCTTGAGCCAATCCACCAGATCCCGTGATCCAGCAACATACCCGCCGACAACGCCAACCGCCTTGGACAGCGTGCCGATCTGAATATCTACCCGCTCCGACAACCCGAAATGCTTCACCGTACCTGCACCGCCGCCAAGAACGCCAGATCCATGAGCGTCATCCACATAAGTAATCAGATCATAGGTTTCGGCGATCTCCACGATTTCGGGGAGCTTCGCAATATCGCCATCCATCGAGAACACGCCATCGGTAATGACCATAATTTTGTTATATAAACCGGATTCTCTCGCTTCTTGTGCTTTCGAACGCAAATCGTCCATGTCCGAATGGTTAAAACGAATAACCTTCGCCTTGGTCAATCGGCAGCCATCAATAATGGACGCATGGTTGAGCTCATCCGACAAAATCGCATCCCCGGCACCCATCACAGCCGAGATTGCCGCCATATTGCAATTGAAACCGGATTGATACGTCAGCACCGCCTCGGTTCCCTTGAACTGGGCAAGCTTCTCCTCAAGCTCTACATGAAGTGCAAGCGTTCCGTTAATGGAGCGAACAGCCCCGCTTCCAGTCCCGAAATCGGTCGTAGCCCGGATCGCCGCTTCTTTCAATCGCTCATCATTCGCCAGTCCGAGATAGTTGTTGGAAGATAAATTTACGAATTCACGACCCTGAATGGTAATAAGCGGGCCATTCGGACTTTCAAGAGGCTGGATCGTATTATAGAGTCCTTGCTCCTTGAGTTCCGTTAGATTATCCTGTAAGAAAGCGCTTAACGATTGACTGGACATTTGAAATTCCTCCCGTGAATCCGAAGTATCTTAACGTACATATCATTTACCATTCCATTGTATGCAAAAAGTCACACGCATGCAATATCCTGTACAAAAATATGTTATATTGCATAATAGATATAAAGAAGCCCTGCTTCCTCAACTGGGACAGCCCCGAACCTTATCCAATAATATTAAAGAGCCATGATTTTCGCGGCGATAAATGAATTAAGGCTCTTGTCACCCGACAGAAGCTGATGATGATGATGTCGGATGACGGACACTCAGCCGATTCCTTCCTCTTCATTTCCTTCTTTAATCTCATTATTCTTCAATTCTAAAATCCCATCATAGGATGATGGGATTTTAGAATTGAATTTTGATACGCATTTATTATTTACGAACGTTTTCCGCGTTTTGGTGGCGAGATCCCTAATTCTGTCAGTGAACTGCTGAACAGTTTGAATATTTTTTCTTCTGTTCGTTTGCAAATTTCCCGAACTGTGATGATGATATCACAGTGATCGCTACCAGGCCCGATAGTTAATTACTCGTTGATTAGATAACCTGCATTGAGCGATGGCCTTCTCTGCAGTGTTTAGGTCATTTCCCCAATAAACCGAATATCGAAACTCATAAAAACCTCCCAACGTCGCTTTGAAATTCGTCTCCCAGAAATTGTTCAATATCCATGAGTAAATCGCTCTAACTTCGTTACGGTTCTGTTGACCTTGTAGCAACCGGTCCCCAAAAACAAGCGGGCCGAGCTGGACTAAAGGGGTATCCGGCATAGCGATAGCCAAGCCTTGCTCTTGGCCGATCCATCCCAATCCGTTTTGAATGCAATAGAAGTCAAGTCCTGTACCGGGAATTTGGTCAATCCCCGGCCGCATGAGCGCACCCGCTTTCTCTAGCCAAAGCTGGGCGTGTGGAAGGGAGAACGGCAGCGGAATATACACATTCTCCGGTTCCCAAACACTGTCTTTATGCAAGCGTATCGCCACATCCACTCTTGGCTCATGGGCATACACCGTCAGCCGCACCACGTAATGGCTCATCCCGACCGATTCGTACTCCTGCTCTATTGTGATCCACAGCGGACCGCGTTCCACTTCAAGTGCATGAACAAGACGGCCTACGTGCCTCTGCACGTTCATTCCTTTCCGGTTCCGTCCCATTCTCGTACGTGTCTTGCGGATCAGACCATGGTCTTTCACCGGCGTCACTTCGTAGACAGGAGCAAAAGCTGAGTGCGGAGCCGTGATATCGATTAGATTGATCCCTGACCGTTTGTCAATCCATGAGACGATGCCTTTCCCCGCTTCCCAGGAGATCAAGACATGTGCGCTCTCAACGGAGTTTTGGGTCACGCAGAAAGATTCATCTTCTGAGCGAAAATCGCGAATATCCTTCACTCGATCCGAGCCGGTTAAGGCAAAGCTTGAGGTCGTCTTCCCATTCTCGGCGGAATGGGGAACCAATCGGAACGTTCTTTCTTCCGCTGCCATCAGCGTGATCAGAATGGACACCTCTGTTCCCCGGCTGACCTGGCTTACTTGATGGACTATGACGACGTCAGTCCGACCTTCCTCCCTAACCTCAAAGCCGTTCCGAATCAACGGAAGCTCCCAATAATCCAAGTACATCCTTGCGATGACCCGGATATCGTGCTGGAACGGATTGATTACCTTGTAGCGCATTGACCGCCCGGGTGCGAGCATGGCTTCGCCCTTGGATTCCAATACGGCGTCAATAGCGGTATGGACAAGCCGGCTGGCATTGGCCGCATAGGCCTCCTTGCGGGCACCGAGCGATTGCACCATAGGATTCCAAGGCTCGGTAATAGAATGAGAATATCCCCAAGTATGCTCTGCATACAGAGTAAGCTGTTCCTCCATCTCCCTAACAGCTGCTTCGGGAATGATGCTGTTCACCGGATCAAGTTGAACGAGAAGTTGGAAATTGCGCTGTGCATCCCGGAATAGTTGAGTGTGTGCGGCAGTCGACGCAACACCGTCCGACCACCAATCTGGCCAGTCGCCGCGGTAGACGGGAATTTCAATATCCGTCTGCTGCCTAAGCTTTGCAAACAGGTCCGACAGAGTCGTCATTTGAATCGTAACCACATCACCGTGGACCTCATTCCATTGATGGAACAAATCCATAATGGAGCCGTTAGGGGGAGCGTTGTCTACAATGATTCCGGAAAGTGCAACCGGAGCGAAATCGAAAGGATACCCTTCTTTCTCCAACTGGCTCAAATAGCGCATGATTCGAGCCTCCATCACCTCCCAGTGATTGTTCACGATAGGCGGAGTATGAAACTCGTCACGAATGATATAGGAATGAAGCGCATTCAGGGCTAACCCCAGGTCATTGCCAAGGTTATAATGGTCGCCGTTCCACACAAGCAGCCGCTGGCCAGAAGGGGCTTCCCACCAAAACGGCGTCTGCTTTTGTCCAAGCGGAAACATGCCATGATGCGTATGGATGCAGGACAGTAGGTTATGTATGCCTGCATCTAATAAGCATTGCGCAAACCCCCAACTGTATCCATTAATATCGGCCGTCATAGCTGAGTCCAGCGTAACGCCGATAGAATTGGCGTAATTCGTGGAGCGCTTGATCATTCTGGCAAGCAGGTCTGCATCAATAAGTTCGGTCATATTCAAGTAAGTGCCGGACAATGAAATGTCCCCGGACCGGACGTAAGCTTGAAACACCTGCGCCTCATCGTCGGTTGCCTGCGCCAAAAACCGTTCCACGGGCCAAAACGTTTCACAAGTCCATTTAAAGCCTTCCCAATTGCTCTTCTCGCCTGACTTGATGCTGCTTAGGATTTGTAGGGCTTGCTTAATAAAATGAACGTGAAACCGTTCGATCTTCTCTTGACGTTCGGTGTAACCGATATCCGTATGGGAATGATGGATAATGTCTAATGTCCACTTTCGGGTTGGCTTCTTCATATGCGGTTTCGAGCTCCCTCCCTATTCCTTCACGCTTCCCATTACCAGGCCGGTCATGAAATATTTTTGCAAAAACGGATAGACAGCCATGATCGGCAATGCGCCTATAAAGATTTGCGCCGCACGTGTAGTCCGATCCGAAATCTCCGACAAGGTTTTAACATCCTCTGCGCGCATGTTAGCGAAATCCTGTTGAATGATAGCAGTCTGCAAATACGTGGCGAGTGGGTAATCACTTGGCGAGTTCACGAGCATAAGACCATCGAACCAGGAATTCCAGTGCCCGACGATTGTAAACAGCGAGACCGTCGCAATGGCGGGCATGGACAGCGGGAGATATATTTTCCACAGCGTTATCCAATGACTTCCTCCATCCATGAAGCTCGATTCCTCTAGCTCCTTGGGCAGTCCCCGAAAAAAATTGAGCAGCAGAATGACGTTAAACACGGTCACCGCCCCCGGAATGACTAGTGCCCAAATTGTATCCATTAAATGGGTGTATTTGATCGTCAAGTACCATGGAATTAAACCGCCGCTGAATAAGATCGTTATTACAAAATACCAGGCATAAAAGGTCCTCATCCGAAAATCCTTCGCTTCTTTGGAAAGCGCGTAACCCAGCGTTACGGTTAAAAACATACTAATACCAGTACCCAATATTACCCGCTGAATGGAAATCAGGAATGACCCCAGAAAATCTTTCTTCTTCAAAATAAATTCATAAGATTTCAGTGAGAATTCGACCGGCCATAGCTTGACTAGCCCTGCCGCTGCAGCGCTGCTGGAGCTGAATGAGACGGCAATGACCTGGATGACTGGAAGGATGCAGAGCAATGAGAGCGCGATCAAAAATATAAGATTGCAAATATTGAATAGGCTCCGCGTTACGGAGGCGTGTTGAATCATTGTGTTCCCCCCCTATTCCAGTTAAAAAATTCGGTAATTCGCAAACCGGTACGCCAGCCAATAAGACACCGAGATCAGCAAAAAAGAAACGAACGATTTCAGTAATCCAATAGCAGTTGCCGGACCATATTGGGCATCTGAGACACCGATGCGGTAAATCAATGTATCCAGAATATCTCCGCTTTCGTAGACTTGAGGACTGTATAAGTTAAACACTTGGTCGAAGCCTGCATTCAACACGTTGCCTAGGCTTAGCGTGGCCATTAGCACAACAATCGGGATCATCCCCGGCAGCGTAATATAGAGGGTTTGCTTCCAGCGGTTTGCGCCATCTATAGTGGCCGCTTCATAAAGAGATGGATTAATGCTTGTCAGCGCGGCCAGGTATACGATTGTGTTGAAACCGAATTCCTTCCACGTATCCGTCAGCACGAGCGTGATGGGAAACCATCGGTTATCACCGAGGAAGTATATAGGTTGGATGCCGAACCATCCAAGAACTTGATTGACGATGCCGTGCTGTAGAGAGAGGACATCGATGAGGATGCCGGCAAGAATGACCCACGATAGGAAATAAGGAAAATAGATTAAAGTTTGAATGCTGCGCTTCACAATCGTCTTACGGATTTCATTCAAAAGCAGAGCGATGATGATCGGTACGATATTGCCCATTATAATTTTCATCGTAGCAATGTAGACGGTATTCCAGATAATGCGGTATGTGTTCGGCATTTCCAGGACGTATTCCAGATTAGAGAGCCCTGTCCACTCCGAGCCCATAAATCCTTTGATCGGTTTGAAATCCTGAAATGCAATAACGTTGCCAAACATAGGAATATAGCAATAGATCAATACAATAACTAAGCTGGGAAATACCAGTATATGCAAAGGTAACTCGCGGCGCCATTTGCCCGTTTTCATCTGTCATCCCACCGTCCGGTTGTATAATAAAGATAAGGGAAGAGAAGTTGAAGATCATCTTTTCCCTTTCTTTTTTGGTCCTTTAATTATTTGGAGGTTGAAGCCCACTCGTTTACTTCTTTCGTAATTTGGTCGCCGCCGGATTTTTTCCAGTTTTCCACGAATTTATCGAATTCGTCCAACGGTGCGCCAACGATAATCTTGGTGATCATTTCTTTCTCCAGATTTAAGAGCGTCAACCATTTCAGCGTCATCGTCTGCGTCTGTAGGCTAGAGCGATATTCATTGGTATACAACAGATCTTTCTCTTTGTAATAATTCAGAACGGCGAATGAAGAGTCTGTCGGACCTGCTTGCCGAACCGTCGACCACTTCGTCTGATCTCCGTTCTTGAACGCTTGATAAGCTTCGTAGTCCGCTTTTTGCTCACCGTTTAGTGCTGACGGATCATTGGATGCTACTGCTTTTTTTAATGCCTCGTAACGTCCGGGAACATCCTTATCGGGTGGGAAGCCATAGACGAACGGCCACTTGAACGCTTCCAGCCGTTCCTTCGTCACCGGGTCCTTCGTCACGCTCCATTTGTCCCAATCGCCCGTTTTTCCGTAAAACTTCTCGAAGTTCGCGTTAAACATCTTGACTATAACTTCAGGATGCTTGAAATTTTTCTTCACAACATAGTAGGTACCGATAGGGAAGCCTACGGTTGGCCGAGCCGGTTTATTATCGATAGAAGGGATTGGATACGCTTTCCAGTCCATATTCGGATTCAGCTTGCGCGCATCATCGAATGGATAAAAAGGATTGGAGTTCGCCCCGAACGTAATGCCTAATTTATTCTGTCCGAGCAGTTCCGCCTCCTTGGCCGCGTCCTTCGCTCCGAATTCCTTATCGATTAATCCGGATTTGTACAGCTCCTGCAGCTTCGCAAGGGCCGGCTTCATCTCTTTCTGGATGCCCCCGTATGTCAGTTGGCCGGCAGCGTCCTTGATCCACATACCGTTCGGATAAGCGTGATACCCGTTAAAGAAGCTCAGCAGATCGGCGAAGCTGTCATAGATGTTTTTGTTCGCGGCCAATCCGACTACGCCTTCGCCGCCATCGCCATTCGGATCCTTGGTAGCAAAGGCTTCCATGATGGCGAACAAATCCTGCATCGTTTTGGGCTCAGGCAGATTGAGCTTCTTCATCCAGTCCGAACGAATCCATAGTACATTGGCGTTGGTAATGTTTCCGTTAAACCCGGGAATCGCCAGAAGTTTTCCATTGATCGTAGCCGAATTCATCGCCATACCGCCATCCTGCTTGGCCACATCCTTCAAGTAGGGGGATGCGTAATTCTCGAACACTTCTGTAAGATCGGCTAACTGTCCGTCCTCCGCCAGCTGCTTAAACTGCTTGGAGTTCACGGCCACAATATCCGGCAGCTCTCCGGAAGCGATCATGAGGTTCAACTTCTTGTTGTATGCGCTTTCATTTCCGCCAGAGCTGTCTGCAACCCAATCATAGATCAGGTTGATGCCGAACTCGTCCTTGTAAGTCCTTGTCCAGAGGTTATTACCGATATCCTCTCCCTGCGGGAATTTATAACTTCCATTAATCCCACGTACCGCATGGACATCAATAGGTGTCTCGTATTTCCCCAATGGACCACCAGCATCTACCGTCGTCTGTGTGTTCTTGCCGCCGGCAGGGGACGGACTGTTTGCTCCTTGATTGCCTGAATTGCTGCATCCCGTAGTTAGCAGGGCGGCACTCATGAAGCAAGCCATAGCCGTAGATACAACCTTTCGTCTGTTCAAACCAACTTCCCCCTCATCGTATAGTGTTGTATTACTCCCTTCCTCTGTATTATAGAAGGATGGTTTGTGCGCTATCTACTGACGCATCTATACTTGTTGTGACCAAAATTTACTTCTGCAGTTCGCGATATTCCTGCGGAGTCAGGTTAGTGATCGATTTAAAGAACCGGTAAAAGGATCGTTCGGACAAGAACCCGACACGTTCCGAAATATCGCTCATCCGAATGCCGGGATTTCTAAGGAGCTCCTTTGACTTCTGCAGCCTGACTTGTTTGATCGTCTCTGTAAGCGACTCCCCTGTATGATGCTTGTATAATCTTGATAAGTACGATGGGTTGAGCGATACAATATCGCTTAAACGAGTTAAGGAAAGGTCTCCGTTCAAATACTCGTGTATATATTTCTTAATCTTCGTGATGACGTCGTTCTCGGAGTTCGTATGTCCCTCAGATCGATGATTAATAATCAATTCCGCTAATTCTCGTAAATAATCAAACGCCGAGCGCCATGTCTTATGGGCTTGCATCTTCGTCAGCTTATCCAGGTCCATCTGTTCGGCTGCCAGGCGGAGGACAGAGCTGTAATTCAAAATGGACATGTAGATCACGACTAACGTATAGTACCACTCCGTTCTGGCTTTCTCGGTCTGCTCATCCTCTGCAGCAAGCAGCGCGGTTATCCCATCAAATGCAGCCAAGTAGGCTTCACGCCGTCCGGCTTCCAAATCATTTTTTAAATCGATCCACAAATGGGTCTGTAAGGGACTTTTTACTGATTCGAGTCGGCCGTGATCCGTACCATAGGCTTGGTCGGTCAATAATAGCTCTTGACCCAAGCCAAGCCCATATCCGAATAAGCGTTTAATCGCTATAAAGCGGAGAGGCAGTTCCTCCCACTCGCAAGGCTTGCTGGCTACTATAATGGAGAGTTTGATCTTGAGTAATTGCCTGCTCGTATGTTGGATTTGCTCCAATGTACCTTGGACTAACCTAAGGACTTGATCCCACGAATCTTCAGCATCCGATTTCGGTTGAATGAACCAAACCATGCGGAAGCGTTCGTAATCTGTGAAAGCGACACGCGCCGAAACACCTAGCAATTCTTCTGAAATATTTTGCACCGCATATAGGATCAAGGCCCGGTCGAATGTGCTTAGGCCCTCCTGCCATTCATCTACGCGGCCTACAACTAAAAGAACGGGTTTGGTAGAGTGGAGTGAAATGGACAGCTGAGTAAACTGATTGTGAAGGTTGCCGAGCGCATAAGATTCTCCTTGAAGAATATCGCGGAGGTATTCTTTCTGAATATAAGGCAGCGCCCGCTGCAGCAAAAGCGTTGTTTTCTGAAGCGTGCTATGCATGTCCATCTCTTCGTCCAGCTTCGCGATTGCTTTCTTGATGGATCTGATAATGGTTTCGTCGGTCTCCGTTTTAAGCACGTAATCGAACGATCCGTTTCGCATCGCTTCGTGGATATAGGTAAATTCGTTATAGCCTGTCAGGAAAATGATCTTGCAACGTGGCCAAAGCTCTATAATTTGCTGCTGCAGTTGGAGTCCGGTTAATCCAGGCATCTGAATATCAGACAGCACAATGTCAATCTTCCTTCGCTCGAGCCAATCGATCGCCTCTAACACATTGTAGGCACAATACACCTCCAGCTCCATGTCTGTTTGCTCTTGAAACAGATCGGCCATCCCGTCCACAATCACATCTTCGTCGTCAATGATCAACAATCGATACATTCGGCACCTCCCTGATCGGAATGCATATCTCGGTTCGCAACCCGCCAAGGGAGCTGCGCTTAACAAGGACGCCGGCATCGGTCCCGAACTTCAATTGCAGACGCCGGTGCACATTGATTAATCCCGTCGTTTCCATATGTTCATTATGAGAATTCAGTTTGGCTTCAAGCATACTCAATTGCTCGTCAGTCAATTCTTCTCCGTTGTCCTCAACGGCAATACAAATCAGTTCCATCTTTACTTCAAAAGAAACTCGGATGATTCCGTCCGTAATCTTGTTCTGCAGTCCGTACTGGTAGGCGTTCTCCAGAAGAGGCTGAATGATAAGCCTTGGTACATTCAAAGAAGCATACGTGCACGGCTTATCGAAAAAATCGGTCCGCAGTCTCTTGCGGAAACGGACCATCTGGATTTCCGCATAGTTACGGGCGTGCAGCCACTCCGCTTCCAGCGTTACCTCATCATCCGCATTTCTCGTAATATATTGAAAATAATTTCCCAGGTGTTCAACAAAGCTAATTGCGCTTTTATTGTCACCCGCCGCTATCATGCGCTTCAGGACAAAAAAGCTGTTGTATAAGAAGTGCGGATTGATTTGCGACTGCAGCTGCTTCAGCTCCGCGCGCTGGCTATGAATTTTTTGTTCGTACACTTCCTGAATCAACGTATTCAGTCGGCTGATCATAGCATTGAACTGCCGATACAGGTAACCGAATTCAAAGGCCGTCTTGTAGGGGATCGAAATGTCCATATTACCGCTCTCCACGCGGCGAAAAGCGGATACAAGGGAACGCAGAGGTTTATGGATCATCCGATAAATCCAATAAGAGAAGAAGATGATTACTGTTATTGATAATACGGACAGCACTAACAGCATCACGAAATAATGACTAAGGGGATCGAGAATTTGTTTCTCCGGCACATACACGAGCAGGGTTGCATCCAGCATCTCGGATGGTTCGTACGTGACAAGGTAGAACCGATTGTCAATCTTGAGACGTTCGCTTCCCGCTTTATGATCGCCCGATTTATTCTCCCATTGTTTCTTCAAGGTTTGAATAAGCGCAGCCTCTCGGGCTTCTTGGGAGGAAGCGATATGCCAATCTTGCTCTCTCGCAAATAACACGGCCCCCCCTTCCGCTGTATTGGGGATTTGCTTAAGTACGTCTCTCAGGCTTTTTAAAGAAATCTCAACCTTAATGACCGAAGTCGGCGCTTGCGCAGCGGTAAGTCCTAAGGGGAATAAGCTGCCCATGAAGAGACGGTCGTTCAGCATGGTAAAAGGCGACAGTGTTTTATATTGCACAGAGCGAATTTCGCTTATTTCCTTAGCCGTCATGGCTGCCTCGTCATAGCCGCTCCCATGAATCGTAATTTCCATCGAGGGGATGTACAACTTCGAACTTGAAATATACTGGCTAGAATTATTCAAGAGAAAAAGCTTGCTCTCCAACCTATTCAACATATTAAACCGTTCAAAGGTGGGAATGTTCGGGTACAAATTGCTTAAAGTGGATAAGTCGCCGTCATTAATGAAATCCCGCATGGATTTGGTCACCCGGCTCAACTCGGCTTCATACGAGGATAGGTAGAAATGAACCCGGGATTGCATCGAATTCGTAATTTCCTGGCGGACGCTTGCCGCACCTGACATGTTGATGTATAGACTTAAGGTATACATTGGAATAATCGACAATAAAAAGGTTAATACCAAGTTGAGATATATAGATGATTTCCGCAGCCGCACTTGTTTCCCTACCCCCTAGTATCCCATGAAAGAAATAAAGCAACCGACGGAATTCCGTAAGCTGCTTTATTAACCCATTATAAGTCTAACTGACACATCTCCCGCTTATTTCCCATTTTTGATTACTGACAGGTTCTTTCTTTACTCTGTTTTAATTTTATATTTGGTTTTCACATAAGGATTGAGAATGTATTCCGCCCACAAATCTTCAACCGATTGCCCTGTTATTTCTTCAAAATCATGAATATGGAAAGTATTCTGTTGCATTTGTTTGTTTAATATATCTACTACTTTATTATTCTTGTTTTGTTCGATCCATAATAAAAAGCGTGCAGTCTCTCCATAACCGCTATTATAATTATCAGTTTCTTTGGGTTCCCTAAATTTCCAACCTTCATGATGAGGTCCGTATTCATATCGAATATAATCTGCTATTCCTTCTGTAATCCACCATGTCTGATCGTCATACCTTGGATACGCTTGAACAATGTGAGATAATTCATGTGTAAATAGCCCTAAATCCCATGGACGATTAAGGATCCATTTAGAGCTTACAACAATCATTCCAGCATCTGCATCAGCATATGCTACCCCATCGTACGTAGGATCAAATTTTAATATCACTTTTTGGGTTGCAGTTTTTGGGTCAGCAGCATACTTTGTTACTAATTTTGGATAGACATCAAAATATAGTTGAACAAATTCACTAATAATAGGATCGATTGCTGGATCATCCACCTCATTAATCACTTCTAGGATATATCCACGTTTTTCATATTGTCCCCCAGATTCAGCAACATGAGATTTAATAGCGCTTTCATTTGCTAAAACATTTTGGGTGCTTAAAGGACTTAAAAGTATACCCACACAGACTACACTGCTCAACAGCCTTTTCATGAAATATCGCTCCTCCTAAATCTATTATACAGATTTGATAGATAGAATATATGATTCTAGAAGACTCTATCTTTAAGCAGTATGACCTTTATTCAGCATGAAATCATGTTGATTTGCTAAAAACTATTTCCCTCCTTTCCTTGTATGTTAATTTCTCATGACTCATCGATCACTTCGTTTTGTCAATCCTATCATCCTGTAATAAAGCAACCAACGGATCCTGTAAGCTGCTTTATTACACAGATTATAAGTCTCACCGATACAATCCTCCACTGACTATTCTTGATTTTGTTATGACCAATTTTTACATGAACCTGCTGCCGATTCATGCAGCCGACAGCCGGTTTTTACAAGCCTTTATCCCGATGATTCCTTCTACCTGGTACTCGATTGACATTCTAAGCTTTTCATCCCCGAACAACACGGATTCCATGCCGCTTCTTTCCCGTGCCGAACGCTGGAAAGCATTAAGTTTTCCTCTAGGACAATCGAAACGCTCCAGCGCCGTTCGCAACTGCGCATGGTTGGATTCTTCTCTCCCTCACCAAAAAAAATTTCTCTGTAAGAGAGGTATATCATTCTGCTGTCGCTATTCAGTAACTCTAATAAACTATAGCCAGCTATAGTCTATTGATGCTATATCGAAAAAATCAGGTGGCAATCGCTTCATGCAGCGCCTCGACATAAGCTGCGGCAAGCTTGGACAGGGTCGCATTCTTATGACTGATCCATCCGACGTTGATCGTCTCATCGCATGCGAGTGGAACCGGAATAATCTCGTTCCCGTTCAGGTCGGCGCTCAGCACCCCGGTCGAAATGGTGTAACCGTTCAGACCAATCAGCAGATTAAACAGGGTTGCACGGTCATTGACCCGAATGCTTTTTTTATGGGATAACGTGCTGAGGATTTCCTCGGAGAAGTGGAACGAGTTGTATTCCCCCTGCTCAAAGGATAAATACGGATAATTCTGAAGCTCGTCAATGGTCACGATGGACTGCTTCGCCAGCGGATTTTTGATGCTGATAAAAATATGCGGTCTCGCCGTAAACAAGCTGGTAAACTGAAGCCCTGCATCCTTCAATAGCTTGTTGATCACTTTGGCATTGAATTCATTGAGGTATAGAATGCCGATCTCGCTGCGCAGAGTTTTGACATCCTGGATGATTTCGTAAGTCTTCGTCTCCCGCAGTGCCAACTCATATTCGTCCTGTCCGTATTCCTGAACCAGATTCACGAAGGCATTGACCGCAAAAGCATAGTGCTGTGTAGATACCGAAAAATGCTGCGGAGAAGGCTTCGCATTCAGATAACGCCCCTCCAGTAGCTCGGCCTGCTCTACCACCTGCCGTGCATAGCCAAGAAACTCCGCGCCCTCTTTGGACAATGATATGCCTTTGTTGGTGCGCTCGAATATCGTAATGCGAAGCTCCTCTTCCAGATCCTTGATTGCATTGGACAGACTGGGTTGGGAAATGAACAAGCGTTTAGCCGCCTCATTCATCGAGCCTCGATTGGCTACCTCAATGGCGTATTTTAATTGTTGTAAGGTCAAAGACGAGCCCCCCTTTTATATTTCATGTTCAAAAAACGGAAACACCGACCCTGCCAAGGTTCGCTTTGTACTTGGATGGATCACCGTGAGCAGATGGAATCCGGCTAGCAATCGAAAGCACCAATCGGTTTGGAAACTGCTGTATCAACTTTAGAACCATTATAACCCGTTTCCATCATAAGAAGTGATCTGGTGGAACATCTATATCAGATCCAACAAACGCGGCTGGACTGTCGATGTTTCTCATACATGAGGGGGGTTACGCATTACGAAATCGGGAGTGCCACCGTCAATAGACACGATGAACAAAAAAACAAGCGCCAATCACCAGGCTTCTTCGAAGTTATTGGTAATTAAGCGCTTGTTTGCATTCGTAAAAACTAACTAAGTCTCTAAATATTCACCTTATAACCCAGAGCCAGTTCATCCCCCGGAAGCCCCCGGATTCCCCAGTTATGCTGCGGTGTCTCAAATAACGTAATCTCCACATCCTGTGGTGCGATATGCAGCGTATTCTGAATCCGTTCGAATAACAATCGAATCAGATGTTTCTTGGCCTCCACAGTACGACCTTCAAATACGCTGATCTCGATCACGGTATAGCGATCCGTTCTCCCGTCAGGGAAGTGGAAATCCTCCCTGTTCATGGGAAAAAACCGATGGAATTTCTTATCCGCCGGAAGTTCAAACGCTTCGACCACGCATGCGTGTATCACTTCCGATAATTGCTCTTTGACTTGGTTCAACTTATCCCGGACGCCGTAAATTTTGATCTGCGCCATGCTCTGCTCATCTCCTCTATTCTCATCTAAGCTCAGGCTATGTTACCTAATATTTCTATTCGACTCGAGCAGTATAAAAACCTTCCTGTATGGTCCTACTCCCCGGTCTGGAACTGCTTCTTCGCCCATTCTACATAGGATGGATGGTTCCGGATCAATTCCTCATGCGTCCCGCTTCCCGTAATATGGCCCTTCTCCAGAACAATAATCTGGTCAGCCTCGACGACAGTCGATAAACGGTGGGCAATGACCACGGTCGTACGCTCGACCATCAGATTGTTCAGCGCCTTCTGCACTTCATGCTCGGAGTCGCTGTCCAGGCTTGCTGTCGCTTCATCCAGAAGCAGGATGTCCGGCTTCCGAAGCAGCGCCCTTGCAATCGCCACCCGTTGACGCTGACCTCCGGATAACTGGATGCCTCGCTCCCCAACCTCCGTGTCATATCCTTTCGGCAAAGCCTCGATAAATCCCTCCGCATAGGCCAATCTCGCCGCTTCAGCAATTTCCTCGTCGGAGACCGGCTCTTCCCGTCCATAGACGATATTGTCCCGAATCGTTCCGGTCATCAGCGGGCTGTCCTGGGACACATACCCGAGCTTTCGCCGCCAGGACTCCAAAGTATAATCACGGATCGCTTCCGAGCCAAAGTAAATCCCCCCGCCGGATGGCGCATAGAATCGCTCAATCAAGGAGAACACCGTGGTTTTGCCGCTGCCGCTCGGCCCTACCAATGCGGTGACCTTCTTGGCAGGAATCGCAAAGGATACCTCGGACAGAATGGTCTCGCCTTCATGATAAGCAAACGTCACCTCTTTAAATTCAACATCCCGATGCCCTTCCGGTGCCATGCGCACCGCACGATCGTCGCTCTCCGGCTCATATTCGAGGATAAGTCGCAATCTCTCGGTTGCCGCCATCACTTTTTGGAGCTGGGAATAGAAAGTGGCAAACTGGCTGAAAGGAAACATGATCTGGAACAGCAGCAGAATAAACGATACCAGTTCGCCTGCACTGAGTGCCCCTGAAGAGACGCGAACGCCGCCGTATCCGATGATGACCACCAGCAGCACAACCATGACCATCGACATCAACGGAATCAGGACTGAATTGATCTTGGCTTCCTTCATGCCGAATCGGTACAGACTGTCCATATCGTCATACCCGCTTTTCTCCTCCCTCCGCTCTGCATTGGAGGCTTTCACCAGGCGAATCTCGCCGATCACCTGGGTCAGCATGGCGGACAGCTGTGCCAGCTGTCCATACATACTGATGGAGATTTTGTACATCTTCCCGCCAATGGGCATTAATATGCCGAACCCTACCGGAACGGCAATCAGGATGATGAGGGTCATCCGCCAATCCAAGTAAAACAAGATTGCAACGGCCCCCAAAACGGTCAATAGATTCGAGCAAAAAGCAATCAAATGATCCGTGATCAGCGTCTTCACTTCGTTTGTATCGTTGGTCACCCGGCTCATCGTTTCTGCCGAGCGATGCTTGTCAAAGAACGGAACCGGCAAGGCCAGCACCTTGGTCCAGAGCCGTTTCCTAATTTTGTTGACCGTCTGGTTCCCGACATAGGCAAGCATATAATAGGAAAGTCCGCTCGCCACGGCTTCCAGCAGGAACAGAACGGCCAAAAAGCCGACCATGCGAATATTGAACGAATCTGCCGCAAAATTATCGATGAATTGGCCGGTGATGAGCGGGACGACCAGTCCCGTCACCGCACCAACCAAACTGAGCACGATGGCCAGAAAGAGCACCAGCTTCGGGATACCCGAAGAACGCAGAAGCTTCAAAAAATATCGAATCGTGGTTTTTGTAACTTTACCCTTTTCTTCTACGGTTTGCTCCACATGGAATTCCTCCCTTTTCGCATCCATCCGTCACATATAGATTTCTTTGATAAAACGGCCGGTAAACGAGGCTTCCACAGCCGCCACGTCTTCAGGCGTTCCTGTCGCCACCACAGACCCGCCGGCAGCTCCTCCGCCAGGTCCGATATCGATGATCCAATCCGATTTCCAGATCAAGTCCAGATTGTGTTCAACCAAAATCACAGTGTTCCCCGCGTCCACCAAGCGGTTGAGCAGAACGAGCAGCTGCCGGACATCTCCTGGGTGAAGCCCGGTTGAAGGTTCATCCAGCAAATACAGCGTGTGATTCTTCGTTTTTTTGCTCAGTTCCTTGGCCAATTTAATCCGCTGCCCCTCACCGCCGGATAAGGTACTCACCGATTGCCCCCACTTTAAATACCCAAGTCCGACATCGCAGAGCAGCTTTGTCAATTCCATTATTTTCGGTCGATCCTCCAGAATCGACAGACTTTCCTCAATGGTCATATCTAAAATGTCGGAGATGGTGTAACCGTTATAGGTCACGCGCAGAACCTGTTCCTTAAACCGCTTGCCCTTGCAATCCGGACAACGTACTTCCAGCTCCGGAAGGAAGTGCATATGCACGGACACCACGCCAAGGCCTTGGCATGTCTCGCATCGCCCACCTTGCGTGTTAAAGGAAAAGTGCTTGGCCGTCAATTGACTTTCCTTGGCTTCCGGCAAGCTAGCGTACCAGTTTCTGATATGGGTGTAAACATCGGTATACGTAGCAATGTTGGAGCGCTGCATTCGGGATACCGGTGATTGGTCAACCGTAATCAGTTGCCCTACCGATTCCCAACCCGTGATGGCCTTGCAGCCGATTGGAGTTGATTGATCGCTTCCGGATTCCGCCAGAAGATCAAACAAAAGCGTGGATTTACCGGATCCCGATACACCTGTCACCGATATGAGACAGCCGAGCGGGAAAGAGGTCGTGATATGTTTCAGATTTCTTAAATGTGCATCCTCGATCGTCAGCAGCCTTCCGTTTCCAGCCCTGCGCTGACTCGGCGCGTTAAGCATCGTGTTATCCCGGAAGTAGGATCCGGTCACAGACTTGGGATTTTGGATCAATTCCTCCAGCGTTCCTTGACCGACAACCGTACCGCCCATCGTTCCCGCACCCGGTCCGATATCAATGATATGGTCAGCGGCCCGCATTACTTCTTCGTCATGCTCGATGACGAGGACCGTGTTGCCGAGATCCCTCAGTTGTTTCAGAACCTGGATGAGTCCCCTGGTATCTTTGGGATGCAGTCCCGTTGTCGGTTCGTCCAAAATGTAAAGCACCCCTGTGAGGCCTGATCCCAGAATCGATGCGAGCCGAAGCCTCTGGGCTTCTCCGCCCGACATCGTGACAACCTGCCTCTCCATGGACATGTAACCCAGCCCCACATCCAAAATGCGCTTTAGTCTCACGACGGAATCATGAATGAGCGGTTCCACAATCGTTAATTGGTCCTCCGTCAGCTTCTTCAGCAGTGCCTCCATCCAATTCAAGGCTTCCCCGATCGACCAGGCGTTGACTTCGTTAATGGAGACTCCTTCTACCCGGACGCGGCGGCTGTTCTCCTTGAGCTTCGTTCCGTGACAATCCGGACAGACATGCTCATGATACAGGGAGGCTTCACCGGACTCGCTCCCCTTCTCCCGGTACCTTCTCCATATCCCGGTGACTACACCCTCGTACTTGCCTTGTCCTACGGACTTCGGCGGCTTCATCTCAGGAAAATGCCGGCTGAACTGCTCGCTCTCTACACCGAAATACAGGAGATCACGCTGAACATCGTCATAATCCCGAAGCGGCATGAACTCATCGAATGCGAACCCGTAATACTTGGCTGCCGCTTTCAGAATGCTGGTGTTATAATCGGTAAGAGCGCTGTACCACGTTGCCACCCCACCGTCTCTTAGGCTTAATTCCGGACGGAACACGGCATCCATGTTCAGACTCACCGTTTGACCGAGTCCGCTGCATGTTTCGCATGCGCCTTCCGGCTTGTTAAAGGAAAAATGCGACATCGTCAATTTTTCGAGACCATGGCCGCATCGCCTACAATGAACCGTCTCGTGAGAATCGCTGATCTCTTCCTCATCCGCCAGTCCGTGATAGGCTTCTCCATCCACATGAGGCATCACCGTATCGCCACAGGACGGACAAGTACGTTCACCAAGCTTGGCAAACAGAATTCGAAGCAGCGTGTAGATATCCGTCACCGTTCCGATGGTGGATCTTGGATTCCGGTTCGTAATGTGCTGTCCCACGCTGATCGACGGGGAAAGTCCTTCAATCGAATCCACCTTCGGCTTGCTGACCGAGTCCGACACCATGCCCATGGATTCCATGTACTGCCGCTGGCATTCCCGCTGCAGTGTATCCATTGCGAGCGTGGACTTCCCGGAGCCGGACGGCCCTGTCATGACAACCAGTTTGTACTTCGGGATTTCAAGCGAAACATTCTTCAGGTTGTTCTCCCGGGCACCGCGAATCTTAATCGTTCCTTCCATTTCCAAACCTCCTAAAGTTTTGTGGAGCTGAGCTTCATTGAGAACCTTCGCCATAAAACTCGCTTCGGATACTCTTTCATTTTGGAACCTTAGCTCCAATACTTCATTTTACAAACCCATCTTACAACATTGATGCAAGTACAAAATTCCAAACAGAAAAAGGTTGATCTATCGCCGTTTTGGAAATCAAAAGCCGTCACGGAGCTTTAAGGTTTATGTATAATGTTTGGTGCCGTTTCATTTGTGTAAACACAGCATGGACTATATAATGGGCTACAAATAAGTACTTATCGTGTGTTCTGAGGAGAGCGGTACCTATGCCGAAAAAAATCGCACCCGAATTTTATTTTATTGGCAACCATCCCGTACTGGATTTCGTCAATACCAAGATTGCTGTCAACGGTCAGCCGCTGGATTTGCTGCATGACTTCGAGGCTTTACTGGATTGGCAGGTCAAGGCTAACCTGCTGACCGAGGTAGAGCGAAACTTGCGCAAGGCGGTATGGACTGGCTCCGAGGAGGAAGCCGGGATCGTGGAAGCCGCCAGATTGCTCCGCGATCACCTCTTTATTCTGATTCAGCCGGGCAGTGTGAACGAAACCTCAACGGAGGCAAGTCTACAGTTTGTCAATGGGCTGCTGCAGGAGCAAATCACTCGCACAACGCTTGTGGCAGAAGGCAGCACGTACAGCCGCAAAAGCCGGATGCTGTTTCGCAAGCCGCTGGATCTGTTAACCCCGATCGCCGCATCTGCCGTTGATTTTTTAACTACCCATGACTTGAAACTGGTGAAAACATGCGAAAATCCGGCGTGCGTGCTTCGCTTTTACGACAATAGCAAAAAAGGCGAAAAGCGCTGGTGCAGCCCCAAAACATGCGGAAACCGCATGAAGGTCGCGGCTTATCTGGAGCGTCAGAAACAGCAGCAAACGAAGGAATCTTAGATAAACCATCTAAGATTCCTTTTTTAATACCCAAAATAATACTTTACAGGTTAAAACATTTTTGGAACGGCACTCATCATGACATAGATCAAGACGAGGATCCGCAATTTTCCCGGCAGGCTTTTCATTGAGCCATGCTTCATGATACAATCCCCCAGAAAAAGGATTCAGGCAGATCCGCATGAGGCAAGGGGGACCGTCATGGGTATCAGACCGATTGATATCGCCAAGAAACTGGGGGTTACCACAAGTGCGCTCAAGCACTATGAAAAATGGGGAATTGTCCCTCCTGCGAAGCGTGCTCCGAACGGTTACCGGATATATACCGAGGAGCATGCCGCTTACTTTGAATGCATCAGAGCCATGTTTCCCGGTTTCGGCGTAGACGTTACAAAGCAAGTGATGATCAAACTGCAGGAGAACGAGTTGGATGAAGCGCTGTGGATCGTAAGCGAGGTCCAGGCCAATCTGCAGCAGGATAAAATCCTCGCGGAGCGGACCATCCGCATTCTGGAAACCGAGCAGCTTGACGTTGTCGATGCCCGTGGCCGGAAAAGAGAGTTGACTATCGGGGAGGTTGCGGAAGAGACCGGCGTTCCTACCTCGGCCATCCGCCACTGGGAGAAGGAAGGCGTCCTTAATCTGCCTCGGGATCAGGATAACGGCTACCGGAAGTTCGATGGCGCGCAGATCCGGCAGATCATGATCATTCGGATTCTTCGCTCAGCCAATTATCCGCTTGAAGTCATTAAGGATGTACTGCATGAGCTCGAGCATCATCAAGTTCATAACGCCAGACGGGTGCTCAAGGACACGCTGGTTTACCTCAATTACCGCAACCATAACCAAATACGCGGCGTGCACTATCTATATCAGCTGTGCCAAGTATTGAAGTTAATGTAAGCCCCACTTCCAATTCGCGCTATGGTTTACACATACAAAAAAAAACAAACACGAAAGCTCCATCCGTGTTTGTTTTTTTGTATATTTATTGATCCTTGATAACCTTATGTACTAGGGGGATTTGAAGAGTTTTCCCCGATTATTCCTAGAGATTAGCTCGTTATGGAGTCTGGCATGTTCTTAGCTATCATGTGCCGCTTATGGATTAACTTTGATGGAACCAAGGGCGGTCGTCAGGGATATTTTCGCTCCGCCGCCGTTTATGTCACTCTGACCCCGGCTTGCTCCAGTAATCTGTCCAAGCTCGGTTTCGGTATCCAGCGTGTATTTCATGGACGGCGCAAACATGGCCGTGATGCTGCCTGCCGATGTATTGGCCGTCAGCGTGCTGTCCTTATCGATCTGCTCAAGGTCCAGCTTAACACTGCCCGCTTCGGATACGATCTTGGAATTGCCCGTGATTTCCGTTTTGGCGAGCTGAATTTCCCCGGCTCCCAACTGAAGGTCAAAATCCCCCTTCAATTCGTTCACCCGAATCTTCCCAACATCATTCTTGATGCGGATATGCTGCAGGTCTTCCGGTACTTCGATCACATAATCTATCATGAATCCGGAGTCGCCAAATTGCTTCTGCGACCAATCCCATAAACTCTTGCTGGAGTCCTCCATAGGGTGCGTTCTTAATTCCAGGATGTCGTCCTTGAGCGTAAAGGAAGTAGCGGCCTGCTCCGTAACCTGGGTACGAATGTTGTCATTCTTGAAGAAGCCTTCGTTAAACCACACGGTCGTTTTCACTTTGATCTCATCACCGGGTGCAGCGATGAGCTCCACATTGCCTACGGCATGGTCGATGGCCAGTCCCTCGGCTGTGCCGACTTCCTGAGCCGTCGTCAACTCGAACTCTTTCCCTTCCCGCTTTACATGATCACTGATAGCAAGTGCTGAATCGCCGGCTATATTCCCGACTTGCGCTAATTTATCAAGCTCCCGATTTACCGCTTCATCCGCATTTTGGGCGGCGTCACATCCGACCAGCACGGCAAATATCAACAGCGATGAAATTTTCACTGCCATCATGCTATGTTTTCTCATAAAATCCTCCACGTCCATTCCTGTGTATGTATATGTCCATTATATCGTGAAGGAAAAAGTTAACACGCTGCCACGGACCAGTTTCTTCCTGGACCTTAGTCTGGGACGCCCCCTCCGTCTTTTGTATGACGCTGCGCGTACGAATCATTCCTCCATCGCTATCCGCAGCACGACCTTCCCCCGAACATGGCCGGACTCCACGGCGCGATGCGCTTCTGCCGCTTCGCTCAGCGAAAATGTCCGGGACACATGGATCTTCAATTTCCCTTGTTCATATAATTGAACCAGTTCGGCCAATCGATCCTTGGATCGCTGACTGCGGATCGCGCAAACTCCCAGTTCTTCTACCTGATCAAAGGCTACAATCGTGCCGATGCGGCTCCGGTCTCCGACAAGCTCCACCGAGGCTCGCAGCGCTTCTTCGCCAGCTGCATCAAGTGCAGCACTCACTCCCTCGGGGGCTGCCGCCTTAACCCGGTCTACAAGACCTGGGCCATAAACAACAGGAACAGCGCCCAGTGAACGAAGATAATCATGATTTCGCTCGCTCGCCGTTCCGATGACCCGGGCTCCCCAGGCACGAGCGATCTGGACGGCAAAAGAACCGACGCCACCTGCTGCCGCATGAATCAAGACCGTATCCCCGTGACCAACCCCTAACGTCCCAAGTGCCGTATGAGCGGTTTGCCCCGATGCGGTCAAGACTCCGGCTTCTTCCCAAGGCATGGAATCCGGTTTGCGTACAACTTGATCTGTGCTGACCACCACATACTCAGCGTAGCAGGCGAGTAAAGACCAGCCAATGACGTCCTCTCCAACCTCAAAGCCGGTGACCCCCTCACCTACCTGATCTATCGTTCCAGCGAACTCGTTACCAAGGATTTGCGGCATCCGCAATGTCACGCCGGGCGGCGCCCAGCCGCTCCCCCTGATCCCGCAGTCGGCCGGTTGCACGCCTGCAGCCTTGACTTTAACCCTTATCTGGCCGTTACCGGCCTGAGGATCTTCAAATTCCAAGACACGCAGGACATCCGGCGGTCCAATCGTACTAAACGCAGCGGCTTTCATATCGATCATCCTTTCATGAATTCCTTGATCTTGTTTCTGAGATCATTCTATAATCATCAATAGATAATAAAAAATACAAAATTGGCTATGTATATATATACTGCAGTATATAAGCAAGGGGGGGGAACCGTAATGGAAATGTTACAGCTGAAGTATTTTGTAACCGTAGCAAGACTTGAACATATGACCAAAGCCGCAGAGGAGCTCCATATTGCTCAGCCGGCGCTCAGCAAGACCATTTCCAGACTCGAAGAGAATCTCGGCGCTCCGTTATTTGAACGCCAAGGCCGGCAAATCCGTCTCAATCCGTATGGCAAAGCATTTTTGGCAAAAGCCAAAGCAGCCCTGCAGCTGCTGGAAGAAGGACGGAGGGAAGTCGAGGATCTGGCGGGACTGGAGCATGGGCGCATTCATATGGCCTTATCCAACATGGAGCAACTCAGAGAGCCTTTAAGATTGTTTCTAAGCAAACATCCAAAAGTCAACTTTCATATCATCCAGTCTTCGATGGAGGATATGGTTCAGACCATTGAACATAATGAGGTTGATTTCTTTCTCACTTCCATGCCCATCCGGCACCCGGATATACGGAGCTTGCCTTTGCTCGTCGAAGAGGTGTTCTTGGCCGTTCCCCCCACCCACCGTTTAGCCGAAAAAAATCAAATTCACTTAAGCGAGGCTGCAGGAGAATCATATGTCGGTTATAAAGAAGGCCATCCGTATCAGAAGATGAATAATGAGTTTTGCAAACAAGCCGGTTTTCAGCCGAAGGTCGTCTGCGAGGTGGAAGACCCCGGAACCATAGCCGATCTGGTCCGTTCTGGATTTGGCGTAGCTTTAATCGGTGAATGCAGAAGCGGCGAGGAGTTAAAGCTGACGAAGCTAAGCATTCGAGAGCCTCAGACTCGTCGCATATTCCAAATTGCATGGCTGGAATCCAGGTACTTGTCCAAGGCCGCGATTGCCTTCCGTGATTTCCTCGTGGAATATTACGCGGAATCACGGTAAGCCGACCACAAGGGGCTGTCCCAAAAGATCTTAGATCTTGCGGGAGGCCCCCTTCTTGCTGTTAGAAGAACACTCCGTGTACGAATCGTCCCTACCATCGCTGCTGCCCCCACATTTCTTGGAATGGTTCTGGGTAAAGACGAAACGTGGGGGCAAAGGCGAGCGCTGACGCTTGTCCGGAATCGTTTCTTCCTCTCCGCTACGCCATGCAGATTTCTTACTTTTTTAGACGCAAAGAAACCGTTTTTCGGTAAAATGGAGGTGCTATCCAAACTATTAATGGATTTGGAGGAAGATATCCCTTAGGCACCATCTGGTTTGCATCTTCAATGAAGCCATCAACACGTTTGGACGACCGAATCTTTGCGAGTGCCTATCCCGGCGGCGGTCAATAGATGAAAAAACAGCAAAATAAAGGAATGGCGGTTCCAGGGAGATCAGCCCTGTACCGCCATTTCTCTCTTTAACGTTCTAGATCCGTTGTGTGTAAGCGTAGACGATGACTTTGGTGAGCATCTTGGGATGGTAGCTGTCTCGACGCCGTGTGCCAAAGCAACAGGATTGTCAATCAAATCCTATACTCGAATTCCATCATGCCCGCCTCTAATCGTCATCTTATTCAAGCCAACTTGCTACCGCATTTTAACGTCATCGCCATATTGCGCGCTGTACGCTCCATATTGGCGGCGGCTTGTCTTATCGCATCGTCCAGGCTGCATACGCCGGGCACAATCGTGAACACGATATCGATGCCATGCTCAAGCACCGCTTCATGCCCGTCCGCAAGCGAGCCCGCGATGCCGATGACCGGCACTCCGTACCGCTTGGCCGTCTTGGCCACGCCCATCGGCGTTTTGCCGTAAATCGTCTGGCCGTCGATGCGGCCTTCTCCCGTAATGACGAGATCCGCATCCTTCACTTGCGAAGCCAGCCCCGTCGCTTCGATAACAATATCCACGCCCCGCTTCAACTCAGCGGCCAAAAAAGCGAGCATACCGGCGCCAAGCCCTCCGGCTGCGCCAGCGCCGGGAATCTGGGCCACGTCGCGGCCCAAGCATGCCTTAATCATCGCCGCATAATGGTCGAGATTGCCGTCAAGCTGCTGTACCATGGCTGGATCGGCGCCTTTTTGGGGGCCAAATACGGCCGATGCGCCGCGCTCTCCGGTCAGCGGGTTGTCCACATCGCACGCGGCCACGAAGGCAACTTGCTTCAGCCGCGGATCGGCTCCGCCCGTATCGATGCGGGCAATGCGATGCAACTCTCCACCGCCATGGCCTATTTCCGAGCCATCGGCGTCAAGCAGCCGCACCCCGATCGCCTGCGCCATGCCAGCGCCGCCGTCGTTCGTGGCGCTGCCGCCCAAGCCGAGAATAATCGTGCTGACGCCTTCGTTCAGCGCCGACGTAATAAGCTCGCCGGTACCGCGCGTCGTCGTCGCGAGCGGATTGCGCTGCTCCGGCGGCACAAGCGCTAGTCCCGAGGCGGCCGCCATTTCGATAATCGCGGTCTTTCCGTCACCAAGTATGCCGTAGAACGCGGTCACGGGGGTGCCAAGCGGTCCCGTCACTTCGCGGTGAACCAATCGTCCACCTGTCGCATCCACCAAAGACTGTACCGTGCCCTCCCCGCCGTCAGCCATCGGCACATTGACGATATCCGCTTCGGGATACACGGCGCGTATTCCCTTCTCTATGGCATGACATGCCTCTAATGCGGATAAACTCTCTTTAAATGAGTCTGGAGCAATTACAACCTTCATTCTCTCCACTCCCTCTCCATCAGTCTTAACCAACTGCCTGAACAATCATTTTGCCGCAGATTACAAGAACCAGCCGAACACGCCGAACACCAATGTCGATACGACGGCCAGGACGAGACCGATTGCGGTCTCATACGGAATAAGGCGCAGCCGCTCCTTCATCGCCATATTAACGCTTCCGCCCGTTGCATGGAAGAAGCTGCCGTGCGGCATATGGTCGAAGACAGTCGCCCCGGCGTGAATCATCGCCGCAGCGCCCAGGGAAGCAACGCCAAGCCCCATAATCGTCGAGCCGAACACCGAGCTGGCGACTGCGGTACCTGCTGTTGTCGAAGCGGTGGCTAAGGACATGAACGCGCCGCTTATCGGCGCAAGCAAGTAAGCCGGCAAGCCGGAGGAGGCCAGACTGTCGATGATGACATCCTTCAATTGCGAATTCGATATAATGCCGGCCAACGTCCCTGTGCCGAGCAGCATGACAGCCACGCCCGACATTTTGCCCAAGCCCGATACCGCAAATTGATTGATCTGCTTGATGCGGCCCATGCACAAGGCGCCAACGAGCCCGCCGATCGGCAGCGCGATAACCGGATCGATGACGATGCCGGCAATCGGGCGCAGCGCCAACAGCACAATCGCCGTGATCGGAGCCATCATCGCTGCCAGGAAGCCCGGAAGCTGCTGAGCGCCGTCGTCTACGCTTTCCTGGCCCGTGATCTTCGTTCCCTTTTTGGACAGGCGCTTCGCGATCAGATAAGTGGCAAAAAGCCCAAGGACAGCCGGTATGATTCCTGCCATCATCATCGATGTCAGTGGAATGTTGAATGCCTCTGCCGCCGAGATGGCGTTCGGATTCGGCGACATAATGTTGCCGGCCTTCCCGCCGCCGATCATGGCAAGCAATATCGCCATGCGGGACAAGTCGGCGCGCTGCGCAATCGCGATCGCAATCGGCGCCACCGTAATGACCGCGACGTCGATAAATACGCCGACCGCCGTCAGTACCATCGTCGCGAACGCCAGCGCAAACAGCGCACGCGTCTCGCCGACCTTGCGGATCAACGTTTCGGCAATCGTCTTCGCGCCGCCCGATTCAATCAAGACGCCGGCAAGCACGCCGGCTGCCAGGATGCGCAGCACGGCCGGAATCATGCCCTTCGCGCCATCCATCATCAAATTCACCGAATCAACCAGCCCGATTCCGCCGACGACCCCTCCGGCAAGTGCCCCAATCATCATGCCATAGGCAGGAGGGACTTTACGCAATATAAGCACAATCGCCACAACCAATGCCGTCAAAGCACCAAGTACAGTTACAGATACGTCCATAGTCAAGACCCCCTAATGTGTTGTCTCAATTCGTTATACTATTACTGTACCTGTAATGTGAAAGCGCTTCATCATGCATGAAAATGAAATAAAGCGCTTTATTGAGCGTGTTTTTTGTTCAAATGCACAAATCATGCATGTTCCTTCCAGACGCCGTCACTCTCCGGCTTCCTCTCTTTCAGCGCGCTTAGCCAGCGGGCTGTCATTAGCGTATATAAATCGCGAAAATGCTTCGGGTCTTTGCCGGTCGCCTCATGAATGCGCTGCAGTCGGTAGCGAAGCGTATTCCGGTGAATCGACAGCCGCTCGGCGATGCGCTGCTGCTCGCCGTTCTCATCATAATAGGCCTCCAGCGTCTGCTGAAGTTCCCCGCTCTTATCCTCCTGCGCAAACCGCCGCCATAGCCGCTGCAGCTCTTCCGCCACCCACGAGGGCGAAACGTTCGCTGCCACGGTCTCATTCGGCATATCTTCGCCGTAGTATACCGTCTGCTCCGGGAATATCGCCTGGCCCGCCCGCATCGTATCTTGCGCGGAACGGTAAGACGCGATTAAGCCGTCGATGCCGGAATACGCCTTACCAACCGCAATGCGGAGCGGCGTAATCCGCTTCTCCTCCAGCAGCCTGCGAATGTGACGGATGCCTTCGCATATATCGGCGTTCGGCTCCCGCGGGTGGAGATGGGGCTTATACAACACGATTTGGCGCGTATTGTGAATGGCGATCAGGTCGATGGCGGGCCGACCCTCCAATATTTCAACCACCTGCTTGAGTGTAGACAATGAATTCGCGTCCTGCGCACCGATCAGCTCCATAATGCATGCAACCCGCGCTTTATCCGGATGGAAGCCAATCCGTTCCGCCTGGAGGCGCAGCATGGCGTTATCCTTGCCGTCCGCATGAATGATGGACTGAAGGAAATCCTCCTTCATCCGCTTATCCCATTGGGCTTTTTCCAGCAGATCTGCTTGCTCCAAGTACATTTCAGCCGTCATTTTCACCAGCTCGCCGTACTTGGTCACCTCGTTCGGATCGCCGGTAATACCGATGACCCCAACAACTTCGCCCTGGAAGTGAATGGCCAGATTCGTTCCGGGCAGCACCCCTTGCAGCTTGCGCGCGCTTTCCTCGTCAATCTCGAAGCGACCCTTCCTCTCAATCGCAATGAGCGCCCCTTCATGCTTCTGATATAAGCGCGAGCGGTCGCCAGAACCGATAATCCGCCCCCGTTCATCCATGACGTTCACATTATAATGAATCACTTGCATCGTCCGCGTTACAATTTCTTGTGCCAATTCCTTAGTCAATCTGCTCATCTTGTCTATCCCCTGTCTATGTCCGCCATGATATGAAAAAACGCCCTCCATCCGATAAGCGCGATTAATCGCATTCTTCCGGGATAGGGGCATTCAGCTTCGAATAACGTTATTATACGCCCTAAATGTGAGTGTTAACACGAGGAAGGGAATTTCCTCACGAAGTGGCTGTTATTCGGTGAGTTACTATAATTAACGATTATTTTGTCTGAGTATACGCTTTCGCGTTTCTTTTGTAAACTCAAACACCACCAGTATAGCCTCAAGAGAACGCAGGTACTCATGATTCCGTCGCTTGCGGTTGAGGCGGATTTCTTTCTAAGAATGTATCGCTTAAACGAAACTTCCCGGTGAATCGCTTATTGTCTGAGCATTCATGCCACGAACCAACAAGCCGATCCTGATGGATCGGCTTGTTACTCCCTGTCTCTCCTGAGTTTGAGGCTCCCCTCTATGCTACTTCACGGTACGGTTATAATCCTGAATCTTGGTCGTAATTTCTTTCGCTGCGTCGTCCAGTGCCTGCTGCGGTGACTTTTTATTGTTCAGCACCTCTTCAATCGCCCCTTCCACAATCTGTCTTGCCTCGGGGAATACGCCCATCACGGCACCCTGGGTCGCTTTAACCAGCTTCGTCTGGTGCAGCTGATCAATGGCTGTCTGGAATTGCGGGAATTTCTTCAGATTCTCCTTCACGCTTTCTTCCTCATACGCCTTCGTGGTAATCGGGAAGTACCCGGTATTGATATGCCAGTATGCCTGCTCCGATGGAGAGGTCAGGAATTTAATGAACTCCCATGCGGCTTTTTGCTCTGCTTCAGGACGACTGTTCATCATCCACAGGCTTGCTCCTCCCACGATAACACCGCCTTCTTCCGCTCCTTCCGGCTTCGGAAGGAAGCCTGTGCCTACTTCAAACTTGCCTTCCGAGCTATCCACAAGTCCCTTCAAAGCTGCAGTTGAGTCCAGAATCATGGCGACCTGACCGGCCGAGAATGCCTTCTTGGAATCATCGGTTTTACGTCCCAGGTTATTGGCTGCCTTGGAATCGATCAGATCCTTCCACCAAGTCAGCACCTTTACGCCAGGCTCGGTATTGACTAGTGACTCGGTCGCCAGATCGTCTCGGCCGTTGCCGTTGTTCACATACTCCGCACCCTGATTGGCAAACAACTGCTCCATAAACCAGCCGTATATAGCAAAATTCGCTCCAACCGCCTTCCCTTTTTTCGATATCGTGTCTGCCGCGATTTTCAGTTCTTCAAACGTCTTAGGCGGACTTTCCGGATCGAGCCCTGCATCCTTGAACAGGTCTTTATTGTAATACAGTATCGGATTAGAGGAGTTGAAAGGCATGGAATACAGCTTATCCTCAAATGTATAATACCCGCTGATGTTAGGCTCTAGCTGCGACACATCCCACTGATCCGCATCAATGAACTCCTGTATGGGTGTAATTAGTTTGGAATCGATCATAAACCGGCTGCCGATCTCGTACATCTGGACCACGGAGGGCCCCTCGTTTGTTCCCATCGACGCCTTCAGTTTACTTAACAGGTCATCATAGGTTCCCTGATACACCGCTTCTACCTGCACCTTGTCCTGTGAAGCGTTAAAGTTGGCGACCAATTGATCAACCACCTTGGTATTAGCTCCTCCCATCGCATGCCAGAACACCACTTTTTGAACACCAACATCGGTTTTTGGTACGGAATCCGTCCCCTTATCAGGCTCCTCACCCATGTTAATGTTACACGCGCTAAGCAGCAGCATGATCGCAGCTAACACGATACTTACCAACCTCGTTCTTTTTTTCATCCGCGATTCCCTCCCCTTTCGTTCGTAAAATGCATCCTATGATAAACCTGCATATGACAGGCCAACCACCGCACTAACCTTTCAACGCCCCAGCGGTAATTCCGCGCACCAATTGTTTGACGCCAAAAGCCAGCAGTACAAAGGAAGGAACCAGCACGATGGTCACGCCGGCCAGAATCAGGTTCCATGACATCACCTCAGCATGCTGCAGCATAGCCACCCCGATCTGTACGGTTCGCATCGAGGCCTGGTTTGTGATCAAAAGCGGCCACAAGAAGTGATTCCAGTGCGTGAGGAAGGTATACACCGCCAAGGTAGCAATGGAAGACCGGGACAACGGCAGCACCATGGACAGAAAACTGCGGATATGACCGCACCCGTCGATTTTAGCCGCATCAAACAGCTCACGCGGGAGCTGCAGAAAAAACTGGCGCAGCAGAAACACGCCAAAGGCCCCTGCCATAAACGGCACGATCAATCCCTGGTAGCTGTCCATCCAGCCCCAATCCTTAATGGTCAGATAATTCGGAATAATCGTGACTTCCCAAGGAATCATCATCGTTGACAAGAAGAGTCCGAACAGCAGTGCCTTACCCTTAAAATTAAGAAATGCAAACGCATATGCGGCCAGACTTGATGTAATGACCTGACTGATCATGATGGCCGACGAGACAATGAAGCTGTTCAGAATAAAGCGAATAATCGGGAAGCCGGAGATGGCCTCCGTAAAATTGCCCAAATAGAAGCTCGACGGGAACAGCGGTGGTGGGAAATTAGCTACCTCCTTCTCGGTCATAAAGGCTGAGAACACCGTAAAGATGAGCGGATATAACACAATCAAAGACAGGAGGATGAGCAGCAGATAGGTAAACAGGGACGTAATTCCGCGCAGGGTCATTGGTAATGCACCTTCTTTTCCAGAACTTTAAACTGCAGCAGCGTAAGGAGCAGAATAATCGCAAACAGGATCAGAGCCTGTGCGCTGCCGATGCCAAACCGGAAATTGACGAAGGCATCCTGATAAATGGAGTAAACCATGACATTGGTGGAGTTGATCGGACCTCCCTTGGTCAGAATGTGAATTTGCCCGAATGCTTGAAATGCACCGATAACCGATACAATCAAAGCAAAGAAAATCGTAGGTGACAGCAGTGGCAGTACGATTTGGATAAAGGTCCGGATCGGCCCGGAGCCGTCCATTTTGGCGCTCTCGTATATCTCCTCCGGAACTCCCTGTAAACCGCTGGACAACACAATAAACAGAAACCCCATGTTCATCCAGATTGTCATGATCGAGATCGAGATCAGAGCCCAAGAAGGATCGGTTAACCAAGGGATCGGCCCGAGATGAACGAAGCTTAGAAAATAGTTAAGCATGCCCGCCGTAGGATGAAACAACAAAAACCATATAATCGAGCCGGTCCCGACGGAAATGACAATCGGCAATGAGAAAACAAACTGAAACACCTTCATCCCTCGCAGCTTGTTGTGGGTAATGGCGGCAAGAAACAGCGACCATATCAAGGAGGTGGGCACGGTAAACAAAATAAACATCAGCGTTACGCCAAGATTCTTATAGAATGATCCTGATGATAAAAGCCGGATAAAATTCTCCAACCATACAAATTCAACAACCTGACCCCGCGGATCCGTTATCGTCATGCTGAGATAAACCGATTTCAGCATCGGGTAGAACAAGAACATCATAAACAAGATGATGGAGGGTGCCAGAAATCCATAGGCTAAAGCATGCTCACCCCAGAGCCTTTTTCTTATCGCTGCACTTTTAGGTTTCTTACTGTGTAAAACGCTTTCATTACTAGACAACCGACATTCCCCTTTCTTCGAAAATTTCTCTCTGCCTTTCGAAAAGACGCAAGGATTCGCAAAAAAAGAGAACAAAAAAACACATAAACTGCATGCCGAAAAACAGACAAGCAATTCATGTGATTCTCCTCTTCTCCATCACATATGCAGCATGCTCTAAACAATCCTCCCTTCATTATTATCAATAACATTGAAAATTTAG
Source organism: Paenibacillus sp. FSL K6-1330 (assembly GCF_037976825.1). NCBI lineage: Bacteria > Bacillati > Bacillota > Bacilli > Caryophanales > Paenibacillaceae > Paenibacillus > Paenibacillus sp. FSL K6-1330. The sequence continues at coordinate 5,491,570 of NZ_CP150269.1, forward strand.
AACATTCCATGCCTTGATATTTCGAGCCTTGACAATAGCTGGAAATGACAATATTCTTGAGTAAACACTCAGTATATGGGATTCGTCATTTAATCAAAAAAGGAAGCCATCTGCCTATGCCTACAACAAACAATCGAAATGCCAAGAAGGAACGGATATTGAACGCCGCTCTGAAGCTGTTCTCGCAGAAGGGATTTCATGCGACGACAACCAAAGAGATTGCCGCCGAAAGCGGCGTTGCCGAAGGGCTGATCTTCTACCACTTCGGAGATAAGCGGAAGCTGCTGCTCTACCTTGTGAACAATTTTTCATTTGTTACGCAGCTTCAAGAGGATGCGGATGAACTGTCGAAGCTGCCTGCGGAGGAAGCCCTGTTTCAATACGGCTTGGCGTACCTTGGGTTCCTCAGGACGAACATGGATTATCTGATGCTCATTTGGTCACCTGAACTCATAAGGGATGCCGAGGTATCCAATGAGGTGTCACGACTGATCGGAGGTTTTGGGACAGCAGGCAGCAGCATACTCAAACAGGCCGCGGGATCGAAGCATCAACCGGAACATACGGTTCAGGTCGCGATGACGATGATGACCTCCTCCATTCTGGTCTACTGCATGCTCCATTCCCGCTTCGGACTGGAAGCCCTCCCGCTCGGGGACGAATCCTATATTCGCGAGCTCGTCCGACTGCTGATGCATGGTTTTAATGAAGGATCCTAAGGCGCCGATGTTCATCCCAGTAAGGATAGAATAGAAAAGCTGATAGCAGAACAGAAATAACCTCTCTGCATCAGCTTCTTTTATCGGCTCAATTTGAGTGTACACTCAGTTTCTATAAATATCGCTAATAGTGTTAGAAGGAAGGGAGAAATGAGGATCATGCTGTCAATCATGCCAGATTGGAGTTTCGCCATGATGTTGTGGCTGCTGCCGGTTGTATTTTTCATTCACGATGGAGAAGAGATTGCCACGATGGAATGGTGGCTTAGGAAGAACAAGAATAACCCTGTGCTATCCAAAATCTCGCCTGTCTCCACTCCGTGGGATAAAAATATCACCCTGCAATTTACATTTGCCGTCCTGCTGATCGGCTTCATTCTCACCAGCGTAACGGCCATTACGGCTCTTAACTTCGAGATCGGCAGCCCATTCAACGCGCTGTTCGCGGGCTTTGTCACGGTGTTCCTGCTGGATGGCGTGAAACATGTGGGAGCCTCGATCGCCCTGTGGGCATACACCCCGGGTGTCATTACAGCTGCCATCTTTGAAATTCCTTACGGGATTTATGCGCTCTATCGCCTCTTTCATGCAGACATCATAAATATAGCTTCATTCGCCCTCGGAACCATCATCGCCCTGCCGATCACCCTGCTGCTTGTATGGACGGGTCTGACGCTAGGAAAACGGATTGCCCCCTTCCGCCACGACATATAGGGCATTCCTATCATTGCGAAAACCATCTTTGACTTGCCTTGCATTCCCTTACATATTAGCCAAGCGATGGCTCATAACCATTATGGATAGCCGTTTAACAGGATATTTTACGGAAAAAGCCTAGAGAGGGAGATACAGATTAATGGAGGATCAGAACCGGAACAGAGGAAATCATGACCGTGTCCCACAGCCGATACGCAGCGACGGAGCAGGCGGGCCAGACTATGGTCCGCGGGATGTGATGAGGGATATCGAGAATCCCGACATGCTAGTGCCTCCGATTACGGATGCGGGCTTGATGCCCAATCTGAAAATGTCGTTCTCCGACACGCATATGCAGCTGAATCATGGCGGCTGGTCGCGGGAAATTACGGTACGGGACCTGCCGATTGCGACCACGCTGGCCGGCGTCAATATGAGCCTCACGCCCGGCGGCGTTCGGGAGCTGCATTGGCATCAGCAGGCGGAGTGGGCCTATATGATCTGGGGTAGCGCAAGAATTACGGCAATGGATGCAAGCGGTAGAAATTTCATCGCGGATGTGGGGCCCGGCGATCTGTGGTATTTTCCTGCCGGTCTCCCCCACTCGATCCAGGGACTCGAGGAAGGCTGTGAATTCCTGCTGGTTTTTGACGACGGCCACTTCTCAGACCTGAACACCTTATCGATCTCCGACTGGTTTGCCCATACGCCAAAGGATGTGCTGTCCGCCAACTTCGGCGTTCCGGAGAACGCTCTTAACCATATCCCGAAGGAACAGGTTTATATTTTTCAGGATCAGGTGCCAGGTTCGCTCGAAAGCCAGGAGATCCAATCCCCTTACGGAACAGTGCCGCTGAGTTTCAAGCACCGGCTGCTGGCGCAAGAACCGATCATAACCCCCGGCGGAAGCGTAAGAATCGTGGATTCCAGCAATTTTCCGATCTCCAAAACCGTTGCAGCCGCGCTCGTTGAGATCAAACCGGGCGCCATGAGGGAGCTTCATTGGCATCCGAATCAGGATGAATGGCAGTATTACCTGGCCGGACAAGGACGAATGACCGTGTTTGCTGGCAATGGAGCGGCGCGGACCTTTGATTACAGAGCCGGTGATGTGGGATATGTCCCCTTTGCCTTCGGCCACTACATACAGAACACGGGCACGGAATCCTTATGGTTTCTCGAAATGTTCAGAAGCGACCGGTTCGAGGATGTTTCCTTGAATCAATGGATGGCCTTGACCCCTCGGGACCTGGTCCAGGATAACCTGAGAGTCGGAACCGAAGTCACCGATGCTTTGCGCAAGGAAAAGTGGCCTGTCGTGAAATATCCGGGATATTCGTATTATCCGAGGTAAGTTCTAGCCTCCCCCTTTGATTGAGGACATTGCCTGTTAAATTCGTGCAGACCGGCCAAGAGGATTTTATTCCAAGGCCGTCTGCCTTTGCCGTCATGCGGACATTTGACTTTTCTTTCCTCCTGCCATATAGTTCATTAATGAAACTATTTCATACGTGAACTATTCGAAAGGAGAACTATTGTTGAACGACAAGGCAAAGCAATGGATCGACCGATATGTGGATGTCTACCTGCTGGTCACCCGGCGGATTAACGCCCAGATTCGGGAACATCTCGGTGAAGATCTGACCAATGACCAGTTTCAGGTTGTGCGCATCATCAACAGCATGGATCACTGTACTTCATCCCATCTGGCGGAAACGCTTGCCGTCGGCAAGAGCTCGATTACCGCTATCGTCAACCGTCTCGTGGATGCCGGCATTATCGACAGAACCCGGGACAAAGCAGATCGCAGGCTGGTTTATCTGACTTTAACGGAATACGGACATACGATTTTTGAATCTGCCCAGGAACAGATGAGGGAGATCGTCTCTCCTTATATGGAGCATTTTGAAGAAAAAGATATCGAAATGTTTATCTCAATGTTCGAGAAGCTGGGGCAATTGATGCTTGAATCAGGGGGGAGAAAGAATTGAAAGCCATACTGAAAGCAAGATGGGCCATTATCATTATGTGGCTGGCAGCCGCAGTCGTGCTGTTTTTGTTCGCGCCATCCATGTCGGACCTGGTGCGGGAGAAGGGGCAATTATCCGTACCGGACGGTTACACCTCTTCACGCGCTGCTGAAATTCTCAAGGAGGCCTCCGGCGGCGAGGGCGCGGAAACCCTGCACCAGGTTGCGCTCGTCTTCAATAAACCCGATGGGTTAAGCGAAACGGATAAGGAGAGTATCCGGGAGGGCGTTCAAGCTTTAAACAACAATAAAGAAAGCCTCCATATTGATTCCATCAATGAACCGTTCACGCAAACGGAGCTGGAAGACACGCTGATTGCCAAAGACGGCAAGACCATCATGGTCGCGCTTCAGGTCAGCGGCGGTCAGGAAGCCGTGAAAGCTCTGCCCCAGAAGGTTGATCAGGTGCTGGAAGGCGTTCAAGCCGATCATTACCTGACAAGCGAAGGTCTCATCAATGAAGATACCATCGTCAGCTCGGAGGAAGGCCTGAAGAAAACGGAATATATTACGGTTGTCTTTATTCTCCTCATTCTATTCGTTGTATTCCGTTCCTTCGTAGCACCATTCGTACCGCTGTTGACCGTAGGTCTCAGTTATATCGTGTCACAGTCAGTCGTTTCTTTTCTCGTTGACCAATTCAACTTCCCGATATCGTCCTTCACCCAGATCTTTATGGTGGCCGTCATGTTCGGGATCGGAACCGACTACTGCATCCTGCTGATCAGCCGGTTTAAGGAAGAACTCACCACGTCGGAGGATACCAAATCGGCCATCATCGAGACTTACCGAAAAGCCGGCGGCACCGTGCTTTATTCCGGGCTTGCCGTATTTGTAGGTTTTGCAGCCATCGGGTTATCCAAATTCATTCTGTACAAATCCGCAGTTGCGGTTGCAATTGGCATTGCCGTTATGCTTCTAGCATTGGTTACAGTCGTTCCATTCTTCATGGCGGTGCTGGGCAAGAAGCTCTTCTGGCCGTCACGCGGCAAGCTGGAGCATAGCGAGAATAAGCTTTGGGGAGCGGCAGGTTCCTTCTCTCTTAAGCGCCCTTGGGCGGCATTGCTTGTCGTCGCTGTGATCGTGGCCCCTTTCTTGGCTACATACAGCGGCAAACTGTCATTTAACAGCCTGGAGGAAATCGGGCCAAGTTACGCTTCAGTCAAGGGCTTTAACATTATTTCGGACAGTTTCGGTCCCGGACAATCGCTGCCTTCCACCATCGTGATCAAGAACGATGACCGGATGGATACGGCAGAATACATGGGACTCGCGGAAAAAATCAGCCGGGAAGTGGAAAAGGTTGATGGCGTATCCAGCGTACGCGGGCTCTCCCGTCCAACCGGTGAGCAGATCAACGATTTCCTCATTCCAACGCAAGTGAAAACGTTAAATGAAGGATTGGGAGAGTCCAAAGACGGACTGACCCAAATCCAGAATGGACTATCCGAAGCAGGCAAGCAGCTCAGCGAGAATACGCCGAAGCTGAATGAAGCCGCAGCGGGAGCCAAAGAGCTGACCAAGGGAACCGCCGACCTCAAGGACGGCATTAAGGAGCTTGGCCAAGGCCTCAGCGCCATTCAAAAAGGAATCCAAAGCGGAAGCGCAGGCGCAGGCGAACTCAAAACCGGGCTTGCCCAAGCTGCGAAAAGTGCGAAAGAGTTAGCTGCAGCCCATGCCCAGCTTCTTCAAGGTTATAAACAGCTTGATACCGGATTAGCAGCTCTTGACGGCGGCGTTGCCGAACTTAAAGAGCAACTGGGCGGCGTGGCGGCCGCACTGAGTGGACTTGAAGGCTCCTTCACGGGATTGGAGAGCAATTACCCGGAACTCATTCAAGATACCGACTACCAAACCATTAAGGGTACCGTTACGCAAACAGCTGCAGGCACAGCCGAGCTGGCAGCAGGGTTAGGACAAATCTCCGGGCAGCTTAAAGGTGCGTCTGCCGGCTTATCGGAAGCAAACGCCGGCTACGCTAAGGCAGCCGCCGGGCAAACGGCGCTTGCCGACGGTCTTCAGCAGCTCGTGACCGGTATCGCCGAGCTGCAATCCGGCCTTTCGCAGGCAGCTAACGGGCAAGGACAGATCGTGAACCAAATTCCTTCCATTACGGGCGGTCTGGACCAGCTGCAGGGCGGGCAGAAGCAGCTTGCCGACGGCTTTGGTGATCTAACCGGCCAGATCGGAGAGCTGACGGCGGGACTGAACTCCAGCGCGGACGGATTGAAGCAAATTTCGGACGGACTGCATTCCGCTCAGGATTATCTGCAGCAGATCCAGGACGTTCAAGATGAAGAGCTCAGTGGTTTCTTCATTCCACAGGAAGCTCTGGAGAATAAAGAATTCCAGACGGTATTCGACACCTATCTCAGCAAGGACCGCAAAGTGATGACGCTGGATGTGGTTCTGGCAACCAATCCGTACAGCGAAGAAGCTCTGGGCAGCGTTGAACAAATTCAAGCTGCGGTAGACCGTGCAGTAAAAGACACGAAATTGGAGAACGCCGAAGCTGCCATCAGCGGCATTACCAGCACAAATAACGATTTGCAGAACATATCCAACGAAGACTATTCGCGAACCGTCATTCTCATGCTGAGCGGAATCTTCATTATCCTGGTCGTGCTGCTGCGCTCCATCGTGATGCCGATCTATCTAATTGTCTCTCTGGTCATCACATACTTTACGGCTGTCGGCGTTACGGAGATGATCTTCGTGCACGGCTTCGGGTATTCCGGCATCACCTGGGCCACGCCGTTCTTCAGCTTTGTCATGCTGGTCGCGCTTGGGGTGGATTACAGCATCTTCCTCATGGCGCGCTTCAATGAGAACAAGTCCTGGAATGTTCAGGATGCCATTCTGCATGCCATGCGCAACATGGGAACCGTGATCCTGTCCGCGGTGGTCATTCTTGGCGGTACCTTTGCGGCGATGTATCCATCCGGCGTACTGTCCATGATGCAGATCGCAACGGTTGTCCTGGTTGGACTTGTGCTCTATGCACTCCTGTTCCTGCCATTCTTCGTACCGGTGATGGTCCGTATCTTTGGCCGGGCTAACTGGTGGCCGTTCACCCCCAAGGAGCAGGACACAAAGAGCAGCCCGTCCGGACATGACGTAGGAATGTAACCATTATAAAGATGACCCAAACCTAACAATATTCACAATAACCGCCTTTTTCCTGATTGATGACAGGTAAAAAGGCGGTTTTTTATACGCCATATCATTAAAAATGAACGGAAACTTTGTTCATATTTGGAACTGCCTCCAAAGAACTGAACAAATGCTTTTTGCAGGGGAATAACTATACGACCGTCACATTTTCTCGTATATTAAGAAGAAGAATCTCGAATTTTACAACAACCCATACAAAACCTAGAAGGAACGTGAACCGTGCCGACTCGATCTGCAAAAAATACATATCACATTGGAAGTAAAAAAATTGTTCAGTATCTATTGGCAATTACTGTTTTTCTGTCCGTGCTCCTCAGCATTCGCTGGTATTGGATCGAAGCCTTCGTCCCTCCCCACCACCCGAAAGCCTCCCAAGGGGTGCTCGACTTGCGCAGTTGGGACCTCATTCATTCCAAATCCATAACATTGGACGGGGAATGGGCGTTCTACCCTGACAAACTCGCCACAAAACAGGAGCTGGAGCAAACCCATCCGCAGCATCGCTATGTGCAGGTTCCGGGAAATTGGCGGGGAAGCCAAACGAAGGAATCCGAATCCGCCTATGGTACCGGCACCTATCGGCTTCGTATTCTGATTGATCCAGCCTTAACCACTCCCCTTTCCTTCTGGATCCAACAAATTCAAGCTTCGGCGAGTGTCGAGATAAACGGGCTTAAGGTAGGGGAGATGGGCAAAACTGGAGAGGACGGAAAAGACACCTATTCACCGGCTCGAAGTCCCTTCGTTGTCGATTACGCTCCAGCTAACCACACGCAAGAAATCGATTTGATTATACGGGTGGCCAATAATGAGCATCCGCTCAAAGGCGGAATTGTAAATTCCATCAAGCTGGGATCCAGCGAAGCCATCCACGATGAACGCGGACTTTCCATCGATCTTCAACTCATTACATTCGTCGTGCTCATCCTTCATGGTCTGTATTCCTGCATCCTGTTTTTATTCAATCCGAAGGAATGGACGCTGCTTGATTTTTTCCTGCTGCTTCTCACCGCATCCGTGACGATTGTAGTGTCAGATGACGATTTACTGCTGAAATGGCTGTCCATCAACTACACTTGGGATCTTAAAACCTCCATTTTGTCTTATTCTTGGCTATCTTTTTTCATATTGAAAATGACCAGAAGTTTCACCATAAAGACTCGCAGCCGATGGTTTATCGGTTATGGCATTTCCCTGCTTCTATATTCCGGATTTATTGCAATCGCACCTGCTTCCCTTGTTTTCTGGACGGTGGAATATAAAGTTTTTAGCATTTATTATATATTGCCGGTTGTCATCTCTATCTATATGTTCGGGAGAATGGTGGCTGCAAGCCGGGATGACGCGATCTTTCTGCTCCTGGCAGCCAGCGGCATTTTCTCCAGCGTGATCTGGGGAGCGCTTAACAAATATCAAGAGCTTCCAACCGTATACTACCCCGTTGATGTCATCTCGGCCATCATCGGTTTCTCGGCCTATTGGTTTAAGCGTTATTTCCGTAATGCCGATAAAATCAGCAAGCTCAACCGCCAATTACAGAAAGCGGACAAAATGAAAGACCGGTTTCTAGCCCAGACGTCACATGAGCTGCGAACGCCGCTGCACGGGATCATGAATATCGCCCAGAGTGTGACGGACAGGGAGCAGCATCATATGGACAGTCGAAGTGCAGAGGATATGAATCTCCTTATTAAGGTTGGACGTCAGATGTCGCATTTGCTGAATGATCTCCTGGACGCAGTAAGGCTGAGGGAAAAGCGAATCATACTGCATACCGAGCCGCTGTCCCTGCCCTCTGTCGTAAATGGCGTTATCGATATCTTGAAGTATTTAGTCGAAGGAAAAGCCGTAGAGTTGAAAATGAACTTAGACATATCCGAAGCCCTCCCACTTGTTATGGCTGATGAAAAGAGGCTTGTGCAAATCCTCATGAATGTACTGCATAATGCCATCAAACATACCGAGGAAGGAATCATTGCCGTATCGGCCATCGCCAAGAACGGGCAAATGATCATCGAGGTAACGGACACGGGAACAGGAATGGATCAGGAAACACAGCAGCGTGTATTTCTGCCATACGAACAAGGCGATCCCGGATACGGCGACACCAACGGCATCGGTTTGGGCCTTAGCATCAGCAGAGAGCTGGTAGAACTTCATGGCGGCAGCATGACGGTTCACTCCGAAGTCGGAAAGGGTTCAACGTTTACCTTCACCCTTCCTTTGGCTGATTCGACGGATATAGAGATTTCTCCGAGCATATTGACCGAGCGGCTCGGAGCCTATGAAGAAATGGCAGCAAGCCGGAACGACCTCAACGGCCAGCCGCTCCTAACCGTAGAAGCGCCGTCCATGGAAGAGCAGATGAATATCCTGGCGGTTGACGATAATCTTGTAAATTTAAGAGTGCTTACCAGCATACTGATGACTGAACCTTACCACCTGCAATTAGCAACTTCGGCCGGAGAAGCGCTGGAATTGCTCGGAACGAAACCATGGGATTTGGTTATCGCAGACGTGATGATGCCGCAGATTTCAGGCTACAAGCTGACACGGATGATAAGAGAGCGTTATTCCCCTTCCGAACTCCCTGTGCTTCTGCTGACGGCGCGCAGCGAGCCCTCCGACATGTATGCGGGATTTCGGGCAGGTGCTAACGATTATGTCACGAAACCGGTGGACCCGATGGAGCTTAAATACCGTATCCAGTCATTAATTACATTAAAACAGTCCGTAAACGAGCGTCTTCGTATGGAGGCCGCTTATCTGCAAGCGCAAATCCATCCGCATTTTCTGTTTAACACCTTGAATTCCATCCACGCTTTGAGTGAAATTGATGTGGAAAGAATGCGAAAACTTAATGAGGCTTTTAGTTCATACCTGCAAATCAGTTTTCAATATCAAAACTCCGGCAAATTTGTCTCACTATCGGAAGAACTCGAACTCGTACGCGCTTACTTGTATGTTGAGAAGGAGCGACATGGTAACCGGCTCCATGTCATATGGAACCTGGATCAGGACGCAAACCTCCTGCTTCCTCCCTTAACGATTCAGCCTCTGGTCGAGAATGCGGTACAGCACGGTATTATCCCAATAGCTAAAGGCGGCACCGTCGAAATCCATATAATCCGTCAGGAGCAGTCCACGCTAATTCAGGTCAAGGATAATGGCATGGGAATGAATAAAGAAAAAGTACAGGAGTTGCTGGATGCTCCGCGCAAGGACAAAAGAGGGATCGGTCTGTATAACACAAATCGCAGACTAATTCAGACGTATGGGAGCGGTCTTTCCATTCAAAGCGAGGTCCGGGAGGGGACAAGCGTATCTTTTGTCATCCCTGATCCGGAGGAATAGCATCTCTTAACAGAAAAAGGAGGGGGTCCCGTCAGACACCCTCCTTTTTTTCAAATATAGACGGATCCGATTGCTTCGGGTTCTTGTTCCTTCTGCCATTAACTTGATCAGGATCGCCGCAAACGAATAAGATGCTCCAGTCTAGCAGCTCACGATACAACTCCGATATAAAACCCGTCATACCCCTTACTTCCCACCGTTTGAATAGCTGTGCCGGAAATGGCGGAGTGGGCGGACAGCATATCCATGAATTTGCGGATACCGTGCACCCGAGGGTCTGTGCTGTGATGATCGATAACTTCTCCATCACGGATCACATTATCGCTAATAATGACGGTGCCTGGCCGTGAGAACTGTAACGCCCACTTCAAATAATTCGGATTGTTGGGTTTATCGGCATCGATAAAGATCAGGTCAAACGGCTTCACCTTCTCTTTGGCCAGCTGCTCCAACTGCAGCAGGGCATCGCCTACCCGGATTTCCACTCTATCCTGTAGTCCGGCCAATACCACGTTGGATTTGGCAACCTCGGCATGATGCGGATCGAGCTCCAGTGAAATTAGTTGCCCCTCAGCCCCAATCGCCCTAGCCATCCAGATCGTACTGTAACCTCCCAGCGTACCGATCTCCAAAATTCGTTTCGCGCCTTTGATCTGAACGATGACTTTCAGCAGCTTACCTTGAGCCTTGGATACATCAATTTCCGGCAATCCGGCCTCGCGATTTGCAGCTAACACCTTCTCCAGCACCTCATCATAAGGAATCAAATGTTCTGTGATATAATCATCCACTTTTTCCCAAGTTGCAGCTGCAGCATCCTTCTTTTTCATGTCCGTTTCCTCCCTTATTCTCCATCTGGATCTTACAAAATCATTGTATGTGATTTAATGTTATAGATATAATATATATTTAAAATACTTATATAACTTAAATATATGATTGGATTGGAGTTCGGCTCTCATGAATTTACACGCATTACGTCTCTTTCACGTCATCGCCACAACGGGCAGTGTTACCCGTGCTGCTGAATTGTTAAATATAAGCCAACCCGCCATAACAGCCCAGATTAAAAAATTCGAGAAGGAACTCTCCCTTACTCTCTTTAAACCGCAAGGCAGGGGCATCGGATTGACGGAGGCCGGAGCCGAGCTCGTCCCGCTTGCCAAAAGACTCTTCTCTGTCGAACAGCAGATTGAACAATTCTGTCTGGATTACCGTAGCGGTTCGAGGGGACAGATCCGCTTGGCGGCAACCTATCTTCCTTCCCATTTTCTCCTGCCGGCCTGGCTTGCAAAATACAAGCAGCGGTACGAAGAAGTAGAAATGAGCATAACCACCACGAATTCAAGCGATGCGCTTAAGCAACTGTTAAATATGGATGTCGAGCTTGCGATATACGGCGGCCTGCCAGAGGAATCTCCGAATACGATACAGACCGAGGAGCTGTTCCGGGATGAGTTATGGTTTGTCGTATCCCCCGATCACCGTTATGCCAATCAGCGTATCACCCTAGAAGAGATGATGAGAGAGCCTTTTGTTATGCGGGAGGAAGGCAGTTCAACGCGGGAACGGTTATTTGCCTTATGTCGTACCCATAGCGCACCTTCCCCGCGGATCACGCTGCAATTCAATGGTCTGCACGAAGCGATCACAGCCGTCATTGCCGGATACGGTGCAAACTTTGTGTCTTCACTCGTCGTGCGGGAGTATGTGGAACGCCACGAGCTGAGCCGGGTCTATGTTGATGGAATCGAGCTGCAAAATATCATTGCAGTCTGCACCCGCAAGCATGAACCGTTATCCGCTGCCGCCATGAACTTCGTGGATATGATCCGGAATCAGTAAGTTACCGTTACATTTCCCCTATACATATTTCCTGCCGGGCTTCTCGTATTCTGATATGCCGTTGCTGATGCATTGTTATAAGCCCCGATCACATACGGAGAAGGGTCTGTCAGGTAAAGCGTATTGTTGGAGAACTCGTTATCGATTCCCCACCCCGGCACGATCTCGTGGAGCTGAAACGCATCCACAATGATGCTGTTCCCGTTCTGATAAGCCGTATTATTCCGTATGATAGCCCCATTGCCTTTCACATCGATAAAGCTGTCAGCATAATTCGCACCGCTAATTCCCTCGCCATAGAAGATGCAGTTCTCAACGAGCGTTCCCATCGACCGTTCCTTGATATCGATGTGCTCTGCCGTTATATTCGGACCAAAAATAACATTACGTATCGCATTGTAGTGGGTATTCTGGTTGTAGCTCGCTCCCTCTGCAGAACCTACATAGACCCCTTCCCCAAAGCCCGCTCCCGTCTTGCCCGTATTATGAATACGGGAGTTCTCAATGGAGCTATAGGATGTGCCATCCCGGAAATGCACCGCTTCGTAACCGATATGGTAAACCTCCACATCCGTGATGCGGGTAAAGTTGGAATTGTCCAGGATGATTCCCTTTTGCGCATTGGTAAACTTTAGATTGCGTATGATCCAGTAGTCGCCCCGAACGCGTAAACTGTAACCAGAACCTGCGGAATACCCGGAAATAATGGCTGGTTCAGTCGGGTTCTGGCTCTCGATGACGATAGGCTTCAGGGCAGTTCCCTCGACATCCGTGGAGAAACTTCCCGTGTATGTCCCGGGTGCCAGGACAATTCGCTTCCCGGGTACCACGTTCTTCAATGCGCTCTGCAAACATGACGTTGTGGAACAAGCGATAAGATCCGACGGATCAGGGTTCGGCGTGCCCCCGCCGCCGTTTTCGGAATTGCATGGTCCTTTATCCTGCCACACGCCCCAAAGGCCAGTGGTTCCCGGCTCTTCGCCAGTCGTCCACCATTTCGCCTTCCACCGTTTCCCGAGATGCGATACTCCAGCTCCGCTCTTGTAAGCGCTACCAACATTCCAGGGAATATTCGTGCATTCGGCAAGAGCCGTACCCTTTCTACTTAATGTATCCTTTCCACCGGATACCACTGACGACTCGGCATTAGCATAGTCCGATCTAACCCATGTAGACGTCAATAACAGCAGCGTCAAAATGACTAATATCGGTTTGATCAGGCCGCGGTTCGTTCCCGTATTTCTCATCAAACATGCCATCCTCCTTCAAATTGATCATGATATGCATCATTAACATATTAATGTGAAGGAGAATCAAAACATTCCATTCATGAGGTTAATAATCGATTCAACACCGCTCTCATAAAGGGCCGACTTAAGCCGGCGCTCGGGAGGCGCGGCGTCGGCAACGGCCTCCATTCGGTCCATCATCCGAAGCGTAACGTCATCCCGAAGCAAGCCGTAAAATTTCTTTTTCGCGTCCCGCCAGATCCAGGATCTTTTGGGGCACCCCTTTTTTGTCTATTTTTCTTAAGCTTGATTATTAAATTCGCCGAACGCGTTAACCTTTAATGGAGCCAATCATGACGCCTTTCTCAAAATATTTTTGCATAAACGGATAAATGAGTAGAATCGGAAGCGTTGATACGATAATGACCCCGTACTTGATCTGATCGGCATACCGCTGGGCATATCCTCCTGCATCCCCACCTGTTCCGGCACCGCTTGAGAACACCTGGTTCGACAGCAGAATATCCCGCAGAACGATTTGCAGCGGCTGGAGCTTCGTGTCCCGTATATAGATCAGCGCGGTGAAGAAATCATTCCAATGCCCCACCAAATAATAAAGTCCGATGACGGATACCAAGGCTTTGGACAGCGGCAAGGCCACTTTGAAGAAAAAGGTGAAGTGGGAGCAGCCGTCCATGACGGCCGCCTCATGTAGCTCCTGCGGCAGCGAGTTTTCAAAAAACGTCCGCGCAATGATCAAATAGAACACATTCACGGAGAACGGGAGAATGAACACCCAGATGGTGTTGGTCAGTCCAAGCCCCTTCATCAACAAATAGGTGGGAATCAGCCCCCCATTGAAAAACATCGTGATCACGAAAATGAACATGATGATTCGTCTGGCGCGAAATTCCTTTCTGGACAGCACGTAAGCTGCCGGAAGCGTGAACAGCATGTTAACCAAGGTTCCAAACACTGTGTAAAACAGCGTATTTCGATACCCGGTCCAAATTCGCATATCCTTGAAAATCTCCTGGTAACCGAAAAAGCTGATGTTTTTGGGGATAAACATAACCTTCCCCGTCGATACGAGCGTTGAGTCGCTGAACGAAGCAATGATGATAAAGTACAGCGGATAGGCGATCAGCAGAAAAATCAAACCGCTCAGAAAACCCAATATGATCTTAAACGCTATCTCCTTACCGTTGATGCGCGTCCTACTATGTTCATGTTCCACAACCGTTTCTCCTTCCCCGATCATTAGAATAGGCTCGTTTCCGACATTCTCTTCGATATCGTGTTCATCGCATACAAGAATACGAAATTGATGAGCGTGTTAAACAAACCGATAGCCGAAGCCAAGCTGAATTGATTGGAGATGATCCCGATTTTATAGACGTAGGTGGCAATGACCTCCGAGACGGGAAGGTTCAGCGAATTCTGCATCAAAAATATTTTCTCGAAGCCGGTCCCGAGGATATTCCCCATGCTGAGAATAAACAGGATGATGATGGTCGGGATGAGAGCGGGAATGTCGACATACCGGATCGTCTGCCATCGGCTGGCCCCATCAATTTTGGCAGCATCATACAGCTGGGGATCAACGGTGGACAAGGCTGCAAGATAGATAATGCTGTTCCAGCCGCAATGCTGCCATATGTCGGAAAGCACATACACCGGGATAAATGTCGAGGTGGAGGCTAACAGATTGATATGCCCCAGCCCCACCGCCTTCATAAAGTGACCGACAACTCCGGTTTCGGAGGATAGCAGCACATTCAGCATGCCGACCAGCACGATGATGGATATGAAATGGGGGAGGTATACAGTGGTCTGCATCAGCTGCTTCATTCTTTTTCTGCGGATCTGGTTAAGAATGAGAGCCAATATGATCGGAGCCGGAAAGCCGAGCACGATCGTAGCCAAACTGATCAGAAATGTGTTACGCATTAAATCCGTGAACAGATAACTGTCGATGAATTGCTGAAAGTAGGCAAGCCCTCGCCACTCGCCGCCAGTCAAGCCTTTGCTGAAATCGTAATCCCGAAAAGCAAGCTGGATTCCGTACATCGGGATATAGTTAAACAACAGGATGACGATAATAGCCGGAAAAATCATAATCCACAGCTGATAATCTCGTCTGAAGGTGTTCTGTCTTTTACGGATTTCCATATCCTCCCTCCTAGTTTTGATTCATGTAGTCGTCATAATATTTTTGCATAATTTCCAAGTTCTGCTTCAGGCCTGCTTTCTCGCTTTCCTTGATGTACGTGTCCCATTCGGATTCCACTCCGCCCTTGGTCACCCATTTGGCAAAGCTGGATTCCGCCAGATTCATCACATTGGTGTTGTTCAGGCTCATGGCGTTATTGTCCATGGTGGAATATTTAATAAACATGCCAGGAAACACGTCCTTGTCGGGATCCACTTCTAAAGCAGCCTCCAGAGGCTCCGATTGTCCCAGCACCTCCTGCATATCGGTGCCGAGCGTCAGCTTCAAGGAATCGGGGATATAAAATGCGCCGTTGTCCGCCATCGTTGAGGTCCATTTCCATGTTCCCGGATCCATCTTGGCATCGGAAGGAGGCAAAACGGCATATGTACCGTCACCGTTATCTTTAATATTCGGACCGATGGATCCGAACAGCACTTGCATACCCACCTCGGGCGCATAGAGCTCGTTGATGAATTTCATGGCCGCTTCCTTGTTCTTGGTCTTGGCGGACATGACAATATGGTTGGGTCCATAGTTCAGCGAGTAATGATCATAGCTCCAGGACAGCTTCCCTGCATAATCTGCAGATACTTTCATCGGCGGCATGGAAGCATACTGCGGTGCCAACTGCTCACCGAAACGGTCGGAAGCCACCCATCCCCAGGTGAAGCCGACCTTCGCCGTGTCCCCCTCGCCGCGCGCAATGGATTGATATTTCGTATAATCATGGGTGAACACTTCCGGGTTAATCAGCCCCGCCTTGTACAGCTTGTTCAGGAATATAACCATCGTTTTGTACCGTTCATCCGTCAGGAAGTTCTTCACCTGTCCGTCCTCCACAAAATAGCCCTGCCCGCTGCCATCTGTCAGCGTAATGCCCATGCTGCCCAAGAGTACCGCAGGGTTAAAATATCCGCCGATGCCTCCCGGCCAATCCATCGGAATCTCGTCACGGGGATCGCCGTTGCCGTTGGCATCGTTCTCTTTGAAGGCAACGAGCACTTCATACAGCTCATCCCATGTCGTCGGCATGCTCAGTCCGAGGTGATCCAGCCACTGCTGGTTAATGAATTGCCTGCTGGCGGAAGCCGGCCAGAACCGCTGATATTTCGGTAGACCGTATATTTTGCCGTCCGACTGCGTTGCAATCACTTTCGTATCCGGTTTTTCATTAAACATGTTCTGTACGTTGGGTGCTTGATCAAGCATGCCGGACAGATCCTGGAAGAGCCCCTGGAACTGCGCAAAGTCGGCATCCGTAATCACGTTCGGTCCGATAAACAGATCCGGTATATCCCCGCTGGCTAGCATCGTCCCTTTCTTCTGTCCCCAATCCGCGGTAATCTCCTGCCATTCGATGTCCACGCCCGCCGTCTCCTCAGCCTTTTGCAGCCATTCCATTTCAGCCAGCGGCTTCGTAAGCGGATGCTTGGTAATGATGGCAGTGAGTTTTACTTTTTTGCCTGTTTGATCTCCGGGTGTTTCGGCCGATTCGTTAGCGTCACCTCCGCCCCCGCTGCATCCTGCTAATAATAATGCAGAGATGACGATAAGCGAGATGAAAACGTTTACCCTTTTCTTCATTCCATTACCTCCTGATTTGGTTTGTTGGTCTGGTCCATGGGGGAGTGCGGCCATGTTTTGGCCTTGCCTTGGGACATATTTCACTCTAAACGGAGGGGAAGAGCCCCGTAAACGAACAGTTTTTTAAGCATCCTCATTTTTTGAAAGCGCTTTTAATTAAAGAGGTGAAAGTGCGACCAGTCCGGATCGCTACAGGGAATTCAAATATTGTATATGTTCAAAAATTGAAGCTGCTCGGCTTTAAGAAAGCGCCGGCAAAGAAGCGTATAACGAAAAAAGTTTACAAAAGACCGCTGTAAGCTGCCTTATTCGGCATCAGCGGTCTTCGTTTTATGCTTTATGCGTATTTCGATATTGACCAGGTGTCGTACCCACCATCTTTTTGAAGGAACGGATAAAACTCGAGGTGTTGGTGTATCCGACCTGTTGGGAAATGGATTCGAGGGTCTCCGCGCTGTCCCGCAGAAGCTGTATGGATTTCTGGATGCGAAGCTGATCGATATACTCTTTGAAATTTTGCCCCATCGTTTTCTTGAAGTGATGGCTGAAGTTGGAGACCGACATATCAAAATAATCGGCCATCATCTGCAGCGAGCAGTTTGGATCCATTCCTTTCTCCGCAATAAGGGACAGAATCTCTTCCTGCGTTGCCGTACGGGACACGGGGAGCGTTTCACTGATCATATCGCATAGCTTGGCATAACTCTCCCTGATAATTCCGATCATCTGCTCCAGTGTATAACGGTGGTTAAATGCCGCCTCGGTTAGCCGAAGCAGGCTCTGGTCGTCATGACGGAACCGCTGGAGGCCGTTGAAGATAACGGTAACCGTATTGAGGTACACGCTCCGTATCATATGCGGCGGCAGGCTGTCATTGCTTAAGTAACCGATCATTCGCTCCGCCAAAGAGGACAGCATGGCCGCATCGTTCTTGAGGATCGCAAGCTCGAGGGATTGCAGGATTTCGGCAAAATAGGAGACGGCTCCGGTTTGGGGGACCTCGAGGTTGTCAAAGACCAGCACGGTCCCGGTCTTCCGGATGCGCAGAAACTCCGCTGTGCGGAGCGCCTGCAGGTAGGAGAGATGGAGGTCCACCGGCGATTGGGCAGCGCTAGGCTTGCCGATGCCAATCGCCGTCTGTTGGCCGGTACGCTCCAAGATTTCTTCCTGCAGCCGCTCTAGGCAGGATTTAATAGGGAAATCATCTGTATGGGAGCACGCCAGAATCAATTCCTGCTGATAGATGCTCTTGAAGAAGTAACCCTGGGCATCATCAGGTAGCAGGCCCTCATATTCCCGGCAGCAAGCCAATATCTTGTCCATCCCTGCTCCATCCGCTTCACAACATAATACGGCAACCGTGAAGTTATCATGATGAAACCGGATGCCGACCCTGCAGGCTTCCTGTTCAAAGTTCTCCCAGTCTGGAATATGCCCACTCACCAGCTCAAACAGCAGGTTATCCCGCATAATCGGCAAAGATCCTCTCACATGCTCATCCAGCTTGCTGTTAGCCTGCGAAAGCTCCTCCAACGTATACTTGATCGTATCAATCTCATTCATCGGTTTTCGCTCCTGCGGTTCAAACACATGTACGGCCAGATCAACCAGACGTCGAATTGGCTGGTAGTTCTTCCGGATGGATACGTAGATGATGAACACTTCAAGCAGCAGGATCAGCCCGACAAGGATGGCTGTATTCAGCTGAATCGTCCGAATGCCCTGCAGGGACTTAGATACCGGCAGCAAACTCACCTATTTCCATCCATTCTTCTCCGAAACCGAGGACGATACCAGATAGTCCGATCCGCTGATTGTATGAATACCCGAGGAGGAAACTGACTCTTCCCCTAAGTCATGCACAAGCTTCTTGAAATCATCGGAGGATTGGTATGACGTGTCATTGGAGGATACCAATCGCCTTCCCTGGCCGTCTAACACAAAAAAATCGCCGCTATAGGTTTCCGAAACGGACTTCATCATCCGGACAATCGTATCCTCCCTGACCATGATCATGACGGCTCCGGGGGAATTCGAGCCCCCTACCGGCAGCGGCTGGACGAAGGTCAGCATTCTGACCCGGTTATTGCCGGGCACAACCACATTCTCCACAGGCCTGACGATAGGAGCATTAAGATCATTCAGGGTCTGGATCATATCTTCATGCGCCCAGTTTTCATAATAGTAACCGACACCCGGAATGGAGAGGTCATCCAGACTGTATGCGCTTCCAGTTTTGGAAAACAAATAACCGATGTTCTTCACATACAGCAAGGTGTTGTAAATAAAAGCATCGGTTGCATTGTATTTTTTCATCTCATTGGCAATAAGCACCCGCTGGTAGTCGCTTTCCTCCGCCTTATACATTTTGAATTCCCGGTTCTGCACCAGCTCAAACGGCAGATTGTACACATACCTTGTAAACGTATCCATCGATGTCATAAACTGCTCCGTAATATGCGCATTCCAGTCCATTTCCTTCTCTTTCACCACTTCTGCCGAATAAGGATAGTAATAGCACAGAATGACAATCACGGGAAACATCAGCACAAGCAAATAGGAAATCAATAATTTTGTCAGCAGGTTAATCTTATGGATTCGCAAGCGGCGACCACCTCCCTATCCTTCATACCCAATCTGAAAATGTTATCTATAAGAATACGTAATTTTCAAAAAAAAGAAAACTCATTTCCTGTTATAACCTTTGGAAATGAGTTTTTTGATATGTGTACTATTTTAGTGGCATGTGGCAGCAGTCAAGAGGATTGTTCCACTCCCCATTTTTCGGCCCACTTCTCCATCTCCTTCAAAGAATCCAGGAAGTCCAGTCCCTTCTCGGTCAATGAATACTCAACGGATATCGGAACGGTAGGGAATACCTCACGTCTTACAATACCGTTTCCTTCCAAATGCCGCAGCACATCCGTTAAGGATTGCGTCTTGATAATAGCTGCATCCCGATGAAGCTGATTAAAACGTTTCGCTCCTTGAGCTAATTGCGCGATGACAAGAAACGCCCATTTGGCTCCAAGAATTTGCAGCACTGAGCAGATATGATTGAACGCCGGCGTTTCCTGAAAGTCTTCTTTAACCGGTTCCACTGCCTCACCCCATTACTAACTAATCGTAAGTTAGTCAAAATGATTGGATAATATCCAAATACTTTGCCTTCTTACATAATATATGCGTCTTACTTATAATACAAACACAAAGAGATTTCAAGTTAATGCAACTCGCTTGCGGCATGTGCTAGCCATGATCGCAGAGGGTAGTGATCTCCTAACGAAGGGATGAATTAAATATGAATCGATTTACGATATATTTATTGGCGCTTGGGGTTTTTCTTACTGCCACCTCGGAACTGGTCGTCTCCGGTATTCTGTATGCAATCGCAGACGATCTTCGTATTTCCTTGGCCTTTGCCGGCCAGCTGATTACCGCTTATTCGCTTGCTTTTGCAATTGGAACACCGATTCTGGTCTCGCTCACCGCTCGGTTCAACCGTAAAAAAGTGCTGGTCGGCTCTCTTCTGCTGTTTATTGCCGGCAGTCTCGTTTCCTATTTCAGCACTGAAGTCTGGATGCTCATGGGTTCCCGCATCATCCTGGGGGTAAGCTCAGGAATGTATCTCGTTGCCGCAATGGGGACAGCAGCCAAGCTGGTATCACCGGATACATTAGGCCGTGCCATCGGCACCATCGTGCTGGGTTTCAGCAGCGCCATGGTGCTGGGCGTACCGATCGGAATATGGATCACGAATCTGCTGAACTGGCAATCGATCTTTCTGCTGCTGGCTCTGCTCAGTCTGCTGGTCGCCTTTATCCTGATCAAACTCCTGCCAGATGTTGAAGGGGACGCCCCCGTTCCCTTTCACCAGCAATTCAAAGTGCTGGGGAGTCTCGTCATCGTGAGCGCGCTGCTGCTTACGTTCTTCCGGGAATCCGGCAACTCGGTACTGTTCACGTATGTTACGCCATTTATCCAGGATATCTTCCATATCGCTCCGTCAGGCATCAGTATCATTATGCTCGGCTTTGGACTATTTGGAGCGATCGGCTCCAGACTCGGCGGATATGGGGTCGACCGGTTTGGGCCAGCGAAAGTGATTACCCTCAGCACGCTCATTCATATCGCGGTATTCGCATTTCTTCCGCTGCTCATAGGCCAATCGTTTATAGGACTCGGGCTGATGGGAATCATGGTGCTGTCCATGTTTGCGGCGGGTCCGGCCGTTCAGAGTTATTTTATACAGAAGGCACCGGGCTCCTCCAATCTGATTCTCAGCTTAAACACCTCCATTGTGCACCTCGGGTTAGCCGCAGGCGCGGGTGCAGGAGGCTTCATGGTCAATACGACATCCACGCTTCAATATCATCCATGGCTCGGTGGATTCGTGCTCACACTAGGCCTGGCTGCAGGACTTGTCAGCTTCTCGGCCGGTCGAAAGACATGGGTTCCAAAATCGGCTTGACCTCACCCGCTCCATCATATGAAATTTGCCCAAGCCACCCTGCCAACGGGTGGCTTGCATGCTGCTGGTTCCAAAAATGGGCTCACGCATGATTGCCCATGGGAATAACGTATTTTATGGGTCAACGCCTATTACAATATGAAGGGCAGGAATCACAGTGGCAACCTCTTATATGGATTTCACCTCACCGTCCGTTCGGTATACTTATGATATGAGCAATAATCCGTTTTTCAAAAAAGATAGCCGAAATTATATTAATTCTCTCTCCATAAAAGAATTGAACACGCTCGGCAACGCTTCCCTGCTGGATATATACCTCAGCACCGGAAACGTGATAGAGCCGCATATCCATCAGAATGCATCGGAATTGGTGTATGTCATTTCTGGTGCAGTCATCGTCTCTATCGTCAATCCATTTACGAAGGAGCTGCTAAACTTCACGTTAACGCCCGGTCAGGTTGTGCTCGTGCCCCAAGGCTGGTGGCATTATGAAATGGCGACGGTTGACAACACCCACCTGATCGCGATTTTTGACGCACCGGTGCCTGAGTTTATTGGAGGCTCGGATCTTTTGAGATTGACGCCGGCCAGCGTGTTCGCTCACACCTACTGCCTGGATGAAGCCAAAGTCAAGGATACTCTCGCTCCGATTACCGATACGGTTATCATCGGCCCGCCCAACGACTGCTCGCTGCAAGAGCAAGTGCAAGGGCAGATGAAACATCCTCAGTATTTGTCACATCATAATCAGCACTATTATCATCAAGAAACATCTGGTAATCGTCGAGACTATGAGCTTCTTCAGCAGCAGCAACAGCAATACCAACAACAGCAGCTGCAATTTCAGCAGCAGCAACAGCAACCGATGTTCCAGCAGCAATTTCAAGCTCAGGATCAACCGCAGCATGGAGCATATGCTGCTGAACCGCAGCGAACATCAGGTCCATCACAAGAGCAATTCCGTTCACAACAGCAATTACAAGAACAACAGCGTCAGCAATTCATCCAACAGCAGCGGCAGCTGCCATTCTTACAGCGCCAGCTGATTGGAAATGGCTGGGATCAATTCTGATCAACCTTTTGGTGATAGGTCCTCGAGCACAATACGCAGCATCACTATTCGTCAGTGATGCTGCGTATTTCTCTTTTTTATATGGAATTATATTATTTAGGAAGACCGGATGCTCCCGTTATTTTCATCTTCCGGCACGTAATGTTCTCAGGCCGCGTAACCGATATGGACCACTGTATACCCGAGGTCAGATTAACCAGACTTAAGTAATATCCGTGTCCTGCGCCGGTATCAATACCCAGCTTACCGTCGCCATACCAGAGCTCCTCTGGCGGTACACCTAGACGAAATGTAGACGTATGACCGAATACAATCGTTTTATCCAACCATCGGGGGGACAGAAAAAACGGCTCGCGAATTTCCGTTAATTCTTCCGGGCTCTGAGCATGAAGCGGAATTCCGGGCCGAATGCCTGCATGCACAAACAAGTATTGATTATACTCGGTCCATAGCGGCATTGTTGCTATGAACTGCTGATACTTCATGAGCCTGGGAGCCGCGAGCCCTGCTTGTTCCGGTCGGTGATGCAGCCATTTGCGTTCGTTATTACCCAGCAGTGCAATAGCACCGGCATCTCGCAGTTCCTCCACATAATCCAGTGTCCCTGCTGAATCCGGTCCCTTATTTACATAATCCCCAAGCAAGAACAAGCGGTCCACCTCCGGATCATAATGTACATGCCGCAGGAGAGTTTCAAGCAGATAACCGTAGCCATGAACATCCGAAACCGCGTACACCTGACTCATGGGGCTAACATACTGCTGTCTGCATATATCATGGTTTGATCCGGAGACAGTCGTATCAACAATTCGCTTCCGGCATCCACGCTGCAATCATGGAATAAATGAATGGGCTGCTGATCTGCCGTTTCCACAATGACTCTCCATCTTGTTCCTTCGTACACCGTCTGCACCACCGTCACCTTCAGCAGGCTCCCTTCCTGCGAAGCTTCGCCGCGCCAAATCCGGATGGATTCAGGATGGACCATCATCACGGCCCTGCCGTCTCCCTTATCCACGCCGATGCGGAGTCCGGCTATCGGACTCCCGGCAAGCATGGCTATTGGCTGTCCATCCTGGGTCAGTTTGGCTTCCAACTGATTATGATAGCCCATGAGCTGCGCAACCCAAGGGCTTGCCGGTCTCTCAAACAACGCCCTCGGCTCCCCGAATTGGTCAATTCCTCCATCCCGTAAAATCAGGATTCGATCAGCGACCGTAAATGCCTCCATACGATCATGCGTCACATACAGGGTAGCGATGGATAATTCGCCGAGCAATCTGGCCAATTCACCGCGCATATCCGTTCTAAGTTTGACATCCAGATTAGACAACGGTTCATCCATTAATATCAGCTTTGGCTCTGTTGCCAACGCTCTCGCTATGCCTACTCGCTGCTGCTGACCGCCAGACAGTTGGGCCGGCAGGCGGTCCAATAAGCCTTCCAGCTTCAGAAGCGACTGGAGTCGATCCAATGTATTCGCTCTGTCTTTAGTGTCTAACTTTCGGCGTTTCATCCCATACTCCATATTTTGTTTCACCGTCATATGCGGCCAAAGGGCATAATCTTGAAACACCATATTAATGGGCCGGTTCTCCGGGGGAATATAGTGTCTCCCCCGTTCAACGGTGACCCCCGCCATCTCTACCTCGCCTGAATCTATGCGCTGAAGTCCGGCAACCATCTGCAGCAGCGTCGATTTTCCGCAGCCCGATGGACCGAGAATGCAAATGCGTTCCCCTTCCCTCACTTCAAACGTGATCGGCTTCAAGACTTGCTGCGAGCCGAATGATTTCGATACGCCCTTTACCTTTAGGATCATTCCACTCTCCATCCTTTCTAAGTTGGATCACGCTCTATCGACAGCCATTTCCGTCTACCGCTTTCTATTGCCATCCAGCCATCGAAATACAAGGCGTCCCGCAGCTTGAAGCAGTACGATGATGAGCACCACGGTACCGCAGCTTACAACGGTAGCAGCCGTAGCATAGCCGTAGCGCGAGAATTCAAAAGCTCTGTCGATAACCAGTGGCATCAGTGAATAATTAGCCGGTTTCAGCATCGAGGCCAAGGCCAAATCAAACACGCTGGTTCCAAACGAAGCTAGGATCGCGATAAGCAAAGACTGACGTACCATGGGCAGTACGATATCCCGCATCCGTTCGAATATGCTCGCGCCTTGGATAGCGGCTGCCTTCAGCATCGTGCCGGACAAATTGCCGAACGCTCCAAGCTGGACCCTGACTGCGTAGGGGATGGCACCGGCTATACCCGCAATCACGAGCAGCGAGGGGGTTCCGTATAAATGGAGTCCTAAAGGCTCCAGCCATTTCTGATTCCATATGAAAATATAGCCGATCCCGAGCACAACGCCGGGGACCGCTAGGGATATGATGGAGAACAGCTGAAGCATGGGCTTTAGCTTAGACTCCGTGAAGGTCAGCATGTAGGCAACTACAAACCCGATCAGCATGCTAAACAATGCGGCTGCGGCTGCAATTGCGAGTGAATGATACATTCCTTCCAGATAACCGAGCAGCCGGTGATCCCCAGCCTGTCCTGCAAATAATTCACGATAATGCTCCAGCGTAAAATTGCCCGGATTCAGGCCTCCGCCTGCCTGTTTCAGCAGAGATACCGCTGCACTCGTCCCAATCGGAATCCCGAGACTCAGGAAAAGAAAAACCGTAATTGACAGATTGTACATCCAGGCAAACCGCGGCTTAACCTTCTCCATTTTGACTGCTCTCGCATTCAGAAAGTCAAATCTGGATTTACGGAGGGTCACCATCAGCAAGGTCATCGCCAGCACCAGTATCAATACCAAGTAGAATGCCAGCACTCCCGCCATATCAAAACGTACAGGTGACTGGTAAATGGCCGAGTAAATGGAGTAGGTCAGCGTCGGGAATTTATACACAGTTGCCAATGCGGCAGGCAGCCCAAAATCGCCGATCGAATCCATAAAGACCAGTGTCCAGCCCGCAACATAAGAAGGGAGTGCCAGTGGCAATTCGACGGTTCTCCATACGGTGAAAGGCCCCGCGCCGTTCAGCCTGGCTGCATAACCGAACTGCCTTATATTCCACTCCGAAGCTGCCATAATAGCCAAGTAAGCTAACGGGAATTTGCTTAGGGACATGACAAACACAAGTCCGGCAGGTTGAAAAATAAATGAAGTGACCCACGTCAGCCCCAGCCACTGATGAACCAGTCCATCCGCACTGGCAAACAATACCCAGCCCTGTGCAATCATGAACGATGGCGCGATCAGCAGAACCCACGCCGTCATATCCAGCAATCTTGCTGTTGCAAAGTTCCATCTTGCCCGGATGGTTGCAAGTACGCCTCCAATGATCGTACCGAACGTAGCCGTCCCCAGCGCTAATGTGACTGAATTCAGGAGGGATTGTTTCCACAGAGGTCGGTGAAATATGTCTCCGATCAAACCCAAGCTGCTGGACTGGATCTGCCCGAAAAAGAGTCCAGGGAAAATCACGTTGATTAGCACGGCAAGCAGCGGCAGAAAAATAAAAACAAACAGGAGGAGGGTTACCCCGCCTCCATAGCGAGCTTCCGAAGTATTCATGTTATGTGCCTACCTTACGTTTTGATCCGCAAACCAAGTCTTGATCTCAACCTCATGCTCTGAGGCCCACTTCGCAGAAGGCAGCATAAAGGCTCCGTTCGGTTCACGTTCACTTCGCGCTGACACACCTTCAACGAGCGGCGTAAAGAAACTATCCGTGGAATCCTGACTGGTTAACATCTGCTGTGTCTCGGGTTTTAGCATATATTCCACAAATGCCTTGGCCGCTGCCGGGTTCTTGGTATGTTTGCTGATCGCTACAACACGCAAGCTGCCTGGCGCACCCTCGCGCGGCCATATCACCTCAATAGGCTCACCTGCAAGCTTCAGTTCATAAGCATTGTGCTCCTGGAGTGCCGCAACCTCGATTTCTCCGCTTAACAATGCTTTTCCGACCGGACCATTCTTGGGGTAGACATGCAGCCCCTTCTTAAAACGCTGCTCATATTTCTGCTCTGCCGCTTCGACACCCCATTGCTCATAAAAAGCAGATACGAGCGGATAGGCAGGCGCTGCTACGGCCGGATCGGCATGACCCACAGGACCGTCATAGGCAAAAAATTGCTCCCAGGTCGTCGGTGCCTTCTCCGGCGTTACCAGCGTTGTGTTATAAGCGATGACCCCGGCCGCATGAATGCCTATAGGAAAGTAGGCGAAATCTTCGGGAACATAACTCCTTCCGTTTTCGGACAGATTTCCCAGATTCTCAGGCTCCCAGTCTGTCAGCAGGAAATCGCGATCTGCCAAATTGCGCACCGAACCGTGCCCATCCATCATCAGGACGTCCCACTGCGGGTTACCCTGCTCGGCTTCTATTTTGGCCAATGCTTCTCCCCCGCCGTAATGCACGGCTTCGATCTTGAAGCCTGTCTCTTCCATAAACTTCGGAGCAATGAAATCTACAAAATCATTCCCGTATAAGTAGATCGTTTCCCCGGTATCCTCTGCGTTGTCGCTGGTCAAGGATACGTCCGACTGTCCGGCGGTACTTCCGCTTCCGCTGGTAATGGGTCCTGTCGTTTCCTTAGATCGAACCGTTTGCTGTCCATCCGATTGCGCGCAAGCCGACAACAACAACATCAGCGCAGTTAATGCAATGAATATCCCATGTTTAAAGCCTCTTTTTTTGTTCATGTCACCCTCCTGTTTCTGATTTCCTTCTTGGTTCCATTTCAGCATAACGCGCCAAATTCAATTAAAAATTATCGCTGCGTTAACAAAGAGTTAAATAATATCTATCAAATGTTAGATAAGATTAAGATTATCAATGATGAAATGGAAAGAGAGGATAGCAACATGAACTTACAGCAATTAAAAGTATTTGTGCTTACCGTGGAGCTGAGGAAGTTGTACCTTGTGGCTCAGAAGCTGGGCATTACCCAGCCAACCGTCACCTTCCATTTAAATAAGCTGCAGGAAGAGCTTGGCCTTGCCCTGTTTCACACCAAGTCCTACCATGTCATCAAGCTTACGGAAGCCGGTCAAGCCTTTTATCATTACGCATCGCAGATCCATTCCCTGTCTGAGGAAGCTTCATCAACTATGGATGTCTTCCGCGGAACCGCTGCAGGAGTACTCGCCATTGGCAGCACCCATACTCCCGCTACCTACCTGTTACCGCCGTTTCTGCAACAGTTGAAACTTAATTATCCGGGATTGTCCATCCAGTTGGATGTCCGACCGGCTGCCTATATTATCGAGAAAGTCAAAAAATACGAGCTCGATGTAGGCATCATATCGAACACGCAAGTAGATGAGCCTGAATTCATCGTACAGCCGCTGATCCATGATGATCTGGTGCTTATATTCGCCCCGGATCATCCCTTTGCCAGCATAAGAGATTTAATTCCGAGCGATCTGGTCGAACATCCCTTTGTTTCGCATGAACCAGGCTCCATCAGCAGACAGCTTATTGACCGCTGGGCTGACAAACATCATATCCACCTTCTAATATCATTGGAAATCTCGGGAACCGAAGCACTGAAAGCAGCCGTTCGGCACCGTCTGGGGTATGGCATGATCGCAGAAGCTGCCATACAAGAAGAACTGGCAGAGGGGAAACTCCAATCACGACCTATTCCGTCCTGGCTGCCCGAGCGCCGGATTTATGCCGTTCGCCACCGTAATAAGCTGATCAGTCCGGCGCTGCGGATGTTCTGGAGAAACCTTTTGGACAATTTTGCATCACAACAGCCGGAAGAGAGTCATGACACGATTCAAGATTAATCCCGCTATATTTCGTATTCCTCGAAAAACGGTTAGAATAGTAAGGTACGGCATCCATCGAATGCCAATGAGAATTTTGAAGGAGGATCCCTATAACATGAGTATTGATTATAAAGCGTATTTCGCTGAACACCGCGAAACCCATCTGAATGAGTTGAAGGAATGGTTGTCCATTCCGAGCATTTCGGCCCTGTCCGAGCACAAAGGCGATGTGGCAAAGGCTGCCGAGTGGCTCGCAGGCAAGCTGACCGAAGCAGGCCTTGAGCATGTGGAAGTTCATCAAACGGCAGGACATCCTATTATTACGGCAGACTATCTGCATGCCGAAGGCAAACCAACCGTGCTCGTATACGGTCACTATGACGTACAGCCTGTAGACCCGCTTCATCTGTGGGAAACGCCGCCCTTCGAGCCGGCTATCCGTAACGGAAAATTGTATGCACGCGGAGCAACGGACGATAAAGGCCAGCTCTTCCTGCATGTCAAAGCCGTTGAAGCCATTTTGAAGCAAGAGAAAGAGCTTCCGGTCAACATCAAATTCTGCATTGAAGGCGAAGAAGAGGTGTCCAGCCCGAACCTCCCGCTCTATCTTGACAACAACAAGGACAAGCTGGCCGCAGACGCCATCGTGATCTCGGATACATCCCTGCTCGCACCTGGCAAACCGGCCATTTCCACAGGCCTTCGCGGATTGTGCTCCCTAGAGTTGTCTCTGGAAACAGCCAATACCGACCTTCATTCCGGTACATATGGCGGCGGCGTACCTAACGCCCTGCATGCCCTCGTCTCCCTGCTCTCTTCGCTTCATGACGAGCAAGGCCGTGTCGCCGTAAAAGGCTTCTATGACGGCGTGCTCGAGCTGTCGCCTGAAATGCGTGAGGAATTTGCCAAGCAGGAATTCGACGAGGATAAGCTGAAGCAGGATCTCGGCCTCGATTCCCTGTACGGTGAGGAAGGATTCTCCTTCGTTGAACGCGTGGGAGCGCGTCCGACCCTTGAGCTGAACGGCGTATACGGCGGATTCCAGGGTGAAGGCAGCAAGACGGTTATTCCGAAGGAAGCCCATGCCAAAATTACGTGCCGCTTGGTGGCGGACCAGGATCCGGAAGCGGTCCTCGACGCGATTGAAGCCCACTTGCATGCCCACACTCCAGTCGGTTCGAAGATTACGTTTAAACCGAAGGAAAAGGCATTCGCCTTCAACATCGATCCGTCCCATCCAATGCTGCAAAAAGCCGCGGACGCCTTCGAACATGTCTACGGCACGCGTGCCCTCTTTACAAAGGATGGCGGGTCCATCCCGATCGTGGAGAAGCTGTCCAGCACGCTCGATGCACCTGCCGTCATGATGGGCTTTGGCTTGCCGGACGAGAATCTGCACGCTCCGAACGAGCATTTGAATTTGGAGAATTTCGATAAAGGTTTGCTGACGATCGTTGAGTATTTGAAGCTCGTGTAAACTTTTGCCGCCAACGGCCAAAGCGTAGACGCCAACATCACCTGGACACCGCGACCTTCCCGCGGGAAGGAAAGCCCAAAGAGTAATCGTAAAGATCCTAAAAAAGAACGCGTATGGCGGGATAACCGAATCCCTGCCAATACGCGTTCTTTGTTTTTAGAAAAGTCCCTTATGCCATCCACATACCGACCATCGGACTGCGGCTTCGGTTTACCGAAGAAAATCGGCCATGGGGTGTGTCCTACAAAAACTTATTACTGGCTGCTATCACCAAACAGGTAATTTCATCACCAACAAGCCGCTGCTATCACCAACAAGCCACACTATTACAATAAGCCGCAACTAACGGACCACAGATCCGCTATTTGCACGATTCAGACGATTTTCTTATCCTAACGGACACCAAGTCCGTTATTCATCCCTTTCGCCGCGAAAAAACGGACTTTTTATGCAAATAACGTACCTCATGTCCGCTAGAATCCCAGTTTAGCTCTTATCGGATCAAATAACGGATCCTTTGTCCGTTAGAATTCGAAGTTATCCAGTTATCGAACCAGCAGTTATCACCGTCCTATGTCCGGTAAGCCCGAAAGTATACATTTAACACGCTTGCCATCGGGCTCGCTTAACACCGTGAATTTACTCTGTTTATCATTGACCGTTCTTCAAACAAACTATGTTTTTGCGCGTAGCAGCGCATATGCATAAATAGCGATGGGGATGTTAATAAAAGTGCATATCGGGTATTGAAAAGAGAACATATGTACATCGCATGAGGAGGGAACAAATGAGAGCAGTCACATTTCAAGGCGCAAAAGACATTCAGGTCAAAGACGTGCAGGATCCATCCCTTCAGACACAGGATGATATTATCGTCCGCATCACCTCTACAGCCATTTGCGGTTCCGATCTTCATATATACCTCGGGACTATGCCCACGTCTAAAGATTTCGTGATCGGCCATGAGCCCATGGGGATCGTAGAAGAGATCGGTGCTAACGTAACCCGCGTAAAAAAAGGCAACCGCGTCGTTCTTCCGTTCAATGTTTCTTGCGGCCACTGCTACTATTGTAATCATGATATGGAAAGTCAATGCGACAATTCCAATGGCAACCCGGATGTTCATACCGGTGGATACCTGGGTTACACCGAACGCTATGGTAACTATCCTGGAGGGCAGGCTGAATATCTGCGCGTGCCGTACGGGAACTTTATGCCGTTTGTCATCCCCGAATCTTGCGAACTGGAGGATGAGGCGCTTCTCTTCTTGTCTGACGTTCTGCCTACTGCCTATTGGAGCGTGGAAAATGCCGGCGTTAAGCCAGGTGATACCGTGACGGTGCTCGGCTGTGGACCGGTCGGTCTGATGACCCAAAAATTCGCCTGGATGAAGGGGGCTAAACGGGTAATCGCCGTGGACCGCCTTCCCTACCGGCTGCAAAAAGCAAAGCGGATGAACAATGTTGAGATCTACAATTTTGAAGACTATGATGATATGGGCGCGTACATCCGCGAGATCACTAAGGGCGGCACGGATATTGTGATCGACTGCGTTGGCATGGACGGGAAGAAGTCAACCATGGAAGCCATTGGTCAAAAGCTGAAGCTCCAAGGCGGAACGTTAAGCGCAATGGATATTGCCTTCGATGCCGTTCGCAAATTCGGCACCGTTCAGCTGACCGGCGTGTACGGTTCATTGTACAACATGTTCCCGCTGAGCCATATTTTTGAACGAAACATTACCCTTACCATGGGACAAGCCCCTGTCATCCATTATATGCCGGAGCTGTTCAAGAAGATCACCGCCGGGGAATTTGATCCAACCGAGATTGTATCCCACCGGCTTCCACTGGAACAAGCAAGCGATGCCTATCGGATATTTAGCGATCATGAAGAAAACTGCACCAAGGTAGTTCTGAAGCCGTAGCATCAATTCAAAGCTACAAGAATAAACCAAACATTCCCTGTCACAACCTTTGGATTGGATAGGAAGTGCTTGGTTTTTTGTGTCCCGTTTCATGGAAATTAGTGATTTTGTGTCCCGGTTCATGAAACTTAGTGGGTGAGGTTAAAATCTTCCCGGATGAGTATTGGACGTTTCGACATGACCTCAAGTCTCAAGGGATCGTGTCATCAACGGCTAATATATTCGCCGGGTAGACTGTCTATTCATTCGCTTTTCTGGGATTCACCCGGATGATCGTTCCGCACGGATCGGATATCCAGTAGCCTCGCGAGTTCTCGTAAACCTCCACCTCATCCCTGCGATCCACCTGATGTTCTCTCAAATATGAAGCGGCGGTCTCGGGATGGTCCGTAGTGACCTCTAACCAGACATCCTGCTGAGCATAGTGAGTCATGCAATCCAGCCATAAATTGTTCGGGCCGTGCTGAAAGAGGTGTGAACCATCCTTGAAGCCTAAATAAGGCAGCCGCAAAACCTCTTTGTAAAAATGCACGGTTTCCTCATACTTGTACTTCGGAATTTTAAGGGCAATATTGTTTCCGCCGACAAACTGAATATCCGCTGATGACATGAGTACAAACCTCCTTTTGGGATTTGATGTCATTGTATCATGCAGCATCACCGAAAAATTCTTCTGGATTGCTATCCTAGCAGCGTTGGTTTAAGACGACCTCGGCATTGGTTTATACCAGTTGGGCATATGCGTCTGGAACCCCTCATACCAGTTCAGCACCTCTTGAGCCTGATTCACCATAACCTCCACTTCCTGCTCTCCAAATGGAATCGCCCAATGAATTGAGGAAATCTGATTGCTCGCGATATAAAGTGCCATTAATCTGAAAAATGAATCCGGTACCTCACGTCCTTGAAAATATCCGTGAATACGACCGGAAGCGAACCACGGGCTAATCGCGGCATCCCACGTAATCCGATTAAACTCCTCCCAAGGGTCACCATAATCCGCCCGGTTGAAATCGATGATGCCCAACTCACCTTCAGAAGTAACCACCATATTGCCGACATGATAATCCCCATGCTGAAAAGCACGGGGCCGCTCATCAAGTAAATACCGATGCTCCTCCATAAAACGAATGATGTTCTCAGCACCTGCGAGCTGGATGCCACAGTTCTTATAATTTTTGATGTACCTATCCATTTTGGAATTATAATAATCTGCCCATGTGTCAAAGCTGCTTTCAGCCGGAATGCGATGCATTTCGCTCAAATATTGGCCTGCCTGAACGCCAAGCCGGTACTGCTCCTGAGAATCCAGTAATGGAATCGCATCCCTTGCATCTTCTCCCGGAACCCATGTAAACAGGGAAAATACTTGCCTGCCATCATGGCATACGCCAAAATCAATCGGGCGAGACGTACGCATTTCGATAGAATCAAGCTTTTTTACCGCTTCAAACTCCCACCGCTTTCGCTCATATTGAGAGATGTCGGATAATCGGAGAAGCCATTCCTGGCCTTCCGTATCCTGAACATAAAATTTACGATCTGCCGACCAGCCCTTGTCAACCGTTTGAACGGTCATCCATTTATCTGCCCCCGGGATTTCGCGAATCGCGTCCTGCATGCTGAACACCCCCTATATTCGATATCCGGCACGATCTTTAAATCTCATACATTATAAAGGAAGATGGTTCATTAGACCATGCAGATCAATCTCCGGCTAAGCACTGGAATAAATAAATTCGTTGCGCCCCATAATCACTGACCGTAATTGTCAGGAATGATGTAATATACTCGACTTACAGCATCCATCCTAATATAAAGCGAGGGTTTACACATGAACATGAGCATAGAGGATTTTACGACAGAATGGTTAAAAGAGGCACGGATTACGGAACAAGTCATGGACGCATTAACCGACGATTCGCTCAAAACCGCCATGACAGATCAGCATCGCACGCTCGGTCAGCTGGCATGGCATTTGGTAATGTCGGTTCAGTATATGACCATGCTCGGTCTACAATTTGAAGGCCCGTCCCGTGAGCAGGAAATCCCGGATTCCGCCGCCGAGATTCAGAGCAGCTACCGCCGGATCCGGCATGCCTTTCTGGATGCCGTGCAGTCGCAGTGGAGCGAGGATGATCTTCGCGCTACCCGTGATTTCGACGGAGAGCCTTGGGCAAATGCGGCATTCCTGCATTTTACCCTTATTCATCAAGCCCATCACCGCGGACAGATGACGGTGCTGATGAGACAAGCCGGCCTGCGGATTCCCGAGCTCTACGGTCCGACTTACGATTCCTGGATCGACAAGGGAATGGACCCGCTCGTGTAGAAAAGATACAATCTACTTAAAAGCAAACATTCGGGATCATCCCATCTGGAAGGAGCGAATCTAGATGTCCAAAGCGGATAATATGCTGTCGATCCTGTGGATGCTCCGCTCGGGCAAGAAGATGACCGCGCAGCAAATCGCCGATGAGCTGGAAATCCATGTTCGAACGGTGTACCGCTGCATCGATTCGTTATGCGCCAGCGGCGCGCCCATCATCGCCGATTCCGGGCCGAACGGCGGCTTTCGGATCCTCGGACAGTTTGCCGAATCCCCGCTGATGTTTCATGCAGAAGAGCAGAAGGCATTGGTGCATGCCTCGATCTTTGCCAAAGAAAGCGGCTATCCGTTCACGGACGCACTGCAGCGGGCGATCGACAAGCTGAAGCTTTATACAAACGAGGAGCAGCTTGATCAGATCGAACGGCACAGCAGCGGCATCTCGGTTTTGCAGCCTCCTACTCATAAGGGACTGCGACCGCTGCTTCAGACACTTGAACGTGCCGCGGCGCAAGGACAAACCCTGAAGATGATGTATTCGAAGGGCAGGGAAGGCGCCAGCGTTACCCGAGACTTCGATCCCTACGGCATCATCCACTGGAAGGGTCAATGGTATGCTGCGGGCTTCTGCCATCTGCGTCAAGAGATTCGCAATTTTCGCGTGGATCGGATCATCGAGCTGGAGCTGACAGAGCATGGATTTGAACGGCCCGCTGATTTTTCGGCCAAGGATGTACTGCTTGGCAGTCTGCTGCCCGATCAAGGCAGCCATGAACCGCTGGTCAATGTCGTCATCCAAGGCCACGATCATGTTCTGAATGAATTAAGTCAGCATTGGTTATTTGGACATACGCTTGTGAAACGCCGTGATGGAGAAGCTCATTTCCGACTGGATACGTCTTCGCTGACGTCTTATGTTCCCTATTTCCTTCTCCCATATGGCAAATCTTTAACCATTCTGGAGCCCGCTTCTCTTGTTCTGAAACTGTCAGAAATCACGACAAGCATGGCGCTCCATTACGAACGCATGTTAAGCGACATGACCAAAAAGGAAGGGTGAACCCGATGGAGAAATTCGCGATGTACGGAAAGCTGATTGCCCATCCCGGCAAACGGGATGAACTTGCAGAGATCCTGCTCGAAGCAGCAGCGATGCTTAGCGATAACAAAGATTGTGAACTCTATATCGTCAACGTTTCGGACAGCGATCCGAATGCCGTCTGGGTCACGGAATTGTGGAGCAGCCAAGACGCGCATGCCGCTTCATTGCAGGGAGCCGATACGTCCGAGCTGCTGCAGCGCGGGCGGCCGCTGATCGCCGGCGCGGAGCCGCTCAAGCTTAAACCGCTTGGAGGAAAAGGTTTTTAGATATACCTGATCAGAAGAAAAGAGGCTTTCCCCGAATCGAAATTCAGGGACAGCCTCTTTTTTTGCTATATATTGTTCCGGTATTCCGAGGGGCTGTAACCAACCTCTTTACGAAACGTCTTCGAGAAATAGTTCGCCGATTCAAAGCCGGTTGCGTCCGCAATTTCTTTGATGCTCAGAGGGGTCGTTCTCAGCATGAGTTTGGCCTGCTCCATTCGTTTGAGGCTTAAATATTTCTGCGGCGTGATCCCGAAATGCCGCTTGAAGTACTTAATAAAATAATTCGGATGCAAATGCAGCGTCCCCGCCATCTGCTCCAGCGTAATCTCCTCATGCAGGTGATTCTTAATGTACTGCTGCACTTTGTGGAGCCTGCCCATATCTTCCATTTTGTCCGTATGAATCTGCGGGTGCTGGTGCTCGAACACTCGGGACAGGATGTCCAGCATCACCGACTTTTCCTTTAACCGCGCGGCGATGGTACCGGTACGATGCGCATCCACCAGCTGCTGGAATAATGACGGAATCTCCGCGTTCTCCGATAAATCATAGCAATAGGGAACGTTCAGCCAGGAAAATACATCGGAATCACCTACGGTCGCCGAGAAGTGCGACCAATATTTAAGATAGGGGCGGCCGCTGATGACAGAGTAGGATTGCCTGGTCCGTGCCGGCATCAGAACCAATTGACCCGGAACGGGATACAGCTCCTCATCGCCGATTTTCACCCATCCTTCCCCATCCAGGATAAAATAGAGCTTGTTGTAAGACACGGTGTAGTCGAATTCCTTCCACTCCGGCCAGCACTGCGTTCTTTCGGCCTCCCAGATCTGAACCTGCATGTTCAGGAGCATCTGCTGAATGGCTTCATGTTCATTTCGTTCATTCTTCATCTTCGATTATCCTCTAAAGTTATTATAATACCCGTCAGAGTTAAGTAATTATCTATTCATACTAACACATTCTTGTTAAAATCAAACTCGACAATTCCAAGAATCGGAGGTTTGAATCCATGACAACAACTACCACTCCAACCAATCAAGTCATCCAGGAACGAAACCAGCGTGTGCAATGGTTCCAGAACGACCGTTTCGGCATGTTCATCCACTGGGGGCTCTACTCGATCCCAGCCAGAGGCGAATGGCTCCGAAGCTCGGAACAGATGAGCATCGAAGACTATCAGACCTATTTCGATGAATTTGATCCCGTTGACTATAATCCGCGGGAGTGGGCCAAAGCGGCCAAAAAAGCAGGCATGAAATATGCGGTGCTGACGGCCAAGCACCATGACGGATTCTGCTTGTTCGACAGCAAGCTGACGGAATATAAATCAACGAATACCAAAGCCGGCCGGGACCTCGTGCAGGAGTTTCTGGAAGCTTTCCGTGAAGAAGGCCTTAAAGTCGGCCTCTACTTCTCGCTGATCGATTGGTACCATGAGGACTATCCGGCCTATGGGGACCGCATTCACCCGATGCGCGCCAACGAAGCCTTCAAGCGCGATCCGAAAAACTTCGACCGATACCTGGATTACATGCACGGGCAGGTTCGAGAGCTGCTGACAGGCTACGGTAAGCTCGATATTATGTGGTTTGACTTCTCCTATGGTAACATGCGCGGCGAAGTGTGGCGCGCCACCGAGCTGATGAAGATGATCCGCGAGCTGCAGCCGCACATTCTCATCGATAACCGGCTCGAAGGCAGCGGCGAGAGCGGAGGCAGCATCTATACTACCGATCCTTCCGTTTACAGTGGAGATTTCGCGTCACCTGAACAGATCATTCCGCCGCACGGCGTCGTGGATCAGACAGGTGCCCCGATCCCATGGGAAGCCTGCATTACACTGAATAACAATTGGGGCTATGCAGCCGCCGACCGCAATTACAAATCGGCAACCACGATCATCCGCAAACTGGTGGAATGCGTTAGCAAGAACGGCAACATGCTGCTGAACGTCGGGCCTGACGCGAGGGGCGTCATCCCTAAGGAGAGCCTTGACGTGTTGGAGGAAATCGGTGACTGGATGAGCAAGAACGGCGACAGTATCTATGGCTGTGCGGCCGCCGATTATCCGAAGCCGGATTGGGGTCGGTACACCCAAAAAGGCAATAAGCTGTACGCCCACGTCTTTGAGGAGTCCATCGGACCGATCAATCTCATCGGCATGGCCGACAAGGTGAAGAAGGCCCGTCTGCTCGCGGACGGATACGAATTGTTCCTCAGCCGCCCATGGAGCGCAGCGGAATTCATCGAGGACGCATTTGTGAATTTCGCGCGTCCTGAACACTTCACTTATCCGCTCCCCGACAAACGCAATACCGTCATTGAACTGGAGCTTTATGACGAATCGGATCGTTCGTAACGATAAGATCGCATATACTATGAACTAATCCCTATAAGAGCCTGACTTGATGTTTTGTTACATCGCGTCAGGCTCTTTTTTATGCCCCGACACCCTATCCTCCTGGATCATCATGCAATTCCTCAACGCAAAAAAAATCGTATTGCACAATAACTGTTTATGAAATATACTAATTATCAATTAAACTGTTTATTATATATACAATTGATTAAGGGAGATGTGCTGACAATGAGTAACTATGCTGTTGAGATTCGGCAACTTCGCAAAAGCTTTGGGCACCAAACCGTGCTGGACGGGATCGACCTGAGCGTGCCTCAAGGAAACGTATTTGCTCTTCTTGGTCCTAATGGGGCCGGCAAAACAACCCTGATCAACATCCTGTCGACCTTGGTAGCGCCCGATGCCGGCAGCGTGAGGATTAACGGATTTGATCTCCGCCATCACAAGCAGAATGTGCAGCAGTCCATCAGTCTGACCGGCCAATTCGCTGCGGTCGACGAAGTATTGACCGCGGAAGAGAACCTGCGGATGATATGCAGGCTGTCCGGTCTATCCGCAGCGGAAGCGCGCCTGCGAACTGCCGAACTGCTCGAACAATTCGATCTCGCTGCTGCTGCCGCCAAGCGCGTGAAGACGTATTCGGGCGGGATGAAGAGAAGACTTGATCTTGCGATCAGCCTTGTTGTGCCGCGGCCCGTGCTGTTCCTGGATGAACCAACCACGGGACTGGATACACGCAGCCGCCGTACCCTGTGGGATATCATTCTGCAGTTGAAGAGCCAAGGTATCACCATACTGCTGACCACGCAGTATTTGGAGGAAGCGGATCAGCTCGCGGACCGGATCGCGGTCCTGGATGGCGGGCGAGTCGTTGCTGAGGGAAGTCCGGCCGAGCTGAAGACCCGTGTCGGAGGAGAAGTTCTGGAGCTCCGCGACGAACACGACGAGGTGATTCACAGGATTCCGACAAGCGGCAGCATCGGGGACGTCGCTCAGACGCTCCATGAGTTCACTCACCTGCTACCGAACGAGACGCGCGTAAGTCTTCACAGGCCAAATATGGATGATGTATTCCTGTCGCTAACCGACAAGAAATTGGAGGAAATCGTATGATGAGAGGAACAGCTTCGAACACAAAAACAACGTCCTTTGCGGTCACCCAGAGCGTCTTTATCGGTCGCAGCTTACGTCACAGCATCCGGAACGCGGAGGCGATGATTACGGCAATGATGCTGCCGATCATGTTGATGCTGCTGTTCACCTATGTATTTGGCGGCGCCATTGATCCCAGCGGACAGTATGTAGACTACGTGGTGCCGGGAATCATTCTGTTATGCGCCGGTTTCGGATCGTCCAGCACGGCCGTCGATGTCTCCCAAGATATGACCAATGGCATCATTGACCGCTTCCGGACCATGCCCATTCAAAGCATGAGTGTCATTACAGGACATGTGGTAGCCAGCCTTGCCCGAAACATGCTGGCGACTGGCGGCGTTATCGCTGTGGCTCAGCTCGTTGGATTCAGGCCTTCAGCCGGACTTCTGGATTGGATTCTCGCCATCGGCTTGATCGCGCTCTTCATCTTTGCCTTCACTTGGCTTTTTGCCGCCATCGGCCTCGTTGCAGGCAGTCCGGCAGCGGCCAGCAGCTATGGATTTGCACTGCTCTTCCTCCCCTACCTCTCCAGCGCCTTCGTTCCTACTGAGACGATGCCGACATGGCTGCAAGGGGTCGCAAGCAACCAACCGATCACGCCCGTCATTGAATCCATTCGCGGGTTGCTGACGGGTGGTTCTATCCAGGATCACATCGGCTGGGCAATTGGATGGTGTCTGTTCATCCTTGTCGGGTCCATGGTATGGAGCATGTGGACGTTTAAGAGAAAAGCCGGTCGACGCTAACTATGCATAGGGTCGACAGCTATCCAAGGATGCACCGGACCACGCACCGTGCGCATAATGGAGCAGTGCGCACGATGTAGCAATGCTTTTTTAAGAGCCAATCTGGACATGGCATCTGCCTTCCAGCGGATGTCATGTCCGTCCCGGAACGATATCAACCAAACCCGACGCTTGATAAAACGTCCGCTTTGGGCCTGATCAACCAGCAAAAAAAAACCGATCCTCATGCGAGGATCGGTTTTTTACCCAGCTGCGGCACGCTTTTACTGCCCTCTCTTACGGCAAGCTCTTACTCCACACTCTTACTGCACACTCTTATCCACCACGACCTGTAACTGTAACTTTGGCCGATATCATTACTTGTCCGACTTTCCCGGCTGTGTCTTGGTCTGGAGATAATGATCAATGCCGTCCAGAATGCGTTCTAACCCGAAATCAATGTCATTGCCAATCGGATTCACTTCCTCGTTGTCTTCCGTATAGACCCCCGACATCACAACCGGATACAGGAACGGAAACCGATCCGGCTTCATAAGCTGTTTCAGCGCTGCCGTATAATCGATTCCACTGAACTGTTCCGGGGTGGAGCCTGCCTGTATGGCGCGGTCCATATCCCGCTGCATCATGCCGCTTGATCTAGCGTAATTGCTTAACAAGAGAATCAAAGACATCCGCTCATAATCATTTAGCGGGAGATCCGTCATGAACCGCAGACCCCAATCGATAAATCGCAGATTGTTCGGCGTAATGGGAATACCCGTAATCGGAATGTCTCCAAACCAGGGGTGATCCCGGAATACCTGCATCGTCGATTTGACGTAGGCCCGCATATTCTCGCGCCAGTCGGCAGAATCTTCTGGAGGAATGGGAATATCGCACGCGGCGTTCTGCATTAGCAGCAAAAGGTCGTCCTTGCTGGAAATGTACCGGTACAGCGACATGGCGGTAAAACCCAAGGAGGACGCGATTCGATTCATGGAGACAGCGGAAAGCCCTTCTTTATCGGCGATATCGATAGCCGTCTCCACAATCTGCGACAGGCTCATCTCCCGTTTCGGTCCCCGCTGCGGCGGCTTTACCAATCCCCAGCTAAGAGCCGCCCCTCTGGGCAGCTTGGATCCAATATCCGAATCCATACTCTGATCGTTTGACATAAACAGTGTATCCTTTCTGCATCCTAGCTTCTGATGTCATCGATAATTGTTTATATTATAAACAGTATATCATATATGCTCATCCTTATGTACTGGGTAGCATATAAGCATCAGTGCGAGGATACCGACTTGACCCACGTATACTCAATCATGTGACAGATGCATCAAAATGTTGACCAGCTTCCCGAACGGATCGCGGACAAAAAAGCGTCTTACTCCCCAAGGCTCATCAACCGGTCCATATTCAATGGAAAAGTCTGCCCGCCTCATCGCATCCAGCACAGCCTCTAGCTCATCCACTTCGATCGACAGATCCGGAACGGGCGTGCCGCTGCCTCCCTCGGAAGCAAAGCTGATCTGTATGCTCATCCTCTCCTGCGAGCCATAAGTGGTGAGCCAGCCATGATCCATTAACATATCCAGACCCAGCACATCTTGATAAAACGTCTTGGCTGCGGCGACATCCTTCGTTGCGACATTTGCGACAATGCGTTTAACCCCCAACTTATACTCCTCCATTCATCATGCTAAAAATATCATTACATCTACGTTATACACACCCTCATGTAACTACACGACTAGTATAACAAATCCTTCCAATAGAAAAAACTGTTGAGGTTTACTCAACAGCTGATTCGTTAGCTTCCCCTATCCCTTCGTTCCGCCCTGCAGCCCGAAGCCCTTGGACATGAATTGCTGGGAGAGAATGTACATGATGATCGCCGGGATGGCGTACAGCACCGAGAAGGCGGCCAGGCTGCCGTAATCAACCATGCCATACTGCCCGAAGAACTGATAGAGCTTCAGGGAAGCCGGGAATTTCTCAGGCGACTGCAGCAGAATATACGGAACGAAGAAATTGCCCCAACTGCCCGAGAAGGTAAATATCGCCACCGTACAAATACCCGGAACCATCAGCGGTGCCACGACCTTGCGCATTCCCGTAAACACCGAAGCCCCGTCCACCCAGGCGGCTTCCTCCAGATCGCTCGGCACGGAATCCATGAAATTCTTCATCATCCAAATCCCGTATGGCATGGATGACGCTACATAGAACAAGATGACGCCCAAAATATTGTCATACAGCTTCAGCCCCAGAAACAGCTGGTAAACAGGCACCATCACAGCCGTAATCGGGAGCGATGTCATAAACAGAATGGTCAGCATAAAGGGTTTCTTATATTTCATCTGATAACGGGATAGCGGATAAGCTGCAAGCAGCGCCAGAAGAACAACCAATACGGCTTGGCCAAGCGACATCACCAGACCAATCAGGTAAGCGCGCTGGTTCTCGCTGCTGGTAATCACCTCAACATAGTTAGCGCCGGTAACCTTGCTGGGCATCTTCAGCGATTGCATCGCATTCGGATCGACGGAAGCCACGAGAACCCAGAGCAGCGGCAGCACAAAGCAAATGCCGATCCCCGTAAGGATCGCGTACGGCAGAATACGATAGATTAATTTACGTTGTTTGGCATTCATATGATCTCACCTCTGGTTACTCTTTCATCGACCTGATATACAGCAGGCTTAAGACAATCCCGATCAACAGCAGCAGCAGCGAAATGGCAGTTCCATAGCCTAATTGATAGTTCACAAATGCCTGATTGTACATGAAGATCGGCAGGGTCGTCGTAGAATTGCCCGGACCGCCCCCGGTCATCGCATAGATGAGTCCGAACACCCCAAGCGTCTGCAGCGTAACCAGCATCATGTTGGTTGTAATGGTGCTTTTAATGTACGGAATAATGATACGCGTGAAGATTTTCCACTTGGAGGCTCCATCCACCACCGCCGCTTCCTCAATTTCGTTAGGCACATCATCCAGCGCAGCTTGAAATACCAGCATCGAGAAAGCCGTGCCGTGCCAAATATTCGCAAGAATGATCGTCAGCATCGGGACGGTAAACAGCCAGGTCACTTCCGAAAATCCAAAAAAAGTAATAATTGCATTGAGCGTGCCCTCATCCCCGAAGAAGCTGTACAAGCAAAGAGCGCATACAATCTCGGGCGTCACCCAGCCCGCAAGCACAATCGTTCCAATCACTCGCCGAAAAGTCTTGTTCCTCTGCTTCATCAGCAGGGCGATCAGAAATCCCAGCACCTGCTGCCCGATCACCGCCGAGCCGATAAGGAAAACCAGCGTGTTCCATATACTGATTCGAACCGTGGGGTCCTGGAACATCCGGGCATAGTTGTCAAGGCCGATAAACTTAAGCTCCCTCGCCGCTTCGCCGGTTAACGCCAGGTTGGTGAAGGAATAGAAGAATGTTAACAGAATCGGATATATAAAAAACACGAGCATAATCGCGATTGAAGGAAGCAAAAAAAAGAGCCAGGTATACGTTTTTCTTCGTTTCGGGTAAACGTCCACGGACAGACTGCTCATGTGTCTTCTCCTTCCATGCAGATGATCTGAAAAACCGCTTGCCCAAGCCTCCGCAATGAATGGAGCGCTTGAGCAAGCCGGTTCTGTGTGTATATCGATTATTTCTCCACGATATGATCCGCTCCGACAATGCGGGTAACGTCCTGCGCATATTTATTCATGGCATCCGCAGGCGACGTTCCCGTTGCCACGGACTCTACCATCGTCTGGATCTGTGTCGACACTTCCGGATACTTCTCCTGCGCCGGTCTGAACTCTGCATTCTGCAGGTATTCGGTCGCGATTTCGTTAAACGGCATTTTTGTATATTCCGGATCCTTGGCAACATCGGCACGTACCGTGATATTCCCTGAGGACATAACAAGCTTCTGCGTATTATCCTTGTTTAGCGCATATTGGATAAATTCCCAAGCCTCGTCTTTGTTCTTGGAATTGCTTGGAATCGACAGCGCCCACCCTCCGGCCAGCGTAATGGACCCAGGGTCCTGCCCTTGGCTGGTCGGCATCGGCGCGAAGCCGAGCACATCTTTGTATTCAGGCCATGGCGCCGCGCCTGATTCCATATAGTTGCCCGTAATCCATGAGCCATCAAGTGAAATCGCCAGCTTGCCCTGCGGCAGGTATTCACGGGAAGCCGTGTTGCCTGCCTGGCCGTTCAATACTTTGGAGAGCGGCGGTCCGAGTTTCTCCTTATTGACCGTCTCCACAAAGGTCAGCGCATCGAGAATGCCCTGGCTTTTCGTAATCCATTTGCCGCCGGCATTGTCATACAGTCTTTCGCCTGTTCCGTAGAGCAGCATTTCATAGGTTTGCATGGAGGTTGCTTCGCCTGTAGCTTTGCCCATGTTCATCCAGATCGGCACAACGTCAGGCGCCTTCTCCTTGATCGTTCGCGCAGCGCTTAAGACCTCCTCCCAGTTCTTAGGCTGCCAATCCTCCGGAAGACCTGCTTGTTTGAAAATGTCTTTGTTGTACCAGAGGCCCCTGGAATCCGTATTGTACGGTACGCCGTACACCTTGCCATCGCTAGCGGTAACCCCCTTCTTCATCGCTTCAATGAAGGAACCGTTGCCCCAGTCTTCCCATGCCGCCAATTTATCGTCAAGCGGTTCCAGATAGCCTGCGCTTGCATCAGAGTTCAGGATAAAGGTATCCTCTGTCACAATATCCGGCGCCGTATCTTTGGACTTGAGCGCCAAGGCCACCTTGGCAAAATAATCGCCTTCCGATGCCTGAATTGGTGTCGGCTTAATCTCTACGCTTTTGTCGGGGTAACTTGCCGATAGTTCCTTGAGCCATTTATAGAACGCTCCGTTCTCGCCGATTCCGTCATCCCGAAACGTCACGGTAATGATTTTCTTGGCTGTCTCTCCATCCTTTCCCGGTTCCGGATCGCCGGTATCGGCTGGGGTTCCCTTACCCCCGGTACAACCGAATAACAAAGAAACG
Organism: Paenibacillus sp. FSL K6-1330; assembly: GCF_037976825.1. Lineage (NCBI taxonomy): Bacteria > Bacillati > Bacillota > Bacilli > Caryophanales > Paenibacillaceae > Paenibacillus > Paenibacillus sp. FSL K6-1330. The sequence goes on from NZ_CP150269.1 coordinate 5,536,111, forward strand.
CTTAATAAAGCCGTCGTTACTAGCCAAAAACCCCTCTTGCCTGACTTCATACGAATCCCTCCTTTTGGCTGCAGCAATTTGATATATTATCCAAATTTTGTATACGCTTACGAGAGCGTATATATAACTCTATTTTGAAAATAGTGTGGATATTCTGAACTTTTTTTCGTAACAAATAGGCCGCTCAATATGAAAGCGACCTATAGCAGCCATTCTTCTGCATTTTCTCATCGTATTCTTTATTTTCATAACAGGATATGTAATCAACTAATTACCAGAAATAGAAAATATTAATATATAAATGTGAGTCTATTGATTGATATTAAGTTCCAGCCTATTTAGGTCTTTACTTTTGCTGGAAACCCAATTATATTTGTATGTACAAGCAATTAAAAGAACATGCTGGACTGGAACCATACCAGTAATAACCTATGCCATTGGAGGTATACCATCCATGAGTGACCGCTTGATTTTTTTGTTGGCTTTATTCTCGGTAACAGGCTCGGGACTCATAGCCGGGCTGTTCTTCGCTTTCTCGTCTTTTATAATGACAGCGCTGGCCCGGATTCCCAATGAACAGGGGATTCATGCCATGCAGTCCATCAATGCAACCATTCTCAATCCTTTGTTCGGCACATTGTTTACAGGTACTGCATTAACCAGTATCGTGCTTGCGGTCTTATCCATCATGCGCTGGGGAGAACCCGGCTCGTTGTACTTGCTTGCCGCCAGCCTGCTTTATTTAGCGGGATTCATCGTAACGATGGCGTTCAACGTCCCGCTAAACGACGCACTGGCCGCGGTTGACCCAGGTAGCGGTGCCGGAGGCGAGGTATGGATTAACTACCTGAGACGCTGGGTGCCATGGAATCATGTACGAACCATCACTTCTTTAGGGGCGATGATCCTGTTTGTTTTTGCCTTACGGCATCTCCCTTAAGACGGGATCACGGGAATGGGGCGGCTATAATCCATAATCCTTGAATGCCTCCCCATCGTTCCACATGTTATTAAATGCCGATTCAAAACTTGCGCCTGTCGCTTCATCCTGAATGATCACGGCAATATCATCGTTCTCTTCCACGGCCGACTGGAAGTAATTGAATGAACCCACTTCCACCTTCGTTCCGTCAAGCAAAATTCATGCATCTGTGGGTATAACGCCCACCGCTTGTTTGATAAAATTGTACAATTCTTTGTCCATCCCATAGGATAATGCATCATCCGGATACTCCGCATAGTACTGAATGCATCAGTACATTTTGGCGGATAAATCCAACGGTCTCATGGAGATACCCGGCAAGATTTTCAAAGACATAGAGATTGTCGGGAGCATCCCGATTCAACATTTCTGTGGCTGTTCAAAAGAAGTGTTATACCCCATACTTCATTCACTAGAAAAGAAAGATTTGAAGTACGCTGTTATGAAAGCAGAACCGATTGAACTTGTCTGCCATATTTGCGGCAGCAAATACGATTTCGAGCCCCATGAAATTGCCGGACTCCTCTAGCTCTCTTCATGGGTACACCAAGATCTAAACAAACTTTCTAACAGAAAACCCATACCAAATCTACCGATTCTTCATTAGATATACTATCAATCTAGTAAAGGCGGTGGAGATATGGGGATTCCCATGATAGATAAGTGGAATCACGCATGCCAACTTGACACTTCAGCCAAGCCGCGTCGTAACATCGGATGGATTTCAAGCAATTGGAGCGGATACAGCGTCACAGGAAAAAAAGGGGCCTTCAAACGGATATCCGCCAAATGGAATGTGCCGTTTGTTCGTCCAAGCCGTGCGGCGACCTATTCCTCTGCATGGATCGGAATCGACGGGTTCCGCAACAGCCATTTGATACAGACCGGAACGGGTCATGAATTCATAGATGGTAAGGCTTATTATTATGCCTGGTGGGAGATTCTCCCCGCCTCGGTTACGATCATTCCGCTGCCAATTCAGCCGGGGGATCGGATGCATGCCAGCATCAGCAAGCGTAGCGGTTCTAACTGGTTAATCTGCCTTCGAAACGTATCACGAAATTGGATCTTTCGAACACTACAACGTTACAATGGTCCACAAACCTCGGCGGAATGGATCGTCGAAGCGCCGCAGGTCAATGGGGCACTTGCAACAATGGCACGGTTATCCCCTGTCGCCTTCTCCTGCTGCCGCGTCAATGGGAAAAGTCCAAAACTCACAGCCGATGACGGAGGCATTATGCTTCAGAATTTAAGCGTTACTTCCATACCTTCCAATCCGAACAGGGCAGGAGACCGGTTCGTTGTCAAAAGTGTTCCTCAATAGAGTCTTGACCTTCAGGCAGCGTAAAGGACGATCCTCATGATGATACGGAGCAGCTGTATACCCGATAACCAACAACAGCCGCTGCACACCGGAAAAGTCCGGCATGCAGCGGCTGTTTCTTTATCATGATTCGTAAACCTGTTTTCCCTTGAACAGCACGGCCCGGCGCCGTGACCGTCTGGCAACGGCTTCTGCGGAGCAGCTGGCTTCTACAATCACCGCGTCTGCCGCATCCCCGACGTTAGGCCAGGCATAGCGGCCGTCCTGGTCTAATGGCGTCACGCCTCCCGTAATAAACCCGAGAGCCTGTCCGAGGGAACGCTCATCGGACATATGGAAACGTTCGGCCAGCAAGCCCGCTTTGTCCAGATTATCCCCTTTGCCGAACGGGGACCAATGGTCCATTATGCTGTCTTGCCCAAGCGAGATGTCTACACCACGGCGGTGCAGCTGCGGAATCGGAATGGTTCGGCCAAGCGGTACGGAAGAGGTGACCGAGATGCCCAAATCCGCCAACCGAATCGCCACCTCATCTACTTCGCTTGGTGAGACATCCGCGAAAGCCAGCGCATGGCTGAGCGTGACTCTCCCATTCCAACCCGCCTCTTCCGTAAGGTCAGCCACGCGCTTAAAGGTGTTCAGCCCAACATGTGACGACTCATGCAGGTGCAGGTCAATGCCGGCGTTGGCTTCAACAGCCAGCTCCATCACGGTGTTCAGTGATTTCTCCATGTTCTCATCCACCGTTGTAGGATCCAAGCCCCCAACCAGCGCTGCGCCGTTTCGGAGCGCATCCCTAACCAGGGATACGGACTGGCTGCGAAGCAAGCCGTGCTGAGGAAATGCTACAATCTCAACAAAAGCTTTTTCCCTGTATCCTTCAACCGCCTGCAAGGTGGCCTCTAAATTTCTCAAGCCGACAACAGGATCCACATTGCAATGGGAGCGGATATGCGTAGACCCATAGCGCAGCAACAGGTCAAGCAGTCCCTCCGCTCTTTCCTTGGCGGTAGGAAGAAGCTCCGGAAGCAGCCTCTCTTCCTCCTCGATTCGGCTGAAGATCCCATGAGCCGGACGTCTCGGTGCCTTCCATGGGCCTCCATAATAGGTTTTGTCCAGGTGGATATGCATATCCCTAAATGATGGGAGCATCAGATCCCCGTTCATGTCCCGTGTCGGCAATAACGTATCAGGCAAAGCATCCGCAGGGCGGATCTCGGAGAAAGCCTCGTTCTCTATTTTCACATGAAAAAGTCCCGTTTCGGTTCCGATCACGACGTCATCCTCGTAGCGATAACCCGTCTCCAGACGGACATGCAGCAGCCAATATGCATTACTCTGTTCGATCATAGTGTTCATCCCCTTCTCGTTTATACCTGCCTTCTATTTGCCTCGCTCTTCGTTTACAGCGTCCAATAAGATGCGCTCAATCTCTTGGTATCTCCGCTCCCTGGCATGCTGCAGGGGAGTTACGCCATTTCCGTCGGGAAGCCCAGCGTCCGCCCCATGCTCCAGCAGCAGCTTCACGATGCGCTGATAATGCTCACTGCCGTCACCGAGAATGACAGCCTCGAGCAGCGCGGTCCAGTTCAAGTTATTAATATGGTTCACATCGATGTCGGTCCGGGTCAGCAGCTCTTGAACAATCTCTACATGTCCGCGGTCGGAGGCCGGTATGAGAGCCGTCCCGCCAAAACGGTTGGTCAACGTCACATCCGCATCGGCTTCGATCGCCAACCGCAAAATTTCCATCATTCCTTCTGCACCGGCATACAAAAATACATTATTTAGTTGCTTATCTCGAATATTGATATCAGCGCCAGCCTGGATCAAAGCCTCTACCGTTCCGACATGATTGTGGTAGGTTGCAGCCATTACCGCTGTTCTTCCCTGCTCATCCGTCGCATTGATGTTTGCGCCGGATTGAAGAAGCTGGCGTACTTGCTCCGTATTGCCTTGCTCGGCATATTCAATGAGTTCATGATCCATATTCTGCACCTCTTCTTTCTCCAGATTAGGTTGACAGGCCGACAGGAGAAGGATCAATAGAATCGCTGATAAACGCAGCACTCGATTCTCCCTCCTCTTTCTATCGTGTATATAGGTATGCTAACATGAGAGAGAACCATATGAAAAATACTTAAAAAATTGAATTCACTAAGGTTTTTCATATACAAGGAGGATTGTTTCAACCTATGGACATCAGACAGCTCCGGTATTTTATTGCCATCGTGGAGGAAGGTACGATCTCGCTTGCCGCCAACCGGCTTCATATTTCCCAGCCGCCTCTCAGTCAGCAGCTGAAAGCGATGGAGGAAGAGCTCGGGTCCGTCTTGGTATATCGTAGAGGCAAGCGGCTCGAAATCACCGAATCAGGTAAAACGCTGTATAAATATGCGCTCCAGATGACCCAGCTCATGGAAGAGGCCAAAGCCGAGGTTAAAGAGGTCGGGAACGGTGATAAGGGAGCACTGAGTCTTGGCATCAATACATTATCTTCGGTAGAACTGCCGTCATGGCTGCAGGAGTTCAAAGCAAGATATCCCCAAGTTTCATATAAAATTCAGCAGAACGAGTCGTATCAGCTCTGTGAGCTCGTGAGAAACCGGTCGCTCGAATTAGCGATCGTCCGCCTGCCGCTCGAATTGGATGATTTCTCGATCCTTCATCTGCAGACGGAGCCTTTTTATATGCTCACCTCTGAGCCATCCATCGAACAAGAGATAACCCTCCCTCATATTGCGCAGTATCCGCTCATTCTGCCAAGCACGGAAGGGTTGGGCGTGTATTATACGATCCAGATGGCATTCTCGGAACAGAAACTCCAGCCGAACATCGCAGCCGAATGCTCCGACATTTCGCTGCTGCTGCGTTTGGTCGCTTCGGGTTTTGGCGTGGCGATCGTTCCCGAAACGCTGGTCAAGCAGCACTTGCCTGCTTCTGTTCATGCTTACAAAATCAAGGACACCCCGGCTGCGGCTTCCACAGCCTTGATCTGGCTGAGAGATCATCACGTCTCCAGAACGGCTCTGAACTTCATTGACTTGTTGACAAGTGCCCTATAACTACTTACTGCTTCCATAATCGGCCCCTCATAAAAAAGAAGACAGCGCTAATGAAAGCTCCGTCCTCTGGGAAGAATTTATAGCTGTTATCTTGTCCGATACAATGAACCGGCAGCCTCCTGCTCCTGCTTCTGTCCTTGGGAGTGAAGATACAGCTCTTCATAATACCCATGGGAGTCCAGCAGTTCCTGATGCGTGCCTTGCTCCACGATCCGGCCTTTGCTCATGACTAAAATCCGGTCTGCCCCCATGATGGTAGATAGGCGATGGGCAATGACTAGGGTCGTTCGCCCCTCGGCCACGAGTTGCAGCGCGTTCTGGATCAGCTGCTCCGTGTGTGAGTCCAGATTGGCGGTTGCTTCGTCAAGAATGAGAATCTTGGGCTGGAACACGATGATCCGGGCAAAGGAGATCAGCTGCCGCTCACCGGCGGACAAGCCGCTGCCCCGCTCCGACAACCGGGTATCATAGCCTTCCTTCATCCTCATGATGATCGAATCCGCACCGATAAAGCGGCAAGCCTCGATCACCCGCTCCCTCGAGATGGTCTCATCGAACAACCGTACATTGTCCAGTACCGTGCCGGAGTAGAGATACGGCTCCTGCTGAACAAGGCCTACCATCCGGTGCAGGTCAGACTGTGCCAGCTCCCTAATGTCGATTCCATCAATCCGAATGCTTCCTTCGTTCACATCATAGAAACGGCATAGGAGACTGATGAGTGAGCTTTTTCCCGCTCCGGTGGTTCCGACGATCCCGATCATCTCTCCGGGTTTGATATGGAGATCCAGGTCCTGAATGACCGGCGCCCCGCCTTCGTAACCGAACGTGATCCGGTCAAAGTCAACGCGTCCCTCAACTTTTGCTTTCTCAATAGTCACCGGCTTGCGTTGATCGGTAACCTCAGGCTGAATCGCCAGGAGGCCCCATATCCGGTTAATCGCCACCGTTGCCGATTGCAGCGTATTCCACTGCTGGGTGATCGTGTTAATCGGCTGGAAGAATAAACGGATATACGTTATAAAGGCATACAGCACGCCGAACTCCAGCGTTGTCCCCAGGACGGCTTGTCCACCGAGCCATGTCACGAACGCAATCGCCAAGTTGTTCAATATTTCGTAGGAGCGGTTAAACAGCACATTCGTCCGGATCTCCCGAATATTGGCCTTGAAGTAAGAGCCGTTCCGTTCCTCGAACTGCTTCTCCTGCTCCTTCTGTTGATGGAAAACTTGAATCAGATTCATCCCCGAGAGATTCTCCGCCACAAAGGCCACCAGCCGGGATAACCTTGTTCTGGCCATCTGATAGGTGTGGCGCATATAACGCCGGAACGCAATGGCGATTCCTGCAATGATCGGCAGCAGGATCAAGCAGTATAAGGTCAGTGTGACATCCAGCTGGAACATCAAGACCAGAATGAAGATCAAAGTGAATCCGTCGCGGAACAGGCTGAGCAGCACCTGGTTAAAAAACTGATTAATCGCTTCGGTATCACTGGATACATGCGTAATCAAGCTGCCGCTCGGCACTTTATCGAAATAAGACATCGACAGCTTGGATATATGGGCAAACAGCCGTTTGCGAATGCTCGCTACAATGCTCTGCCCCGCCTTTTGCAGCAAATTATTTTGCAAATAGGTGAACACCATACTGAGCAGCGATAACAAAAAATAAATGCCGCAAATGACCATCAGGCTCCGAAAATCGTTCTTGCCGACCATCAGATTATCATCGATTGCGATTTTCATCAGGTACGGCTGCAGCAGCTCTGCCGATATGGCAATCAAGGTGCAGCCGATAAACCCGGCAAAGATCAGCCGATATTCCTTCATATAACCCGATAAAGCACGAAATGTGGATATATATTTGGGCTTGGACTGAGGGGCATTCAGATCCGCCTTCTGGTCCAGCTGCCAATTGTTAATGGCCTGTGCCATGATGCTTCATCCCCTCTTCCTGAATGTCATGCAGCGTTCGGTACAGTCCGTCCTTCGACAGCAGTTCTTCATGCGTACCCCGCTGAACGATCTCTCCCTGATCCAGGACGATGATCTCATCGGCATGTTTCAATGCACTGATCCGGTGGGCAATAATGATCGTGGTCTTCCCAGCGCGGATATCGCGAATCGTCTCCATAATTTCGGTCTCCGTCACCGCGTCGACGGCGCTTACGCTATCATCCAGAATGAGGATAGGTGCATCCTTAATCATCCCCCGTGCAAGGCTTGTCCGCTGCCGCTGTCCTCCGGACAGCGTAATGCCTCGCTCCCCAAGGCGGGTTTCGAACTTGTCCGGAAACTCCGCGATGTTGTCATACACCCGTGCTTTTCGTGCCGCTTCCTCAACGACAGCCGGATCCGTGTCCCGTTTATAGAAGGCAATATTCTCGCGGATCGTCGAGCTGAACAGGAAGCCGTCCTGGGGAACATAGGCGATCCCTTCGCGCAGGCTTTTTAATGTAAGCTTCCGAATATCCACGCCCCCGATCAGCACTTTCCCCGGAGGCGGATCGTAGGTACGCAGCAGCAGCTTCATCAGCGTAGTCTTGCCGCTTCCCGTTCGGCCAATGATGCCCAGCGTCGATCCTGGCGGAACATCCAATTGAATGCCGCGCAGAACCTGTCTGTTCCCCTCCTCTTGACCATTCACATCATCATAGGAGAAGGATAAATCACGCACTTCGATGCCTGGAATCTCCTGATTCAGCGCCTTGGCGCCAGGCAGTTCCTTAATGTCGGCCTGCTTGCCAAGCAGGTCGTTCAATCGGTCAAGCGAAGCCCTCGCGCGCTGAACGACATTAATGACATTGCCAATCTGCTGCAGCGGATTCATCAGCATGCGGATGTAAAGCGTCAATGCGACAAAGTTTCCGACCGTAATGCGGCCCAGAATCGTCAGATAACCGCCGAATAAGAGGGCGATAATGAGTGAGGCGGCACCCAGAAACGGAATGATCGATTGAAAGAGCGATGACACGCGAACCAGCCGCAGCTGCTTGTCCCGGATGCGGTCCACCGTCGTCCCAAAGCGCCGCTTCATCGTGTCTTCCACCGCGAACTTCTTGGTGACACGGATCCCTCCAAACTGCTCCTCTGCGGATTCTGTCATCAAACCCAGCGCTTCCTGAACCTGCAGCGATCTTCTCCTGATAATCGGCCCGAGCCAAACGACAATTACCGGAATCAGCAGCAAGGGAGCGATGCTCGCAGCCACCAGATACAGCGGTACATTCGTTATAAGCAGCATGACGATCGTGGAGACCAGAAGGATGGAGGAGTTTGCCGTCTGATTGATCCCCATCGAGATCGCTTCCCTTACTGTCGTCACGTCATTCATGAAATAACTTAGCAGCTTGCCAACGCCATTCTTGGAATAAAATCGCTCACTGAGCCCCGTAAAGTGGACAAACAATCGGCGCCGGTTCATAAATTCGAAATACCGTCCCGTGTACATCACCAGAAACTGGCCGATGCCGCCGATGACGGCGAAGCCGACACCGATGCCCAGCAGCGTCCAACTGTACTGCACGATACCGTCGACAGACAATAAACCATCCTTCAGTTCATCCGTGAAATTGCCCAACACCCTCGGGAAATTCACGTGAATGATGTTAGCAACCAAATGGCAGCAAACCGACAATACATAAAACGGCCACGTCTTCCTGAAAAAATCTCCGAGTATTCGATGAGAGTCCAATGTCCCATATCACTTCCTGTCCCGTTGTTGGATTGATTAGTCCTTTACGTTTTCCTCCTTCCATACGTTTGCTGTGATACTCCCATATTAATAGGTTCTAGAAATAAATCGGTCCTCCTTCCTGAACGGCCATATGATTTATTCAAATTTAGACATACTAGAGTAACAATAATCGATGTAATTTCACTCCAATCATCTAAAGAAAAAAGCCGCAAACATCGGTCGCGACTTTTTTAAAAAGGTTTTCCTATGGATGACATGGATGACGCTATCCTGATTTTCGGCTCACGCTCACACGGCCAACCAAGGTGCCAGCTCGCCCGAATAGGTCAGCGATAGCTTATGCATGGCCCGGGTACAAGCAATGTAGAGTAAGCTTCGATCCATCTCGGAACGATAGTTTTCGGCGTCCGCAAAAGGAACGATAACCTGATCGAATTCCAGGCCCTTGGCCATATGGGCGAAGGTGATCGTAATCCCATCCTGAAAGCGGTCGCTGCTAAAATCGAGCAAATTTACGCTGCCCTCAAGCTCTCTGATGGACTCATACACCTGCCGGGCCTGTGAAGATGTTTTGCATAGGATCCCCATCGTCTGCATTCCGGAATCTAAAAAGTGACGGCTAAGATCTTGTATGAACTCCAGTTCCTGCTGGGCGTCACGACACCGGATCACCTGCGGTTCTTCTCCATGCCGCTCCACGGGAATCATGGTGCTGCCCGGATGGATCCGCTTCGCAAGTCCCATAATCTCCAGCGTGGAGCGATAGCTTTTTAACAACTCAATCGTATCGGCATGTGGAAACACGCCCTTGATATCATGCAGTGAAGTGGACGTATATACGTTGACCGACTGATTGCTGTCCCCAAGAATCGTTTTTTTGCACGAAAACCATCTAGAGAGCACGGCATATTGAATGGGTGTATAATCCTGCATTTCATCGACCAGCAGATGCTTCACCATATCGTATGACGTGCTTCCCTCCAAATACATATTGAGATACAGCAGCGGAAAAACGTCTGCATACTCGATCATTTTCCTTCCTTTCATGACAAACATGTCCGGTATGTTCCTATACGAGAAGAATTCCTTGTACATGCTGAGTGCATTTTGAGATTTGAACATTTTCTTGATCGCGGTTTTGACCTTTTTGGCTTCTGCCGCAGTCAGTCTCTCTCCATCCTCTGTACGAACCCGGCCTGACAGGATGGAGGCCGTCTTCTCCAAGCGCTGCCTGAGCGGCATGGTCATGATGCTAAGGTAAATGTCCCTGATCTCCGAAGCCAAAATACATACGCCCTTCAGCTGAATATCCGCAGGCAGGAGGAACTGCTCATCTGCATATTTCATATAAGCCTCCAGCTCGTGTACGAAGTGCATACTGGCCTTATACCGGATCCGTTCAATGACCTGCTCGTCATGGGTGCTCACGATTTCGTTCACCTGTTCGGAGAAGGTCTGAAACTGACATAATCCACCCAGCTCTTTGGCAGCAAGCTCCTCCATCGTAACCTCCATGATTTTCTCTTCGCCAAGCTCTGGCAGAACGTTGGATATATAATCGGAGAACACTTTATGGGGGGATATAATGAGCACGTTGCTGGAAGTCAAGGTCTCCTTATGGCGGTACAATAGAAACGCTACCCTATGCAGAGCCACTGAGGTTTTGCCTGAGCCTGCCGCCCCCTGTATGATCATCTCATTTGCGGTTTCGTTTCGTATGATGGCATTTTGCTCCTGCTGGATGGTAGCCACAATATTCTTCATCTTCTCGTCCGACGTGCTGCTGAGCTCCTTCTGCAGAACGTCGTCATTGATGTTCATGGCGCTCTCAATCATATATTCCATATGACCGTCTTTGATTTTGTACTGCCTTTTGACGGTAATTTCGCCTTGCATCCTGCCCATGGGCGCTTCATACGACGCAGGACCGACATTGTAATCATAGAACAAGCTTGCCACCGGCGAGCGCCAATCATAGATGAAATGCTCCTGACTCCCTCCGTCCGTGAAAGAATGGATGCCGATATAGTAAGCACCTTCTTCAATCGTTTCATTCGTTCGGAAATCCACCCTGCCAAAATACGGCGAGGCAAGTAGTTTGCGAATCTTTTGCAGCCTGGCCACCGTCTTCTCTCCCGTATCAATCGATAAGGAAATATCAACCCGGTTGGCCGCTCGTTCCGCCGCATCCAATTGGGCCATGTTCACCCACAGATATTTCTTCGCTTCAATGATATCTTTGTACGAATCAGACACCTTCCCCTCTAACTCCTCCGATGCTCGATGAAGCTCCTTTAATACAAACTCTAGATACTCCCGCTCTGCGCTTTCGCTTGGATTCAGCATTCGTAAATTCCCCCTCTATGCTAAAGAATAGCTCTAAGTATAGGGGTTTCCCGAAAAAAATATAGACTTATACTTTCCGTTGTAGTATTGTGTATTTATCGTGGGTCCAAAAATAGCGATACGATTTACATCAACCATAATGACGATAAATAGATGAAAAACCAGGCTGCATGCTCATGCAAACCTGGTTTTTTTGTGCCTATTACCGCTCGTTTTTTGTCTGGTACAGATACAGTGTAAGCGGGGTGAAAATAGCGATAAACAGCACGCTGACTCCAATTCCGGTCATAATCACAGGCATGGTTGCCGTGCCGTTCATCAGTCCCCTGACGGTGGCTGCCGCCATGCTGATCGGATTCAGATCGATGAGAATGCCCGTCCATTTTGGCATCGTCGACGAATCCACCAGAATGTTGCTGGCGAACAGCAGCGGATATATCGCAATCATGCTGGACCCCGAAACCGTTTCCGGCCGTTTGGCCACGACGCCGATCAGCGCAAATATCCAGCTGACGCTGAATGCAAAAAATAGGATGAAAGCAATGGCGAGTACAATTTGGATGACGCTGCCCTCGGGGCGGAAGCCCAGCGCAAGCCCTGTACCCAGAGCAACGATAACGCCGACCGTATAGCGTAAACCATCCGTCAGGATGGAACCAAGCACGGAGGCGGGCTGCCAAAAGGGCAGCGTTCGAAAACGATTGTATACCCCTTTGGTAATATCCGAGCATATCGTGGTTCCGCTATACACCGTCATAGGAACGACTGTCAGGATTAGAATGCCGGGCAATAGGAATTGAATATAAGCCCCGGTTGACCCGGCCATGGCGCCGCCGAACAAGTAACTAAATATAAGCAGCAGCAAAACCGGCGACAGAACCGCGTCCATCACCAGACCAAATCCGTTATGCTTGGTATGCTGCCAGGTTCTCCACATAAAAATTCGAATTGCCATCAGGGCATTGGGAGGATCGGTGTCGGCTTGGCGAACAGGCAGCACGCCGTCCTTATTCGCTGTATGTTGGCTCACACTCATGGAGTACCTCTGCCTCCCTTCGACTTCGCGTGGGTCAATGACAGAAAGACTTCGTCCAGACTCGGTTCGCTCAAGGCGAAATATTCAATGGCGAACCCGTTCTTCATCAGCGTACAAAGGGCCTGATTCGCAGCACTTGCATTCTTCACCGGAATCTTATGTACCAACGGATGATTGTCCTGCAATACGTTCAGCGCGTGTTCCTCGTTTAACAAAGTACCGAGCTTGTGCTGATTGGTCGGTTCGATGAATTGGATGGTTAACGTTCTGTTGCCAACGGAAGCCTTCAATTGCCGGGGCGTCCCTTCCGCAATCAAACTCCCTTTATCCATCACGGCAATTCGGTCCGCCAACTGGTCAGCTTCTTCCAGATATTGCGTCGTCAGCAGCACGGTGGTTCCCCGCTTCAAAAGCGACCTTACCACCTCCCACACTTGATTGCGGCTTTGCGGATCGAGGCCAGTTGTCGGCTCATCCAGAAAAATAACGTCGGGCTCGGTAACGATACTGGCGGCAATATCCAGCCGTCTCCGCATCCCGCCAGAGTAACGCTGTACCACGCGGTCCTTCGCTTCGCTGAGTCCAAAAGATTCGATCAACTCCTCGCTTACGAATCGAGCCATTTTCGCCGAATAACCGTAAAGTCTTGAAATCAGCATTAAATTCTGAAGACCGGAGAGTCCTTCATCCAGTGCTGCAAACTGGCCTGTCAGGCTAATCTTTCTCCGAACGTTCCGGGCATTGCCCACGACATCAAACCCGGCCACGCTTGCGAACCCCCCATCCGGCTTAACCAGGGTGGATAACATATGGATGGTGGTTGTTTTTCCGGCGCCATTCGGCCCTAACAAGGCAAACAACTCTCCTTGTTTGACTCGTAGATCAATTCCTTGAACGACCTCCATGTCGTTGTAAGATTTGCGAAGCTCCTTCGTTTCAATGGCGTAAGGCAAGTTTCACAACTCCTCCTCTTTCTATAAATACCGACCTACAGTATGCCATGCCGGCTTATTCTTAAAAATCGTCCAAATGATCACGGACCCAATCAGCAAGCGTTGCTGCCGGACGCCCCGTGACTTCCTCTACCGTCGGCAAAACTGTATAACCGATCTCGGGCGGATTTTTTCCCATTTGCACAAAAAACTCAATCGATTCCTCGTCATAGCCTTGCCCTCTCCATTGATCCCTCGCCTGTTTCTCGGTCAGTTCGACAAAACGGATGTCCTTGCCTGTTACCTCGCTTATGATCCGAACCGCTTCCGTTCGCGATAGGGCTTCCGGTCCCGTAAGGAAATATTCTTGGTCATGGTGACCTTCCTCAAGAAGTGCGGCGACGGCAACCCTCGCGATATCCGCTTCATGTATTCTCGCACTCAGCGCATGGCCGAACGGCTCGCGGACAACCCCCTCCGTGCGGATCGACTCCTGCCAATCCACCAGAATATTCGCCATAAATTCGCCTGGCTTAAGCAAGGTCCATTCCATTGCGCTCTCTCGAAGGGCGGCTTCGACAGGACCTTCTTCATAGCCCACCAATACCGTTACCCGCTTTATGCCGGCCTTCTCGGCAAGCTCAATAATCCGCGGATCCGTCTGCAGGGTCCCATAAGCCTCATCACTGGAGATGATCAAATGCATAGCCGTCACGCCTTGCAGGGCGGGAATCAGGCTTTCCGGGTCATTGAGATTCCCGGCAACTATCTGGACGCCCTCCGGTACTTTCGCTTGCTGCGGATTGCGAGAGATCGCTCTTACTTCTATACCTTGCTGAACAAGTTGCTGCACGATGTGCTTTCCAACGGTACCTGTAGCACCTGTTACCAAAATAGTCATATTGAACTTCCTCCTTGATCGTTGATTTACGATTCATATTTTTGGATTGCTCATCATTCATAACGTTTACGTATTTCCTCCAGCTCCTGCAGCAGGTCTTCTTTCAGTTCCGGCGGGGAGATGATCTCCACCTTGGAACCGTAGCTTAAGATCACCGAGATCGCATAAGCTTTGGTATAAAAAATGGTTTGGACATCAAGAAGTCCTTCGCCGGAGATGAAGGCCTCCGGAAATTGCTCGGTCACCCGCGGTCCCGCGGAAGTATCGAAACGAAGATGAGCCTGTATACCCGGCACCACCTCCTGATCCTCCCGCTCCAGGTTTCCTCTTGGGAGGAACGTGTCAGTGGATACTTCAAGACTGGATATGCGCGATACTCTGAAGATTCGTTTTGCCTGCTTTAACAAGCAGTAAGCCTCCAAATACCACACGCCTTGTTCCCAGTACAGCTGGAGCGGCTCCACTTGCCGCTCCGAGCAGCTGCCGGATGTGCTCGTATAATAAAGGGTCATCAGGTTCGAGCGTTCAATGGCATTTAGAATGGGCTGTACCCATGCCCGCTCATGTTCCGACGTGCTCATATCGAATAGGATTTGTTCATGACATCCTCCGTTCAACAGGGCGGGCTGCAAGGTTCCGAGCTTCTTCATGATGGTGGTGTATCTCCCCTTCACAGTCCTTTCGATGCCCTTCAAAAGATTGTAGATCGCCAAAAAGTCATCAACGGAGAAGTGCTGCCTCGTCAGATAGAACCCGCTCATCAATTCAAAGCCGCCATCCGCACCGGGATAGGAAGCAACCGGGATTCCAGCCTGATTAATGAGGTCCACATCGCGGTAGATCGTACGAACCGAGACTTCATACCGGGCGGCAAGCGTCGTGGCCGTCACTCTTTTTTTGGTCAACAATTCCATCGTAATGCCTAGCAGCCTGTCGAGTTTCATCGTTAACACTCCTCGCGTGTCGTACTTTTTGACTTCTGAATCGAATGATAAATCATAAATCCTGACATCTAGTATGTCAGGATTAAATATCGTTCCTGTTGGAATGGGGATTATTTTGGCAAGCGAAAGCCACCCGACCTCAGGCTCACCTTATGCAAGCCCCGAAGCAGAATGCGCCGGAATCTCCGGTTGTTTTTGATCTGCACGGGAGGAACGATTCGTACACGGAGCGTCTTCTAGCAGCAAGAAGGGGGCCTGCCGCAAGATCTAAGATCTTTTGAGACAGCCCCCCCTGCTATGCCCAGCTGTTGCGTTTTACGCTTTCCATTCGACCCATTCGCCATCCTGCGGAATTTCGATTTGTGCGCGCAGACCTTCCGCTGCCAGACGGCCAGATAGCCCCTCTCTTGTCACAAGGCAGTGGTTGATGGCTTCCATATGGACCGCAACCGCCTTTGTGTGGGGAGCATAACGCAGCAGTTCGATCACATCGTCCTCATCCATGATGATCGGATCTCCCGTGAGAAACCGGGCACCGCCGGCGTTGACCACCGTCATATCAGGCTTGTGGGCATCCAAAACTTCTTTCACTTCATCACACCAGATGGTATCGCCTGCTATATACAGGGTCGGCTGTCCTTCTGCCTTCAAAATAAAACCGGATACCTGCCCCATCATCTGACCGATCTCACCCGTACCGTGATGACCGCCGGTTCGGATTATCGTAACCCCTTCATATTCCAGGGTTTCCTGGACTGCCGTCACGGACGTAAAACCTTGCGATGCCAAGGTATCCTCGTCCCCCGGTTGACACAGAATCGGCGTCGTCTTTGGCAGTGCATCTCTAGCAGCTTGATCCCAGTGATCCAGGTGCAGGTGCGTGACCAGCACCGCGTTCGGACGGAGCTTGTTAGCCATGGAGAACGGCAGCGGCACAAGCGGATTCCGTCTGTCATTCGCAGTGTTGATGACCGGCGGGTTCGCCTTGGCATTGCTAAACATCGGATCGACCAGCAGTTCAAGATGGGCATACTGTATTCTTAACGTAGCATTACGTATAAGCTGAAGTTTCACTTTCATTTCCCCTTTGTTTCATTTAATATGGTTCTGAACCCATTATAGAGAACGCTAATATTCCCGCCTACAGCTTCGTGAAAGGAATTAGGGGAACTCACTTTCATCGTGAAAGGAAATGACCATGCCAAGCGCTCATGAACTCGACAAAGTCGATCTTCGCATATTACATCACCTGCTGGAGGATGCGAGCCTATCTCACAAAGCCATCGGACAGCAGGTACATTTGACAGGTCAAGCCGTCGGGGCCCGTGTTCGGAAGCTGCAGGATCTGGGTGTCATTGAAGGCTTTACGCTGCGCTGGAATCCGGACAAAATCGGTCTGACGGTTCATGCGTTTATTACCATGTTCATGGTGTTAAACACGGCTCATTCCGCCTTTGTATCCTTTGTTCAGTCACATGACATGGTTGCCGAAACCCATCGCGTCAGTGGTGAAGGGTGTTATTGGTTAAGAGTACGGGCCAGCTCACCCAAGGAATTGAATGATTTTCTGGAAGAGCTTCTGAAGTACGGCAATTATAAAGTCAGCCTGTCCATTGATCAGGTGAAATAAAAAAGAAGAAGCCGCAGATCCACGAGATCGGCGGTTTCTTCTTGGTATCTATTGTGAATTTTTCATATGATGTATTTTTAATATGATTTCATTTATTTCACCGCGTTTTCTTCCGCCATCAATTCCCGCGCATATTCGTTCAAATTGATGGATTCGCCGTGATTCAGCCTCGATTTCTCTGCCGCGAACGCAATAAGGTGACTTCGTACGGAGGCACTGGCCGACGTCAGGCTCTCCTGCCCGTTATAGCTCCGAACCTCCTTCAGGAAGCTCGCCACAATTCCGCTGTCGCCCCCGCCATGTCCGCTGGACTGCGAAGGAATCGTGATCTCCGTTTTCTGTCCGGTCAGGAAATCGTAAACCGTAATCTTGCCTTCCTCTCCCCGAAGCTCGCCGCGGGTGCCCATGATCTGAATTCTGCGCTCCTGTTCATACGTGAATCCGCACATGCTGAACATCGCGGTGGCACCGCCCTCAAACTCCATGTTAACGACCTGATGATCGACCACATTGTTATCGCTCCGATATACGCAGCGGCCATAGTCCGTATCGCGAAGCCCTTGAATGATGTTCGGCTTGGTCAGCTCCTGGGTGAAATGCCCCGCCCATCCCTTGTACTGGTCGCTCAAGTAAAACCGCGGTGCCGAATACGGACAGGTTGGTTCCACCTGGCAATCGAGGCACCGATCGGCCGAACCTTCGGGAGCCTGCTCCTCCCGGAAATGCATCAGGGAGCCAAACGAAGTGACCTGCGTACACGGCCGGTCCATCAGCCACGACAGCACATCCATGTCATGGCAGGATTTAGCCAGTATCATCGGGCTTGCCTTGTCGGAGTTATTCCAATTCCCCCGCACAAAGCTGTGCGCGATATGCCAGTATCCCACATTCTCGTTCAGTTGGATCGAAGCCACCTCACCGATGGTCCCTTCCTGAATCACCCGTTTGATGGTACTCCAAAAAGGGGTATATCTCAGAACATGGCATATGGTCAGCAGCCGGTTGTTGCGAATGGCCGCCTGCTCCATCTCAAGACACTCCTTCGGTTCCGGAGACATTGGTTTCTCCAGAAGCACATGATACTGTTTCTCCAGAGCTTGCATGGTTGGGCCATAGTGCATGCGATCCTGTGTACAGATGACGGCGATATCGGCAAGGCAGGGCTCCGCCAGCAGCGGCTCCCAGGATTCATAACACCGTTCCGGCGGAATTCCATGCTTCTCGGCAAAACGGATTCGCCGCGCCGGATCGGCCTCGGCCACGGCCACGAAGGTCAGCTCATGCGGATAATCCAGGGCATAGGGGGCATACCCCCCGGCGCCGCGCGCGCCTGCCCCAATCAATATGGCTTTCAATTGTGTCATATCATGTCGCTCCTTTTAGGTTCTGCTACTCGCTTTTATTTGGTATATCGATCAGCCGCGGACTGGTAAATGGCCAGATAGCGCTCCGACCCCATCTTTTGCAGGTTAGCTACGTATTGATCCCAGTTATCAAAGGACTCGTTGCCAGCTATGAATTTATCCCGCATCTCATCCACGTACGTATTAATGTCGGTCTGGATACCGGTAAGCTCGGACTGCTCATCGGCGGTAAAGTTAAACGGCGGCCAGACCTTGTCTTGAGGTATGACGTACGGCTCGGCTTTTTTTGCATTCTCTACGGACGTCGGCAGGCCTTCTGCTCCCTTGAAATACTTCTGCTTCACGAAACCCGGATAATATCCGCCAGGCCATATCAGATACTGCCCTACCGCCTGGTCCAGATTGAGACCCTCCGGATTGTTCTTGATCTCGTCCACGTAATCCACATTGCCATCAGCATCTTCCTTATACGTTTCATCTTCCCAGCCCATGAAGAACATGCGGATGCCCTCGTCACTGTAGAAGTAATCCATCCAGCGGATCAGCGCGGCTGGATTCTTCGCTTTATCGGTCAGGACAAACATCCCAATGTTCCCCAGCGGAGAGCCCGTGGCGCTGAACATCTGATCGCCGTGCGGCCCCTTCAATACCGGAAGCCCTACATAACCCTCTTGATTGTAGATGGCGATCGGGTCCACATTATCAACGACGCCGAGAAGACCTTCCACGCCTTTGGCGTCCACCTCCGTGCTCTTCACGGACATGATATCCTGCTCCAACAGGCCGTCCTTGTACAGCTTGTTCACGAACTGAAGCAGTTCCTTGTATCTTGGATCCGTCGGAATGAACCGGACCTTTCCGCTCGCCGGATCGGTATCCACGTTAATGTTCGAGGTTCCGTGATAATTGAGGCCGAACGAACCGCGCAAATAGTTGACGATACCGGTAGTTCCCACGCCGCCCCATGCATATTCATCCTTCTGGCCGTTGCCGTTCGGATCCTTCTCCTTAAACGCTTTCAACATATCGTAGAATTCATCCAGCGTCTGCGGCTCTTGAAGGCCAAGCTTTGTCAGCCACTCCGACTTCACCCACGGCGTTCCGTACAGCACGGACCGGAATTCCGGATCGTACAGCGTCGGAAGCCCGTAAATGTTGCCGTCCGGCATCGTAATCCCCTTCTCGATGACAGGATATTTCTCCATCAATGCCTTGAAATTCGGCGCATATTGATCAATCAGGTCATTCAGCGGGATAAAAGCGCCCTGCTTGCCGTATTTTAGCAGATCTGGCCTCGGGAATGCGGAAGCATAGAACATTTCCGGATAATCGCCGCCGGCGAGCAGCAGATTCCGTTTTTCCGCCAAGTTGTCTTTGTGCACCGTGTCCCACTGTACCTGAATATTGGTCATTTTCTCATATTCCTGCCACAGCTTGATGTTGTTCCAGTCGGCGTTGGCAAAGAACTTTCCGGCAAATCCGGTCACCGTCATCTTGTCACTGACAATCGGAAACCCGGTCTCATTAATCGCTGTTTTCCCTTCACCCGCGGAGTCCGATTCAGCCGTTCCTCCCGAACCTTTCGAACTGCAGCCCACCGTCAACGATACCGACAACATGCAGGTCAACAGAAGACTTCCCCATTGCTTCAGCTTCATCCGTAATCCTCCCCTTTTCATGTTCCATCCATATATCCATGCAAGGAATTATCCTTTGATGGCCCCAATCATCACGCCTTTGACAAAATACCGCTGCAGGAACGGATAGAGCGCCAGCACGGGAATATTAGCCACGACCAGCACCGCGTACTTAATGCCCTCCACTTCCCTTTGCTGCTTGATCGCCGATTCGGTCGACATTTTGACCATGTCGTTCGTTTGCCCCTGAATCAGAATTTCACGCAGGATGAGCTGCAGCGGAAATTTATCTTTATCCGATAAATACAGAAGTGCATTGAAGAACGCATTCCAATGACCGACCGCATAGAACAAAATGGTCACCGCGATAATCGGCATGGACAGCGGCAGTATAATCCGGGTCAAAATTTTAATGTTCGAGCATCCATCGATCGTCGCGGCCTCCTGCAGCTCGCCGGGTATGGACTGCTGAAAGAAGGTACGCATAATGATGATATTCCAGATGGATACGGCATTCGGGATAATCATGACCCAGAGCGTATTCAGCATGCCGAGGTTCTTGATCAGCAAGTATGTCGGAATGAGTCCTCCGCTAAAAAACATCGTGAAGACCAGCAGCGCCATAATGGCATTTCGCCCGACAAAATCCTTCCGCGACAGCGGATAGGCTGCAAGGATGGTCATTGTGAGATTAATGAACGTGCCAAGCGAAGTATACACCAGCGTATTGGTAAAACCGCTGATAATATCCTTGTTCTGGAAAATTTTCACATAGGAATTCAGGTTGACTCCCTTGGGCCACAGCAGCATCTCGCCCCTCAGAACCGCCTGCGGGTCGCTAAACGATGCGCTGAGCACAAAGACCAGCGGGTACATAACAATGATGGTGACCAGGATCAGAATCGTATAGTTGATAACATTAAAAATGCGGTCCCCTCTGGTTTCAATTTGCATGGCTCTTTCGCTCCCCTCTTTACCAAAGACTGGTCTCGCTCACGCGCTTCGAAATAAAGTTCACGACAACCAGCAGGACAAAATTGATGACGGAATTAAACAATCCGATGGCTGCGGAGAAACTGTACTCGGCATTCTGAATCCCCATTCGGTAGACATAGGTGGCAATAATGTCGGAGCTATCCATATTCAGGTTGTTTTGCATCAGGAGCACCTTCTCAAACCCGATCCCCATAATGCTGCCCATGTTCAGGATCAAGAGGATGATGATCGTTGGCATAATACCTGGGATGTTAATATGCCATATGCGCTGAAGCCTGGTCGCACCATCGACACGCGCTGCTTCGTGCAGCTGGTTGTCTATGCCGGCAAGGGCTGCCAAATAGATAATGGAGCTCCAGCCCATGGTCTGCCATACATCCGATAGAACGTACAGAGATTTGAACCAGGAGGGCTCCGTCATGAAATTGATCGGCTGACCGCCAAACATTTCAATAAAATGATTGATGATGCCGTAACGGGGCGACAGGAAAATCATCATCATCCCGACAACGACCACGGTAGACAGAAAGTGAGGAGCATACGTGATGGTCTGCACGAATTTCTTGAAACGTTCAGCCCGAACCTCGTTCATGAGCAAAGCCAGAATAATCGGGATCGGAAAACCGACAGCAAGGCTGTATAAACCGATGCCCAGCGTGTTCTTAATCAGGCGCCAGAAATAATAACTGTTGAAAAAGCGATCGAAGTGCTCAAAGCCGACCCACGGACTGCCCCATATCCCTTGCGTTGCTATAAAATCCTTAAAGGCGATCTGGATGCCGTACATCGGAACATACTGGAACAGGATGTAATAGGCGATGACCGGTGAAATCAGGGCATAAAGCTGCCAATTACGTAAAACACGATTCCACAGTAAGCGCTTACGTTTCGTTTCAGGTACCGCGGTTGCTGCGGGCTGCAGGGTCGTATTAGCCAATGAGCATCACCTCGTATGTATGGATTGGGTTAACCTCGTAACACTAGCAAAGCGATCTTCACATGCCATTAAAGCATTGGGATATCCGCTCATTCAGCGGATCAGTTCCAATTCACATGAATGGAGCTTGGAAAGTACTCGTTTATGATTTCCCTCCTTTTCTCTGCAATCCGTCATATGACTAAGCTATCTCCACCTCAAGCTATCCGTTAGCCAATATGGTTTTTGGAGCGCACTATATGTTAGATATAGTAACGCAACATTTTTTATAAATAAAACCCGAACAAGTCAGGTGTTATTTCATTTCTTGGATTTGTTTTGGATATTCATTTGGTTAATTCCGGATTTTATTTGGATATATATTGGTATATGAAAGGCATAACGCTGAGCAAGCGCAGGGCCTAATACATTAATAAGGGGAATTTCTTTATTTTTATAATCTATTTATATAAAGGAAATGAAAGCGCAAACAAAAACAAAGTGGAAATATGCGAAGTGTCGTTTATTCCGAATTCCAAAATCAGAAAATCTATTCCAAACATATCATTGATTTTCACTCATAATAATATAGCAATATGACATTGTCAAACACTTTTTGGACTTTTTTGGCGCAAAAACCTCAAACTTTAGGTAAAACCCGCAAAAAAACAGCTGTCGGATTTCAAGCCGACAGCTGTTCGATGATCCTTTTTTTATCTTCTAATGTTAATTAATTATACATATTGAGTCAGTTAACTTCACTCTCTTGTGAAACTTGAGGACTCCCGAACAATCAATGAGCATGGCAGTAATATTTTGGTTGCCACCTTGAAATGTCCGTCCAAATAATCCACGATGGATTTGGCAGCCACCCTGCCGATCTCATATTTGGGCACGGAAACCGAGGTTAACGGAGGCGTTGTATATTGGGCTACATCAATGTTATCCATCCCCACGATTGCGATATCTTCCGGTATGCGACCTTGATTCTCGACAACGGCACGCATGGCTGGAATGGCAAGCATGTCGCTGGCACAAAAAACAGCCGTTGGCCATAACTCTTTGGGAAGCCCTCCCAATAGCTCGGACATTTTGCTGAAGCTCCGATCCACATTCCATCCCGTATTCATCAGCCACTCCTCGCGCACTTCCAGGTTGGCTTCCAGCATAGCGAATTTATATCCGACATACCGTTCTTCGCTCTCCATCTGCTTGGAATACGCAGGCCCCCCGATATAAGCGATTCGCGTGTGCCCCTGGTCAATCAGGTGGCGTACGGCTGCCCTCGCTGATAAAATCCGGTCACAGTCTACAACGGGCACGGTCAGCCGCTCATCATTCAAACTCACTCCCATGATGACAACCCCGGCCTGCTGTATCAGTTCAAACAGCTCCTTGTCGTACCAGCTGACGGCTACAATCCCCTGGGCTCCTGTCTCCCTAAGCATAAGGCTTATTTTGTCCGCATCGCCGATTTCCTCGCATGTACGAACGATCGCCGGAGGCTGTCCGAGTTCCTCCATTTTTTTATGGAAACCGGCTAGAACCGTTGAGAAATACGGGTGGTCGTCCATCAGGTTTTGGGGCACGACACAGACAACCCGCTTATCGGCCATGCCGTTATCATGTACACTTTTGGATGGCTCAGGTAGTCTATATCCAAGATCAAGCGCAGCTTGCCTGATTTTCTGCTTGGTATCCTCGCTGACCGGACGGCTTGCATCATTGCTGATGGCCCGCGAAACCGTAGATATGGATACCCCGACCCGTTCGGCGATATCTTTAAGCTTAGCCAATCGCATCTCCTCCTTCGCAAAATTTGGAACCAAATTTTCCGCCATCCATTGATCATAGCATAAACTTTCTCATTTTGGGGCGTCAAATTGATGTCCATCTCATTGCTGAAAGGAAAGGTGATGTCTTGCCGATTCTTTGCGGATTCTTTCGTTTCCGGCAGTATGAAAATGCTGCATTTCAGGCGCCGTTACAGCATAGCTGTCACCAGCGGTTACTCACATTAAGCTTCCAATGGCACGCGCTCGGTGCTCTCCCGCTTTCCTAATCGGAAAAGTACAAACGACACTCCCACGGCTATAGCAACGCCCCCGGCACCGATCCAGGTGATGGACGATAAGGACCATTGCTCCACGGCAACTCCTCCGATGCCTGCGCCCGCAGCCATGGCGAGCTGCATCACGGACTGGTTCAGGCCTAGCATAACCCCGGATGAATTCGGCTCCAGCTGGACGAGGTTATACTGCTGCGTCGGACCCGAAGACCAGGCGGATAACGACCATATCACAAGAATCGCAAACACGAAGATGACAGATACGGCTGCTTGGGTAAAGGTCAGAACGATTAGCGCGAGAATATGCAGAAGCATGCCACCGGTTAATGTAAGCGGCACTCCCCATCGATCCGTACTGAATCCGCCGAACTTGGAGCCGATAAGGCTGGCAATGCCAAAGGCAAACAGTGCTGCACTAATCAGACCTTCGTTCAGGCCGCTGACTTGAAGAAGGTAAGGAGACAGGTACGTATAGGCAATGGAGTACCCGCCTAGCCAGAAGAACGTGATCGCCAAACCGAGTGCGACTTTAGTCTTTTTGAGCAGCGCAAATTGCTGAAGCAGCGGCACGGGAGCATCTCCTTTTGTTTTTGGAATCGCCTTATGCAGCACGATCATGGAAACAACCCCTAGAATGGCAATGAAACCAAATACGGATTTCCATCCAAAAACAGCAGCTACGACACGACCGAGGGGGACGCCAATGATCAGGGAAGCTGTGAAGCCCATGACAACCGTAGCGATTGAACTCGCCTGTTTACCCGGCGGTGCGATTTTGGCGGCTATCCCGAGCGCCGTTACAACTACCATCCCTGCCCCCATCGCCATAATAACGCGCGCAATCACAAACGGAATATACCCCGGAAGGGCAAATGACAATAGATTCGCGATCACAAAAATACCCAATGAATAAACCAACAGCTTCCGTCTCTCCACTCTAGCGGTCAGCGCCATAAGAATAGGGGTCAAGATCGCATATACCAAAGAGAAAATCGTGATCAGCTGGCCAGCAGCGGTTATCGTAATTCCTAACGAATCCGCAATTTTATCCAAAACCCCCGATATAATATACTCTGATGTTCCCACTAAAAAACTAACGATAGCCAAAAAATAAATCTTCCATGCACCTGTCATAATTGCTAATTCCACCTTTACCTCAAATTTATATATTGTGAATTGTCGATATGTTAAACCAATAAAAAGACATATCGCAATATATAGATATATGGTACGGAGCAAGACTGAATATTCCTTATTTCTTAAGGAATATTCAGTACCTGCGTTATATCTCCTGCTTCAAATACTCTCCGATTTCTTGGATAACTTCTTCATCCCGCTTATAATACGTGAATTTTCCAAGCCGCTCCGTCTTGATCAAACCTGCCCGATGCAGAATCGATAAATATTGCGATGCGGTGGACTGCGTCATATTCAGTTTCTCGGTCACCTGGCTTACGCATACCCCGACTTTCCTCATATCAATCCCTTCGTGGGGTGTAAAATATTGTTCCGGTTCCTTGAGCCACTGCAATATTTCAAGCCGCGATTCATTCGACAACGCTTTAAAAACTTCGATTGGTTTCATATGTATCATTATATCGAGAATTATCGATGTGTCAACCTATTTCCCTCAAATACCTCCCGATCGAATGCCATAGCGTCTCATGGCACTCGCGTAGAACCATCCATTTGCCGTATGCAGCGCCGTCTCCTCGTCGATCCAGTCAGATAGGACCCGCTCCCACAGAAACTCGGCAGCCAGCTTCTTCACAAGCAAAATCTTGCCGTAACTCCATTCCATACAGCGGGCATCGGAGACGATAATCGAGCTCTTGCTTGCCGGGAGTGCCTCCAGACGGTACTGCATGCTGTCCCGGTAGGTGCTTGCCCGGAAGTTGAACCACCACATGCCGCCAACATGAACGTTCGGGAAATTCCAGGCTGCCTGCACCGCATCAAGATTGTTGAGCTCCGATGCAAGCACAAGCTCAAATTTACAACGATACGACTCAAACAAAGCAGTCAGCTTGAGAATCCGCTCTGTATCGTTGGCCGGGAACGCCGTACCGCACCACGACCTCTCTACTCCCAGAAACAGCTGTACGAGCAGGCCGTTCCGCTCCGCAGCACCACATATGACGTGAAGCAGCTCCATCAGAATGTCGTCACGCCCGCTTGCGGGCCCAATCTCCTTACGGATGTGCGAACTCGATTCATACCGCGGCAGCGTTGTCATGATGCCCGGGAGGCCAGCTTCACGAAATCCGCCGAGCAGCAGGTCAATCTCGCCTCTCACATCCAGAAAAGTCCTGGCCGGATCATTAGAATGCACCATGCGGTCAACCCATGGACCCAGCACCCCGTCAATCCGGGGGAGCAATACGGCATCATCCCGCATCCCTTGAAACGTTGCATGTTCCGGATGATTCACGACAAACCGGCGGATGTTCATTCGGTCTGCCGTTTGTTGTGCCCAGCCCTCTTCGGCGGACGCTTGCCGTACGCGAGCCATAGCTTCCTGCACCGAATGTTCATCCTTGATGATGACTCCGTATAATTCACGCATAATGGAGGTAAATACCCAGTTCATCAGCGTGCTTCTCGTTGATTGATAGGCTTTTAGAAAAGCAGCAATTCGCTCCGCCTCCGGCAATTTATCCGCTTCATCCGGGTAGCCACCGGCTTGCAGCTCTCGGTAGAACCAGAAGTAATGGGCGATCTCCCAAAAGTCCCTTGCGCCAAGCCGGTCACCGATAAGATGGGTATGGGTATCGAAGACCGGCAACCCCATGATTTGCTCGAAGAATACAGCTTGTTTGCCGCTCATATCATGCAAGCTCATGTGAACATCTCCTTCTCTTCATGAATCGGTTATTTCCGGTTTTCCGAGATGACAACGCCCTTCCCTTCGTTGTAGCGGTCTGTGGCTTCCTTAATAATCTCAAGGCCACCCTTCTTCTTATATTCCTCAATCACTTTCGGCCAATCCGAGATCGGCTCTCTGCCATAAATCATCTTGATCATATGATCGAGAACCAGCTTCGGCCCCACGTCATCGCCTTGCGGTGCGGTATCCGGATATTTGGAATACGCGTCCAATGCCGGGGAGAAGCGGATCGACCCCAGCCCTTCCTTGAAGACCACCGTATCCATGAACTTGATCATGTCCTGCCCGTCCTCGGTCAACTCTTCCTTTGCCTTGTTGTACACCATATCGTGGACGAACCAGAACATGCTGCGGAAACCGTCTTCATCCATGGCTTCAGGCGTGGATGGAGGCGTAAACTTGATTGCGCCGTTCTCCCGGGTGTAAGTTTCACCTTCAATCCCGAACGAGAAATATGTCTCCGCCTCCGGCGTCAGCATCCAGTCAAAAAACTTGATAATACCGATGGCCTTCTCCTCTGAGACCTTGCTATTAATATAGTAAGACGTATTAATGCTTGAATACAGAAGATGGCCTCCGGTGTTCTCCGGACCGCGCGGCGATGCAATGATATCAACCTTGGCGTCTGGTACGGCATTTTTCAGCTTGCCGCGGAAGCCTGCCAAAAGCTGGGCGTTGGCGGACCACATACCGGATTTACCGCTCTCAATGTTTTTGCCATAGTCACTGGAGGTCAGGGTCGCAAAATCTTTGGGAATCAGACCTTCATCGTACATGGTCTTATAGGTCTCCAGTGCTTTCGTCATATTTTCCACGTCAAAGAACTTGGGAACAACCTCCCCGTTCTGCAGTTCGTACTGGGATGGCAGCACATCAAACGCCCCCAGAATCGTGTCGGCATATTTAAAGTTCTCCCGCATTTGATACGGGAACTCAACGCCTTCCTTCTTCATCTCACGCATTACGTCCAAAAATTCATCCACCGTTTTTGGTGCCGGGAGCCCTGTCTTTTCCAGCAGATCGGTCCGGATATACAGCCCTCTCCGGGACGGGTTGGACAGCCATGCCGGTATTCCATAAATTTTGCCGTCATAGCTTGTCTCCTGCCAGGCTTCCTTCGGCACACTCTTCATCAAATTCGGAGCATGCTCCTTGAGCAAGTCGTCAAGCGGCATAAATACGCCTGCTTCTACGGAACCGGACATCCCCTTGCTTGTAGCCCCTCCCACGTTCTGAACGACATCAGGAATATCATTAGAGGCAAACATTAAAGTCATTTTGCTATCGAAGTCCTTCAGTGGAAGCATCGTCAGTTCAATATCCGTATTGGTCAGCTTCTCAAGCTCCTTCACCCATCTCTCTTCATTTACATCCTTCGAACGCTCGACATGTTTATTTCCGCTGGTTGCCATAGACATCGTGAAGGACAGCTTGCCATCAGCGGCACCGCCCGAAGAACCGGGGGTTCCGCCATCCGCTTCCTTTGCACCGTTACAGCCGACCGCCGTTAAGGCAATTAGCGCGCTCATCAAAACCAAACTCCATCTTCTTCTCATCCATATCGCTTCCTTCCATATTTCTCTCGGATTGTTTACCTTTGCCACTTCTGATAACTGCTCGAATTTCGAGCTGCTCATCTCCTTGTAAACCGGATATCCCTTTCCCCCTTGAGCATCTCACCTCAAAATCTAAAGCGCTCTCATAATAACATCCAACTTCCGGATATTAACATGTACTTTCTTCTGATCGCATGTGTTTTCATATGCTGTCCGTCTTTCATTACTAGATTTTCTTATCGGAATGCTGATGAACAAAAGCAAGTATTCTTGCATTCACCTCTTCCGGAAACTCGCCATTGATGGCATGCGAGGCGCCAGGCCAGTTCTCGATTTGAATATTCCGCACATGGGACTTGCCCATACCTGACTCTATCAGCCTTGCAATTGGATCACTGTCATCCGCCTTGGTTCCGCTGAAATGTGGCTCATCTGAACACGGCCAAATGCCGTCTCGACATCCTTCGTTTCGGAGGGAGAAACTTCATGGCATCTTCATAAGCAGCCTCGAACTCTGCCTTTCCCTTCTCTGAGAGGTAACGCCCTTGGAGGAATTTATGGCGGGGATGACTCAGCAGTTCAGCTGAAAATTAGAAACCACCAGCTCCCGTTATAAACGTAGCTGGTGGTTTCAGGTAATTCATCCTTAATTGGATGACAGAGGCTGTGTCTTTCCTCCGCCCACACGGCTGGCAGCAGGGACAGCAGACCGAGAAGAGCCAAGAACGCACCGACCCATAAAGGAGAGGCCAGACCTAGCCCGGCATCTATGGTCATTCCACCCGTAGATGAGCCGACAACAACCCCCAAGCTGATAACAGAACCATGAACCGTCGTTACAAGTGACCCCGTATCGGCGACCCTTATCACCCGGGTAGCCATCGCCGGGTTCATTGGTACACCCACCAGACCAACAAGCACAACAGCGATCATGGCAACGACCGGGCTGTGAACGAACAGTCCAAATACCATCAAGGCAGCGGCTAAGGTAATCAGCCCTATCGTGAGAATCGGCATCATATAATGATCCGCCAGCCTGCCGGTAACCACATTGCCAAGCACCGTGGCCACGCCGTATACGCCCAGCAGGATTGGAACCGACGAAACACTGAATCCAGCAAGCCCGGTTAAGATTGGCGAGAAATAACTGAATGCGGCAAAGGTTGCGCCTATAATCAGCATGCTTGTAGTATAAGCAGCCCACAGTCGGCGATTCTTAAAGGCAGCCAGCTCTTGCCGGATGCCAGCCTTCTCCGGCTTCGGCAAGGATGGAATCGTAAACAGCCCTACCAGTCCTGAAACAAGCAGCAGGACAACCACGGCCCAGAAGCTGGCACGCCAGCCAAGCAGCTGCTCGATCCACATCGCCAGCGGAACTCCGATCGCGGTAGCAACCATCAATCCGCCGATAACGATAGAGCTTGCGCGTCCCCGCGACTCCGGATCAACAAGGCTGAAGGAGATAGCGAGCGATACACCGAACGCGGCAGCGGAGGAAAGCCCTGTAATGATCCGCGCCGCCATCATGACTTCGTAATTCGGGGCTATGGCGCCTAAAGTCTGTCCCATTAGGAAGATAACGGACACGGTCATGAAGGCTTGTTTGGGCCTCACTTTCAACAGCCCTATCGTCAGCAGCGGCCCTCCTACGATCATCCCGACTGCATATGCGGTAATGAGATACCCGATGGCGGCAATCGAAACGTTGAATTCCGCTGCAAGCGAAGGCATAATGCCAGCCACCATAAATTCGGAGGTGGTCATTGAGAAGATCATTAGGCCTAATACATAAATGGAAAAAGGCAATGGGAACAGCTCCTATCATAATTATTCAATAGTTTTGTAACTTTCGGTACAAAAATAAGCGCAATAAGTCCAACCACACTTTAAACCGCACTATAGCTGGATTACACTTTCACATAAAACCAACTTCTTTACTACTCAGTACAAAAATATTCAAAAAAACATGCCTCTCTAAATTACTACATTTCGTAACGTACCATTTCGTCGTTGCAACAACATGCCCTCCATACGCTTGCGCATGGTGTTGGCTGCTCCTTTCCTAAGGGTTCCAGCTCATTATATATATTTTGTAACGGTCGGTCAATAAATGTTGTTCATTCCACAGAATTGTCCTTTACGACAGCCAAAATACCCCACTTCTACATGAAGATAGGGTGGGGTATTTAGCTCCGCAACAGCTTTACGTTGCCTTAATGACTTGCTCATTAGTGAACGTACCGAGCTTCTTTAGCTTATCAAATCAACCATCAACGATCCCAATGACGGCATTCATTATAATTCTCTCGCCGGCTCTTGCACCAGCGTATCGTGGCTGGTATCAAGCAATACCGCATTAATTCCGTTAAGAAAAGCCAACGCGCTCGCCTTAATAATATCCGTATCCATTGCGCGCCCGGAATAGATTTTGCCCTGATATTCGATTCGAATGTTTACCCGGCCGATGGCTTCTTTTCCTCTGGACAGACTGTTGATTTTGTAATCCTTTAACTGTACGTCCAAACCGACCAACGCCTTCATGGCGCTGTACAGCGCATCAATCGGGCCATCCCCCACCATGCTGTCCCTGAACGTCTCGCTGCCTTTTCTCAGCTTCACGGTTGCCGTCGGATACAGATCATTGGTCACGACCTGGAACGAATCCAGCTCATACAGATGACTGCTGACTTCTTCATGGGTACGATGCTGGGTCACCAGATAAAAAACGTCATGATCATATACTTCCTTCTTAGCATCGGCAAGCTGCAGGAATTTCTCAAACAGCGCTTCAAAATCTTCGCCTTCGCCTGTCTCGAAACCAAGCTTCTCCACCGCATTCTTGAACGCATGTCTTCCGGATCGCGCAGTCAGGATCAGCTCCATGCTGTCAGCGCCAACTTCCTCCGGCGACATAATTTCGTAAACCTGTTTATCCTTAAGCAATCCATCCTGATGGATGCCGGAAGAGTGCGCGAAGGCATTCTCACCCGTAATTGCCTTATTCACCTGAACATCCAGGCCCGTCAAATGCGTCAGCAGCCTGGAGGTTCTAATCAACTCCTTGAGCCGGATATTGGTGGAGGCCTTAAAATGATTCTCCCGGACTTTGAGTCCCATGACCACTTCTTCAAGCGACGTATTGCCTGCGCGCTCCCCTAAACCATTGATCGTGCATTCTACTTTTTCGGCGCCGTTTCTTACTGCGCTGAGCGTATTGGCCGTAGCAAGCCCGAGATCGTTATGGCAGTGAACGCTGAGGATAACCTGATCGTTCAGATTCTTCAGGCGCTCGTTGATTTTGCGGATCAATTCGCCGAATTCGTCCGGAACGGCATAACCGACCGTATCCGGAACGTTAATCATCGTGGCACCGGCCTTTACCACGGCCTCGATCGTTGTCCACAGATATTCGAAGTCGGACCTGGATGCGTCCTCGGTCGAATACTGTACATGAGGCAGCAGCGTTTTGGCGTACTTCACCGCATCAACACCCATCTGAAGCACCGCATCCTTGGAGCGGTTGAATTTCTTCTCCACATGAATATTCGAGGTGCCGAGCACGATATGAATCAGCGGATTTTGCGCGAGCTTAATGCTTTCATATACGGCGTCGATATCGCCCTTCACCGCACGTGCAAGTGCGGTAATGGAGACGCTATCGCCTACGGTTCGGGCGATTTCCTGAACCGCTTGGAAATCCCCTGCCGAAGACGCGGGAAAACCCGCCTCGATAATATCGACATTCAGCCGCTTTAGCTGCTGTGCAAACTCGATCTTTTGCTGTACGTTCAGTTTGGCGCCCGGAACCTGCTCTCCGTCGCGCAAGGTTGTGTCCAATACGATAATGTTGCGTTCCATTTGATATTCCTCCTCGATAATCGATCGTTCATTTTCCTTCATTTTCCTTCATTTATATCAAGCGGGGTTGGTTAAACCCGGAATTTAACCAACAAAAAACCCCGCCTCTACATATAGAGGCGGGGTTGAACCCGCGGTACCACTCTAATTCATTTTTATGCAAAATGATCTTCTTCGATGGCCATCACCATCTATCCCTATAACGGTGGAACTCCGGCTAACCCTACATGATCAGGCAGCTGTTCATAGACGAGTTCAAAGGGAACGACATTACCGTTTCACACCTGCCAACGGCTCTCTGAAAAGTCATTACGCTTTTACTATTTCTAATCAAAACATTTAGATATGAATTTTGATAACTATCTTAAGGAAAGAGGAGGGTTTTGTCAACCCTTTATCTTCCAAAGGCAAAAGAACGCATGGGTTACAGCAATCCGGACTTCTTCACATTCGCCAGGAAATCATGGAATTCCGGAATATTCAGCTGCTGCGCTGCATCGGACAACGCCGTAGCCGGATCGGGATGAACTTCAACCATCACACCGTCTGCACCTGCAGCAAGAGCCGCTCTGGCACAAGGGGCCAGGATGTCCTTACGGCCTGTGGAATGGGTCACGTCCACCAGTACTGGAAGATGTGTTTCTTGTTTCAGAATCGGTACCGCCGAGATGTCCAAGGTGTTTCTCGTCGCCTTCTCATACGTCCGTATGCCGCGTTCAATCAGCATCACCTGCGTATTGCCGCGGGATACAATGTATTCCGCAGCGTGCACGAACTCATCGATCGTAGCCGCGAGACCGCGTTTCAACAGCACCGGCGTCTGAACATCCCCTGCTGCTTTTAACAGCTCAAAGTTCTGCATGTTCCGCGCACCGATCTGAATGACGTCAATGTATTCGCACGCAAGCTCGATATGCGCAGGATCCACGATTTCGCTGATCGTCTTCAGTCCGAACTCGGACGCCACTTCCTTCAGAATTTTCAGGCCTTCAATACCCAAGCCCTGAAAATCGTAAGGCGATGTTCTTGGTTTGAACGCACCGCCGCGCATAACAGTCATGCCCGCTTCCTTAAGGGCAGCTGCAACCTGGCGTACTTGCTCATAACTCTCAACCGAGCATGGTCCTGCGATCATTACTGGCGTGCCTCCACCAATGATGGTGCTACCCAGTTGAATCAGTGTATCCTCTTGCTTCTTCTTCCGGCTCACCAGTAAATGTTTCTTGTGATCGACTTGCTGCAGCTTCAAGGATGCCTGGAAAATCTGTTTAAATAAATGACGCACCGTTTCATTATCGAAAGGACCTTGGTTATGCTCAACCAGAGTATCCAACATTTTTTTCTCACGTACCGGGTCAAAGTCAGGAACTCCCTGCTTTTGCTTCTCCTGACCGATCTCCTGGGCGATCCGTGCCCGCTCCGACAACAGCTCCAGCAGCTGAAGATTAACGGCATCGAGCTCCGATCTTAATTGTTCCAAACGTCCTTGACTCATACGAAATCTCTCCCTCACCTATTTTTCTAGTTTATAAAAACAAAAAGACCCCCCGCCCGGAAAGGGACGAGGAGTCGTGGTACCACCCTTATTAGATATGCCGAAAAAAGCAAACACATCTCACTTGAACCTCTTAACGCAAGGGTTACGGGTAAACCTACCATCCGCACAGAACATGCAGATTATCAGCATACCAGCTCCGGAATGAACTTCAGCGGAGAACCTTCGCCCGGGCGCTCTCAGTCGGTGGCAGCCCTTTCCTGTCAGGAACGTTCTTTCGCTTACTCTTTCCATCATCGCTTGTTATAACATATCGTGTTCGTTAATTAAGAAGCATTGTAATACACCCCGGATTGAAATTGCAAGAGTTTTATTTAAAGCTTGGGTGCTTTGATGCAGTGAAGTTTATATAAGCGGGCTTCATGTCAGAGACGAACATTCACCTTCTGCCCCTGTTTTACCGGATTCCCCCAATACGTAAACAGGCGCCAGATGTATTCGAACGGTCCTATCGGGAGCCGCTTCAACCAGACTCTGCTGAAGATCGCTTGCAGAGCAAAAATGACGACAACCATCACCATCTGCCAGATCGGTTCGATCGTTCCGTACCACCCCAATCCATAGCTGTAAAAGATCAATCCGCACAGGATCGATTGGAGCAAATAGTTGGTGAAGGCCATTTTTCCGGGATAAGAAAATAAATTCAATACCTTCTGCCACGATGTATTCTGGTATAAAAGTGCAAACGCGCCGATATAGCCCAGGGTCAAGAGTGGTGCACCAACGAATAAGGCTACCGCCTCGCCCCAGGATGGAAGTCCATCCGCTAGCGACATCACGAGTTGAAGGACAAGGCCCAAACTTCCGCCAATGACGACCAATTTGATGATCCCCTTCCGGTTCTTCTTGACCTCGTGCAAAATACGGCGCTTGCAGAAGTAGGCACCCATCAGGAACATTCCTAATACTTGTGGGTAGAAGACCACCATATTCAAGATGGAGCCGATGTAATCATTCAGCCGCTGAGCGATGATCTGGGTCATCGTCCCCTCTCCGTATATGGCTGCATCCCGCTCCTGGAAATAGATCCCCATCTGATGCGCATCCGCCTGGCTCAACGGCTCAAAAACCTGTCCGGCCGAGGAGCTCAGCAGACTTGCTCCCGTCAGCAGGACGGGAACGAGCAGCAGCAGGGACAGTGACCAGATCAGCAGCGTTCTCGGCTTGCAGCGCTGAAATAGCATCAGCAGAAAACCCATGAGTGCATAGTGGGTCAGAATGTCTCCGTACCAAATCAGGATGCCATGGATCAGACCGATCAGAAGCAAAGCCGTCAATCTGCGAGTATAGATGCGGTTAAAGCTTCGGCCTTTGGCCTGACTGCTCTCCTGTAACAACACCATGCCAAAACCAAACAGGAAAGAGAAAATCAAAATAAATTTGCCGTCAATAACAATTCCGCGCAGCAGCATCAGGATCTCATTGTACCAGCCTGACCATAATTCGACCCCGAAGGAAATGGTTTGTAGCGATGTTGTAAAAAACGTAATGTTCACTAAAAAGATGCCTAATAGTGCAAATCCTCTCAAGCTATCGATGAGCTGTATTCTTGGCTGTGGATTCGTTGCCATCATCGTACCTCCTTATCATTGTGCCTTCAGGTTAAGGTACAATCATAAAGAAAGGATAAAGAAACTCATATTGATTTGTAAGTATACAGTAGCTTAAGCATCACTGCGCATGCGGATCATTCTTCCGATCGCTGTTGCCCCCAGATTTCTATCAATCCATTTAAGAGTGGTTGAAATCCGGATGCAAAGGCGACCGCTGCCGCTTCTCCAGAATGATTCCGCCTGCTCCGTTGAAGTATGGATACTTCATAAGTTCAAATAACAAAACCTTTCTTTATCCTTTCTTTAGAACTTTCAGGTAAACTATCAAGATGAATTTACGACTAGGACTTCTTGGAGGATGTAATAAATATGGCAAACGAAACGATCCTATTGGTGGATGATGAAGAAGAAATCATCGCTTTTATACAAGACGCTCTGGAGATTGAAGGCTATCACGTACTGACTGCCGGAAGTGGACGGGAGGCGCTAATCCAGAGCGAGCAGCAGCCGTCCCTGATCATCCTCGATGTGATGATGCCCGAGATGAACGGCATTGAGGTCTGCGAGCAGCTTAGGGAAAGGACGCAGTGTCCCATTGTGTTCTTGAGTGCTTGCCAAAATGAAATGGACCGGATTCGAGGGCTCGCTGCTGGCGGGGACGATTATCTGCTCAAGCCCTTTAGCCTCGCGGAATTGAAAGCCAGAATCCATGCTCATCTGCGGCGAGAAAAGAGAATCCACGCGCAAAAAGATCAAGGCGTCCTGCGATTCCAATCCCTGATGATTGATTGCAAGGGACATGCCGTTACCTGCAGCGGGCACAACATCGCTCTTACGAATAAGGAGTATCAGATCGTAGAACTGCTGGCGATGCATCAGGGGCAGGTCTTTTCCAGAGAACAGATTTACGAGAAGTTATGGGGGTTTGACGCTGAGGGTGACGACGCTACCATTACCGAGCATATCAAGAAAATCCGGGCCAAGCTGGCCGCCCATGCCAAGGAAGGCAGCTATATTCAAACCGTATGGGGCATCGGCTACAAGTGGGATCCCAAATGATGAAACAGCGTTCCATCAAAAACACGTTCGCCCGCCATTTCGTCTCCATTCTGGCCTGCAGCTTGCTGGCTACGCTTGTAACCTGGGGACTGCTCGTCATGCTGCTTGGGTACTTGTTCAACCATGACATCGTGCTCCCGGCAAATCATTACGAAGCTCAGATCCCTGTTATTTCGGAGTACGCGGTAGACCGGGGCGATTCTGTCATGAGCACGCAAGGACAAGCCGAACTTGAAAAGGTGATCCCCTCGCAGGGCATGTCCTACCTGGTTGTATCCCTTACCGGCGAACCCTTATATGGTGATCTTACTCTAAAAGAATCGCTTAGCCGGCAAAAGATACTGGCACGCTTGAACCAGACGCGCAGCAGCATGAATCAAGTCGTTAAATACATTCCGGTTGTCTCCAGTGACGGAGATCTTGCAGGAGCTCTTCTGCTTGGATATAACCTGAAGGTGACGGCAGCCAATCCGGCGCTGAATCCCGTGATAACCTTTGGCTCCCTGGCCTTTATTCTGACGCCTTTTCTGTATATCATCTTGTTCACTCTGATATTCGGAAGACGATTCAGCCGCAAAATCAGCACTCCGCTGCAGCAGCTTCTCCAAGGAGCCGAACAGATTAAGGAGCGAAATTTACACTTTTCCATGACGGGGACATCATCCATAACGGAAGTTAATCAGCTTACAAATGCTTTTGAGGACATGCGTCAGGAGCTGGAGCAATCCATCGAGCGGGAATGGAGATTGGAGCAGGATAGAAGCACCATGTTTGCGGCTCTCGCTCACGACCTTCGGACACCGCTTACGATTATTCAAGGACATGTTGAGGGCTTGGAGCAGATGAATGGGAAGTCTTATGGAGCTAAACAATCGCAATATCTGCAAGTCATCAAACGCAACACCACACGTGCTTCGAAACTCCTTCAGGATATGAACACCATCGCAGAAATTGAAAAGGTATCTTTTCGGCTCCAGCCGCTTCCCGTGGATATTGAAGAATTAGCGGATGATAAAACCATGGAATATACCGCTTTATGCAGCAATAAGAACATAACATTCCATACGGAGATCAACGATAATCGAATGAACAAGAAGCCCGTCATCCTGGATCCCTATCGCATCATGCAGGTTCTGGATAATCTCGTTTCGAACAGCATTCGATATACCCCAGAAGCCGGACAGATTCTATGGCGGATCGAAATTACCGAGCAGGAGGTGATGATGGCTGTGACGGATAATGGAGCAGGCTTTGGGCAGCTGCAAGATCTGCAGCAGGTATTTAAGCAGTTTTATCAAGGGGATCATCCTACCTCCAGACAAAAAGGGCATTCCGGTCTGGGGCTGTATATCGCCAAACTTCTCATTCAGCATCATGGAGGGCATATTTCTGCCGAGAACACCCCGCCTCGCGGGGCAACGGTGCGCTTCACCATACCGACCCAAACATCATAACTTCTCCAAGCATCATAAAGAGGCATCCTACACGATCCTATGGATCGGGGATGCCTCAATTGTTATACCTTTAACCGATAAATCGCCTTATTATCGAGTCCGCGGATCATCGGTGTCCACGGCTCCGTTTCAAGCGTCGTATCCAGGGCATCCTCTACCATCTGCAGCTTGGCATCCAGCAGGTCGATATGGTGCAGCGCAACGGCTTCAGCTGTTTGCGGCTGAACCGGGCTCCCCCACTCTCCCAGGTTATGATGGGACAGTACGAGATGCTGCAATCCCAGTACCACTTCGGATTCTAACGCGATGTCGTTCTGAATGGCCGCTTCCACGATCCAGTTGGATGCCAGGGCGATATGTCCGATCAGTTTACCCTGGTTGCTGTAGTCCGTAACGATGCCCATCTGGGCGATCATCTCTTCCGGCTTTGCGATATCATGAAGGATAATGCCGGCCTTGATCAAGTCCGGATTCAGAAACGGCCGCTGCTTGCAGATGAAATCGCCAATCTCCAGCATGCGGACAATATGATAGGCAAGTCCGGCAAAGTAAGCATGATGATAGGTTTTGGCAGCCGGATAGTGCATCAGCTTCTCTTCCACCTTTGACACACAATACTGCACGATGCTTCGTACCTGCGGCTCTGCAATCTCATTCATCGTAAGTTTGATCGTATGTAACAGATCCACGGGACGGATTGGCGCAGCCCTCACAAAATCGGTCAAGGAAACGCCATCCTCATCCGTTGCCTTACGGATTCGGCTGATTTTGACTTGAAGCTGATCCCTGTAGCTCAGCACGGTTCCCCGGATTTTGACTAATTGCATCGGCAGGAACGTTTCTTTATCCTGAGTGGTCACATCCCAGTACTTGGCCGAAATCTGGCCGCTCGCATCCGAGAGAATAATGTCAAAATAATCTTTCGGCGGCGTGCCGTTGGTCTGTCTCATATTTAACTCTTTCAGCAAGTAAAATCCAACAAAATCATCTTGAACGCTAAGTTTATTAATCGGTTTCATCTGGTTCCTCCCACGATCTTCATTCCATAAAACTACTCTATCATATTTATAACCTATTACTAAATACGATTCCCCATTCGTTCATAATTCTTGATCTGAAAGATTACAATCTAACGAAAAAAACCACTTAGCAAAGTGGCTTTTTACGATTTTCATATTATTTATGTCTAGATTCAAAGCCGCAGCTCATAAGATCAGCTAAAATAATAAATGAAATCCAAGCGTTTTATTCCCTCCACGCACCTGGATGATCGTCCTGGACCAAATCCAGCTCCACGGCTCTTGCGTTCATCTGCACCTGCTCGACGCTCTTGCAGCCTGGAATAACACAGCTGACAGCAGGATGCTTCAAGCACCAGGCCAACGCCCACTCGGCCATATTCACGCCCTCCGGCACTTCGTTCTGCTTAATCTCTTCCACAAGCTTCAGCTTGGCATTAATCTCATCCTGGTCACGGTTCTTGCGCACATTATCGCTGAAGACCGTCCCCGGCTTATACTTTCCGCTTAAGTACCCGCTCGCTAGCGGAACACGCGCCAATACGCCAAGATCCTGCTTCATGCATGAAGGAAGAACCTCTTCCTCCGGAGCTTGGTCCAGACGGTTATACACGACCTGAATGGCTTTGGCATTAACCTCCGCGGCCTTGTCGGTTTGATAGATATTTTTGTTGCTACCAATGGAAATGCCCAGATTACGGATGGTTCCCGCCTGAACCTGCTTGTCCAGCATCGTCCACATATCATCATTGTTGAACACTTCATCCGAGCCGGAATGGAATTGATACAGGTCGATGTAATCGGTACGAAGCGCTTTAAGTGATTCCTCCAGTTGAATTCGGATTTGCTTCGCATCCCAAGCGTGCTCCCATTGCTCATGCCATCGATGACCAAACTTCGAGGCAATGACCCAATCCTCGCGGCGGTCGCGCGACAAGAAATCGCCGATGAAATTCTCGGACATATGATGAGGCCCATAACATTCGGCTGTATCGAGCAGATTAATGCCAAGTTCCTTCGCATGCGTTAAGATGGCATCGACTTCCTTTTGATTGAAATCCTTCCCCCAATCACCGCCAAACTGCCAGGTTCCCACACCGACTACCGATACTTTCAGATCCGTTTTCCCGAGACGTCTGTACTTCATATACTCACCCCTACTCGTAGATTTGTGCGCCTATATCTTATTTGAAATTGCAACCGTTTGCAAATCTTGCTGCAGACTCTTTTTTTTCGTCCATAAACCTTATTTTCATTCACTTGCCGCATCCTGACTGTTTAATAACAAGTCGTTATGGTGAACCCTATAATACGTAAACATTTTGCTATAATAGAACGGAATCAGAAAGGAGGATTGCAGGCGTGAATACTCGGACACTGGAGCAATGGATACCGGATATTATCGAGAGTCTGAAAGCAAAAACACCAAATGACTTTCAGCGAATGATCGATGAATTTCTGCCTTATGACCTGGCCAGAATACATAGCCATCTCAGCGATACAGACCAAACCCGCTTTCTGCAATTTCTGAACGAGGAACAGCTGGCCGATATGATTCAGGAAATGGAGCACGACCAGCAAATCGAGGTTTTGGGCAAGCTGGGCAAAGAAAAAACAGCCATCATCCTGGACTTGATGGATAACGACGACCTCGCCATTCTGCTTGACGAGCTGTCACCCGAGCAGAAAGACGAATTCCTCAAGGGAATGCGGGACGAGGAATCCCAATTTGTCCAGAACCTGATGAAATACCCGCCGGAAACTGCGGGCCGAATCATGACGAACCGTTATGTGTGGATTCCCCAGCATTACACCGTATCGGAAGTAGTCCAGAAGCTGAAAACCTACGTCTCCATTTCGGAAACGATCAACTATCTGTACGTCATTGACCAAGACAAAAAGCTGATGGGCGTGGTGTCCTACCGTGGACTCATTTTGGCCGAGCCGGATGAATATATGGTAGATATCATGCACAGCCGGGTTCTGTCCGTACCTGTGGATGCCGATCAGGAGGAAGTCGCCCAGATTATCCAAAAATACGATCTCGTCGCCATCCCCGTCGTTGAACAGGATAACAGGCTTGTAGGCATCATTACGGTTGACGATATTCTCGACGTCGTCATCAAGGAAGCCGACGAGGACATTCGGAAAATGAATGCCACTGGGGGCAAATCCATCGACTTCAACACCAAAGCAACCGTTGCCGCCTTTCGAAGATTGCCATGGCTAATCTTGCTCTTATTCATCGGTCTGATCTCCGGAACGATCATTTCCCGATTTGAAGAGACGCTGGCTCAGGTTGTGGCGCTAGCCTTCTTCATGCCCATGATTGCAGGAATGACCGGCAACACTGGCACGCAGTCCCTTGCTGTTATTGTGCGAGGCCTGACCACGAAAGAAATGACGAAATCGCTGGTGTACCGGCTATTAGCGAGAGAGCTGAAGGTCGGATTGATGATTGGGGTCACATGCGGCATTCTGATATCCTTGATCGCATATTTCTGGCAGGGCAATCTCTATCTGGGGTTTGTGGTCGGAAGCTCGTTGATTGCAACACTCATCGTGGGAACCATGGCAGGTACCATCATCCCCCTCATTCTGTTCAAATTCAAGATCGATCCGGCCGTAGCCTCAGGACCGTTAATTACAACCATTAACGATATCCTATCGCTTGTCATCTACTTTGGTATCGCCACCCTGTTTCTTTCTTACATTTAGCTGGTATTTACGAATATATTCCTTTACTTTAAAAAGACTTCCGGTTAGCAAGCCGGAAGTCTTTTTTTGGACTCTGCCAAGCAAGGATCTCCATTGGCTCAAGAACCTGCTTGTTCATTACCCGTGTTTCCACTATATCGATGAGCATGTGGAATCCTGCCATCTACTGTGGTATAGCCTTCAAAATAATGATAGTGCCCGCCGCCTGCCAAGGGAATGGCGGGGCCAGTTGTTCCTCTAATCATGTGCTTGTGTTGGTCATTAAATGATGTTTGGGCATGATAATTATGGACGTGTGGAACGCCACTTGGAGCTGGTTCAGTTACACCCACGTAATGGTGGAAATGTCCAACATCAAAGGATGTATCTCCTTTAAAGGGATGAACATGAACATTAACGGGTCTTCCATCCCAAGATGTAAGAAAGAGTTGATGCGAGTGTTCCGAATCGGAGTCATTGGAATGAACAATAAAACCGGTTATTGGTATTTCCATCAAATAATAAACCTCCTTTTCTTAATGCATGATTTCTTTCTTGTTAACCTTCATGCCGGACAATGACCGATCGAACATGTCAAGAATAAATAAGAATCGTTCGGCTTCACGAAAAACGTGATCTGCTAATAAAGGGTGAATGATGCTTTTGATTCGACACTCCTCAATTAAGTCGCGCGCCGTCTTCTTAAAATCTCGCAATGATTTGACTGAAACGCGGTTTTCATCAACAAATTGACTTAGTAATGGATGGGTTTGCGATTGTGGACGCATGGAACTTAAGTCAATGGCTTGAAACATCAACGTATCAAAATCTTGGCTAAACTCCCTTGCTTGTTCCACTAATTTTCGCTCGGATGGATCAAGCAGATGACCTATAAATTTTGCATGGTCAGCCATGATTTTTAGGAAAAAGACATTTTCATCGATAATCGCATCAGGTAATGGTTCAAGTCTCCCGCTATTGAGTTCCTCTAACCGATTTCTAAAGTAATTTGCTTCTCGGCTAACATGATCTACAAGCAAAGGGAAATTGTTTCCCCCAGGAAGTTGGCACCTTAGTATAAGCCCGAGTACCTTTCTCTTAAATGCCCAAATGTGAACAGCGGCATTGTGAACTTCTGAATTAAACTGTCGAATTGTTTGGGGATCAGTATCAGCTTGAAAAGAATGTGATCTTCTTTCAATATCCTCGAAGGTTTCATGAAATTGATTAGCCTCATTAATTAACTGCGTATCTTCACACCTAAATCCTAGTCGAAGAAAAAAGGAATGTTCTTTCATAATGCGTGACCAAAAACGTATTTCGTCTAATGATCTGACTACAAAAGGATCCGACAAACCATATCCCACCTTTCGGCACACTTAAAAACAACCATCTTAATTGGCTTGATAGGAGAGTATATGGTGAGGGCATGTTTCAATATGCTGTCGAAAAATAAAAAATCAAGATCAATTAGATTTAAGTTAAAAAACCTCTCTGGCAAGTTGCCATCTGAGGTGAGAAAATGATCAGGCGTAATGAATGGGACAAAAATTCACTGTATATTCGAACTGCGTGTTTGACGAAAAGATCGTACTTTTGTTACAATCTCACCAACACTTAGGAAAAGGATGAGGACGATGGTTCGTCGTTTGAAAAGGTTTAAGAATGTAGCTACTGCATTAAGCTTCTGAGTAAATAATGATTTTATTCTACTTAGAAGCGAGGAAAAAGAATGAAACAACATCGGTTTGAACACTGGTCCGAAATTAAGTATTTAAAGGATATTGTCACCAACCCCATGATTCAAGTAGGGGAATACTCTTACTATTCTGGTTATTACGATCATCATGATTTTGAAGATGGGTGCGTTAGATACCTATGGGGGGATGAAAAATCCAGAAGATTGTTTAACCCCATCGAAGACCATGGTTGGCATATAGATAAATTGATTATTGGAAACTACGTATGCATTGCAAGTGGTGTAGTTATTTTAATGGGTGGAAATCACAATCATCATCCTGAATGGATAACCGTATATCCGTTTGTGGAGCAGATTGAAACTTCTTACCTACCAAAAGGCGATACAGTCATCGAAAGTGATGCCTGGATTGGAATGAATGCCATGATTATGCCAGGTGTGACCATAGGCGAAGGCGCCATTGTAGCGGCTGGTTCGGTAGTTGCAAAAGATGTCCCACCATATACTATCGTAGGCGGTAACCCTGCTAAAGAGATAAGGAAACGCTTTGCGGAAGAAGAAATTGAAAAGTTAAAGGAAATGCGATGGTTTGATTGGAAGCGCGAGAAAATTAAACGGGTCAGTCATATCTTGTCCAGTTCTTCCGTTGATCAATTATATGACTTTTATCAAAAAGAAATAAAACCATACGTTTAATTTCAGATCTTCTCATAGAAAAAACTAATAGTTTAAAAAGCAATAGTCCCTTCTTGGAATTCAAGAAGGGACTATTTTTCTGAGCCCGATCCTCAAAGTTTTGTTTATCATTCAAAACTCTTTTGTCATCCTGTTCAAAGAAACCCATTAGCTTCGTATCCCCTTAGATTTATGTGGTTGGCATTGCTTAAACATTACCAAAAAGTAACTAGGTCACTTCAAAGTGCGTACTTCTCAATCCGAACCCTAACGTGCAAAATGACATTAATCAAGAACATGTCGTTAGGAGATGAATTTATGAATACGGATCAACAGTCACATTATTCGCAAAAGACGGCTTTGGTTGTAGGAGCCAATGGGGTGATCGGCCGCAACCTCATCGAATACCTTGCGACGCTTCCCGATTGGGATATTATTGGTGTATCGCGCCGAGGCGGGGAATCAACGAACCGCGTTCGTTATATATCGGCCGACCTGCTTGATCGCGAGGATACGATCGCCAAATTAAGTCACTTATCGGAAGTGACGCATATCTTCTATGCTGCCTATCAGGACCGGCCAACGTGGGCCGAGCTCGTTGCACCGAATCTGGCGATGCTCGTCCATGTAGTGGAAGCTATCGAGCCGATTGCTGCCAATTTGCAGCATGTCAGCCTGATGCAGGGTTACAAGGTATACGGCGCGCATCTCGGTCCATTCAAGACGCCAGCACGGGAGTCGGATGCCAGCCATATGCCGCCAGAGTTCAATATCGATCAGCAGAACTTCCTCGAGGAACGGCAGCAAGGCAAAGCTTGGACCTGGTCAGCCCTGCGTCCATCCGTTGTCAGCGGCTTCGCCCTTGGAAACCCGATGAATCTGGCGATGGTCATTGCCGTCTATGCCTCGATTTCGAAAGAGCTCGGCATCCCGCTGCGTTTTCCAGGTAAGCCCGGGGCCTATCACACTCTGCTGGAGATGACCGATGCGGATCTGCTCGCGAAGGCTACAGTATGGGCAGCAACCGATGATCGATGCGCCAATCAAGCATTTAATATCACGAACGGGGACCTG
This sequence comes from Paenibacillus sp. FSL K6-1330, assembly GCF_037976825.1. NCBI lineage: Bacteria > Bacillati > Bacillota > Bacilli > Caryophanales > Paenibacillaceae > Paenibacillus > Paenibacillus sp. FSL K6-1330. The sequence goes on from NZ_CP150269.1 coordinate 5,581,040, forward strand.
TTCCGTTGGAACGAGTTATGGCCGAAGATTGCGAAATACTTTGACATGGAAACCGCGCCACCCCTGCAGATGAATCTGGAAACGGTCATGGCGGATAAAGAGCCGGTTTGGAATCGTATGGTTGAGCAGCACGGACTTGCGGAGCACACGTATCAAGAGGTTTCCTCCTGGAAGTTCGGTGATTTTGTGTTCTCCTGGGATTATGATTTCTTTGCAGACGGTTCGAAGGCCCGACGCTTCGGATTTCATGAGTATGTCGAAACAGAGGCCATGTTCATGAACATCTTTGACGAGCTCCGGCGGCGTAAAGTCATTCCATAAGTTATCGCGCAAGCTGCATGACGAAGAGCCGACTATACGTGGAATAGTCGGCTCTTTCATTTATCACACCTTTTAATGCCTATCCTCAAATGCCGGCTTCTCCAGCACCATGGCCGATTCGCCATACTTCCGTTCGATATGAATATCTCCCCATCTGCACATCAAATGAAGAATTTCCTTTAAGCTCCAGCCATACTCGCTCAATTCATACTCCACCTTGGGCGGAACCTGATTATACGTCTTGCGTAATATAATGCCCTCCTCTTCCAGCTCCCGCAGATGCTGTGTCAGCATTTTTTGCGTGATCTGGGGAATCAGGCTTAAAAATTCGCTGTTGCGTCTTTTACCGAAGGTAAGATGAAAGAGAATGACCGGTTTCCACTTTCCGCCGATGACCTCCAGCGTAGCTTCGACCGCGGTGTTGTATACTTTTTCCTTATGCTCCATGAAAAGCCTCGCTCCTTCGTTCCACGATATGGCATTACCAGTGATTTCCGACCTCTCGCTTTACTTCTTCCACTATAACACGAACCCCTTCCTCGATCTGTTCCAATCGCGCTCTGGAAATACTGATACGTATAAACTTCTCGCGCATAAGGTAGTCGGACAGATAAAACAGCTTGCCGGACACCACATGAACGTTCCGCTCTTGTAGCCGCCTGATCAATCGCTCCAAGTTAACGGTCTGCGGCAGCTTAAACAGTTTATATATGCCGCCGTCGCCGGGCATGGCTTCAATGAATCCGGTTCCCTCGTACGGTTGCAAAGCGGCATTCAGGGCTTGCATTCGGGTTTCATACTGGCTATAAATCTTCTGTTTGTGCCGCTCGTACATCCCGTTGCTTATATAAATTTCGAGCGCCGCTTGGGACAGCAGCGACGTATCCCCATAACTACTGTGGGCATTAAACGTTTGGAGTAAATGTTCCGGCAGGACGACGGCTCCCAGGCGCAATCCAGGGAAAATAATCTTGGAGAAGCTCTTCAAATACACGACATGCGAAGTTCGGTTGTAGGCATAGATGGGATCGTATCCCCGCTCCTCGCCGAGATCAGCCATATAATCGTCTTCCACAATGTAGACATTATATTTCGCCGCCAGGTTAGCAATAGCCTTCCTCTGCTCTGCACTGTAGGAGGTGCCCAGCGGATTATGATATCTTGACATCGTATAGAAAAATTTAATATGTCCGGATCGGAAATGCCCCTCCAGAGCCTGCAGGTCGATTCCCGCTGCCGTGCGGGTTATTCCGATAACGGGTATTCCTTCACTCTCCAACAACTGCAAGTAGTTATTGTAGCTTGGCTGTTCGACCAGAATGGCGGAATTTCCGCCGGGAAACGGCATTTTTGTCAAAATCTCAAGTGCCTGCTGGGCGCCCGCCGTAATCACGATCCTCTCCGCGGCAGTGAACACTTGAGCTCCTGCCAAATGGGAGACCAGGGTATGGCGCAGTTTCTCCATCCCTTGCGGATCGCCATAGGTAAACAGTTCATATTTATAGGTATCAATCGCCTTGTTCAGGCAATGCTGAAAATCCAGATACGGGAATACATTCACATCCGGAGAGGCCGAAGAGAAATCGATCATGGTGCTGACACTCGCGTCTTCTTCCTCTTTCGGACGGTCGACCACATAATATCCGCTCTGGGATACGGAATAGATCGCATGTCGTTTCTCAAGCTCGGCGTAGGCTCGCAGCACGGTGCTGACACTGCATCCGTACGTGAGCGCAGCACTCCGTACGGAAGGCAGCTTCTGCCCGGGACGGTATTGTCCTTCCGATATTTTGGATTCCATATCCGAGAGGATGGACAAGTATTTTCTCATCATGCACCTCCTGTCATTTCTATGCTTGATTATATCCGACCGAGCCTCAATCTAAAAAGATCTAATATTTTTAGGTGAAAAACCTAATTTTATTAGGTTTTTTGGGAGGAAAGCGTCTGATAGAATTAATACAAGCGCTTACAATGCAACGATTCAAGGAGGAAACGTGATGACCAAACCCGTACAGCCTAATGAACCGATCGTAACCCATATCTATACCGCGGACCCTTCCGCCCACGTATTCGAGGGTAAAATTTATATTTATCCATCCCATGATCTGGACCACGAGAATACCTCCAATGATAACGGCGACCAGTATGACATGGAAGATTACCATATTCTATCAATGGATGATGTGAATGCTCCATGTGTAGACCATGGCGAAGCCCTTCATGTAAAAGATGTTCCATGGGCGAAAAAGCAAATGTGGGCACCGGATGCTGCCTTCAAGAACGATACTTACTATTTATACTTCCCTGCCAGGGATCATGACGATATTTTCCGTCTTGGCGTAGCGACAAGCTCCTCCCCTTCCGGCCCCTTTAAGCCGGAGCCTCATTACATCCCGGGCAGCTACAGCATTGACCCTGCCGTATTCGTGGACGACGATAACCGGGCCTATATTTACTTCGGCGGCCTCTGGGGCGGACAGCTGGAACAATGGCAGACCGGATCGCATATTTCGGATGCGGAAGGACCTGCCGCAGATGCGCCTGCCATCGGACCGCGGGTCGCAGAGCTGAGCGACGACATGCTTACTTTCAAGGAGACGCCGCGAGAAATATCCATCGTCGATGAGGAGGGCAACCCGATTGTCGCGGGGGATGAAGAGCGAAGATATTTTGAAGGACCTTGGGTCCATAAATACAACGGCACCTACTATCTTTCTTATTCTACCGGCTCAACACACAAAATCGTCTACGGCACGAGTCAAAGTCCAACGGGGCCTTTCGAGTTCAAAGGCACGATTCTAACACCTGTTATCGGCTGGACGACCCATCACTCCATCGTTCAGTTTCAGGATAAATGGTATCTCTTCTACCATGACAGCTCCCTCTCCGGTGGGGCCGACAACAAACGCAGCGTCAAGTTCACCGAGCTGACCTACCATGAGGACGGTACCATTCAGACGATTGATCCGTACGGTAAATAAGGCATACCAAGCTGAATTCCACGATGATGGAGTTCAGCTTTTTTTAGTTCATTTTTTATACAGCTGCTTCGCTGTCGTTATTTAGTGATATAATGAAAGCTGCTATCATTTTTTGATGTTAGTGTCGGCGGATCCATCTATATCATAACGAAGAAGGAATGCAACCATGACAAGGCAGCTTATGAAACGATATATCATCCTCATTGTAGGTCTATTCTTAATGGGACTTGGCACGGCTCTCGTGACCAAAGCCAATATTGGAACCTCCCCTATTGCCAGCGTACCGTATGTGCTGAGTTTAAAATTCCCCCTCTCCATGGGACTGATGACCATCCTGTTATGCCTGCTGTTTGTGGTGATCCAGGTCCTCCTGCTCGGTAAGCAGTTTCCCAAGATGCAATATCTGCAAGTGTTTGTCGGTGTTCTGTTTGGCCTGTTTCTGGATATGGGGGCGTATATCGTAAGTTCGCTCAACTTTACAGTGTATTTCATGAAAATTTTGGCGTTACTGACGGGCTGCATGATTCTGGCGATCGGCATCTATCTTCAAATCATCGCGAATACGATCCTGAACCCGGGTGAAGGCATCGTGAAAGTCATCTCTGAAAAGCTCGGTGCCGAATTCGGTAACATTAAGATCATGTTCGACTGGACCCTGGTATCCATCGGCATCGTCATCTCGCTGTTTGCTTTCGGTTCGATTGAAGGCGTACGAGAGGGCACGGTCATTTCGGCTTTTCTGGTCGGTTATTTTATCAAGCTGCTGCGCCGGATCATCTTTCGTTTGCGCAGCAAAAGAGCCCGGGAAGCAGTGCTCGAGCAGAACTCGTAATTTTCATGAGAATCCTGTGGTTAAACGATCACATTTTGATTATAATAAGTGGCAAGAGACGAAGAACGTCCCAGCGCATTCCTTATTTGGAGTGAGGCCGGGGCGTTCTTTTTTTATTTATATGGGGAGGTATACCGTAAGATGGATTTTGAGAAGGCTCATGGGACATTTATGCATTATCATCTAAGGAACAGAACCGGAGAAAGAAGAGGTCGTCTGGAACGAGGGCATGGTGAGGCCGAAACCTTGTTTTGCCAAAATGTCTGGTGGCCGCTGCGTGGTCATTTTCGCGAATTACATCCACAATTCGAGGTGCTGGATTGGCGCGGACGATCCTATTATTGCAGCTTCGCCTTCATCACTCCGCATCTGAGGCTGATCATCGAGGTTAAACCATTTAGCACACATACAACCGAGATGGACCGGCAGAAATATTGCAACGAGCTGAATCGGGAAACCTTTTTATCCGCCATGGGTTATCAGGTGATTTCATTTGCTTGCGATGATGTGGCTCACCGCCCGGAGCTGTGCATGACGCTCCTGCGGATGGTCATAAACCGGTATCTGGCAGAACCGCATTCAACAAGTGTATCCACGGTAACAGAACGTGAAATCATCCGATTTGCATGCATGCTTGCACGACCCCTCCGCCCGATCGATGTGAAGACACATCTGCGTCTGAATCATCGGACCGCCCTTCGCTTCCTTCATTCTCTTTGCGATAAGGGACTGTTAATTCCGGTAACCGGGTCCCAGGGCAAACATGTCGTGAAGTATGAGCTCCATCCCTATGCGGCGCAGTGCCTATAGCTGCTATGGGGGAGGTCTCCCGAACGGATAGACTCGCGCTTTGCCGTAAAATAAACAAGCTGACCCATTCGATCCTCGAGTCAGCTTGTTGGCAGTTCGTGTAGTTTATGCTTTGGAGAACCCGCCCGTTATTACACACCCTTTTTATACAAAGAGAATGAGTATATCGCTGGAGCCGCTGCAATCAGTATAATGATAGGGACAACTGCGACGGCAAGGTTCACCTTCAGAAACGCCATCAGGATCATGAACGCTCCGCCTGCCATCCATAGATACCCTGCAAAACGATGCGTTTTATTCCAATTATCCTGGCTGTTCAGCGTCCAAGGCAGCTTGATGCCCACCGTATAATTCTGTTTGCTCTTCGGCAAATAATTGCCGGTGACCACGAGAAGCATGCCCACGAGAGCCGGTGCAATCGTCTGGATCGGCAGCTCGGCCCCCATGGCCTTGAACAGCGTGATCGGCATGAGAATGAGAGACAACGCGGGGATGAGCCAAAGACCCATCGTTCTTAAAACCGGGGCAGCATTCATTTTCTTAGGATCGTTGTTAAGCGCTACATGCATAATGACGTTAATAACTGCCGTAAACAACGGAAGCACAAACGCCGCAATCGCCTTCGACACATAATTATCCGGATTGCCCGCCGCGTCCCAGTGAACAGCCACCTGCTCAGGCAATTGGCTATACAGCGTCATTGATAAAATAATCGGCAACAAACAGATCAGCGTTGTTATAACCAGCATCGAACTATTCTTTTTCCCCATCTTGTTTCCCCCCGTTAAATTGTGAAAACCACAACATAATTTCTTCGAAAACGGACACGTTGATCTCATAGTAAATATAATTTTTATATTTCGTTTCAAATATCAGCCCGGCCTTCTTCAGCTGCGATAGATGATACGAAATAGTTGCCCCGGTCATATCGAAATGCTGGCCGATCTCTCCGGCTGACATTTTACCGCGCTTGAGCATAACGAGGATGTCCCGTCTCACCGGATCAGACAACGCCTTAAATGTTTCCGGAAACCCCATTGTGCATCACCCATATTTCTATTTAGAATTTCATCTAAATACATTATCTCTCATCCCTGCACCGAATTGCAATACCTATTTTGAAAAAAATCTAAATAGAAGATAAAATGGGTATCCCGACAGGCCCCATCACCATAACCAAGAAATCGTTACTTATCTTAAAACAACAAAAGTCCGCTGCGGAACAGCACACGAGCTGATCCGCAGCAGACTTACTTTCAAGGTCTGTTTATCCAAGTACCTTTTCAAATACCGGAAAGCTTGCTGTTCTGCCCGGGAAGTTGACTTCTCCCCGCAGGTCATAACCTAATCCTTGATACAGCTTGAGTGCAGCGGTATTCTTGGCATAGGTATCCAACCGAAGACTCGTGTAACCCTCTCGAGCGGCATATTCTTCGGAGAAGGCTACCAATTTTCGCGCAATGCCCTGTCCGTGTGCTTCCGGATCGACGGCAAGCCGATGCATCATGAGATACGGTCCCTCTACTTGCCTCCAATTAATGGTCTCGTACTGTTCATCCTGCGTTTCATCGAGGACAACAATCCCCAAGATGCGGCCTTCGCGCTCAGCTGCAAACAATGTTCCTCGCTGCAAATCTTCACCGATCACCTCTCGGTTCGGATACTGATCATCCCATTGATCGCTGCCTCCGGCCTGCATGACCGCAACACAGCGGGTTATCAAAGCCATGATCTCTTGAAGATCCTCTATTCGTCCTGTCCGTATGTTCATATCCATCGATGCACCTACTATTGTTTTTTAGAACAGTTTACTATGCTTGGACGGCTGCAACAACACCTAAACATGAAACCCAAAAGGCATCCGCGAATTACTTTGGTGGGATAGCGCCTTTAAACGTTCCAGTTAGGATGACCATTTATCTAAGCAATGTAAGAGTCACCTCTATCGTATTATTTACGAATGAGCGCTCCGGACGGGATTTCAACATGACGGTCAGCCCAATTAGCGATACGATGAGCGCTTGTGATAAAGCTTTGGCGTTTGTGTCACTCGCAAGCTCGCCCGATTGTATGCCTCGTTCAATGGTTTCTTGAAATATGACCGCCAGGTACATCTGATGCTCCCTTGTCAGAATTTCAAATTTCTCATCATGAGGCGCAAGCTCGACCATCGTATTGATGCAAAAGCATCCTCGGCTGCGGCTTACGGAATATTCCTCATCAACCACATTCTCAAAAAGAGCTCGAAAAGCCTCTCTGACCGATGGCTTGTTTTGAAGCCTGGTTCGCGCCTCGGAAGCATGCGACATCGTGTATTTTCGCAGAGCGGTTTCGAACAGTTCTTTCTTGTCGCCAAAGGCTGAGTATATACTGGGCCGCTGAATACCCATTCTGGAGGTCAAATCGCTTAATGAGGTAGCCTCATATCCCTTCTCCCAAAATAACTGCATCGCGGCATCTAATACTTTCTCTTCATCAAATTCGCGGACTCGTCCCATATTGAAATACCTCTCGTTACATTTGATTTTAAAGAAATTTTATGATCACACTGGGAAGCAAACAGGTTTTTAATTACCAATCAGTATAATTGATATTATGATATATGGCTGCTTTTGTCAAATACCCATTCCCTTTATATTGCAGTGTTATAACTACATTTTCAAATATTACTCATACGATTGAAATAAATCCATTGACATAGATTGTTATTATGGGATATATTTATCAGGCAATTTAACATACTGATCGGTACACAAAAAAACCTCGATAGGATTGGTGCATAAAATGGAAAAATTGATAGCAAAAAAAGCGGTCCATAACGAAGCAGCGGCGAATGCGTCACAGGGGACGGTGAGCACGGCCGAATCCGGTAATCGTATGCCTCTGACTCGTTACGTTACGTTATTGTTTGCGACTGCTTGCGGTATGTCAGTTGCCAATATCTACTTCGCTCAGCCGCTGCTCGATGAGCTGTCGAACGAGTTCAACATGGATTATTCCATTATTGGAATTCTGATTACCGTCACACAGATCTTTTATGCATTGGGACTGCTGCTGCTGGTGCCTCTAGGGGATTTACTGAACCAGCGTCGATTAATTATCGCTCAAATGGCGATCTCCATGGCGGCTCTCGTTATCGTTGGAACTGCTTCGTCCGGCACGATGCTCTTTGCAGGTTTGGCTTTGGTCGGATTGCTTGCCGTAGTAACGCAGACGATTGTGGCGTTCGTGGCGACCATAGCTGCTCCTGCTGAACGAGGGCGTGCCGTAGGTATGGTAACCAGTGGAATTGTGATTGGGATCCTTCTTGCTCGAACCATTTCAGGGGTTTTGAAGGATCTTGCAGGATGGCGTTCGGTTTATTTGGTTTCTGCTGCGTTGATGCTGCTCATGGTTTACGCATTATATAAGGTGCTGCCCAATGTTGAGCGTAAAGTAAAAACTCTTCCCTATTCTCAACTGCTTAAGTCGGTACTGATGTTGTTCCTGCAAGAACGGTTATTACGAATCCGCGCTGTTTTAGCTATGCTGATTTTTACCGCTTTCAGCATTTTGTGGACACCATTGGTGCTGCCTCTTAGCGCGCCGCCACTATCCCTTTCGCACTCTGCCATCGGGGCGTTTGGTCTCGTGGGCGTCGTGGGTGCATTGGCTGCAGCAAAGGCCGGTAAGCTAGCCGATCGAGGTTACGGCCAAAGAACGACGGGAATTGCATTGTCCCTGCTATTGCTGTCATGGCTGCCGATCAGCTACACGGAACAGTCCCTGTTTGCCTTAGTCATTGGTATTATTCTGCTGGACTTGGCGGTACAGGCGGTGCATGTCACGAATCAAAGTATGATATTTGTATTGCGCCCACAAGCGCGCAGTCGCATGGTTGCCGGGTATATGATTTTTTATTCCATCGGAAGTGCCGCCGGTTCCATTGCTTCGACCCATATCTATGCACAGTATGGCTGGCATGGAGTTTGCTTGCTTGGAGCCTCCGTCAGCGCTGTTGCTCTTATATTTTGGGTTATGACCAAAGGCGTTAAGGGCAATTACGGTTACTAAAATCTAAAGGAGAGTATTTCCTAGAGGCTGGCATTACTTCGTTTGTAGAAACTAAGCGGATGTTCACACAGGTGAAGTGAAGAGTCATGTCCCAGTTGTTGCGAAAAGTATTAGAAGAAATTGTTCTTACTGATAAAGTGGGACCCTTCATGTGTTTGTAGGCGGGCATCATCGGAAGGATTATGCGGCATCTTCGCCGACGGTTGTGATGTCCGCATGCCTTTCCTTAGAATAGCAAAAGACACGCCGGTATGGGCGTGCCTTCATTAATCTTTCCTTATGGTGTTTTCCCCAGGATCACTTCGCCTGTCGCCCTATTCCAGGACATCGGAATGCCAAGCTTTGATGTGATCAACTCCAATGGAAACATGCTCGAATCAGCCAGGAATGGAATGCTGGCATTATCTCGCGTCACCTTCCCGTTCACCAATACAACTGCAGGATCACTGGACTTAATGGATACGGTATTCCCTCCATAAGAGAAAGACCAAATTGGAAATCGATGATTTCCGTGTTTCGGATCCGGAGTGGACTGTCCGCGCTTCACTTTGATCCCGAGCGCTTCAAATACGCTATTATACGGTACATACAGCTTGTCTTTCACAATGGCGGATGATCCGTAGAAGCTAACCTTTTGTCCGTTTACCGACCAGGACAGAGGAGGCTGTACGAAGACTGGATTCCCATCGTTCTCGTTAAGAGAGCCGCTGCCCTGATATTTCTCTTCTCCCCAAGCCAGCACCTTACCGTCCTGATTGGTTGCATAACCTGTATATCCCTTGGTGCCCCATAACGCCGTTATACCTGTCAGACCTTTCACTTGAAAGGGCTTTGCCGTTGGGTCGTTGTAATTCCACTGCCAGACTGTGCCGTCGTTTTTAAGCATAAATAAACGGTTGGACCCTGTTCTTATCTCTCGGATTTCTTTAAGGCCCTTTACTGCAATCGGCGCTTGCTGCTTGGTATTCACATTCCACCGCAGCACCGTCCCATTCTCATGCAGCAGGAACACGTCATACCAATCCACTGCGATTCCGGTAATGGAGGAGGTAACCAGCGGTTTAACCTCGCCAAACTCACGTTCCAGGCGGAATCGATCGTAGAAACTGTTATATACCGTTAACATATCGACGCTGCCGTCTTTACCGAGAATCAATGCCTCATGTCCGGCGACCACTATTGTTTTTGCATTCGTGACTCCTTTGATAGGGAAGTATTTTACGGTCATCTTTAAATGATCATTCGGATCATACGTCGGACGCCATATCGTTGCAGTCCCATCCTTATGTAATGCGACAGAACCATGGTTTGAAATGACCAAACTGGCTACACCCTTAAGTCCTTCCAGCTTCATCAGCCCTCCCCGTTTTTGGAAAGGGTCCCCGTTAATATAAGGCGAGTAATTATCGCCCCAGGCCCACACATCCCCGTTTTTGTCCAAGGCATATGAAGAATTGTCACCTGCCGCCACCTGAACAATATCAGTTAGACCCGCAACTTGCTTTGGCACCAATTGATGAATGCTAGTCCCGTCACCTACTTGACCTGACTTGTTATAACCCCAGGCGGTCACGGAGCCGTCGCTCCATGCCGCTACACCATGCCCGCTGCCGCCAGCCACGCTTACCGGTATGGGGCGGGAATCACCGTTCACGGCCTTTGCAGCTCCCACAACGCCCATCGCGGTACAATTGACTGCCAGCAGTATCGTCACTAACATATAAGCTACTCTACGTTTCAATACCTTCAAGTATGAGGCCTCCATTCTCAATCCTTATAATGGTATATAATAACATATCAAAAGATGGTACGGAAAAAATAGTATACTGCCCGTTCTGATAGCTGGAATCAGTTACTCAAATCATTGCTTAAGTCAGGTTACGTCTGCTGGAACAAGGTTGCGGTCACCTGGCAGTCCGCGCACAGGAACATATAATAAATGCCTTCTCCATACTCCTCGATCTGTTCCCAGTCCAGCTGCCCGATGAATGTCATGCTTTTGGAACAGCAGGAGCAGGAGGGATATACGGCGTCCTGAATCCAAGCCTGATAGCCGCCGATTTGCGAAACCGCCGGACCAAGCGCCCAATAGGCCGCATAATAGCTGTTGCGAGGATGGTCCGCAAGCCGTAAGGACTGCCCCACCGCCGAATAGTTCCTATCATCCTTCTCGGAATTAGGCTCCGGTACATAACCCTGTCTACTATTGACTTGGCTCCATTCGGATTTCCCATGGAAATCTACGTCCATATAGATCGTATCGTAACAGCTGCAGTTCAGACAGGTGCTCACTCGCAGCCTCTCTCCGGACACCCCCAAGAATTGAAGCTTCGGATGGCTGATGTCCAGATCCGTCAAGGTGGTTAGACTGCTTCCGCACCATGGACAGAGAGTGGAATGCTCCTTCAAAAATTTTGCGGGTTCCGGTTCTGCTACACATGTGCTTTCTGACAGCTCTATTTTTTCTATGGCGTAGCTGTCATGATAGAATAATAGGCGCTTGCTCCCTTTCTCCGTAAGCTCCCATCCCCCTTCATGCGCATAAGCTTCAGGCGGAACATATAGTTCCTCTGCCCATGATGGAGGCACGGCCCGCCATTCTTGAAATTGGTGCACAACCTGATCATCCCCAATCCAAGCCAGGGCAAGCAGCAGATGGTTGCGGTTATCCTTGTCCTGTTCTACTTGTTGCAGCAGCTTGTCGCGGCTATGGGCAGATGCATCTTTGAACAAAATGCCGGGATAATAGATACCGTGCTCCATCAATGTTGGGATACAGGATTCAAGCGACTTGTTCTGATAACAGACCAGGGAAACCACAATTTCCTGGCAGGTGTCCTCATCGCCCGCTTCCAGCAGATCAAGGGCAATAGTCAGCATGCGCTCGGCCTCACTTGGTGATAATGCTGAATATACCTCTTCTCTTTTTAGAGGATAGGGAATATATCGAATCAATGGATCCCGCCTCAGCGGGGCATGCATGATCTTAAGGATCTCTACTGGATCTGTAATCCCTTCGTATAAGTCGATGTCTCTCCGATTTTGTTCTATGTAACGCTGCCGTTCCTTGCGCTCCATTTCCTGCTTGCACGGCATGCAATAACCGCCGGTCTTGGCCGCGGTTGCCGGTAATATCGTTGCGGAACAGCCTTCGCTTCGACATGGCAGCCGTTCTGTCATGCTAGCCCCTCCTTGTTCTATGGTTAGTCAACTCGGTTCAGTTGGATTCTGGCTCTTTTTCTATGGTAAGTCCACTCAGTTTGATCCTGGCTCCTATTCATCCTCATGGCCATAATCTCCTCTATTAACTATAACTTTCTTTTCATTCCCATATCAACAGGGGCTAAATGAATCATACCACTGGGCCGGCAGGTATTTAGATTTCAGCATATTAGGGAGCATGATGATTGGGAGCCCTATAGCGTCTCCATTGGATTCGTGCACGCTGCTCCCTGTATGCACGGTGCGTGGTCCGGGACATGCTCTATATGCTAATCCTTCCTTTACGGTGTCCATTGTGAATAGCATACTCCTTGTGTATGTACTCTTAACGGTGGAACCGGTTGGCGCATCGCTAAGCGCTCTCATCTCAGCGAATGCGCGAACCCTGTTCGCCACGTGGGGTGCAGCGGATGCCAACCGTACTCCTGCCGGGCTTTGGCGTTGGAAGCACCCCGTTCGCCGCGCTTACTCCCCGCTTGATATGCTGGAGCAGGCGCTTGCAGCGCCTCGGCATACACCGGTAGCCACACCGTACCTGTAGCAGGCTCGTCATCTACGATATTGACCGGACCCGCCGGCCAGTTCAATGCCTGCAGAGCGGCATTCGCCGCATCCTCGACATGGAGAAATGACATGATGCCATCCGTTGCCGGAAGAGCTCGAGTTCGTACCTTTTCCGCCATTACCCCGTTGGCGTCGTACCACGTGCCAGGGCCATAGAACATACCATACCTTAAAATGACGTGATTCGGCATTTGTGCAACGGCATGTTCCAGCGAGACGATCCCGTCTATCGTGGACTTGCGCGGCGCAGGCGCCTGGACATCCAAGGGGACGTCTTCGGTGGCAGGATGATCTCCGGGCTCATAAGCCCAGGCAATGCTCTGGGCAATCATTCGTTTAACGCCATGGATCTGCGCGGCTTCTACCAGATGACGGGTACCCTCCATTCGAATCCTCGCATTATCCTCCAGATTCCATTGGCTTAGCGAAGTGAGCTGATGGATAACGACATCCGGCCGTATTTCCCCGATCGCGGCTATCATCCCTTCCCGATCAAAAGCATCTGCTATGATCCCCCTTGCTCCCCATGATTCGATCAACCCTTTTCGCTGAGGATGGTGGGTCATGCCTGTAACCTCATGACCAGCTTGCACCAGCCTCGGAAGCAACCGCTGACCGATAACGCCAGTAGAGCCTGCTACGAATATTTTGATAAATGATAACCTCCAGTCTGCTGCATATGAAGTGGATTGGGTATCTCCCCATCAACAATGGGATATTTTCAGTTTGATCTTAGCATGATGGATAGACAGCTATAAGTACCACTTTTCATCAAGTCAACCATGCCATTTCATTCGATTGATAGATTGTGACTGACAGGTGGAAAGAGTACGGGGCACTCGCAGTTTGACAGGCGCGACAGGGTGCACTGTGACAAGCGTGAATAGAGTACTCGCTGTACGTGAACAAAGCATTGTAGTTAGACAAGTGCTTAAAGCACTGTTGTTTGACAAGCACGATAGAGTACACAGCAATCGCATATTCGTTCAACATAAAAACGCACCACATTAAGTGGTACGTTTTTATGGGAACAACCTTCTCCTATCATTACTCTTCGTCTATTACATTACTTACTGATATATGCATACGGCTGTGCAGCTGCTGGCACTCCGGCTGATCGCACACGCTATAAAAAGTAACAATTCGATTCGTATCCACCGTATCGATTTGAGAGTTGCAATGCCTGCACAAGATGACACCCATATTCACCTTTTTAATGGAATTGTTCACGCTTCACTCATCCTCTCTTGGTATCAGATTTGTGTTCGAACTTCCCAGCCATCGTCTTCCTGATTAATTGCAGGACTGAACCTCCCCTTCTCGCTTCAAACTCGTCTGGTTTCGATCCACCTCCAATAATGCATATTTTATAATCATCTTATGTGATTAATGTACATTATAAATAAATAATACACAATATATATTCGTGTATTTGTTTAATCGCATCATATATGACGTCATATTTATTTGAACAACATAAAAAACGCTCCCTGTAGTAACAGAAAGCGGTTCAATGACCTAATTTGAGAAGATCAGGCTTTCAGATCTTTTTAAATCAATTGGCGAACTATATCGCTGTCAAGCATAATATGAAAGCAATACCTTATTGCTAAACCCGCAAAACACGAGTTATACTAGCCATCATAACGACGTGAAGAACACGCCGCTTCTATGCAAAGTGCCCCAATGAAAGATTGGGTTGCATTGTATGGGGCGGCTTTTTTATGTTCTAGCGCAATCGCATTCCATCTAATACTAAGGGGGAAAATTGAACATGTCACGGTTTGATCAACAATATGAGCTTTGGATGCACACGAATATCCTGAATGAAAGGAATCCCCGCAGGCTCGAAATCCTTCATAAAGGGTTGGACCACGGCACCGTCGAGTTTCTTCGCTCGGTATGGTTTCCGACGATCGGTAATTTAATGACTTGCATCCGGAATGGGAAGTACGCGATTTCGGCAATGGTTATCGTTATTTGGACCTTGCCTATATGCCCGGTGATGCGAGAGGAGGGATCGAAATCCAAGGCTACGGGCCGCATGCTCGTGATCTGGACGTAAGAAGGTTTAAGGATTTATGCCGCCGTCACTGCTTATTGGCACTGGATGGTTGGACATTCCTTCCCATTGCCTCCCCCTCCATCGTCGATGAGCCAAAACAGTGCCAGCAGCTCATCTTATCCTTCGTCGGCAGATTTGTGGCATCAGATGTACCTGCGTCCTTAAGTTGGCTGGAGGCAGAAGCTGTCCGATTTGCGCGGCGATTGCTGCAACCGATAACGCCCTTAGAACTCGCTAATCATCTTAGGGTGAGTGACCGGCATACCCGACGCTTATTGCATAAACTGGTCGAGCTCCAGATTCTGGTCATAGCAAGCGGTCAACAACGAGCCCGAACCTATAAACTCCGCATGTAATAAACTGCGAACACGCACCTATGAAACTCTGCTTGTTACATTAGGACTTACGGGAGCATCCAGCAGTTCTTGCAGATATTGCAGATATTGCAGATATTGCAGATATTGCAATGCTCGCAGTTATTCAGGTAACCGAGAGACAACTAAACAAACTAAAGGACACCAGATCCGTTATTCCGAAAAAAACAGCCACTTTACCCGTTCTTCCGGACTCAGAATCCGCTATTTACTTTAAATAACACGAATTATCGCACTTCCCTATGTAATAGCGGATCTGGTGTCCTCATATAGCCAAAAACCCACCGATCGAGGCTAAATAGCGGAACCACGGTCCTCATAACGTAGCAATAGTCAAACCCAAGACCGTGCATAATAAACATCAACACTTGCAACAGTCAAACACGAGACCGTACCTATAACATCTCTAAAATCCGCATGTAATGGCAGTACCTACGTGAGCATGCATCAGTTCTTGCAGATATCCACCAGACTCATACTGCGGCCTAGTATTCCTCGGGCAACATACCTACCCCTACGGACCCTCAGATCCATATGACTGAATCTCTTCATTTTGGTGCTATAACCTGGCTTTGTAAGGTAGTCAGCATCTCATCCCAATGACGCCTCATGATCTCTCTCATATAAACATCATCCAGCATCTCCTGGTGAATCGCGATGGTTGTTTTTCCGGTATTCGTGGATAACACATAGATTTGCAGCCGGGACGGGTTGTCCCACTCCTTGCGTTTCCAGGTCAGGCGCAGTTTATGGTAAGGTACGACCACGGTAATTTTGCCGGACACGCCTTCCTTCGACTCATACTCATGCCCGACCTCCGGCTCCAGAGAAGGGACATCTCCGATCCATAACGACAGCCCCTCAGAAGACATGAGGAAATCCCAAACTCTCTCTTTCGTCACGGCCATCGTTTTCCTGACCCCGATCTGCACCCCGGCATCTTTGGAAACGCCGACCGGCACCCGCCCCATGACCTGCTCATACATAACGGCGATCCACTCGCCCCATTCCCCGGATACCTGATGCTGCTCAACGATATGGTTTCGGATCTGCTCGTGTGACCAGAGCGGGCCCACTTCCTGCCCAAGGGCCACAATCCATTCTTCCCAAGAACGTCCCGTTACCTTCATCACTTCTTGTTTAAAAATAGAGCCTGCCATCAGCGTACTCTCTCCTCCCTGACACTATCTGATGGTGTTCATTATATAATACAAACACTGACAAAGAAGGTCAGTGTTTGTATTCAGGATTGATAATATTTTAATAGGGACTCCGCAATGTCGATCATGCCTGATTTCAGTTCATCGGGCCCCATGATTCGAATTTTTCCGCCAAACGACAGAAGGTAGTAGGCAACTTGCGTGTATAACGTATGCTCATCCAGCCTGAACACCGCATGCTCCGCCGTACGATCGACGAGGGCTTGACTGAGCAGCCAATGCGAACATAAATCGTCCAAAGCTTGTGGGATTCCTTGGATATGCACGGAAACCAAATGAGGATTGGATTCGGAACCTTGCCCCGATAGCAAGCTGTCCAATACGTACTCCCGCGGGGAAAACGACGCCGGACGGTCAAACGTGTTGTCGGTATGCCGGATATCGCGCATACGGTCGACACGGAAGCAGCGAATTTCACCGCGCAGATGGCAATATCCCACCGCGTACCATTTACTTTTCCAATGGACGAGTCCATAAGGATCCAGGATACGTGTTTGTTTCATACCGTCGTAGCCTGTGGTGTAATCGATCTCGAGACTGGATTGCCGATCGATCCCCGCCTCGATCTCATGCAGTATCCTGGTGAGCGAAGAAGCAATAGGAGGATGGATGGCCTCTATACTGTTTTTGTGGCGTTCCAAACGCTCCAGCTGCTCCGGATTCGTATATCGTTTAATTTTGGAAACAGCTCGATGGAGCGGCTCTTCGGAGGGATAGCCCGCTTCCCGTGCGAATGCAGCTGCATGAAGAAGCGCCTTTTGCTCATCGCCCTCAAAAAACAGCGGCTCCAGCTTGATATGCTCCGGGATGGAGTAACCTCCATCGCGCCCAATCTCAGATACGACAGGCACGCCGGAAATGCACAGGGCATCGATATTCCGATAAATCGTTCGGATATGCACGCCCAGTTCCTCCGATAGCTGTTTTGCCGTGATTCTTTTTCGCGATTTCAGCAGCCATAGAATAGCCAGCATATTATCCGCTTTGGACATCGTGTGCAGCAGTCCTTCCCTTGAAATTCATTTCATTCTTGTGATCACATTATATATCACTTCCATAGAAGGCTCAGAGATTTCTTCCTGCTATCATCCGGATGTTGATCACCGCTCCCCCTCATTCCGATGAGAAAAGCCGACCCTCTGCAGGATCGGCTGGTAAATGAGTACATCGTGTGGCACTGCTCCCTGTACCCGCACGGTGCGTGGTCCGGGGCATGCTTGGATGGCTGTCAATATCCTTGAATGATGCCTTGCTTCATCTGCTGTCATAATCATGCCCCGCCGTGAATGATGACTTTCCCTCAATGATCATGGCCCACCGTGATGACAACGCTGCCCCTCTTGCGTCCTTCATCCACGTACCGGTGCGCCTCAGCCATTTGCTCCAATGCATACCTTCTGTCGATGACCGGCTTGATCTTCCCTTTTCCAAGCAGCTCCGCAAGCAATCTCAGATCCTCCATCAGCACCTTGGCCACCCCTTGCCCTTCAACGGTTACATAGCTCCCGCCCGGGGTGAGCAAATGCTTGCATCTGGATTTCGGCAGTTTACCGACCGCATCCAGGATGATGTCGTATCGCGCTCCGCTTGTGGTCAAATCCTCTTTTGTATAATCAATGACCCGCTCGGCTCCGAGCGACCTCACCAGTCCCACATTCGCGGTACTGCAAACGCCGGTAACCTCTGCTCCATAATGTTGCTTGGCAAGCTGTACAGCTAAAGTCCCCACCGCACCGGACGCTCCATAAATTAGCACCTTGTGCCCTTGCCGGATATTCCCTTTTCTTAGAAAATGCAGGGCCGTCGTTCCTCCGAAAGATACGGCGGCGGCATCGTCATAAGTCACATGATCGGGCTTTAACAGCAATAACGCGTCTTCGCGCATGCAGATATACTGGGCATACGTGCCGAATCGCATTCCCCTGAATGCCAAGACCTGATCGCCTACCTTGAATCGCGTAACATCCTTGCCTATCGCTTCTACTTCCCCTGCCAGCTCCACCCCGAGTATCGGTTGTCTTGGCTTTCTCAGGCCCAACACCAGCCGCATCGGAATCCTGTACAAAAGAGGACTGCGAAATCCCCGTACTCGGCAATCCCCCGAATTAACGGTGGTTGCGTAAATTTTGATCCGAATTTCGCGATCCTTAGGGATCGGCTTCTCTACCTCTTGCAACTTTAACACATCCGGTGATCCATAAGCGGTGCATACCATTGCTTTCATGGGTTTCCTCCAAACCTGCATTTGCAATCAGTATATCTGGCGCAGGGTACCGAGCCATAGATACTTAAGTATGGTTTTCTTATGAACAGCAGTATGGTTTTCTCATGAACAGCGATATTTGAAGGGAGATCGCTATGGATGAATAGCGATTCTGTGATCGTCACCTACAGTAAACCCAGCTCTCGCGCACGCGCTACAGCTTCGGTACGGCGTGTGGCCTCGAGTTTATCGAAAATCATCCGGTTATGCCCTTTCACGGTGCTGAGCGTAACAAAAAGCCTCTCGCTAATCTGACGATTCGATAGTCCATCGGCAATAAGACGCAGAACCTCCAATTCCCGCCGGCTTAGCGGCTCAATCAGGGACTCAGCAGGCTGAACAAACCCTGGAACGAATACTGATGTAACACCACTTTCGAGTCTTTCAGCATCAAATGCATGCAGCAGCCGCTCCAGATAGTCATGCATCGGTTTCTTTATAGCCTCTCTTAACAGCTGCTTCTGCTTCGATTTGTCTACGGCTTCCCTAAATAGCTTCTGCATCGGTTTGCTCACAGTTGCTGCGCTTAGTAACTCCCGCATCGGTTGCCCTTCCTCGATAAACAACCGGATGAAACCGCCCGGCTCGCTCATCCCCAGCACATCGGCAACAATCTGTGCCGCTTTCAGCTTCTCACCATGGGCTTGAAGGGCCAAAGCCTGCAGCACCATTACCCTAAGCTGTTCGTCCACCCATTCCTTAACTTCCATATCCGTCCGCAGTTGTTCGAGCATCACCAGCGCTGCCGCCGTATCCCCCTGTGCGAGCAGCACTCTGGCTAGGCTTAGCTTGAGCTCAAACTTCTGGGCAAGCTGCAACGCTGAACTGGCATTCCCTTGCAGCAGCATGGCAAGCACCTGTGCCTCGGCAATATGGGGCAGCTGATGCGTGAAATGATGCTGACGGGCGAAGTGATCCGCCCTGTCTAACATGGCAACCGCTTCGCTCACCGCTCCCCGTGAAAGCTTCAGCCTTGCGAGAAATACCTCGCAAGCCACGCCCCTGTCTATATGCTCGAACTGCCCTGCCAAGTGGAGGGCCTGCTGCCCATGCTGTTCCGCGGCATCCAGATCATTCCACTCACTGCATATTCGGGCTAGTCCCAGATGCGCTTCGCACGCTGCCGGCAGCGGAGGGTCACCCGCCAAATCCAGAACGCGCCGATACGTCTCGGCCGCTGCATATAACTGATTCTCCGCTTCCTGAATCATTCCGAGTCCGAGCGTCGCCATCATGTTGATCATGATGTGCCCAATCTTCTGACTGATGGTCACGGCTTCCCGATAAGCCTTGCCAGCCGCGGCCCGCTCCCCCTGCAGCTGGTAGGCATATCCCAGCGTCCATATCGTCGCTGTGCGCACGGGCAGATTATGCGGACTCAAGAATTCCAAGGCCCGGCGCGATTCCGCCATGATGGTTCCCGGCTGATGTTTGCTGACAGCAAGGGTGGCACGTATAGAGGCGATATGCCCTATAAGATCCCGGGTATAATCGTCCTCCGCAGCTTTCAGATAGATTTCGGCGGCTTGAAGTTTAGGTTCGATACCGGTCATTTGACCGACCATTAACATGGCGGAAGCATGCATGACATGTAGCGCGGGCCTTGCATCCATTTCTTCCTTAGGCAAGGAATCCAGCCAATGGAGCACAGGTCCTATTGCTCCACGGAAGATCAAAGGTATCCCCTCCCCTTCAATGAGGCGTGCGGCGCGATCCACATCCTGAGCGGCAATCGCATGTTGAAAAGCTTCCAGCAGAAGAGCTTGACGTTCATGCCATTCGCTGGCACGACGATGCAATTCGGACACGTCCCTCTCTCCGCCAGCCGCAGAAGCACCCGTTCGGGTTAGACGCTGCCGAAGCGCATCCGAGAACAGGTGGTGATATCGGTACCAGCGCCTCTCCTTGTCCAGCGGAACGATGAACAGGTTGACGCGCTCCAGATACTCCAGGGTTTCTTGCCCGGAGATGGTGTTCTTCGGAGCATCACGGTCTTCACTACGAAGAATATATTCACACAATGGACCACACAGCCGGTCAAGAATGGAGGTACTTAGCAAAAAATCCTGAATACCCTCAGGCTGCTGCTGCAGCACTTCTTCAACCAGATAGTCCAGTACGTCACGGTGCTTGCCGCCGAAGGTTCGGATGAAGGTGGCGGCATCTTGCTGGCCCTGCATGGACAGCGCCGCTAATTGCAGGCCGGCAATCCAGCCCTCCGTGCGGGATTCGAGAAGCGCCGCATCCTCTGCTGACAGATCCAGTCCCATGGAGCGGCGCAGGAATTCAGAGGTTTCAGCGGATGTGAAGCGCAAGTCCGATGTCCGCACTTCCGTCAACTGGTCCCGGGCACGCAGCCGGGCCAAGGGCAGATTAGGATCCTGGCGGCTGGCGATAACCACATGCATCTGCGGCGGCATGTGCTCAATGAGAAAGCCAAGAGCGCTGTCTATCGGTTTGGAATCAATTACGTGGTAATCATCAAGAACCAGAATGAAACGGTTCCCCATGGTCGCAATGTGATTAAGGATGGCCGTGACGATGGCTTCGACCGACAGAGGAAGTGGGGATGGAGCTTGGAGTTTGCTTATGATGCCCTCTGCGATATCAACCCCGACGGTTTGCAGGGCAGCCACAAGATAAGCCAGAAATCTTGCTGGCTCACGATCCCCCTCTTCCAAAGACAGCCAGGCGACGGGCAGTCGTGAGTCTTTGATCCATTGGCTGAGCAGCGTAGTTTTACCGCTGCCTGCAGAGGCGGAAATCGTAGTCAGCTTGCGTTGCAATCGCAGCCCCTCGTTCAAACGCTCGATCAAGCGGGGGCGAAGAACAGCCCTCGACCGGGGAGAAGGTATATACAGTTTCGTAGACAAAATAGGCGTGGACATCATAACCCCCGTTATGCCGTCATAGCAGCATTTTTTAACATATATATTATGATAAAGTGTTCGACAGCCTCCCGGTTTTCCCTCTTGTGCGCGATATTCGCTCGCTGCAGTCAAACGCAGAAGCATGATTTGCAGGGTTAGGCATACGATGTATGCGAAATGCTTGAAGCCCTGTAATTGAACCCATCATCCCTATCATTCATGCATAAGGAGGTTCCAGATGAAAATTCACCATTCGATTCCCTGGCGTGACAATCTGTATCTGTTCAACTATCGAAGCGTACATACAGAGCCGGTGGAATATTTTCATTATCACGAAGGGTTGGAGATCCTGTACATTCATGAAGGCGCCGGAAGATATATCGTCAATAATCAAACGCACTCACTTAAGCCCGGCACCTTGGTGTTGATTAAGCCTTTTCAAATACACCATATTCAAGTCATTGTACCGCCGAATTACATTCGCAGCCTGCTGAAAATCAAAGCCTCTGTCATCGAGCGCTTCCTCACCGCACTCCCGCAGCTGACAACCGCTGTTTCACAATTGTTGGAGCATCCGTGGTCCAATCAGGTTTTTCATCTTTCATCCAAGGATGCTTTATATTTGGAAAATCAATTTCTGCAATTGCATGAGATGCTGGCCAGCGTTCCGCGAAAGGTTCAGAAGGAAGTTGTTGCCTTGTTTTTATTTCATTTCTTCACCTACTTCAATAGCCATATTTATCCTCCGGATCGCAGCGGGGGCTTCAAGTATCATACAGCCGCTGCTTCGCTCGAACCTGTCGGCGCCATGGTAAGTTGGATTGGCAAGCACTATCATCTATCCTTTACAATTAACGAAATAGCTGCGGACCTTCATTTCTCCCCCAGTTATTTGTCCAAGCTGTTCAAAGACCAGATGGGCATGACCATCATCGAATATACGAACAACAAGCGTTTGGAGGAAGCCAGAACGCTTCTTGGCTTGCCTTCTCTGACAATCGAAGAGGTCAGTAAACAGACCGGATTCAACTACCCCTCGTATTTTATCGCCATGTTCAAAAAAAAGTACGGTATGACGCCTCTCCAGTATCGAATGCAGACGAAATTATGATATTTTCAAGCAGCAATGTGGTATTCGGATTGGATTATAATTAGAGCGCTTAAACAATGAATCTGATCTCCGTTAAGTGAGGTGATGTGTTTCGCCCAGAAAGAACATAAGGCAACAAATGCGACTGCACGATGAATAGTGTCAAAAATAGCGAGGAGGTTTCATGATGATCAAGCCATCATTCAAGTTTGGCATAGTATCCTTATTTTGCTTCATGCTTGTATTTGCGTTCTACCCTGGTCATATGGTAAAGGCGGCAACCAAATCGGTCCCGGCCGGTGACGTCGCGACGCTGCGGAGCTACTTAGCCAGTGCGAATCCCGGTGACATTATCGAAGTATCCGGGACCTACTCGGTGTCAGATGGAACCATTGCAACCTCCAGGAACGGAGCGTCAGGCAATTACATCACGATACGCGGCACGGGCAGCGGAGCTACATTTCATTTCACGGCATCGGCGGGAAATGCCGCATTCCATATCAAAAACAGCTATTACAAGCTGGAGAATGTGACGATTAACTCCAATGCCAAATCGAACAAAGGCCTGCTGATTGAAGCCTCACATGGCTACGTTACCAACGTAACGGTCAAAAATACGACGGCAGAAGCGTTCAAGATTCGCAAAAACAGCCAATACTGGCTTGTCTCGAACAGTACCGCCCAAAGCGCGGGGCAAGGTGGAAAATTCGGCGAGGGCTTCTATGTGGGGGATGCCGATCAGAACTGGACCACGCTGCCGAACCCGGATCGAAGCGGTTATATTACGTTCCTGAACTGCAGCGCCATACAGACCAAAAACGACGGCTTTGATTTTAAAGAGGGGACGCATCATATCAAAGTGATCGGCAGCACGGTTGACTTTCAGAATACAGTGCCGGAATCGACCGTGGGCAACAACGGAATATTCATGCGGGCCAATGACGTACAGATCATCAACACCACGGTCAAAAACAATGCAGCCACGGGCCAGGCGTTCAGAACAAGCAAAACCACGGCCTCGGACGGAGTGTCCTACGGAAGCAATTTGGAGCTTAAGAACGTAACCGCATCGAATATTTCGGGAGCGATGATTTACACGAACTATACTTCGAACAAATTATATACCGACTATACGATGACCGGTGTTGCCGGGGGACTCTACGCTTCCGGCTCCAAAACAGCGACGTCTACCAATCCGTCCTCCTTCGTGGAGATGACGTGGAGCGGCGAAGGCGGAGATACTTACGGCGGTTTCTAGCAAAAAGCTTTACAGGCCACCTCAAGGTTTTTCCTTAGGTGGCCTGCTGCTTCATGTGTTTTCCTAAGCGTATAGCATAATCCGCTCTCATTTTAAATGATCGGATTCACGAAACGGGCAGATCAACAGCGCTTCCCGGATCGTCTCGGCAACAATATCCGCTGCCGTTTGTCCCGAAGTCAGCCCTCTTGTGCCTTGCCCCGCCCACAATGACATATACTCCGGGTTATCTTGGCGATTAGCCGCGTTTCGTATGTCACGGGTCACCGTATTCTGCGTAGGAAAGGGTAGCGGCTCTACGCCGCTCTCGTCCCATTGCCTGATGAATGCATTTCGGATGCCCCTTGCAGGCCGGCCCGAGAACGCTTTGGTGATCACCGTGCTCTCTTCCGTACTCCGAAGCAGCGCTTGTTTGTAAACCTCATGCGCACCCGATTCAACCGCGGTCAGGAATCGCGTTCCCATCTGAACGCCTTGGGCTCCAAGAACAAGCGACGCTGCGAGTCCGCGTCCATCCATCACGCCTCCGGCGGCAATCACGGGAATCTTGACGCGATCCACGATTTGCGGTACCAAGGCAAACGTTCCGATTTGGGCACCCATCGGGTGCTCCGAAATGTCAAACGTTCCACGGTGTCCGCCCGCTTCGCTGCCTTGGGCGACGACGGCATCACACCCTGCCTGCTCAGCCAGCATGGCTTCGCGGACTGTGGTAGCCATCGCAACAACCAGAAGCTTAGCCGCTTTCGCTTGCTGCATATGAGGCTCATCCAGAATCCCGAATGCCGTACTGATGACAGGCACCTTCTCTTCGATCAGAACCGCGAATTGCTGCTCGAACCAATCCGGGGTTGTTACGTGATCCTTGCCCGCATGGGGAATGCCAAGGTCATTCCGCATCCGGTTTAACTCCTGTTGAACCTCTCCAATTCGCTCATGGCGATCCGGGGCACGTGTCGCAAACAGGTTGACGGCAAAAGGCTGATCCGTCCGCTTGCGGATCTCCTGAATGCTGTGACGAATGGCAGCCGGCTCCATATAAGCCGCACCCAGCGTGCCGAGTCCGCCTGCGTTGGATACGGCGGCGACCAGTTCAACTATCGTCGGTCCCCCGGCCATTCCTGCCAGAAAGAGCGGATAGCGGATCTGGAACCGCTCGCACAGATCGGTGTGCAGTTGAATGTTCATGATATAATCTACCTCCTTTAACATTACAGATATTATCCTATTATATAGAAGGAAACTTCCAATAAAAGAAAAACGTCGGTCGACGTACTTTTCCAGAAGACAGACTGCATATAAGACGTACTCTCTACAGCAGATGCTTTTCTTGCGAGATCAGGAGGGGGAGCATCGGGAGTTTATACTTTCTTATCTATAAAAAAGCCGCTAAGCACCTTGAAACGTGTTTAGCGGCTTTTTACGGGTGCTTTCGTCCGGGGAGACGCTTCCCCCTGTTGGTTACACCGTCTTCTAGGACATTTTCACCAAGCTGTAGTTTTTCTTTCCTTTGCGAATGATGATGAACCGGCCGCCGATCGCTTGGTCGGCTGTCACCTCGTGACCGACGTCGCTGATACGCTCGCCGTTCATCGAGATGGCGCCTTTGGTGATATCCTCGCGAGCTTGCCGCTTGGAAGGCTCGATGCCCAGATCCACAAGCCAGTCCACGATATTCTTCGTTTCTGGCGTGGCTTCGAATGTCGGCATCTCCTTGAAGCCCTGCTCGATCTCATCGGCCGTAAGGGATTTAATATCGCCGCTGAACAAGGCCGCCGTAATGCGCTTGGCCTGCTCCAGCATCTCCTCGCCGTGCACGAATCTCGTCATTTCCTCAGCCAGCATTTTTTGTGCTTCGCGTTTATGCGGCTCGCTCTGCACCTTTTCGGCCAGCTCGTCAATTTGCTCTTTGGTCAAGAACGTGAAGTACTTCAGGTATTTCACGACGTCGCGATCGTCGGTGTTCGCCCAGAACTGGTAGAACTCGAATGGCGTTGTTTTGTTCGGGTCGAGCCAGATCGCGCCGCCGGCCGTTTTGCCGAATTTCGTGCCGTCGGCCTTCAGCATGAGCGGAATGGTCAGGCCGAATGCTTTTGCCTCAGGTCCTTCCTTCTTCCGGATCAGGTCGAGGCCGCTTGTAATGTTGCCCCATTGGTCCGATCCCCCGATTTGCAGCTGTACGTCTTCGTGCTGGTACAGATGCAAGTAGTCAACCGACTGCAGGATTTGGTAAGAGAATTCCGTGAATGAAATCCCGCTGTCAAGCCGGCTCGCAACCACGTCTTTCGCCAGCATCGAGTTAATGCTGAAGTTTTTCCCGTAATCGCGCAGGAATTCGATAATGTTGATTTTATGCGTCCAGTCGTAGTTGTTAACCATGCGGATCTGATTGTCGCCCTCCGTCACGAAGAGCTTTTTCATTTGTCCGGTCAACGCATCAACGTTAGCCTGAACCTGCTCCAGCGTCTGCAGCGAGCGCTCGGTTTGACGTCCGCTTGGATCGCCGATGGTGCCGGTTGCGCCCCCGATTAGAATGACCGGACGATGGCCGGCAAGCTGGAACCGTTTAAGCATGATGAAGGGAATCAGGTGACCGATATGCATGCTGTCGCCCGTTGGATCTACGCCGCAGTACAGCGAGATTGATTTTTCATTCGTAAGCTTCCGGAGCCCTTCGGCATCCGTCTGTTGGTTGATCGCATCGCGCCATTCCAGTTCGTCGATAATATTCACAGTGTTAACACTCCTTCAATTCATTAATTTCCTTATAACGAAACGTCCAACTCGTTGAAAAACAAAAAATCGTCCCTTGTCTGTTATAGACATAGGGACGATTATTAACCGTGTTACCACCCAGATTGCACAAATGATCTGCACGCTTGCCGCGCGTCATTCATGCCGCTCATTAGACGAGATATCGTTCGCCGTTTCCGCTCGGCATTACCCGAGATACTCCAGAGTGTAATTCGCTGCCTTGGTGTGTACCGGGTTCCATCATCCCCCGGCTTTCTAGAACAGGGACCAAGCTGCTACTGGGCTCTTTCAACGTATGTTGCTTATAAGATTACAGACAGTATAGTGAAATAATAAATCGATGTCAACCTGCGTTTCGGACGGATGTCCTGCTTTCCCCGGCAGCATGGGTAAACGTTCGTCGGATAAGCCCCCTTGGTATCAGGTGCGGCGCATGTACGCACGAACCGTAATGGGAGCAAAGATCGCCACGATGACCGCGGCGCCGACCAAGGATATCGTGAGATCCCAGCCCACGGTGCCAGCGTTGGTGAGATCCCGAACGGCTGTCACAAGATGCGAGATCGGATTCATATTGACGAACCACTGCAGCCAGCCCGGCATCGTATCCACCGGCACGAACGCGTTGGAGAGAAACGTGAGCGGAAACAGCACGATCATCGATATTCCCTGTACGCCGGAGGCGGATCTTGCAATCACGCCGCAGAAAGCAAAGATCCAACTGATGGCCCACGAGCACAAAATGACGACCAGCCCGGCAAGAGCAACGTAACCCAAGCCGCCCTCGGGCCGATATCCCATAATATAACCCATCGTAAAGGTAAGCACCGTTGCAATGGTATATCGAATCGTATCTGCCAGCAGGGCACCGGCCAGTGGTGCAATGCGTGCAATCGGCAGCGATTTGAACCGGTCGAATACGCCTTTATCCATATCCTCACGCAGCTGAACACCTGTGACGACGGAGGTCGTAATCACAGTCTGGACGAGGATGCCGGGAATGATAACGGGCAGATAACTCGCCACGTCACCCGAGATGGCGCCCCCAAAAATATAGGTGAACATCAGTGTAAAAATAATGGGCTGGAACGTGACGTCAAACAACTGCTCGGGCGTACGCCGGAGCTTCAGCAGCCCGCGGTAGGCCATTGTCAACGAATTTCGCATCGTCTGAACGAAACTCGTGCGGTTCTTGAGCTGACGTTCCGTCCCTGGCTGAATCATGGTGCTGCTCATACCCTTGCCACCTCTCTATCATTGGATTCATAAGCCCCTTGGCCAGCGTCTTCCTTCACGCCGTGGCCGGTGATCGTTAGGAACACCTCATCCAGGGTCGGCTTCTGCACGCTCATCTCGGACAAGCCGATTCCTGCCGTGCGCAGCTCGATCAAAAGGTCTGTAACAAGACCCGCATTAGCCATCGGTGCCGTTATCTTTCCCGCTTCCGGCGATACATTAGCATGAACTTTGAGCACTTGTTCCACGGTATGGCGGGCGCGATCCATGTCCTGTAAATGCTGGACGGTCAAATGCAGCGAGGAAGTGCCTACCGACATCTTCAGTTCATCCGCCGTCCCCTCGGCCACAACCCGGCCGTAATCGATAACGGCGATGCGGTCTGCCAATTGATCCGCTTCCTCGAGATACTGCGTGGTCAGCAATACCGTTGAACCGGTATTCACCAATCGGCGGATCGTATCCCACATCTGGGAACGCGTACGCGGGTCAAGCCCCGTCGTCGGTTCATCCAGGAAGATGAGCGGCGGTTGGGCAATAAGGCTTGCCGCCAGATCCAGTCTTCTCCGCATGCCGCCGGAGAAATTTTTTAGCGGTCGCTTCGCGGCTTCCGACAAACCGAATTCCTCAAGCAGCTCACTCGCTTTGCGCCGCGCCTCCGTACGCCCCAAACCTAGCAAACGGGAGAATATAATCAGATTCTCCGTAGCGCTGAGCGATTCGTCCACCGATGCGTATTGACCGGTTACCCCGATCAACTGACGGACGATCTGCGATTCCGCCTGCACGTCGTGTCCAAAGATTCGGGCCGTACCGGCATCCGGCCTTAGCAAGGTCGCCAGCATCCGGATGGTGGTCGTCTTGCCTGCCCCATTCGGACCAAGCACACCGTAGATCGTTCCGGTACGCACGTTCAGATCCACGCCATCCACGGCACGATTATCGCCGAATGTTTTGACTAGTCCATAAGCCTCAACGGCCAAGTCACCAGGGTTAGGCTCTATTTTCTTTCTGTATACATGCTCCATTATGATTTCCTCCTCTTTGCTAATGGATGATGCTTGAATCGTAACACCCCTATTTAAACGGAATGTAAACCGGGAAAAGAATGGGCTCTTCTTATGAAATGATTCTCAATCGATAAGGATTCACGGTTTACTCCGACTACTTCTGAGGGTAAACAAAAAAAGTGACAGCACAGAAATACCTTCTGCACTGCCACTTTTTCCTTTATAAAAACGGGAAAACTCTCCGCCCACATGCTACCGCTGCACTTGCCTTTTCTTCGTCTTCTGTTAAGCCTTCGGCCACTTACAAATAGCATGATTAAAGGTCTTCCCCATCCTGATCCATCGTATATTTTACCTGCATGATAATATTCTGTTCGTGATCCCCAAATTGGCGTCCGAACAGATTCAGCCCCCCTTGATTGACGGCATCGGGCTTGATGCCGATACGCAACCGCAATTTGGGACTCTCGGAAAGATTCAGTTCATCCAATGTAACGCCCGATACTTTCTCCATGTCCAGCGTTGTCTTCTCATGATCAACCCGCCATGTCTTGAGAAACCCGTACTGCGTTGCCCAATCGTACCACCAATTCGGGTTCAGCTTGCCGCGCCGATCCCCGAAATCGCCGGGGCTAGTCCACATGCCGATCTCCACGCCATTGACCCACACCGAAATATTCGAAGGCCAGTTTTGATCATAATTGGGTGCCTCAGAGCACATCTCCATGGATAGTTCAAGCGATTGGATTCGTGCTCCGGCTGGAACATCCATCGGCAGCAAGTATTCCAGGTATCCCTTGCGAAGCCAGATGATCTGGGCATTCACATGCTTGGGGTGGTAAAAGCTGGCCGGCTCGTCTTCCTTAATGATGTAACCGTCCGCATTTGCCATTCCGCATGTAGGCGCTACTTCGCAATCGCTGTAATGGCCGATCGGCATATCGACTTCATAAACATGCGTGATTCCTTTAGGTACCGAATTTTTTAAATTTAATGCAAAATGAACATCGTCATAATTACGGCTGCACACCTTCATTGCTCCTCGCGAAGCCGGAAGCAATTCCGTATTAATTAACTCGGCTGCTTCCAACACTTTGATATTGCTCGCAACCGTAGAAACGGGAAGTTTGAGTTTCTCGGCGATTTCAATGACATTCAAGTTCTTGGAGTTCAAGAGCCTCAGAATATCCACCCTAGAGCGCGTTGACAAGGCATGAGCTACCGTGACCAGTCTTTCCGGGTCGTTAAAACCAAGTTCCAGCACAAATCCGCTCTCCTTTAAACATATTCATTACAATAATTTTACTTCTTAATGAAATGAAAAACAATCACACTGGAAAGGCTTACACCGTCCATTTTCCTGCCTCTTGCCATAGGGCATCGTATAGTCGGACGTAGAAAACCATGACTTCCATAGCCAGAAATGGCCTCCGGGAGAACCGGAAGCCATCCATGATCAAGCTAACAACACTTTATTTATCGACCCGCTATGCCATCCGCTGTATCCTAATTGGGCGGCTTGATGTCGAAAAAGTCGATTTCTCCGTATCCCTCGCCTTTTGAAAAACGTATCGTATTCACGCCAGCCTTCAACTGAACCCGCGCCGTGGACAGCCCCCAGTTCTCCCATCCTTTA
This sequence comes from Paenibacillus sp. FSL K6-1330, assembly GCF_037976825.1. Taxonomy (NCBI): domain Bacteria; kingdom Bacillati; phylum Bacillota; class Bacilli; order Caryophanales; family Paenibacillaceae; genus Paenibacillus; species Paenibacillus sp. FSL K6-1330. Next base: position 5,611,602 of record NZ_CP150269.1, read on the forward strand.
TTCGTGATGTGGAACTTGCTTGCGGTACCGGCATTTACGCTGAGCATGAGATGGGACCAATTCCCCCCGGCTGTTCCATTCGCCGTTCGGGCGAGCAGAATGTATTCGCCTGCGGACGCGGCATGTACCTTGAATTCCACATAGCTCTCCCGCGTATCGATATGCCCGGCCTTCATGCCTCCCGAGCCGTTAGGGCTCTGAGATGCATAGGCGATACCTCCAAATGTCCCTTCCTCACCTTCGTAACGGATATGTGCTGCTTCGCCGGAAGGCAAGGTTATCGGAGCATTCGGATTCACCGGGACGCCGAGATTGGGCGTGTGGTCGGCATGCCACGTGAATTTCTGCATTCGAACCTCGCGGTTCCACCCGGCATTATTGTATTTGGCGACATGATAGAGCATCCAGTCCTCCGTACCGTCGGGCGACTTGGTGAACGAATGATGACCCGGTCCGTACAGACCGTTACCGGACTTGAATATAGGCTGGCTGCGTTTGCTCCATGATGCCGGATTCAGCAGATCGCTGGTTGTGCTGGCTGTGATGAGGCCCAGGCAATAGTCGTTGGTCCAGCTTCCGCTTGCCGAGTATACCAGATTGATGAGACCGTTTCGCACCATCACCTGAGGCCCTTCGTTTACATGCGGGGAATGGTTCGTTTCCCAGCTGTGGGTAGGCCTTGCGATTTCAACGCGATTCGAATCGATCGTCCAGGGATTGCTCATGCGGGCGATATACAAATTCTGCCGGACGTTGGTGTCGCCTTCCCAGCCGGACCATATAAAATACAGCTGACCGCCTGTTTGCAGCACCGTGCCGTCAATCGCCCATTTATTCGTCGGGTCCGTAATTTGGCCCTTATACTGCCAGGTTCCCTGCATCGGATCCGCCGACGTGTTCTCCATGACATACATGCGGTGATTGACGTTATCCCCGTCATCCTTGGCATAGTAGATGTACCAGGCGCCATTGATGTAATGCAATTCGGGAGCCCAGATGCTGCAGCAGCCCGTTTCGACGACCGTCGTCGGAGCTGCATCGATCGTGGTAAGCTGTGCGGACTTCCATATGGTCACATTTCCGCCGGTCGTTTTCGTGAAGTAATAGAAGCCGTCGGTGTGTTTATATACCCATGGATCCGCCCCCTCCTGCATGACCACGTTGTAGAAGTTATTTTGAAGCGTAGCCGCATGTGTCGCCTGACCTATAGGAAGAATAAGGAATGCGCATATCGTGAGCAATAATTTATTCCGGTAATTCACCTTCATCCTTCGTCACGTTCCTTTCGGATAATCTGCAATCATACACCACGCAGAAATGTAACACCGCCTACTTCGATAACGGTCATGATACCGGCTCAATCTTCAATCGCGGCCTTGCGGGAATTGATGCGGCGAATCACTTCGGGATCGAATTTTGGACGTCTGTCATAGGTATACAATCCGTTCACTTCCTGCTCCACGTCGTACAGCTGGGTATAACAAAATCCGAACATTTTCGGATGATCCAGCAGCACATTCGTTAAGCCCGCATAGCGCGTTAGAAACGCTTCTTCGGAGGTCGGCCTGTCGCCGTAACCCCAGGACTTCTCGTCTTTTTGGTCCGGATTCCACCATATGCCGCCATATTCGCTGATGAAATAAGGCTGGCCTTCATACTGCTGCCGATTCGGGAAGCTATTGTACACCTCTCCGCCGTTCTTCATCGGCTCATATCGTTCCTTGAATGTCTCCGGGTTCTGGTCGTAATCATGGATATCGAAAATATCCGTCACGACATGGAAGTTACCGCTCGTATCAATGACGGGACGCGTCGGATCCATCTTTTTCGATACTTCGTACACAATGCGCAGCACTTCGTTATTTTGCTTGGCGCCGTCACGGTCCCATGTCTCGTTAAAAGGACACCAGCCGATGAGAGCAGGATGATTGAAATCGCGTTCCATGCCTTCGAGCCATTCCGGGAGAAAATGTGACAGCCCCTCCGTTGTGGTAATGTCCAATCCCCAATTTGCATGTTCTCCCCACACCAGATACCCTAAACGGTCCGCCCAGTATAGAAAGCGCGGTTCAAACATCTTCTCGTGAAGCCTTGCGCCGTTAAAGCCGAGTCCCATCGAAATTTCGATGTCTTTGCGGAGATCCTCATCGCTTGGGGCGGTGTAGACCCCATCCTGATAGAAACCTTGATCCAGCACAAGGCGCTGAAACACGGATTTGCCGTTGATGCGGAAGGCCATGCCGTCCAGCATGACGGTTCTAAGCCCGAAATAGGATTGGACCTTATCGCTAACCTGATCCCGTCCTTGCAGGGTTAATTCCAGATCGTACAGCCTCGCCTGACCCACCTCCCACAAGTGAACCTCCGCCAATGGAATGGTAAGTTTGACGGACGGCCCGGATACGACCGCACTGGCGTTCCCTACAGGTTTTCCCTCATACAGAGCGGAGGCGCTCAGTTTATGTCCCACAGCATTTCCGCATATCTTTACTTCAAGGTGCGCGCAGGCATTATCGGGATCACCCACTATTTTCATGTCGGACAAATAGGCCTCCGGCACTCGCTCCAACCATACCGTCTGCCAAATCCCCGTCGTACGGGTGTAATCACAACCATGCGAGTGAAACCGCCCGCTTTGTTTCCCGCGCGGCTGGCGTCCGGAACGGACGTCGTCTTCCGCACAGACGGTAATCACGTTCTTGCCCGGTATCACATGCGACGTAATATCAAAGCTAAAAGGCGTATATCCTCCGCGATGCATTCCTACGGATACACCGTTTACCCATACTTCCGTCTCGTAATCCACAGCTCCGAAGTGAAGCAGGATGCTGCCTTTCCATTCTTCAGGCACGGTAAAATCGCGTTTGTACCATACAGCTGCCATGAAATCCTTATATTCAACGCCGGACAGCTTACTTTCGGGGCAGAAGGGAACGGTGATCGTTCCGGATAGATCATGTCCCGGCTCATGGAATCCGCGCTCCTTCCCGCTTTTCCCATGATCGATTTCGAATTGCCAAGCACCGTTCAGATTAATCCATTCAGGTCTTACCCATTGCGGGCGGGGGTATTCCGAACGCGGCAGTGTTAATTCTGTCATGTTTAACTCCTTCTTTTAGGTTTAATTTGTCGGTATTTATCTGTTACCCGGCTGTCACCTATGGCTTTAGCCTCGGCTTTCCTTCACGTACAGCCTGCTGGTCTCTTCCCAGATTTCATTTGGCTCAAGACTGAAACACCCGATTTCTTCGACTTCCATGTCCATATTGGGCGCATTGACCAGATTGATCTGCGGCTCAGGACAAAAGAAACCCTCGGTCGCTTCGTTGTTCCAGATCATCCATTGTTTATAGGAGGTGCCTACGTCATAAACCAGCATCAGTTTCTCCGCCCGATCGGTAAGCTCCATCCGGTTTCTTCCATTTTGAGCTACAGCGGTATAATGATTGTCCATACTTTCGAAGAAGGGGTAAACGCCTGCTCCTTGCATGACCTGCTCGTTAGCGGATAGCTCCTGATAGGATCCGGTGGGCAGCATTCGCCCATCCAGCTCCCACCGCTTCCCGACGGTCAGCTTTAAGCGGTAATCCCGGGCGTCGCCTCCATTGGTAAATGGCGCGTTGATGGACGTATGGAACGCCAGCAAACACGGCATGGCTTCTTGGCCTGTATTGGTAATCGTTACCCGCTGGGATAGCCCCTGCCGGCTTAAGCCATACCGAAGCTGAATATGGAACCGGAACGGGAAGCTTTGGAATACCGGATGCTGTTCATCCACGTGGACAGACACGGTCACATAAGCTTCCTGCCCGGAATGCCCGTATTCATCGACCTCCCATGGAATGTTGTACAGAAATCCATGCAGATGATGACCGGTTGCCTCTTCATTGACCGGCAGCTGATGGACTTTGCCGTTCCACCGGAACTGGCCGTCTTTATAGCGGTTCGGGGGAAACAATACCGGAATGCCATGAATCATCGGCCTTGCTTTGAATCCCGGCATTTCCTCCGACGTCGGCTCATGCAGAAACCGATAGCCCTTATCGAGGTCCCGGAACGATATCAAATTCCCGCCGATATCCGGAAGCATGATGGCCTCATAACCCCCGGCTCTCAAATAAACTGCTCGCTCGTTATGGTATACGCCTTCGTAGGCATTCGTCCCTTCCATTTCTCCACCTCCTATTTACCCGTCATGATGTTGCGAATGGTTTCAAGCGGCGCCTTCGGCTTACGGTCATACGTCAGCAAACCGTTGATTTCCTGCTCAACATCCGTCAGCTGCGTATAGCAATATCCCTGGATCACCGGGGATGAAAACATCGGATCCACTACGGCCTTGAGCCGGATCAGGAAGTCCTCCTCGTTCTCGGCGCCGGAATACCCCCAGCCCTCCCAATCGCTCTTCTTAAAGGCTATCCCGCCAAACTCCGATACCAGAATGGGTTGGCCTTCGTAAGAAGCGCCGCCGACGAATATTCTCCTGTTCGCCGGCATGGCTTCCACCGCGGAAGCGGCTGTTGCATACCGCTCCTCCAGCACTTCCTGGCGGCTCTCGTAGTCATGAATAGTAACCAGGTCGGTGGTCATATGCTCCCACCCGTCGTTGTAAACAACCGGCCTGCTATCGTCCAATGACTTCGTTAAATGATACATGGCAAGCCCATGCTGCTGCTGACGCTTATCCATCTGAACATTGGGAACGCCCCAACTCTCATTGAGCGGAACCCAGGTGACGATGCAAGGATGGTTATAGTCCCGCTCGATGATCTCCTGCCATTCCGCCGTGAAGCGGCGAACATAGGACTCGGAATATTCATACGCGTTAGCCGCCTCGCTCCATAACAGCAAGCCGAGCTGGTCGCACCAGTACAAGAACCTTGGGTCCTCCGTCTTCTGGTGCTTTCTCACGCCGTTGAATCCCATTTCCTTCGCCAGCTCCACATCGCGCTTCAAAGCCTCGTCTGAAGGAGCCGTCAGAATTCCCTCAGGGAAATACCCCTGATCCAGCACCAGCCTTTGGAAATACGGGCGGTTATTCAGGCACAGCTTGCCGTTCTCGATCGATACCTTCCGCATCCCGAAATAACTGGATACTTGATCGACAACGTTCCCATCTTGAACAACGCGAAACTCGATGGTATACAAGTTCGGAAACTCGGGGCTCCAGAGGCGTCCCAGGCCATGATCCGTAAAATCGCTCAGCCCTATAGTCCGGAGCTGTTCCGCATTTCGGATCGTATACTGATCCTCGGCAACCAATTCACCCTTATACGATATGGTGATCTGCAGCTTAAAATCCTCTGTAGATTTATAGCCGTCAAGGAATGTCCGGATGCGAATTTCGTTCCGGTCAATGTCAGGCGTCATCATCGCTTTGCTCAGATGTACCGGGGATACCGGCTCTATCCACACACTCTGCCAGATGCCAGTCGTACGGGTATAGAAAATGCTTGCCGAATGCTCAAGCCAATATTGTTTGCCCCTCGGCAGAGTGACGTCGCGGCTGAAATCCTCCGCCCGCAGCACGACCGTGTTGCTTCCTTCCGTGAGCGCGGCCGTAATGTCCGCTTGAAACGGCGTATGCCCTCCTTCATGCATGGCCACCAAATGCCCGTTCACCCACACTTTGGCCATATAATCCACGGCACCGAAATGAAGCACGATCCGTTTCCCGTTCCAGTTCTGCGGGATTTCAAACGTTCTGCGGTACCATACCACATCATGAAAAGAAGGATCTCCAATGCCGCTCAGCCTGCTTTGGAACGTAAAGGGGACGTTGATCTTCCGTGTAAAGGAAGCCATCGCTTCCGCCCGATACCACCCTTCATCCTCGCCGATGGTTTCATCATCAAAACGGAAATCCCATTCGCCATTGAGGGTTAACCACTCTTTGCGCTGAAACTGGGGTCTCGGATATTCGTTGCGAACCGGTTGTGTCTTGCTAACTTCTGTCAACATGATGCAACTCACTCCTAATTATTTAATCTCTCTATCTGCTCGTTTGAACGTCTAGCCTTTGATCGAACCCACATAAACGCCTTTCACAAAATACTTTTGCAGGAAAGGATACACCAGCAATATAGGCACGGTCGAAACTACTATTGCGCAATATTTAACCAACTCCCGGAAAGCCGTCGAGCTCTGAGCACTGTTAATGACAACCCCGCCCGCGCTGCCGATCGTGGTGGCCGTCGAATCATTAGCGACCAGGATTTCCTTCATCAGCAGCTGTAACGGGAACAATTCCCTATCCTTCAGCAGGACCATCGCGTTAAACCAGGAGTTCCAATTCCCGACCAGATAATACAGGAAGATAACGGCCAGCGTGGCTTTCGACAGTGGCAGGATGACCGTGATCAGAATATTGGCCTGGCTCGCGCCGTCAATCAATGCCGCTTCTTCCAGCTCTCTCGGAATCGATTGGAATCCGGTTCTTAAAATGATGATGTTCCAAGTGCTTAAAGCGGTCGGCAGAATCATCGCCCACAGATTGTTGTACAAGCCGATGTCCTTCATTAACAGGAACCAGGGAATCAGCCCTCCGCCAAAAAACATGGTGATCGTAATTAAAATCATGATAAAATTTTTGAAATACAAGTCCCGCCTGGAGAGCACGTATGCGCCTAATATCGTCATGACCATATTGACCAAGGTGCCCAGTCCAACATAAATGATCGTATTCATGTACCCCTTCAGCAGGCTGTTGTCTTTAAACACCAGCTTGTAACCGTCGAGTGTGAACCCCAGCGGCTTTAACAATACCCCTTTATGGGCCATCAAGGCGCTGGGATCGCTGACGGAAGCAAAGAAGATATGCAATATGGGATAAAAACAAACCAACGTTAATGCGGTTAACAGCGTATAGTTCGTGAAGTCGAACACGCGGTCCCCTATGCTTTTATGCTTCCTTCTTCGTTTCACTTTGAGTTGCTTGATATCCTCCATAGCCTTCCCTCTCTCTTACCATAAGCTGGATTCAGATCTGCGCTTCACGATGGTATTTGTCATCCATAACAGCCCGAAGTTCACGATGGAGCTTATTAATCCGACGGCTGTGGAATAACTTAGGCTCGCTTCCCTCAAGCCCCTTCGGTAAACATAGGAGGCGATGACATCCGCCGTATCATAGATCAAAGGATTATAGAGCAGGATAATTTTCTCGTAGCCGGAGGCCATCAATCCGCCGATCGCAAAGATAAACAGGATGATGATGACCGGACTGATCTGAGGCAGCGTAATGTACCACATTTTTTTCACCCTGCCGACCCCGTCGATATCGGCCGCTTCATATAATGATGGATCGATGGAGCTCATCGCAGCCAGATAAATGATGCTGTCCCATCCGATGCTCTGCCAGATTCCGGAAAAGGTATAAATCGGCCGGAACAAATTGGAATACCCGAGAAGGGATGAGTAGTCTTTTCCCGTTATGAACGAAAGCAGCTGCGTAACGACACCTTCATTGGCCGTAAAGATGTGAATGATCCCGCACACAACCACCAGTGAAATAAAATGCGGCATATACGTAATGGTTTGAACGGTCCGCTTAAACTTGGAAGAACGAACTTCGTTCAGCAGCAATGCCAAGATGATCGGTGCCGTAAATCCAAACACGATCCCCCACACATTCAGCAGGAGCGTATTCTTGACGACTCTCCAAAAATAGGGTCCGGAGAAAAAATCGATAAAATGCTTGAAGCCCACCCAATCGCTATCCGCGAAGCCCAGCAAAGGCTTGAAATCCTTGAATGCGATCATAACGCCCCACATCGGCCCGTAGCAGAAGATAATGAACCACGCCACGACGGGAAGGGCCATCAGATAGACGAACCAATTCTTTTTCAGGTCCTTTTGAATCAACCGCTTGGCATTCTTGGGCTCCGAGGGCGTCCGAACATGGTCTATTTCCCTGTTTTTCCGTAATATCTCCATGAATCAACCACCTGTTCTTATTATGAAAACTATCGTTGGTTATACCGATCCAAGGCTGCTTGATGGAGACTTATGAATTCGTCCAGCCCCATGCTTTGCGCTTCCTTCAAAAATTTATCGTAAGCATCGACCGGCAATTCGCCCATAATGATCTTCGCAAAGTATTCTCCGCGCAGCGTCGATAACTGGTTTCCAAGCTCGGCTTCGCGCGAGGCTTCGTCTTTCGTAAACGTGATTGGCGGCATCGCCATGCTGGTATCCATGTTTTCCGTCCAATTCTTTCGGATATCTCCGGAATAACTTCCTTTCGCCGAGATCAACGGGTTGGCATGATGCTCGTCGCGGATATTCGGCCAACTGTGCCAGCGGTATTTCCAAAGTGTGACGTCTACCGGCTGACCGTCCGGATCATTGTAGATGTAGCTGTTTTCAGGATAATAAGGCATTCCTTGCTCATCCACCAAATGCACCGTGCCGTACTCGCCAAAGTTAATGAGCTCCCAGCCTTTTTTGCTGAAGTTGAAATCCAGCCATGCCATTGCAGCTTCGACATTTTTGCTCTGGGTGGTGATGGCCGCACTGGTTCCGGTTCTTTTGAAGTTTTTATAGGTGGTCGAGGATTTGTCTCCTTTGTTAAGTACAGGATTCAGCGCCCCCACGAAATCAATATCGTTCTGCACTTTCCAATAGCTCCACATCGTATCCGGTGAGTCCATCATCACGGCCGTATCATCGGATATCGCGCTAGCCATCCGTTGATTGAAATCAGCGGTTGCCCAATCCCGATTCAGCAAACCTTCCTTGTTCCACTGCTGCATGGTCGCGAGATATTCCTTGGCTTTCGGCTGCGCAGGACCCCATGCGACCTTGCCGTTCTCATCCAGGAAGGTCCAGTCCCAGACGCCATATGCACCATTAATGATGCCGGTAAAAATTTGACCGTACGTCGATCCGTAATTCAGTGGAGCTTTATATCCGACTTCCTTAGACTTCTTCAGGAACTCATACCATTCGTCTATTGTTGTCGGGATTGGAAGTCCCGTCTTATCCAGCGCTTCCTGCTTGATCAGCGTTCCGAACCAGATCCATTCGGAATACGGGGCGATGCCGTAGAAGCCCAGCAGCCTGCCATCGTCGGTCACGGTCGTTTTTCTTCTCGTTTCGTCCGAATTGCGCCACGCTGTATAGTTGGGAGCATGCTCTTCCATCAGGTCGGTCAGATCGAGGTAAGCGCCGTCATTCACCCCCGCTTCAAAGCCTCCCGGATAACGGCCCGGGTCAATAATGATGTCCGGCAGCTCGCCGGAGGAGATCATCAAGGTAAAAGCATCGGCTTCCTGTCCGACAGGCGGCGTAATGAAGTTCACCTTAATGCCGGTCAGTTTCTCCACCTGCTTCTGAACCAAGTGATTATTCATATCCGGGATGTTGGAGTTGGCAGGCATCCATACATCCAGCACCACATCGCCTTTGACGGGATAAGCGGAATAATCGCTAGGAATGACTTCTTCGAAAACGTCGCCAAGGTATGTATCATTCAGCGTGCTGTTTACCTCGTCAATTTGTTCCTGTGTTGGTGCTTTGTTGCCGCGTATGTCCCCGCTAATATTTTCAAAGGTCACCTCATTCTTCTCTTTGGAGACGCCCTCCTCCTGGGTTACGGTATTATCGGGCTCATTCTTTGCTTTACCGCTGCAAGCGGTCACCATCGAAATGATCAATATGGATATGAATAACAGAGTGAATAAAGGCTTCATCGTTCTGTTCATGCTTAACCTCCCATGATATGAATAATTGACGAGCACCCCCAGCATTAGCGTCGAGAGGATCTATATTCCGTAGTTTTTAAGGGGCGCCAGTTTAAAGCTTGCTATCTACCATTCTTCAATCGTCGGAGTGTCTAAGCACCCCCGTCTGAAATGCTGCTCTTCCTCATCACCACTCCAATGGATCCCCTTTCACATGTAAGTTGACGGTATTACCAACCTCTACGCATCCATTTAATACAATTATTCTGTATATTTAACCGAAGTATAAGCATATCTATTTATCTTGTCAACGCTTTCATACATAATTTTTGTAACTAAAATGAGTCGTTTTTTCAAATACACGCTTTTAATTTAGGATATCGGAAACGATAAATAAACTCATGCCCCTTTATACAAAGGGATTTTCATTTGGAAAAACACGATTTCCGTTATGGATTTGCAATTCCTTCACGTTTTACTCTTATCCGTAATAAACCCCCATTCATTACACAAAATCCGTAATGAATGGGGGTTTATATAAAATCCTATGAATGTTCACTTCATCAGTGCGGCATTTGCCACTCCTTTGCCGTCATCATCATTCTTCTCGGCAGTACCTACTCGTTTATGTTATGAATCCGCATACATGATTCTCCGGACGGTATCGGTATGGCCTCCGAATCACTGGCAGGGACACCGAAGTCCGGGGTTCCATCCGGCTTCCAGTCGAACTTCTGGATGCGGGTCGATCGCAAGGCCGTATCTGCTCCAGGCGCTGGAAGCGCATGGTAGACGATCCAGTCCTCCTTGCCATCCGGTGATTGCGTGAAGCTGTTATGGCCGGTGGCATACACCCCGTTTCCCACGCTTTTGCAAAATACAGGCTCCATGGATTTAGTCCAGGAAAGCGGGTCCATCGGATCTGCGGTTTCATCCATCGTGAGCATTCCCAGCGCATAATCCTCAGACCAGGTGGTGCTGGCCGAGTATACTAGGAAGATACGGCCGTTTCGCTGAAGGATAACGGGACCTTCGTTAATGGCCATTCCGCCTTGTTTTTCCCAGGATAGAGTCGGGGCCGTGAGCAATACATGGTCCCCCGTCAAGGTCCAAGGGTTCGACATTCTCATGATGTATATGGCGGAACCGTAGTCCGGGAAATGTCCGTACCCGGCATACAGGAAATAAAGCTGATTCCCTAAGGTCATGACCGTACCGTCCAGTCCGGGTACAGGGGTTGGCAGCGCGCCCTTCCACTCCCATTCGCCTTCCATCGGATCAGGCTCCACGTTCTCCAGCACGCATATTTGGCGTGACTCGTCGCCTCCTCCATCATTTGCCGTAAAATAAATGTACCATTTGTTATCCAAATGATGAATTTCCGGCGCCCACAGGTTATAACTATAGCGTCCGCCGGCTTCCGGAGTCCAGATCGTTTTCTTCCGGCCCTCCGCAAGGCCTGTCAAGGTCGCGGATTGCGTCAACTCCAGACGATCGCGTCTCGTCGACATAAAATAGTAATGGCCGTCCGTATGCTTCCATACCCAAGGATCGGCTGCTTGCTCCACAATCGGATTATTGAATGTTGGTCCATGTGGCATCTTCTTATCCCCTTCATCCCTTGAATTTCCTGGTTTTTGATCAACACTACGGCAATTCAAACCTTGACTACCTTTAGCTCCCCACACCTCCCCCGAAAAGTTAAACCCAATCTTACTGATGTCTTCCAGCCTTGTCTATACGCAATTTAGGTGTATTTACCGCGTTAGTTTATGTGACATATCTAGTTATAGTGAAGTATTGATGGCCTAGCATCTATTACCTTCTGAAGAAAATTGACGGCGTTTCGATGCGTTTATTGGAAATTCGTTAGGTGCTGCACGATCAAAAAAAAGCTAATCCATTAAGGATCAGCTTTATCGTAAAATCGATCTGGCCAGACGAAACCCGAGATCCTCAATCCGAAAGGTCGGGTGGCTACGACGGCGGCATGTCGCCCCACAGCCCCTGGCCTCTTCCGCCCAGCTTCCGCCGCGGAATACTCTGTATGAGCCGTATACGTCCGGATCGTATATATCCCAACACCATTCCCACACATTTCCGAGCATATCGTAAAGCCCCCAGGCATTCGGATGCTTTTTGCCTACCACATGCAGGGCGCCCCCGGAATTCCCTTCATACCAAGCGATGTCATCAAGCTCTCCGTAACGATAGCCATCACTCCCGGCTCTACACGCATATTGCCATTCCGCTTCCGTCGGTAGGCGGTACCCATCCGTCTCCCAGTTGCACACCACACGCTCACCATCTTCCGTGGCCGAATAACACTCGTCTAGACCTGAGTGCCGAGATAGCATATTACAGAAGTGAATCGCATCATTCCATGATACATCGACGACCGGAGCCTGCATGACATCAGTGAATCCTGCCGACTGCGACATAAGCGAGAAATATAACGCCTTTGTAACAGGAATCGGTGCAAGCTGAAAAGCATTCACTTCAACCGCCCACGAAGATTTGATTCGGTCGTCCCTTAATTGAATTTCGCCTGCTGGAATGTCTACCATCGGATATTCTTTTGGATTAAAAACTGGTACTGACAACCGTCTTCCTCCCGCTTTCGTCTCTTAGTTCAACCTGCTTAACCGTTCAATTCCTTGTTGTTCACTCGGCAAGAAAAAGAAATCGTTTCCCTTATTGCATTCATATATGAAGTCTTGCAAGCTTTGGCTCGGATAAATAGAAAAATCTCCGATAATCGCAACCTTTACATGATAATTGATATACTTCTGAAGGATTTCGCCTGCAAGGCGCGTCTTCAAATCGAAGAAGGCTTCGCTAAATATCGACTGATTCATCACCATACGATGGCTGCCCGTTTCATATTGCACGGTTGCCATAAGATCCAATGCGGATTGGACATCCTTTATCAATATTTCATTGCTGCTTACGACCGCTATGGTTCCTCTATCTGTTTCAACCTTCTCGATATCCATAGTTCCCTCCTGTTTGGGTAAGTCTTCTTACATAATCCTCACATATGTACCGGTTATCGCCGCCATTGGCCGGTGGAACGTTCGCTACTCTAAAGAAGCTCAGACCTATAACCATCGCCATCAGCCCATAGGCAGCGCTGTGGGAATCCTCAACAGACATCTGTCCCGTCCGTTTACCGTAATCCATGATCTTGGTGATGCCTTGGAGATCAGCCTCGTAACTCTTCGATACCACTTCCTGCAAATTGTGATCCAGCATGGCTTTTGAGAAAAACTGCACAAAGAGCTTGCCTTGATCTGCATGCGGGATATACATCTTCTCGACCCCATCCAGCTGCGACACATTAATCGTTTGACCCTTGTCATCGGTGAGCGGGGGAAGCATAAACTTCAGGGCAAGATCCATCATTTCCCCCGATGTCATGGTATGCTCAATGCCTGATTCGATCTTCAGTCCATAGTACGCCAAGAACGACTTGAAAGCTTCAATCGTCAGATGATCCTTATTCTTATAATAATAAGTGACAACTCCCTTGGAGCAGTTCGCATGATCAGCAACCTTATCCAGGGTCATGCCGTCAATCCCATACATGCTGATGCAGGTTAACGTGGCATTAATGACGTCTGCCCTGCGTTTTTGTTCCATCCCTAATTTGGGCATGATTTCTTCACCTGTATCTTTGTTGATTTTATTTATACTGAACAGTCGGAATAAAAAGAGTGTACACAAGAATTACACTTATTGTCAATGAAGGCTTATTAAGCGAGATGGCATCCAATGCCAGAAACCCCCGGTCTTGTTCAAGACTGGGGGTTTGCTTCTTCTCAAAGTGACATTATCCCTTTCAGACGTTCTTCTTTCATGGACTGTATGTCGATCCTCAATGTGTTTCTATCCTTTTTAGAACACGCTTTTATTTCCCCGCCAAAAACTCATCTAACTGACGTTGTACCTCAGCTACATATTCATCAATGCCTGCCTTCTTTAGCTTCTGAATGGCCTTAGGATACGCTGTTTCAAAGTCCACAAAACCGGAACGTATAGCAGCTAAGTCCTTGCCAACGACTTCTTTCAGAGCTGTTTCGATAGATTTGACTTTCTCATTATTAAATCGGAAGCCCAATGAAGCGGATCGTATAGCCTGGTCATCCCAGCTCTTATACTTATCGATGGACTCTTGTGCCACATCCGGCCCGAACAATTGGTAATTTTGGTTTCTGAACATCCATTCATAGAAGAATTCGCTAGGGGTCAGCTTATTGATTCTTCCATCCACAATCTCGTAATCCTTGCCTTCGACGCCATAGAGGGCAAACAGATAATTCTCCTGGGATTTATAAATCCAATTCACAAACTTCATGGCTCCTTCCGGATTAGGAGCATTTACTGGTATGCCAAGAACTTCTCCGCCTGTGGCTGTCACATAGCGCGGTTTATCCTCGGCTAACAGGTACGTTTTAACTTTGGCATCCGGTGCATTGGCTTTGATTGTATTAATAATTTCCATTTCCTTGCCCAAAGAGCCTTCAACCCATAAATATAAGCCTGTCTGCATACGGGAGTCTCTCTCGTTGTATTTGATGGTCAAATCCTCTGTATATAACCCCGCATCATACATGCCACGGTTAAACTTCGCTACTTGCTGGAAAGCCTCTGTTTCATAATAACTGTATGCTTTTTTACTGTCTTCCCCGAATACGACCAAATCTTCTACGGCGATCCAGTTATATTGTTCATCGGCAAAATATCGGGTTAAAGGTTTAAAGACGACATCGGCAGGTCCTTTCATTTCAGGAAACTTCTCTTTCGCCTTGGTCGCGAATTCTTTTAGATCATCGGCAGTCTTCAAGTCGGTCATCCCCACGGCTTCGAGGATATCCTGACGGACGGCAACCAGCTGGTACATGGCCGAGGACGGTGCATATGCCGACGGAATGCCATGAATTTTCCCATCGATCGTTGCGCCTTGAAGCTGTTCCATCGGCAAAACTTTCAACATATCCTGACCATAGTCCTGGATTAAATCATCCAATACCATGGCTTGTTTCTTGTTGACGATCGTCGAAAGGTCCGGGAGTCCATCCCAATATAAATCGATCGGTTCATTTGCGGCCAGCATGATATCTTTTTGTTCCCAATACTGGGCCCACGGCACAAATGTGACTTCGACCTTCAGACCGAGATCGGCTGCCATTTTCTCTGCGAATTCGTTGTCTAGAAATTCGTTCATGCGGTCGCTTCGTTCCCCAGGGTACAAAATCGTGACGGTTTCGAGCGCGGCTGCCCCCTCTTTTTTGCCGCTGCATCCTGCCATTACCGAAACAGACGCAATCAATAAAACCAACAAGATCAGCATTTTCCTTGCTTTCATGAAAGACCCTCCCTAATAAAATGGTTAATCTATGTTAAAAGCCTGAATTGGCCAATAACCACGCAGGTGTCTATTCTTTTACCGCTCCGGCCATAATCCCGTGCACGAAGTATTTTTGGATGTAAGGATACAGGAAAATGATCGGACCGATCGTAATGACCGTAATGGCCATCTTCACGGTTTCCGCAGGCAATGTGATGTTGCCTGATGCCCCTGACGGAATCCGTCCGGAGCTTATCGCATTGACGTTCGACAGGATGTTGTAGAGGAAATATTGAAGCGGAAATAAATCGCGTTCGTTAATAAAGATCAGAGCATGCCACCAATCATTCCAATATTGAAGCGCATACATTAATCCAACCGTCAATAGTGCGGTCTTGCTTAATGGAAGAGCGATTCTTACGTAGATCGTAAAATAATTGGCGCCGTCCATCTCAGCCGCTTCATATAAAGATGGAGAGATGCTTGCAAAGTACGTTCGCATCAGAAACATGTTCCATACGCTGAATATGGACGGCAGGATCAAGGCCAGAATGCTGTTCTTCAATCCGTAATAATTGACGCTGACCATATACCACGGAATCAAACCGGCTGAAAAGATAATCGTAAAGTTGCTAATGAAGGCGAGTACGTTGCGGTATTTTAGCTTTTTTATGGATAGGGAAAATGCAATCATGCTGGTAATCAACAGAGCCCCGAACGTCCCCACGGTGGTTACAAACAGGGTCACGCCATAGGATTTGAGCAATTTCATTCCACTATTAACAAAGATATATTTATAGGTATCCAAGCTGGGGCTCAAGGGAAAGATCGAATAGCCGTTTCTCGCAACGGCCTGTTCCGAAGAAAAGGACACGCTTAACGTTAATACAAGAGGATACAGACAAACGAGTGCAAATAAGCCAATGAATACATAGGCAAAGGCTATCACCAATTTATCACCAAGCAATCTATTCTTTTCCATCATCAAAATAGACCCTCTCCGTCGTTTATTTTCTTAGCGGATTTGTTAGCAGCCGTAATCAGGATCAAGCCCATCAAGGACTGGAATAACCCAATTGCCGTCGAGTAAGAAAAGCCCAGCGTACGCATCGACTGATAAACATAGGTATCGATGACCGTGACTTCTTCAGCCAGGACCGGGTTGTTGCCGACAATACCGTAAATCATCCCAAAGTCCCCGTAGAAGATTCGTCCGACGCTCAGCAAGCTCAAAACGATGATCGTCGGCTTCAGCATGGGCACGGTCAAAAAAAGAATCTGCTGCAATTTGTTGGCGCCATCCACCTTGGCCGCTTCGTATAAGCTCCCGTCAAAATTGGACATCGCCGCCATGTAGACAATGGAACTGTAGCCGCTCCATTTCCAGACGCTCGACAGAATGATGATCCACTTCCAATATTTTGGCTCCGAGTACCAGGAGATCGGCTCTGCACCGAAGAACTTCAAAATATGATTCGCTACGCCCACATCCGTGGAGAAAATTCCGTACAGAATCGCCCCGACGACAACCCATGATATGAAATACGGAAAAAACATCATGCTTTGAGCGATCTTTTTGTAGGCTTTATGCCGAATTTCATTGATCAGAATGGCAATGCTGACAGGAATGATAATGCCTAATATGAGACCGAAAAAGTTGATGTACAGCGTATTATAGGTTACCTTCCATCCCATGCTGTTTTCCGAGAAAAAGTATTTGAAGTTGTCCAGACCCACAAATTTGCTGCCGAAGATGCCGTCGACCACATTGAAATCGGTAAACGCCATCCATATCCCGGCAAACGGGATATAGGAGAACATGATCAGCACAATCAGCGCGGGCACGCACATGAGATACAGGATCCTGTGTTTTTTTATTTCATAGAGAAATCCCTTAACAGCCGAACTCATTCCATCACCCCTTTACATGTGATTACACGACTATACTGTAATGCCGTGTTGCAGCTTCATCTTTAGTTCATCCAGATCGATCACGGTACCGGTAATTCTCGCCTCTTCCGCGGCATAGGCCATCATATGGCTTTCAACGGACATGTCGATGGAGGATCTGCTGCTGAAGTCGGCATTCCCCAGATTCTCCAAAAAGTCGTTCATCAGACCAGTATCGCCGCCGTTATGTCCGCCGCTCACTGTTGCCGGCCGAATGACGGTTTGCTGAACAGGTTCTGCCATATTGGAGTTAAAGCGGGTGACTTCAATAACATTCAAACTGTCATCCCCGCGGATCTCCCCATGCTCGCACATGATTTTGAGCGTGCGGTACATTTTATTCGTAAATCCGCTCAAGTTAAACGTTGCCGTAACCCCGTTCTTAAACTCGATAATGGTCACCTGATGATCACACACATCATTGTCCATCCGATAAACGCAGCGTCCGTAAGGACTCGTTGCGAGCGCTTGGAGCAGTCCCTCTTCGCTTTGATCCGCCGAAATGACGGCAGCCGGCCATTGGCCCCTTACAGGCAAATAGGCTTTTCTTGCATCGAATCGGCAGTCCGCAGCTACCTTGCAGTCGAGGCATCGTTCCGCACTGCCTGCCGGTGCATTCTCCTCTTTGAAATACGTAAGGCTTCCGTACGAAGAGATTCGTTTCGCCCCGCTGTCTACAAGCCAGGATAGAATATCCATGTCATGGCAGGACTTCTGCATGATGATCGGACTCGCCAGATCGCTTCTTCTCCAATTGCCTCTTACGAAAGAATGTGCCATATGGAAATTGCCGATGTTCTCGTTGTGCTGTATGGTCACGATCTTGCCAAGCTCATTGCTATCGATGATTTTCTTGATTTCCGCAAAGAAGTTCGTATATCTGAGCACATGGCATACAATCACTTTCCGGCCTGTTTCATTGGCTTTTCGTTGTATACTCAAGCTTTCTTCAGGACTTGGTGAAATGGGCTTCTCGAGCAAAATATCATAACCAAGATCAAGCGCCTTCATTGTTTGCTCATAATGGTCCTTGTCCATGGAAGAGATGATGACGGCATCGCAAATTTTACCGAGTCGATAAAATTCATCTACGGATGCAAATTGTTTCTCCAGCGGAATCTGAAACTCATCCGCCGCTGCCTTTCTTCTGCCGACATCCGGCTCGATTACCGCCACAATTTCCTCACTTTGGTAAGCATGCCTTGAATAGATCATGCCTCTTTGTCCTGCACCAATTAATGCTAGTTTCAACTCCATAACCTCCAGCGAACTTGTATTTGTCCTAAACAATCTACTCCTGTTCTGGAACCACAGGATCTTCCAAGGGATAATATCCTTCCGGATAATAGGCATCCCAAATATTCATAAGCGGATCCTCATCGGATATTTCGACTTGTATCATGCCTGCCTCATAATACCCATCCTGCTGCGGATTCTGTATATGCAGGGGGATATACGACCGGTCTTCGAAATAGAGTGCTATACTCAGCGTATATTTACCCGGTGACATATCCTTCAAGGGGACCATCTCGTTATGGACAAGGTCTCCGGTTAACCAGGAATGCGTGGCTGCGTGCAGGGGATACTCATAGGAAACCTCCCCTTGCTTTAACTGCACCCATAACTGAAACTCCCGGTATATTCTCGAACTGCCCTCGTTGACGAACCAGAATCGCAATGGCAAGCTTCCACGGCTATATACCGTTTCCGGATAAGTCAGTCGGCGCAAAGTTAGATGATATCCAAGCCCCATATTCAGATTGGAGAGGCTGGCGTGCCAGCGATACGCCTCGCGTCTTGTATGAGGACCGCAAACGTTATCAGTCACATGAAGGACCACCTGGTAACGCTTCCATACTTTCTGCAGCTTATGTATGGCAAAAGCTTCACAGCATTCGATCCAATTCTCCTCACCGCACTTCACCAGCAGGCCAAATCCGCGACTGCGTTCTCTTAAATGTTGAATCAATCTGTCATTCTGCAGTTCGGCTAGCAGCGTCTGCGTTTCAAACGACTCCACATAAGCGTTCCATTCTTCCTTACTGTCAGCTAAGGTTGATATCAGAACGGCTGTTAAGTGTCTGTCGGAGTCAATATAGCTACCGACTTTTCGGATCAAAGCGGCAAAACAATCAGGTGCGTAATCCGGAGCCCAGATCGGCAATTCCGGTACCAGGACAAGAATGGGATTTTGGGCCGTATGCAGTGCTTCATGGATCGCTTCAAGTCTGTATTCTCCTCGAAACGGCTCAAGCGCTCTCCAGGAAAAGGAGACGTATTCGAATGGACCCTGGTTTGCATCAAACTCCCGGTTCAATAAGGGTTGCGGTCGGATTTTTACGGTTTTATACTTCTCGTAGTTTTCGAGCGAGTATTTCCCCATCCTCTTCTCTCCTTTGCAAATGGCTGTCAACGGTTTTATGGAACTGCTCGATATCTGCATCGGTTATATACGGCCTACTGCCAATCTTTTCGATATCTTCCCGCAATACAATCATGCTTAATGTGTTAAAACGGGCTCCCGTTTCCATATACGCCGCTGCTGCTTTTTGCAGGGAGGTTGTATATTCGCCTGGGTTTCGGACCGGGTCTGCCTTCCAGTCCCCAAAGGCTTCATAACGCAGCATGCCGTCCCCTTCCATGGTCGGATAATTATAGAATTGTCGTTGAACGAGGACGATATTGCTTTTTTCAGGGTCCAGGATAAGCGACAGCCTTGTATCATAGAGCCAGCTTGAGCTCCAGAAGCCCTTGATGAGTAACTCCGGAAAGTACTGGTCATAGAATGCAGCAGCCATCTCCATAGAACTCTTCAACCTGTCCGGTGTGTACCCGGGGCCAGATGGAATGTGAAGGGCTAACAGCGTATCCCCTTTTTGAAGTGCCGGCTCCCATTCCTTCTTAAGGATCGGCGTTGTTTCTCTTTCCACGAATCCCATGGGATTTATCCGATTAGCGATGACAAACTCGGCATTCTCGTGCCATTCTGAGGTGAAGTTTCCTTGAAGATCATATACATCATTGATGCCGTTCCGTTGTCCATCACTGCGAAATTCTTCGCCTGCGTGCCGAAGGGCAATAACCTCCTGCGTGTCCACATGACGGAACATGGTGAAAGGATCCTCAAATCGGTAGGGGATAAAATAAAACCGGTCTAACAGAAAGATGGAGCAGGTATAAAAATTCATCACCCATGGAAAATCATGAACCTTGGCATCGCCGTGCTCCACCAATTTTTCCAATTGAAGTTTCAGGGGCTGTTGAGGGATCTGCTCGTAGTAGGCTTTTGGTACGGAACGCGCCTCCAGTTTGTTCATGGAAGGAACAACGCAGGCCAGCAGCAAAAGAAAGGAGTATAATTCTCCGTATTGCTCCATGCATCCTGGTGTCATATTCGTATAATGAGTCTCATCACAGCGATTGCGCAAAGTGCACATATCATCTACCAAAAATTGGGTAAAGTGAAGTAGTACGGCATCTTTCTCTATCGCCTCAACCCCATGGACCAGCCATTGGCGGGTAGGTTCGGGAATTTGATACTGCTCAAAGATTCCAGACAAGAACTCCCTCGGAATGAGATGGAGCTTGCTATCCGGTTTATAGCGATTATATTTAGCCTCCAACCCTTCAGGCAGGTAATCAAAGTTGCAGATTGCGACACACTCGTTAAATTTCAACAGACTCTCCATTTCCTTTTCTCCCCCGTTCAACGATTAGCTTGCCCATCGGGTAATAGCCGTCCTTGTTCCCCTCGATCGCCAGCTGGATATTCCCGATTTCCTTAACTCCGGTTTCGATGCCAATCTCCAAATGATATTCGCCTTCGGACATATTACCGGGTAAATGGAAACTCTCTTCCCAAGCAATATCTTCGTCCGGCAGCCACTCCCTAATGTCCTCTCTGCTGCGCAGTGTATAGGTTTGATCATGGCCGGTAAGCCTCACGACCAGCGGATAGTGATTATAGATCGGGGCCACTCCTACATTAGCCCACAACGCACTGATTGTTAGCTGACCTCCCGCATTCACCATCGAATCGTACGTGAACTTCCTCAATTCAAAGCGGTATCCCATCTTGTTCAGCCAAGCCTTGACCTTCTCTTTCCATGGTTCGGGGACTACCGTTCCTTTGTTGTTAAAGGAAGAAATGTGCCACTTCAGCGTTTCTTGAATGATATAATCCATGTCCCAGCCCTGAAGATACCAATCATTCATGTGCCAGCATGCTTCAAATAGAATCGGAGCCTTCTCCCAGGCATCTCCCATGTTGAAATTCTGAATATTCTGGGGATAGAAATCCGTCATATGAGACCACTGTTTTCCATGAAAACCGCCCATATCACCCAAGCAATCGACGCGAAAGCCCACTTTGGCTTTGCGCTCCTTCATGATGCTGATCGACAGGGGATCATGCAGCAGAGCTTGGAGAGGGGTTATTTTAAACCCATCCAAGTAAGCATCTGTAATGCGCTTAATGGCCTCCGGCTTTAAAAACTCCGTTCCGCCGCCTTCTCCCCAGGCCCCTACAATCGTCAAATCAATCGAGCTTATGACTGGGTGTCCGTCAAACCGTGCGGCAAACGCCTTGATAAAGTCAGACCAATACAACACATAGGGTGTGGTCTCAGGGTCTACCCTCCAGAACGGAAAGTCGGGCTCCTCCGGATGTTCCGCACGATACCAAGCTGGTATATCATCTTCTTCGCTTAACGCGTATGGGGAACAGCGAACCACGGCCGTACAGCCTAGCGATTTGGCGTAGTCCAGCCTCTCCTCAAGAACTTCCCACCTATACTCCCCTTGACGAACTTCCAAGTCCCGCCAGCGCGCGCTGCAGAAATACACTTTACTGT
Source organism: Paenibacillus sp. FSL K6-1330 (assembly GCF_037976825.1). NCBI lineage: Bacteria > Bacillati > Bacillota > Bacilli > Caryophanales > Paenibacillaceae > Paenibacillus > Paenibacillus sp. FSL K6-1330. The sequence continues at coordinate 5,633,438 of NZ_CP150269.1, forward strand.
CGGGATGATTGTACGTCCTGCTGTCTTCCGTGAACTTATATTTCTTCTGCTCTTCCCCTCGGTTGTTGCAGATCCGATCCGGGTCCCCCATTAACCCCGGTGCTGCTATAAAACCAATGCCCGGGTTGTTTAGGATGTCTTCTAAAATCTTGGGGTAAACCGTTACAGCTTTGTTCATCTTTTAATCAGCCCCCCGCCGCCTGCTCAAACGCCGCTGTTTGTTACGTAAATGTTACGTAACAAACAGCGTAAAACTTTGTAACATTTCGTGACTTCATGTTATATCATCCATGCATATCCTTGCAATAATAATTTTAGATTTTTAAAAAAATTCTAGTAACATTGCACGACAGGAACATGTTATGATTGATTTTAATCATGAATGACTGTAAACTTAGAACGTAACGGAATAACGCAACAAACTAACGCAACAAAACAACCAACAGGTCCATCATTGTTTACCATGTGACATTCCTATAAACTCTAAATGGTGACTATTCGTAACTAAAAAGGAGAATGTGTTTATTTATGAGTACCATTCGGGATGTTGCTAAATTAGCAAATGTATCTACTGCCACCGTATCCAGAGTGTTAAACAATGATACGAAATATAAAATTACGGACGAAACCCGGGAACGAGTTTGGCAGGCGGTTACGCAGCTGAACTATAAAATCACTTCAAGTCCCAAGCGAAAAGTTTCAACCAAGGATCATTCCGAGAGCAAGTCGCATATCAAAATCGGTTGTGTACTAAGCGTAACAAAAGATAAATACAACGATCCTTATTTCATGTCGATCTTATCCGGTGTGGAAGAGCGATTGCTGAGTGCGGGATATAACATTTCCTTCATCCGGACTGGAATCGAGCTGGATGATAGCAAGATCTTATTCAATACATTCAGCGAACCGATTACCGGTCTGATTCTTATGGAATCGTTGAACAGTGAAACCTATGAGTATATACGCAAGCAGGTTCCTTATATCGTGGGGATTGATACCGAGCGCGGGGATATCGATAATGTCGGCTATGATCATTACAATGTTGCTTCGATGGCCGTCAACCACCTCATTGAAAAAGGCCACACCCAGATTGGTTACATCGGGGGAAGCGGATTAACGAATAACCTGAAAGACAGCCGCCGTTACCGAGGCTACTACGCCACCATGCATGCTGCCGGAATGTCGGTGAATCCCGATTGGGTTATTGATTGCATGTGGGATGAAGCGGTCTGCATTGAACAAATAAATCATTTATGTAAGACCAAAAATTGCCCGACCGCCTTCTTTGCAGGCAGCGATCTAATGGCCATGGCTGCCCTCAACGGCTTGTATAACAACGGCATTGCCGTTCCTACTGAAGTGGCTGTCATGGGTCTATCCAATATCGAGGTGTCCAAGTATTCCAATCCGCCTCTATCAACGATCGATGTACCGACAAAAGAAATCGGTATGGTTGCCGTCGACAACCTGATTGACAGAATGAACGGAAATCAACTACTGCCCAAGAAGGTGATTTTGCCTACCCGTTTGGTCGTACGCAGTTCCACTTAAAGGGACTATGAAGTTGAAATGAATATATTCATCAACGCATTACACATGAAGGCACCTGACACGGTGCTCTTTTTTTCATGGTGGATGTTGGAAGTAAGGAAATTACATAGGAAAGGAGGTGAGAGGTTCAGATTCGGTAGAGTGAATCCATTGTTACAAAGACGTTTGGACTTGCTACTCTATGATACCAATCATTCTGTGAGGAGGTTTTGACATGAAAGCATGGGGTATTAACATGAAAATGACGTTCGCTATTTTTATTATGACGGCTGTTCTCCTTACCTTGCTCCCTTATCCCCTCTTTATTTCGACTGCTGAAGCGGCTTCTATCGTTGTGGATGGTGATCCGAGTGACTGGGAAGGGATTCCGGCGCTTGCCACGAATTCGGGAACCGCTGGTGTCTTAAAGGCTTCCCACGATGACAAGAATCTTTATCTGCTTGTGGAAGGCTCAAGCCTTAGCACTACCATGGGAAGCTTCTGGCTGAATACGGACAAGAATGCTTCGACCGGGTATCAAGCCTACGGATGGGGGGCGACCGGAATTGAATGGCTCCTCGAAAATCAATCGCTTTACCGCTACGCTGGAAATGGCAGCAGCTGGAATTGGGATTGGTCTTCCTCCCTCCCTTCTTCTCAATACGTGCGTTCCTCATCTGTGATCGAAGTTGCACTCCCTCTCGCTACACTTGGACTAGCTGTAGGCAGCAGCGTGAGCATTGGTTATCTGGACAACAATTCGGATATCCATCGCCTGCCAGCGCAGAACCAGCCGCTTCCCATTTATACCTTACAAGCACAAAATCCGGGAGGAAACATGATCGAATTCTACCCAGCCGAGCTGAATGATCCGCTCAATAACCCGTTTAAGGGTTGGGCTCCTTCAGCGAAATCAACCAATTACCCGCAGGACCACCGTCTCGTGTATGCCGGTGTCACCTGGAAGGAGTTAGAGCCAACAAAAGGCAACTATGATTTCAGTGCAATTGAAGCATCCAATCATTTCGACGATTGGCAGAGCCGCGGAGTCAAGGTGGTGCTGCGCTTTATTCTGGACAGTCCTTCCGGCGTGCCTCACCGGGATATTCCCGACTGGCTGTACAACGACATGGCCAGTTTGGGACAATCTCCAGGTAAAGCCTACCAAGATGAAACCGGTGGTATGGGAGCCGGCAACAACACGGGCTTCTCCCCGAATTACAGTTCCGAGTATTTGATCGCCAGACACAAGCTTGCCATTGAGGCGATTGCGGAGCATTACAACACGGCCGATAGCCCGATTGCTTTTGTGCAAATCGGTTCGCTGGGCCATTGGGCGGAATTCCACACCTGGCCTTACATCGGACCGAACGGGGAAAGCAACTATACAGGCGCGTTTCCTCCGAACCCAATATCCAACCAATACATTCAGCACTATATTGATGCTTTTGCCGATCAGGAGCATCATACGCAGCTATTGATCAGACGGAGCGTGGAATTGGCCAAGAATAATAACAAGGGTCTGATTCTAGGAATGTATAATGACGTGTTCGGAGATCAGCCGAGCTTCGATTCCGAATGGGGATGGTATACTGGCACACAGAACGGTTATTGGGATGATATCGGCCAGCAGCAGCCAAACCATGCCAACTTCTGGGACACTCGCGTCTCTGGCGGCGAATTTTACGGAGGTGCCTATGGTATGAATGCTGCGCTCACGACAGGCAGCGGCTTTAATGAGACGCTGCGGCAGACCGAGCTTAGCAAACCGAGCTGGCTTGGACCGAATTCTCCAGCTTCCTTGGCGCTAGGCAATCCGTTGCAGGGCAATATGGATACGCTGAAGAAACGAATGGGCTATCACTTTGTATTGAAGAAAGTTGCATATCCACAAGAAAATAGCGGAAGTGCGTTAAATGTATCCGTCGCTGTGGAAAATAAGGGAGTTCAACACTTCCCGTTCAATTGGCCTGTTGAAGTGCAGCTGCGCAGCGGAGGCCATGTCGTGGCACGTCAATCCACATCGGCGGACTTAAGAACCTGGAGGACTGGTTTGCATACAGTCTCAGGCTCTATCTCCACAAACACGCTGCCAAACGGTACCTATGAGCTGGCTATAGCGATTCTTAATCCGTCCACGAACCAACCCGGGGTTGATTTTGCTAATACGGAACGCCTTTCGGACGGAGCTTATAAGATCGGCACATGGACAAAATAATGAAAGCCGCGGGCTGATCCGAAACGATGAACAACAGCTATCGGGAATAGCCCGATAGCTGTTGTTTTTCACCTAAGATGCCAATAAAATCATCCTCTGGCTGAGTTCTCGACAGGTCAGGTAACCGCATTTCGATTGTGCAGCTTTGTTGTGGAAGAGTCGGCGAGGCAATTTCCGCTAAGCCTCATACTCCAAAGCCTCATAATCCCCCTCTTCTTTCAATTCCGTCCGTTTCTCCGCATATTCCGTCACCATTCACCACCCTAACTGGTAATATTGCCCTTGTTTTCCTCGGCCCATGCTATAATGGACTCACCATTTAAAGCATACGGAACAGGGGCGACTTTTTAATGAATTCTCCTAAAACAGTACTGATCATTGAAGATGAACAGGATATCTCGCGCATTGTGAATGACTATTTGCGTGTTCAGGGATTCAGCGCGTTCATCACGGAAAATGCCGGCGACGGATTGCAGGCGGTCCGCCAACGGCAGCCAGATTTTATCATTCTCGATCTGACGTTGCCTGACGCTGACGGGATTGAAGTGTGCCGCAAGCTCCGTACATTGACGGCTGCGCCCATTCTAATTTTGAGCGCCCGCAGCAGCGACACGGACAAAGTGCTTGCCCTGGGTTTTGGCGCCGATGATTACATGACCAAGCCCTTCTCGCTCAGTGAACTGGTCGCTCGCGTCCAGGCACATTTGCGCAGAATGGCAGATCCGAAACTCCCGGTATCCCCACAGCAGCGCTTGCAATTCGGCGCCCTGTCGATTGATAAAAATGCCCGCAAGGTCATGGCCGGACAGCTGGAAATTTCTTTATCCGCCAAAGAATTTGATTTGCTATACTTTTTGGCCTCCAACCCTAATCAAGTGTTTACCAAATCGCAGCTGCTGGATCATGTGTGGGGGTATTCGGCTTATGTCGAGGATAATACGATCACGGTCTACATTCGGCGGCTCCGTGAGAAATTGGAACGAACCGAAATCAAGTCCTCCTATATTAAAACCGTGTGGGGCGTCGGATATAAATTCAACCCCGATGAAACGGAGTAGCCTCTATGGACTGGAAAACTTGGTATGCTAGACGACTCTGGGCAGCTGGTCTATCCATCATTACAGTGATACTATCTGTCGTTTGGCTTACTCTTATTGGACCTTCAAACCAGCTGGCTCCGTCAACTATTGTGAAGCAAATTCGCGTACTGACGAATCCGATCGTCCATACCTTGGAAAATGAGCATGCGGAATTACTGCTCACCGACGCTCCGATCCGGCGGCAATTAACCGTCTGGAGTCAGGAGACGCGGGGCGGCCTCAAGGTTGTGCTTCCTGATGGAACGTTGATCTATGATAGCGAAAATTCATCGAAGCGCCCAATCAATCCGCGCTTTGAACTAGACTATACGCTGCGAATTTCTGACAGCGAACCGCCCCACTATCATCTCGCTTTTCCGCTGCGGGATGCGGGCACCAAAGCCTTTGTAGGTTACGCTCAATTTGCGGTCCCGGCATCTGCCTTGGCCGCAGTAATGCCCTCCTCCGACTCCTTTATTTATGTACCATGGATCATGCTTTCTCTGGCACTTTTGACGCTGCTTTATTTATTCTTCTCCATCGGACGCCGGGTGCAGCATGACCTGGTGCAGCCTGTTGCCGGACTCAAGCCTTATGCGGAAGCTATATTGAGAGGTGACTATGAGCAGCGTGCCGAATGGACAAGCAATAATGAGGTCGGGGAACTCTATGCCGTATTTGATCTCATGCGTGAAGAGATTCGTAATTTACATATCCAGCAAGCTGCACACAGCCAGTCGCATAAAGAACTCATATCCAATCTGTCTCATGACTTGAAAACTCCGCTGGCGACAATCAAAGCGTATATTGAAGCAATTCGCGAAGGGATTTGCCCTGATCTGCCAAGTGTGATGACTTATCTTGAAGTTGTGCACGCAAATACGAGTAAGATGGCCGTGCTCGTAGACGATTTGCTGCTGCACGCACTGCGTGATCTGGAACAGATTGCCGTACATCCGATTGAGCAGTACAGCGCTCCAACGCTGGAGCCTATCTTCAACGTGATGGGCCATTATATCCGAACAATGGGCGTACGCTGCGAAGAGCCTGCTGTGATTCCTAACGTGCTTGTCCGAATTGATGCTGTACGGATCGAGCAGGTCATTGCCAATCTCGTCACGAACGCACTGAAGCATACCAAAACCGGGGATACAATTCGCCTCGCTGTTGAAGAACACTCGGAAACATCCTGCCTGCAGATCATCGTCTCCGATACAGGCAGCGGGATTTCCCCGCGTGATATGCCTTTTATTTTTGAACGGTACTACCAGGGTAACGTTTTACAACGAACTGCCGGCCAACTGGCCGAGCGCCACGGGGTCGGACTGGGTTTGTCGATTTGCAAATATATTATGGAAGCGCATGGCGGTACGATCTCTTTTCACAGTCAACAGCAGCAGGGAACGACCTTCTGCTTAATTCTGCCCCTTTAGCTGACTCCTGTCATACTTTATTTATAATTTGATAACAAATGCGCAAGATTTGTCTTCTATACTTTGATGGCAGTGGGAGATAAAGAGAGGAGATCACAATATGCCTTCAAGCAACACCGTCATGCTGCAAGCTAGTAATTTATGCAAAACATACACCACCGGCAAGGAGCAATACCATGCCATCCGCAATGTCGATCTGTCCATTTATGAAGGAGACTTTACCGTCATCATGGGCGATTCGGGGTCGGGTAAGTCCACCTTGCTGTACTTGCTCAGCGGACTTGATGATGTGACAGCCGGAGAAGTCTGTCTGCAGGGACAGCGCCTTGATCAATTTTCAGCCAAGGAGCTTGCACGCTTTCGGGTGAATCAGATCGGCTTTATCTATCAAAACAGCAACCTTGTACCGGATCTGTCGCTATTTGATAACATTGCCCTCCCTGGATATATCGCTAATCAGGACAAGGAGCAAGTACGACAACGGGCACATGACTTAATGGTCAATCTGTCCCTCGATAAACAGAGCAACCGGCTGCCTTCCCAAGTATCCGGAGGACAGCAGCAGCGGGCGGCAATCGCCAGGGCGCTCATCAATAACCCGGACATCATCTTCGCCGATGAGCCTACCGGCAGCCTGAACTACGAGCAAGGCGTTACGGTGCTTGATATATTGAGCCAGATGCACGCGGAAGGTCAATCGATTGTCATGGTCACCCACGACATGAAGGCAGCCTGCCGCGGCAATCGCCTCATCTATATTCGAGATGGCAAGATCGGGGGCACGCTGGATATGGGACCCTACAGTCCAGAGCAAGCCTCCGAGCGGGAAGCGATGATCTTTGCTTATGTCACCGGGAGGAGGTAGTCTGGGATGCGAGCCATATTAACACTCTGCTGGGGCAACCTGCGCAAAAGAAAAATGCAAAACACGCTGATCGCATTGCTTATTGCCCTATCTGCCCTACTAGTCAGCACCGCATTTACGGTCTTGATGAATACGGAAAATGTATTCAACGATCGCCATACGGCTGCTCAGGGTGCCCATGAAGTCATCAATATGACCCGCGGGTTGCATGACAAACAAATGGTAGCCGATTGGTGGTCAAGCCAAGACGGAGTAACCGCATCCAGCTTAGTCCCTTATAAGCCATGGACGGGACTGGTCTATAACGGAAAAGAATTGCCCAATCTTTATCTGTATATGATCAATACGCCTCCGATGCCGCATGGGGTCAACAATCCTCTTCCCGGTACAGGCCCTGAGCATCTGACCGTTCCGGAAGCCGGCGAGATCTGGATACCCACCTCGCTTGCCTACAAATACAACATGCACATCGGTGATGAATTGACGTTCACCTCAGGGACTGCACCAGTACATTTCACGATTGGCGCCATTGTCATCGACTTATCCCATGGCGGTCCTTTCTCGACCACTGCCCGCATCTGGATGAACGATGCCGACTACCGGTCAACTATGGGTAGCTTGTCCACTCCGGAGCAATACATGTTATCGCTTCGCTATGCGTATCCCGAACAAAGCGGGGAGTACTGGCAGCGCTTTGAGCAGGCGCTCGGATCGCCGTTTTTGGAGGAACGCGTTTCGTTTGCCGAATTGTCGGCCTTTTACTTTATCATGAACAAGGTGATCGGCTTTGTCATGAGTTTCCTCGGGCTGATCATGATCCTCGTCGCTTTGCTTACGATCGGCTTTACGATCACGGACACGATCCTTGCCAATTATCGCACCATCGGCATTCTCAAATCGATCGGCATGACTTCCGAACGCATCATCGGTACCTACTTGCTGCAATACGGTTTAATGGCGATTGTCGCCTTGGTCCCAGCACTGATTGCAAGTCGTCTCCTTTCAGATGTCATCATCCAGAATTCCCTGTCTTTTCTCAAATCCGATACAGCACCTGTTCCCGTACAAGCAGTAGATGTTGCGATCTGGACCGGCTGCGGCCTGCTGCTCATCATCCTTCTATGCGTCCTTGTTTATGCTGCTAAGACACGCCATATTGAGCCCATTCAAGCGATCCGTTACGGCATGTCGGAATCCTCGCATAGTCGTACCCATCTGCATGGTGCCCGCATAAGACTACTGGACCGATGGTCCGTACCCACGGTCATCGGCTGGAAGCATGTGAGCGGCAACAAAAAAAGCGCAGCACTGATCTTTCTGCTAATGAGCATCACGGTGGCTGTGCTCGTCTTTGGCGCCGTGCTAGTAACCAGTGTCTATCGCATTGGTGAAACGTCGGCCCAGTGGGGTTATGACGATGCGGATATCGCCATTATGGTTATCCATGCGGAAGGTATGGATCGGGGAAAAATGCAAGCCTATATCCAAAACGACCCTCGGGTTCTCAGTCTAAACTGGTCTGGGGCCGCCACCGGCGTCATCGCGGATGTCGAAGGGGATAGCGATCATCAACAGACGTTTAGCCTCCCTTTGACGGTCGTGGAAGGCAGCATGGACGAGATGGGATTTGCCTCGCTTGCGGGCCGTAATCCTGCACTGCCTAATGAAGTTTCTATCGGAATCAATATTGCGCGTAAGTTGGACAAAGATATCGGCGACATACTCACGATCTACATTGAAGGAAAACCGCAGCAATTGCTGATCACCGGCACCTTTCAGTCTATTTCCAATTTGTCGAACGTCGCCAGGGTCACCTCGGACCTTGTGGAGCAGTTGCATCCGGACGCCGGGTTTATTCAGCTTAAGAGCAAAACCGATAGCGATGCGCTTGTACAGCAGCTGAACGAGCGTTACGGCCCTTCCATCCAAGCGCTGAAGCAGGATGTGCTGCTCGATTCCGTATTCAAAGAAGCTGCGGCGGTTTTGCTCATTCCGATGAGTATGCTGGCTCTTCTGTTCATGGCTGTCACTTGTCTTATTGTTTATACGACTTGCCGTCTGCATATTCGTAAGGAAACGAAAACATATGGCATCTATGCCTCGCTCGGCCTGACAGCAACCGATATCCGTCGTGCCTTGACAAGTGGCATTGCCGGACTGGCTGCGCTTGGTGCACTTGTTGGCATCGCTTGCGGTGTCTACGCATTGCCAGCCGTGCTGCGCGGTCTGCTCTCTACCTACGGTATTGTCAAGCTGCCACTCATCATGGAATGGCCGCTGGCCATTGGGCTGGCTCTGATCGCGCTTGCTATTGCCGTCAGCGGCTGCTGGTTGGCTTCACGAATCCTCCGCCGCACCTCCCTTCGGGTGTTGGTAATGGATTCATGAGGACAGTCCACGAGCAAAAAAAGATGACCTCCAAATTTCGGAGGGCATCTTTTCTTGCTTCTTGCCTTAGTAAATCTTAATCCGTTTGTTTCACCGCCCAAGTAGATATCTTCTTATGAAGAAGATCTACTTTCTTTTGATATATTCTTCTTGGTTTTTTAATTGCATGTAACGAACAATCAGCTTGTCCAACGACTGTGAAATGGCGACAACATCTTGATGCACCAATTCGAAACTGCTGGCCACTCGCTCAAGTTCTCTTCGTAGAAGTTCGAGTTTTTTCGCTACTTGTTCGAGCTCGCTCTCGATAGAAATCATCTTGTTCACCCACCCCCGTCGTAACAAGTGATTGATGACCGTTGCCACAGTTCCTGGGACAAACTTTTTCAAACCATAAGAATTGAAGCTCTCATCTTATCGATAACGCGAATCAGCTTAAAGCTACAGCTACTTATCATTATAAAATTCGACGTAAATAAAAAAAATACCCAGAATTGGGTAATCTTTGTCTTAAGAATTTTTATGACGGTTATGTAAATTTTTTAAGAAATGCTCCTTTATGGTTGACTCTCGTTTTTGCATATATCTTTTTAATAAAAGTACGAACCGTACTTTGACTAATACCATAAATATCAGCAATTTCAGGTACATTTTTATTCTCCAGCCACCCATATGCTATTTCTTTCTCTCGATTCGTTAATTCATATTGGTGAAAGTGAGAATAGATCAGCTCCCTTTGCAGAATGGGATCCTTTTGAGGTAACTTTTCTTCAATATTCTTGGCCAAGTGTTCAATGAGTGGTATGGCAAATGTAACCTCGTGTAAATAATGAAAACTAAGGCCAAGGTAGCCTATGATCACATTTTCTATTCGAAGGGGAGTACAAACACACGCCAATTCTGAAAACAAGCGATTACTATGCTCGGCCCCAACTACGACAGAAAGCGTTTGTTGTTCCATGGATAATGAAATGGCATTATTTCCTGCGTCTTCCCTTGCCAATGAGGTCCCACTTTTCATATTATTTCTCTCGAGAAAACTTTTTAACGAACCTGTTCCGCAATAATCGATGACGGTTCCATCCATATCTGTTATAACAAATAAATAGGGTATAGACAGCAAATCGTTCATATTCCTTGTTTCCTCTTGGAGCAAATAAAGAATTTCTTTCCGTTCAATCAACCTTTCTTTTATTTCAGTCATACTGAGGATATTAGGAAAATGATTGTTTGCTTCTACCAGTGTTCTTTGACCCATTATTTTCCCTTCTTCCCTTGTAAGAATAAGCGATTAATAATGGAATCGATCTCCTATTCATCGCCGTGTCTGCATTCGGCAGCTCCTAGCGAAAAATAAAAAAACCCCATCCATTATGATAACCACAACAAAACAGACGGAGGCTTCCGTCGTATTCGGTAACTGGCTGGCATCGCGGTCTTAAGTAGATCCACATTAGCCCCTGTAGCTTTGCGTCGCCACTTTTCAGTGGGTTTGCTATTATCGTACTACGAAGTATGAATTTGTCGAATATTCAAACATGTTATGACATATTCAAACTATAACTTACATTGTTTTTCATTTAATATAGGCCGCACGACCCAAATTTCCATATTTCTGTTATATTTGTCAATCACTCTTATGTCCGTACACAGAATCACTTTTTGCGCCAAGCAGGTTCATAGATCGACTTAGGAGGAGGAAACTGATGAATCCAGTTAATGATCCGGGTCGATATCCACTGGCATACAACTGCAAGGATAATAATTTTCCAATCGATCACATAGGCAGTGAAGGCGAATATGATTCCATTCATCCAGAACAATGAGGTACCGGGGTTGATTCTTTTATACTTATAAATGGCTAAGGCAACATAACCGATTCCCCCGTTCGATACCCTCTGCTTTATGAGGATGGCGACACCTGTTCCGAGAATAACCGAGCCGAATAGAAGATCGATCCATACGTTGCCAAACGGGGGTTCTAAGAACACCTCGAAGAAATTAACGGAAACGGACGTCACCGTTATAACAAATATGGTCCCGAAGGCACTGACACCGTCAAGATAAGGGACTGTAAAGGCGAGGAAAATAAAATTGGCTAACCACAGTCCGAGACTCATTGGGAGCTCAAACATATGGTTCAGAAGAACCGCGATCCCTGCTCCTCCCCCCGAAGGAATGGCGTGAGGAAACAAGAACATTGCCATGGCAAAACCTTGAATGATGGAGCCGGCGGTAATGAAGAAGAGTTTCTTGGAAATACGACGAAAGAAAAAGGGGCTCTTTCGCCCGGGCATGATCTGTAAATTCACGCGGAATCATCCTTCATAGATTAGAGTAACAAGCCAGTCCTGCTTGTTTAGTGTATGCTTGTTCCCTGAAGGGGATTACCGGGATCGGTCTCTTTAACGAAAATATGTATAGGCTGACTCTGGAGATCTCCATAGACAGCCTTCTAGTAATTATCATTCTCTTGTGGTTTGGTCTATGTTTAAATCACGTAACAAAATCCATCCGTATGTTTCTCTCTCACCCCGAGTTCAAACGTATCTTGACGAAGTCCCCGGCGCATCGTTTCAAGGGAAAGCACTTCGGTGGGTTGGATATTCCCCAAATGCACATTAGATCCCAATTTGCGGAGAAGCATCGCTTGCTGCTCCTTAAGAGGTGCCTCCCAAATCAGCTTTCTTGCATCCGACACGTAGTCGATGATAGTATTTATCATTTCTTCCTGGCACTCGCCATGCTTATCGAAAATACCGATACCCAGTCCTGACTCGCGCGCTTCAACGATGATATACTCGGCACCTACGTCTAAATCCGCTTCCATCGTATACGCGAGCATTTCGGCTTCGATGCGGGAACCGGATTGCTTTTTACCATACTCCGTAAAAACCCGAAGTCCGCGTTGTTTACCTTCCCGGATGAGCTCCGTTCGTTTTTTTCGCGACATCTCAATCGTGCCGTCGGATACTTCTATAGCGTTAAATCCAAGACGGCAAACGGTATTAAAAAATGCGGGGACGACATCTTGCTGCACGGCTGTCTCAAGCAAGGTTCCGCCGGGCATGACCGTGATTCCATGTTGTTTGGCTAGATTGATCTTATATAGCAGCATTTCCGTTTTATACAGCGGAGCCGTCCCAAAACCGAATTTGACGCAATCGATGTAATCCGAGGCTGTCTCGATCACATCTGAAAACATGTTTCTACCCAAGCCTTTATCAATAACCATCGTCATCCCGCGTTCCATGACCCCGTAGGTGTCGTGGTCTTTTTTGCCGTGCTCGGGATTTTCGCGCAGCCCGCTCGGATCACATATCTCCATGGGCCAAACTGTTCGCAGGGAACTGTTCATTTTAGGATCTCCTCAATTCTTTTTGATGTAGTCGTTTAATCCAATGACATTGGCATAATATGCTCATGCCCATTGACAGGTGCCCATCTTTTACAATAAGCGATTTGTCTGGTCATCCGATCTGCCGAGGCGGCTTAATCAAAAAGAACACGAATCCTAAAGCAACCAAAGATAGTGAAGACACGGTTATGAAAACGACATGATCCGATTTATCCATCATCCACCCGAATAAGGGAGGCCCTGCTGCAACCCCCAAAAATCGCAAGCTATTGTAAAGGGACGTAATCATTCCCCGCTCACTTTTCTCAACAGCGCCGGTGATCATTGTATTTAAGCAAGGAAGAAGCATTCCGGTTCCAATGCAGCTGACTGTTAGCAACCCGATAAACACATAAATGTTGTTAAAAAAGAAAAGCGTAGCCGCCAGAGAAAGGGTCATGGCAATCAGCCCGATATTCATCAGCCAACGGATCAGCAGGCCCTTTTTCTTGATCAAGCTTCCAGTTGTATAGGAGGTGATCACCATCCCGAGTAATGGGATGGCCAATATCAAGCCCTTCTTGACCCCGTCGATGTGGTACGGCTTGTCTTCAAGAATGTTGGATAAATAGAATAGTACGCCAAACAAAATGAACAACCCCAGTGATCCGGCAAAAAAAGCAGTGATGAGCCAGCGGCCTTTTTCTTTGAAGATGCCTTTGATTTTCCCAAGGTATTTCCCTAGTTCTTGCTTTGAAGATTGTTTCGATTCTTTGATCATAAAAATGACGGCCAACAACGATAACGCACAGAACACGGGAAATGCGAAAAAGGAAGCATACCACACGATCAGCATAAGCAGAGAGCCGATGATCGGGCTGAGTACCTTCCCTGCGCCATTGGAGGCTTCGATTAAGCCCAGTGCCTTGCTTTCGGTCCCGCCATCGTATAAATCGCCAACGAGCGCCATGGCAATCGGTGCTGTTCCGGCGGCCGCTAGCCCCTGAATCGCCCTCGCAGAGATAATCACCGCAAATGAGTTCCAAATGGCGCCGAATCCTGCCAGAATACCGGCAGCTCCATATATGATCAAGGCGGGTATAATAATAATTTTTCGTCCATATCGATCGGACAAATAACCAATAATCGGAATAAACAAGCCTGCTGCCAAGGAGAAAATTGTGATGATCAAGCTGCTTTGAAATTTACTGATACCAAGCTCCCTTTGCATTTCTGGAAGCCCCGGGACTAGCATGGAATTGCCGAAAACGAGTACGATCGGGATCGTCGCTAGTGCGATAAATTCCCACAATTGACCCTTTGAGCTGTTAGAAGACTTTGATTTTCCGGAAGATTCGCTGTCTTTTGTCTCCGCGGAGTCGGTCTGCAGGTCGATATCGCTATTAAAGCTAATATTCAGTTTTCGCTTTTTGGTCTTTTCCATGGTATCGCTCCTCGGACTTGAAGTTCGTTTATAGTAGGCCATTTATTAGTACATGCTTCCTAATTATCACCACATCCGAATTTAATATTCCTTCATTGCTGCCGAATCCTTGGAGGATTTGAGCACTCCTTGGATTTGGGCAAATATACTGTTACTAAAATAGCCCAAGTATGCCGGGTGAAAGGGGTTTGCTGCATGCCGATACGGATTATCCAAGGACATCATCATACATTGGAAGCATCCCACATCAATGTTGTAATTGATGTTATAAGGGCTTTTACCGTAGCTCACTATGCCTTTATCAATGGGGTTCAAGGTATCATTCTGGCAGGAACTCTAGACGACGCCTTGCGTCTAAAAAAAATCGATCCTGACTTTTTATTAGCGGGAGAGATACAGGGGCTGCCGATTCCGGGGTTTGAACTGGACAATTCGCCTGTACGTTTACACAACTTGGATCTTCGGGAGAAATTTCTGATCCAGAAGACAACCAATGGGGTTACAGCAACCCTAAACGCATTGAGTACCGAGCACCTATTCGTTACCGGGTTCACCAATGCAAGAACAACAGCAGAGTTTATAAAGAGGAACTTATTAAAAGAAGACAACATGATGATTAATTTAATTGCTTCGCATCCGTCAGGGGATGATGATCTGGCCTGCGCACAATATATATCGGAGATTCTCCAAGACACTAACCGTATATCTGCCGAGGAAACCATTGAACGGATTCGAAAGTCAGAAGCGGTCGAGAAATTTTACGATAATGAAAAACCGGAATTTTTACAGGAGGATATTTCGTTTTGCATCCAAGAGCTCCCTTCCGATTTTGTAATGAAAGTGAATCTTAATAAAAGTAATCCGTTGATTGAAAGGTTCCAGGTGGGGGCTTTAATCCCTGATCATGAGGGGTATCACTTGTGAATTTCTGATCCGTCATCATAAGGGTATAATTTACATTGATAAAAGAACGAATGTTCGCATATAATACAAACAAACGTTCCCGTCAATGAGGTGGTTAATGATGTTGAGTATTGGGTTGAAACCAGATGAAACCCAACTGGTGAAGGATTATATTTTATTACCCCTTTTACTTGATGTGTTAGAGCATGATCGTTCGATCCTATGCAGAGCAGATTTAAAGACCCCCGAGCTAACGAATGCGATCATCGACCATTTGCAGGCAGCCGCATTATCCGATTTAGCTCAGGCTCGTAAAAAAATGCGTGAATATGCCATTAAGGTTTACGAGGATCGAAAAACAAAGCTGGGCATTGAGGTTGAATTCATCTGTAGAGGGTATCATCACAAGCTGTCCATACTATGGGGGCTAATTGAGGCGGAGATCGAGCAAAGATCGTACACCTACCTGGGGCTACAAATTGCAGATAAGGGGAGTCTGTTGTGAAATCATCTAGCCGAGTCATCATGTTAGGGGATTGCCAGTCCTTTTATGCATCTGTTGAGAAAGCTGACCATCCCGAGTATACAGGCCGCCCTTTGGTAGTTGCAGGGGATCCGGAAAGACGTTCAGGTATCGTGCTGGCTGCTTGTCCGCTTGCTAAAGAAAAAGGAATAACGACGGCAGAGAGATTAGGGGAAGCACTGTCAAAGTGCCCGGATCTTGTCGTCATTAAACCCAGGATGCAGAAGTATATTGACGTTTCGATGCAAATCACGGAGATATACAAGAGTTATACCGATTTGGTTGAGCCTTACAGTATCGACGAGCAGTTTCTAGACGTTACCGGTTCGCTGCATCTGTTCGGCACACCCGATGAGTTAGCCCAAACCATTCAGCGTCATATCCAGGATGCTACGGGTGTTTACGCCCGCTTCGGCATCGGTGAAACCAAAATCCTGGCTAAAACCGCCTGTGACAACTATGCCAAGAAAAATCCGTCCGGCATTTACACTTTGTCCAAGGACTCGCTTGCGGATACCCTTTGGAAATTGCCCGTTAGCTGTATGTTTATGGCCGGCAGCAAGATGACCCGCCACTTTAACGTCATGGGGCTGCCCACGATCGGCAGCGTGGCTCAGACGCCTCTTGCTAAATTGAAGCAGATGATGCGCCGTAAATTCGGTAAAAATTCCGATATCTCAGCCGAGATGTACTGGCGAATTGCCAACGGAATCGATGACAGCCCGGTAAGACCAGGCACTCACCAAGTTGACCCTAAATCGGTTGGACACATGATGACCCTCCCTCGGGATTATACCAAGCTGGAAGAAATCAAGGTCGTGCTGCTTGAGCTAACCGAGTTGGTTTGCCAGCGATGCCGCGGTCTTGGTTTTATGGGGCATGTGGTGTCGGTCGGTTGTATGGGAGCAGACTTTGACCGCCCTACGGGATTTAGCCGACAGATGAAGATGGAGGATCCATCGAATATTACGAATCAGGTTTACCGCTGGGCATGCCGGCTGCTTGAAATGTATTGGGACGGCCTGCCGATTCGGCGGGTCGGTATTAGCTTGTCACAGTTTTCCCCGGATACGGAATACCAAATGTCATTGTTTGATACAGGACGGGAGCGGTCAATGGCACTTGAACGGGTGACCGATGCCCTAAAAAATAAATACGGGAATTCGATTGTGATTAGAGCCGTATCCAAAACAGACGCAGGCCAAGCGCTGGACCGATCAGCCAAGATAGGAGGACACTATAAATGACAACACGAAAAAAGCTTGAGGGTAACGGACTGTGGGAATCCAGTCGGATGATGCTGCCGGAACATAAAGAAACCATCATTCGCAGACAACTGGAAGAGGGCAGAAAAGACCGGCCGACGCTGGATCCGCAAGAAATGGAATTAATCGAGAGCGCGCTCGCCGAGTCATTTCATGAACACCGCATGATTACCGTGAGGCTGTTCGATGAATATGAGAACACGGAATTGACAGGAATTGTCGTGCTGATCCACACGTTTAGACGGGAAATCAAACTCTCCATGGCCGAAGAGGAATCGCGCTGGATTAAAATTGACGAGATCCTTTCAGCAGGATAAAGGCGGATAATAAAGCGGCCGTCCCATAAGTAGATTTAGTTGCTTGACGTACGGCTCTCATAAACAGAAAGTGTGTCAAATAAAGCCATGGCGGTGCTCAGGATGTTACTCCACACCGTTATGGCTTCTGTTTTGATCATTGGCCGCCTTCTTGAGCAAATTGGGATACTTCCTCCAAATCCATTGGCAGATAAAGTTGGTCGACCTGCACGGCATAGCGGAGAGGACGAATCGATTCCGGACAAGCGTCAGCGCTCGCCTTTGCCCCCACATTTCGTCCTTACTCAAAACCATTCCAAGAAATGTGGGGGCAACGGGAGGAACGATTCGTACATGGAGCGTCACCTATAACCTATACCCCATAAAATCTATCGAATCTAACGTTTGTTGACTATAGTATCAAGTTTGTTATCTGGAAGCAGCGAATCCTCCTCTTATACAATGAAACTAACAAGTGCACCGACAAGCGAGATAACACCGTAAGGAGTGACAGACATGAGCTCTACAGCCGAATCAAAAGATAAACGAAAGCGCTTACGAATACGCTGGCACAAGCAGGATACGGAACTTACCCTCTTGGCGCTGCCGACCACGATTTGGTACATCCTGTTTAGTTTCTTACCGATGTTCGGGATCATTATCGCCTTCAAAAATTTCAAGATTAGCGGCGGCTTCTTGAGCAATGTGTTTAACAGTCCATGGGTCGGCCTCAAAAACTTCGAATTTTTATTCAAATCGAATGACGCTTGGATCATTATTCGCAACACCATTGGCTACAACATTGTGTTTATCGTGCTAGGAATCGTTCTGCCCGTTCTATTCGCGATTATGATCGGACTCCTCCACAGCCGCAAAGCGAGCAAGGTCTACCAGACGATGATGTTCCTCCCCTATTTCCTATCCTGGGTAGTCGTATCTGCGGTAGGCTGGGCATTCTTAAGCTTCGATAAAGGAATTGTCAATCAAATGCTCGTCAATATGGGCAGCGATCCGATTAACTGGTATATGGAGCCGAAATATTGGCCATTGTTCTTGATTCTCTTAAATGTCTGGAAGGGGCTGGGCTATGGTATGGTCATTTATTTGGCAACCATCACGAGCATTGACAGCACCTATTATGAAGCAGCTGTTATTGATGGCGCTTCGATTTGGCAGCAGACGAGATTTATTACACTGCCCATGCTCAAGCTGGTGATCGTCATGATGTTCATACTGGCCGTCGGGCGGATATTTTACACTGATTTCGGCTTGTTCTATCAGGTCACGCGAGATTCCAATTCGCTGTTCAACGTGGCAACCACCATCGATGTCATGGTGTATAAGCAGCTGAAAACCGCCACCGTAGGGATGGCATCCGCAGCCGCATTCGTACAGTCTGTTCTGGGATGCGCAACGATTCTGATCGCTAACTGGATTGTTCGCAGAATCGATCCGGATAGCGCGATGATGTAAGGAGGCAAGACGATGACACCGAAAACCACTTACGAGACAGGCCTTGAGAAGTTTAACCGTACAAACAAAGCCGTCAATCTGTTCTTCAACTTGATATTTATCATCTTGGCTCTGCTCTGCGTCATACCCGTAGTTGTTGTTCTGTCCATTTCCTTCTCCAGTGAGGAGTCCATCCGTGAGACCGGTTATCACCTGCTCCCGGTCGCTCTGTCGGCTGAGGCATACGTCTATATCGTTAAGCAGGGAACGATGATTCTGCGAGCGCTCGGGGTATCCGCCCTCGTTACCGTGGCCGGTACCGTGCTCGGCGTATTGCTTACCGCCTCCATGGGTTATGTGCTGTCTCGCCCAAACTACAAGCTCAGGGGCTTTCTGACCTGGGTGGTATTCATCCCCATGGTATTCAACGGCGGCTTGGTGTCCAGCTACTTCATTAATACCAATTTATTAGGACTTAAGGATAGCATCTGGGCACTTATTCTACCGCTGGCTGTTTCATCGTTCAACGTGATTATATGTAAAACCTTCTTCAAGAGCACGATTCCCGATGGGCTGATCGAATCTGCTGAAATCGATGGTGCCAGCCAGCTGCGAATCTTCTTCTCTATCATCCTGCCGATCTCGCTGCCGGTCATCGCAACCATCGGACTGTTTCTCTGCTTTGCTTACTGGAATGACTGGTTCCAATCGATGCTGTATATCGACAACCAGAACCTGTATTCCCTGCAAGCACTGCTCAACAGCTTAATGAGTAATGTAGACGCACTCGCGAAAAATGCAGCAAGTATGGGCGTCAGCTACGCCATGCTCGTTGCCACGATGCCGAAGGAATCAGCCCGTATGGCTGTCGCCATTCTCATCGTGCTGCCGGTAGCATTTGCCTACCCTTTCTTCCAGAAATATTTTATTTCCGGATTGACGGTCGGCGCCGTGAAAGGCTAAAGACGAAATAAGCCAAGAAAAAACCTTGGTTTATGATAGATCACACTGTTCAACTCTTAAGCGATTTAACTTCAATGAGGGGGAATTTGGAATGAAGAGAGCTTTTAAGTTCATCTCTACACTGTGCGTACTGGCACTCATGTTGACCGTTTTAGCAGCCTGCGGCGGCTCGAAGTCTCCAGCTGCGACGGATGGATCTAAAGCGACAACAGACACACCGAAGGACGAAACAAGCAAGGATATTCCGACATTGACCTGGTGGACCATCGGGGGCCAAGTGCCGAACAATTTCAGCAAAGCGGTTGATGCCATGAATGCCTATACGGCCGAGAAGATTGGCGTGAAAGTTGACATCAAGGTAGCCAGCTGGGGAGAATGGGATACCAAAATGAACACCATCGTGAATACCGGCGAACCCTTCGACATCATGTTCACGAACAGCGGTAAATACAGCAAGCAAGTAGCTATGGGCGCATTTGCCGATATTACGGATCTGGTTCAGAGCGAAACGCCCGACTTGTACAAACTGATTCCCGAAAAAGTATGGGAAGGCACAAAAATCGGCGGCAAATATTATTCCGTTCCGACGTACAAAGATTCAGCGCTAACGCAGTACTGGGTATTCGATGATAAGTATGTGCAAAAGTACGGCATCGACATGAATAATATCAAAACGCTGCAGGATCTGGATAAACCTCTCCATGACATGAAGGCTGGCGAAGGCAAAAGCTTCTATCCGCTGCCAATGACGCAAGGCGAAGGCTTGAACGGTTTCTTTAACGAATATGACGATTTAACGCTAGGCTTCCCTCCTATCGGCGTGAAAGCGGACGATGCAGCACGCACGGTGGTCTCTGTTCTCGAGCAGCCGGATGTCATGGCTAATCTGAAGCTCCTGCACCAGTGGTATCAGGATGGTATCATCAACCCGGATGCTCCGACGAAAACGGAGAACGACAAAGGCAGACCGTTCTTTGCAGCCCAGGCATTCCCAGGAGCCGAGGTCAGCTGGCAAATCAATGACGCCGTTGAAAAGTATAATATGGTTCAGCATTATGGTCCTATCTATACCACCAGTACAATCCAAGGCTCGCTCAATGCGATTTCGGCAAATTCGAAATATCAGAAGGAAGCTTTGAAATATCTTGAATTAGTGAACACGGATCCCAAACTTCGCAATATGCTGGCATTCGGCGAGATAGGCGTAGACTACAACAATGTCGATGGCGAAAAGGTGATTGAGCGTACATCCGATACTTGGCCGCTGGCTGCCTACACACAAGGCACATTCTTTAATTTGGCGGTGACCAAAGGCGCTCCCGAAGATCAATGGGAACAGGTTAAAAAGCTGAACGATGCAGCGACCTCTTCGACCGTCCTGGGCTTTGCGCTTGACATCACCGATCTTCAGACCGAAGTGGCGAATTGCCAAGCGGTATGGGATAAATACAAATATGAGCTGATCACGGGCGCATCCGATCCGGAGAAAATGGTGCCGAAGATTACGGCTGAATTAAAATCAGCCGGCATGGACACGATTATGCAAGCTGCCCAAGAGCAAATCAACAATTACTTCAAGTAAGATTACACTCAAGCGCATCCCTTAATGAGGCTCTCTTAAGGGGTGCTTTTTCCTTACGATCTATGAAGCTAGGCGTTAATCGTGTTAAATTGAGATATAGCAACTTGTTTCAACGACCTGCTGCAATCGAGGTGTCATATGGGCTCTTTTTTGCAAATCAAAATTTATCGTCACAAGTTTATTGCCTATGTCATCTTCGTCGTCGCCATCGGAATCACGCTTGGTACGCTGACCTGTGCCATGCTGCTGAATCAATGGGTTGGCAACTCCCGGATCGAGGCGGCTAATGCCTTCTCGCGTGTAGAGAATGAGCTGCAGTATGATGCTGACCGCATTGAGGCTTACATGCAGCGTATTTACTCCAATACAGGTCTGATGGATGATGCTCGCAGCTTTTTAAGCAGCAGTGCTGAGGGATACTTAACCAGCAGGCTGCAGAACAGCCAATTCTCACAGCCGCTTGTTTCTTTTCCAGAGGATGTTAAGACCTATCTGTACAGCTGGGCGCAAGGTGAAATCACGCAGATAAGCACGCATACCGACAAGTATGGCAATGTCGTCCGTTTTAATGATAACGGAATTGCAAGCTTTACCTTCGGGCTTCCGAATACGGATGAAGCTTTTCGCGACACCCTGATGAAGGGATTCGTATATCGCAAGAAACTGTCGGATCCCACGTCAGGTCCCCAGGAATTCGGTGAGCTGCGCTTCTTGGTCAGCAGTGAGCAAATCTTTAAATCCGTTCAAAGCTTCCGATTGGGTAATGCGGCTGCAGTCAGCCCTTCCGGTGAAATATATCAGATCGGTAGCGGACAGGACCGGGACCTAGAAGAACTATCCCGGCTAGCAGCGGCGAATGGACGCAGTCACGGTATTATTTCTAGGGGTGTTTTGAAACATATCTTTTTTGTCTCCTTTCCATCCACCAAGTTTAATTTCAAATTCGTGAGCATCATCGATTTATCCATGCTCATCCGTCAGCATGCCGGGATGCTGATCACCATCTTTCTGATCGTATTGACGGCCATGATTAGTGTGCTTCTGCTCATTGCATACAATATGCGGGATGATGCCCTTTTCCTGCGCCGCATCATTCAATCGATTGGACGTGTGAAAATGGCTAATTTCACGCCTAACCGCCCTGCCCGTTACCGTCGGAATGAATACGGCATGATTGCCCGGGAATTGGACGATATGATTCAGCAGTTGGATAAGCATATCCGGAATGAATATCTGTTAAAGATCAAACAGCAGGAAACTGAAATGAAAGCGCTTCAACACCAAATCAACCCTCATTTTTTATACAACACGTTAGAGGTTATCCGCTCCACTGCTCTTGTCAATCAGGACAGGGATACCGCTGACGCCATTGCAACGCTGGGGACGCTCTATCGCGAAATCGTCAAAAAGGAAAATATCATTTCGATTGCAAGCGAGCTGGAATTGCTGCAGAAGTACTTGGAGATTATGGAGTTTAAGTATCCCGAGCGCTTTTATTATCAAGTCAATGTAGAGCCGGCACTGCTCCTCATCCCTACCGTGAAATTCTGGATGCAGCCTTTGGCTGAGAACTTTTTCATCCATGGCTTTAACGCGAATCATGAGTTTAATTTGTATGTCGTTAATGGCTTTGAAGCCGAAGACTGTTATGTACTGGAATTCGTGGACAACGGATGCGGTATTCCTCCGGAGCGTTTACGTACCGTTCGAAGCACAATGTCTAACCATGATGAACCATCTTCCAATAGTATCGGGCTGCGCAACGTATATACGCGCCTTCACTTTTTCTACGGGGACGGCTTTTCGATCGAGATTGCGAATAATGAGGAATCTGGAGTCAACATTTCCGTGCGGATTTCAAAAGAGGTGATTGAACATGTACAAACTGATGATTGTGGATGACGAACCTCAGATTTTGGAGGGAATGAAGCGAATCCTGGATTGGAAGCAATACGGTTTTGGTCGGATCGAAACCTGCGAATCCACGGAGGAGGCCATGTCCAAAATGGTCGACCTGCTGCCGGATGTCGCCATATTCGATGTTTGCATTGGCAAGGAGCTTGGATATGAAGCGATCCGCAGATTGAACGAATTTCAAATTCCTACGAAATATATCATTATGAGCGGTTATAGTGAATTTACATATGCCCAGGAAGCCATTCGCTGTGGCGTCAAAGACTATCTGCTCAAGCCTATAGAACGCACCAAGCTGCAGCAAGTGATTGAGAAGATCATCGTTGAGGATCTGGGCGGTTCGATAGGTAACAGGAATGGCGAAAGCCTGAACACGGACCCGGTATTAGGTGTAAGCTATGACAGCTTATCCAAGCTGGTCAACCGTATTCTGCTGATGATCAGGACAGAGTATGCTCAGAATATAACCTTGAAGTCCGTAGCGGAGCGTTTCCAGATGAACAGCACCTACCTTGGACAATTGTTTCTTAAAGAAACCGCGATGAAGTTTTCCGAATATCTCATGGCTTACCGAATGCTTCTTGCACAAGAGCGAATTCAATCGACAGATGAGAAGATTTCCTGCATCGCATTTTCCGTCGGCTACAACAATCTCAACTACTTCTATACGCACTTTCACAGCTTTTTTGAAAAATCTCCTTCTGAACTGCGGGGAAAAGGGTAACAACAAACGCGGCGAAAAAGGAGGATACCGATGATGTTTAAGCACCCAAGAAGGCCCAAACGCATCTTCATGATCATCAGTCTCATATTGCTGCTCACATCCTATACAACCGGCTGCTTCCGGCAGCCTGGATACAACGACGAAACATATGATGGGGACACGGTAAACCTGATCTATTATACGATCGGAGAGCCTGACAAGGATCTGCAGCTCGTCAATGATAAAATCAATGAAATCATGGCTCGTAAAATCGGTGTGACGATCACTTATGTCAAGGTAAGCTGGCAGGAGTATGAAGATCGGCTGAACACGCTGATATCCGCCGGAAGTCCATTTGATATTGCTTTTGCACCCGATTATGCAACCACCGCTATGCGCGGCGCCTGGCTGAAGCTGGATGACTATCTTGCCGGCCTTGGCAAGGAAATGTACGATGCCATTGACCCCACCTTTTGGCAAGGGGTACGTATGAACGATGGCAGCATTTACGGTGTGCCGACCAATAAAGAGTTAGCCGTGCTTGATCAGTGGATGTATCCCGCTTCCATCGTGAGTAAATATAATATCGATATTACCAAGTACAATACGCTGGAATCGCTTGAACCGCTGCTTCGGATGATTCATCGGGAAGAGCCGACATACATCCCCATGGAATTGGATCGGGATTCCCACAATTTCTTCGCTCTCCATGGATACGAATATATTATGAACCATAAATTGCCCTTGATGATCAAATCACTGGACCCGAGCGCTCAGGTGGTGAATATCTTCGAAACCAAGGAAGCGCGGCAGGTGTTAGATACGTTGCGGCGTTATTACAAGGAAGGCTTCATTAATGAGGATGCCGCACTGCGAGAGCCTGGAGGACTTAAACGAGGGGCCAAAGTGTTCTGGAAGTCTTCAGGCGGCGGTCCGCTCTCGGAGACGACTTGGAGTAAGGATCGCGGCTACAAGATTGTAGCGAATCCCGTAACCCCAAGCACCGTCACAACGGAATCCGTCCGGGGCGGCATCATGACCGTGAACGCCAATACGAAGCATCCGGTGGAATGTATTAAATTCCTGAATTTGCTCAATACGGACCCGGAAATACGAAACTTATTTAACTATGGGATTGAAGGCGTGCACTATACACTGGATAAACAAGGGCAAGTCGTTCTAACTACGGACAAGGACAGCGATGGCAACCCGATTCCGGATGCGCCTGCAAGCCGCTATTCAGGAGTACAGTACACGCAGGGGAATTGGTTTATCCTGAAAACCATGGGCGGCGATAACCCGGACCCCCTCGACAAATGGGATCAATTTCGCAAATACAACGCAGGCGTCGTCAAGTCCAACGTGCTCGGCTTTACACCCGATCTATCCCAGCTGACCGCCCAAACCGATAACATCGAGATGGTCTGGCATAAATATTATCCGAGTCTCATGACAGGCTCCGTCGATGTGGATACAATCCTCCCCAAGTTTAATGAGGAGCTGAAGCAAGCCGGCATGGACGACGTACGACATGAAGTGCAGAAGCAGCTGGATGCTTGGCGGGGTGAGATGAAGTGAGTATTGACAGCTTTTGCTTCCTGTGATCGGGTCGACCTTGGCCTCCACATTGAGACATGATCCTATTCAAAAGAGACCCTGAAGCGGATAGCTTCAGAGGTCTCTTTCGCCGTTTTTTCACTTGGTCCCCTATACGGTGACGGGGAAAAAGCACATTTTTGAAGTAAGTAGCTATTCCCATTTATCGTAGGCTGCGTGCAAATTAACTTCGGATAGGAGTCCTTTTTGCAGTTGTGGATTCGGAACCATTCGGTTGTACTTTATAATCTTTTGATTGATGGCCTCGAACGCTGTCTCCGGAATCGCAGTTGACTCCGGGCGGTCCAAGAGCCGCTTGATGTCGGCGGCGATTTCTTTTCTCAGCTCCACCCATGCTGGCTGGTAATTCGCATTCTTCATGATCCCGGTTAGAACATCCCCGTCTTCGATCTTAATCGGCTTTCCCTTTAACGGTGAATCGTCAAAGCCGCCTTCTCTGGCAAATTTGTCGACGGCCGATTCCAGAAGCCCGCTGCTGGTCGACATGTAGCGTCGTTCCTTTTCTTCACTTTGATCTTCTTCGGGAGCAAGAGCTGATTCTTTTGGGTCATCGTTCAAATCCATTCAGTCACCTCCGTCTTACATATCAGGGAAATAGATTCTATCCTTCGATGAAATGTTAACAAAATATTGAATTACCCAAAATATAACATACTGCGTCTGAAGTTAACAATTCCCTTGAGCGTGTATGATTACATCATTTGGGCTCGCCAGTAACGGCAAAAATCATTATGAATCCGCGGAGATTCTATAGGTCTTTTCTAGTAAAGAGGCTTATCGTTAAGAAATAGGAAGCGATGAATACAACTACGATACCGATTAGGATAAGAAGTAATGTTTGATCGTTAATGAGACCTTTCTCACTCACCATATTCATTAGCACCGCTGCAGGTTGTGCCAGGATAATTAGGGAGACCATGAATACTGCATTGATAATTCCGGCTCCTTTTTTACTAAGTGCGTAAAAAAGAGGCATATAGATAGAAATGAGAACAAGCAGCATTCCTACTGAAACCAATAGGGACAGTACCGTATAGTCTGGCTTTTCAAGCTGTGGGAATGAAAGCTTAATGAGTCGGTGAATCCCGTAAGAAGCAATGACTCCAAACAATGTATAGATGATGGCTGTTATGTATTTGGCTTGCACAATATGTTTGCGACTAATCGGCAGCGTGACCAGAAATTTATGATTATGGTTTTTGATATCGATCATCGTAGCTAGAATGATGGAGCCGAAAGCCGTATAGATTCCTACAAAATAAATGGACATTTCACTTTTGGGTATAAAAGCGAAACTGAATACAGCGAGATAAAGAAGAATCGTCCAAAGTGAGCTTTTTAAAGCGATAAAGTCTTTACGAAGCAAATTAAGCATGAACTCGTCCTCCCTTGGCCGTGAAATACATGATGTCTTCTAAGGATGGTTTTTCTAAAATAGCATTATTGCCGAACAGCTTCGCGGCCTTGCGTCTATTATCTACTAAGCCCTCAAAACCAAGCGCCGTCTCACGAATCCCGATAAATTCCTTTCGAATATCCGAATCAATCAGTTGTAAGTCGCCCTTCACGATCGCGTATCTCTCAAGCACATCATCTTTTGCTTCATTGAATACGAGTTTTCCGTCATTGACGAAAGTAATATAGTCAGCAATGCGATCCAAATCCGCTGTAATATGTGTCGAGAAGATAATCGTATTTTTTTCGTCCTGCATCATATCCGCCAGTAGATCGAGCATTTCCCTTCTGAACACAGGATCGAGTCCGGAAGTCGGCTCATCCATGACCAGGAGCTCAGCCTCATGGGATAAGGCAATGGCAAGGGAGAGTTTGATCTTCATTCCCTTAGATAAATCTTCAACCTTCTTCTTAGGAGACAATTCGAATTGTTCGAGGTGGCGGTTAAACTTCTTTTCATCCCAATGGCTGTAAAAAGGCGCAATCATTCTCTTCGTATCACGAATCGTAAGATGCTCATAATAGAAGCAATCATCTGTGACGATGCCAATGCGCTGTTTAATTTCGACTTCATGTTTAGGCATATCAAGGCCGAGTATTTTTACACTGCCGGAATCGGGACGGATCATGCCAAGCATCATCTTGATTAAGGTGCTTTTACCAACACCATTCGGACCAATGAGTCCGGTAATGTAGCCTTGTTTCACATCCAGTGAAACATGATCGACTTTAAAAAGAGGGTATGTTTTTGTTAAATTTCGTAATTCGATTGCATTCATGGCGTTTGTTCCTCCTCGAACAGTAAAGTCAGATGATCGATTACATCTTGTTGGCTCATGTTTAATTCCTTGCTTTCTCGAATGATATTCATCATTTTCTCTTCTAATCGCTTCATGCGCTGCTCCCTGATGAAATCTTTATTCGCCCCTGATACGAAACACCCCTTACCTACGACCGAATCGATTAGTTTTTCGTTCTCCAATTCTTCATAGGCACGCTTAGTCGTAATAACACTAACCTGCAAATCCTTAGCAAGTTGCCTTATAGAAGGGAGACTGTCACCTGCGCTCAATTCTCCGCTCAGAATACTCTGTCTAATCTGGTTCATAATCTGTATGTAAATCGGATCGCTCGATGCGTTGGATAATATGATTTTTATGCCGTTCACCTCACTGCTGTTAATCAAGTATATAGTGTATATATATAATATATACACTATTCTCTCTTGTGTCAATTCATCCATCTGGGCAGTCATTCTTGTCTACTTCGATTAAAAATAAAAAAGCCGCGGGTTACGCAACTTTGTATGGGTGTATGTTCTTGTCTCCGACAGGGCCATCTTATGGCATACTCAACTTCATTTATTGTTACTGGAGTGCCGATGCATCCCGAATCAAATAGGCTGCTGCTTCAGCTGAAAATTTCCCCTTTTTCTTTTAAGAGCTGGAACGAACGGATTAGGGAATTTCGTCGATTGACAATTGCCCCAGTTAGAATTACATTGAATATAGTTAAGCACTTAACTATATGGAAGGCGTGATCACTTTGAATGACCTGCAACAATACGTGCTGGATTTGCCGCTGCCTACCCTTGCTTTCTTCACACTGGTGGAAACAACGGCAAAACTGGTCGACGTATCCGAAAGCTACTGGAAAGCGCAAGGGCTGAACGGAGCCAGAATACGGATTTTAGTTGAACTTATGAAAGAAGGAGGGACCATGCTTCCCTCCAAGCTAGCACAAAAAATCGGTGTAACCAAACCCAATATCAGTCTGCTGCTTACCCCCTTGGAAAATGAAGGCTTCATTCGTCGGGATAACCATCCCCAGGACGGTCGAAAGTTGGTCATCACCATTACAAGTGAAGGTCAGCGTCTATTGATCCAAAACCTGCCCGCGAACAGGCAGCGGATTTCCGATAAAATGAACGTGCTGAATGATCATGAATTAAAGCAGCTCCTAGACCTTCTCCAAAAATTAAAAGAAGCGTAACGGTCTTTTACGCCCATTTAGTTAAGCACTTAACCCAATATGGAAAGGATGACATTCGATGTCTACCGTAATTACAGGAGCCAATGGCCGGCTCGGCCGTTTCATTATCAAAGAGCTTCTTCACCGTGTTCAGCCCGATCAAATCGTTGCTTGCGTTCGCCATATGGAGTCCGGAAAATCATTGAAGGAGCTGGGAGTTGCTGTCCGTTTCTGCGATTACGACGAACCTGCCTCCTTGAAGGAGGCATTCGCCGGCGCCTCGCGGCTGTTGTTCATTTCTAGCCCCCATCCCGATGATACCGTTCGTTTGCGGCAGCATGCCCATGTGGTTGAAGCTGCAAAAAAAGCGAACGTTGGCCATTTTTTATACACCGGCTTCGCCTTTCCTGAACATAGTGACATTTCAATGACTCATTTGCATTTGGCTACCGAGCATGCCATTCGCACAACCGGAATTCCTTATACTTTTCTTCGCAGTGGTTTGTACATGGACTTTATTGAAGCGCTGGATTTGAATACAGTCATGTCAACAGGGATTCTTCACATCCCTCCAGGATCGTGGAAATTCAACGCTGTTACGCGCTACGATCTGGCGGCCGCCATAGCGGGGGTAATACCCGGTGAGGACCATTGGAATAAGACTTATGAGCTTGTTGCGCCAGCCGCTTGGAGTTTCAACGATTTGGTCTCCACTCTTTCAGAGCTAACGGGCAAACCGATATCCCTATGTCCCACCTACGAGGTGCAACATTGGATATTTAGCTTTTTAAGAAAAATCGATACGGCTTCAACTTCTGGCGATCTGGAGAATTTGTTGGAACGTCCGGTAACAACGCTTAAAGAAATACTCAAATCTTATATCGGGACAGAAGTCAGATCTGACTGATGATAAAATCGGGACGAAAGTTTCTACGATGATCTCCATTTGGATTAACGATTAGCCCTTCACCATCGGACCGATACAGTATTAGTCACATTTGTCAGAACAAATTAATATTCTGAATTAGTTCATTTCCAGAAGGAGTGCGTTAATGAAG
Source organism: Paenibacillus sp. FSL K6-1330 (assembly GCF_037976825.1). Classification (NCBI taxonomy): domain Bacteria; kingdom Bacillati; phylum Bacillota; class Bacilli; order Caryophanales; family Paenibacillaceae; genus Paenibacillus; species Paenibacillus sp. FSL K6-1330. The sequence goes on from NZ_CP150269.1 coordinate 5,663,434, forward strand.
AAAAAATTAACCTATGATTACATTGTGGTAGGCACAGGCCCGGCAGGAGCCGTTATCGCAAAGTCACTCACTGATGATATGCGAACTTCCGTGCTTGTATTAGAATCCGGTGGAAATCATGACAAAGACAAACCGATCAAGGATTCAACCTTTGCGCTTGAGCTTGAAGAAGATTTCTTTCCAAATTACTTTTGGCAGGGAGAAGGCAGTCCCCAAGAAGCACTTGATGGACGCGCATTCGAATGGACGACGGGGCGGCTCTCGGGCGGTGGCTCTTCAATAAACGGAGAGCAATATGTACGACCGACAGCTGCCGTGCTCCAAAAGTGGGAACGACTGCTCGGACCTCTATGGTCACCTGATAAAGCCACACGACGATTCAAAGCTTTGGAGAATTATAACGGTGATACTACAAATTTCGAAGCTCGGGGGTATCGAGGAAGAATCAACATTAGGCAAGCTCCTGAAACTCCAACACCGATGGCACACAAGCTGACATCTGCGATCGAACGGGCATCAGGTTTTCCCATCATTCTTGACTATAATAATCCGGATACTCCTCTGGGACCGTTCACCCGTTGGCAATTATATCAACAACCTGATGGTCGTAGGGAGAGCTCTTCCACTGCCTTCCTGTCATCGGATATTATGACGCCAGCAGGTCGTGGTGTTAGTAACCGAAAATTAACTGTAATGTTTCGGACAACGGCTCTACGTATTCTCTTCTCCGGTAAACGTGCCGTTGGCGTTGAGTATTTGAAGGATGGCAAATGCATCCGTGCGTATTCGCGTAAAAAAGTTATTATATCTGCAGGGATAAATAGCCCTCAGTTGTTAATGTTGTCTGGAATTGGACCCGCTAAAAAATTGAAAAAGGCTGGAATCCCTGTCATCTTCGATAACCCAAACGTTGGACAAAGGTTAAAAAACCATACGCTAAATTCCGCTGTATTTACTACCAATTCAGAAGATCGTCCCCTCCCTTCCCTAGATCCAAATGCACTTTATACGGGAGGAGCTTTCTTGCCAGATCCATCTGGTATCGACCCGGATGAACGGGCGGTTCAACTCATTGGCATCGGATCTGAAGAAGAATTGACGATAGCGATTTTGTACTTGCGGCCAAAGAGCAACGGGGATATCCGCTTACAAAGCAAAGATCCGCTAAATATTGTATTGGCAGACGAAGGATTTCTCTCGAATCCAGACGACATGGAAGCTGTAAAAAGAATTTATCGAACGTATATCAGAGACATTGCCCTAGAGTTGGAAAAGATCGATTCTTCGTATCAGCTCCTATCCCCAACATTCGATGTGATTGATGATGATGACAGGCTTGAAGAATTTATTAAGGAAAATTTCGATCACAATCACCATCAGCAAGGCTTTTTGCGTATGGCTCCTTTATCGAAAGGTGGAGTCGTTGACCGTAGAGGAAATGTGCATGGAGTTCAGGATTTGGTCGTTGCAGATGCGTCCATAGTTCCATTTACAGTCGATGGAAACACGTCTTCTGCTGCATATCTTATCGGCTATACCATAGCCAAGCAATTAGGTAAACGCAAAAAAAATCAACGAGGTTGTAAGGAAGTGGGGGATGAATAAAAGCAGGCTCTTTCGCAACCAACTTCACCCATGAGTGCCCCTCCTTTTCAACGTTATGATTCATAATTATTCGAAATTTTATAAAGTTGACACGGCGATTTGTTATTTAGACACACCGGAAAACAAAGACCCTCTAACCGAATATAACGGGGGCTCTATGCAAAGAACCCTGCAGAATAATACCGCAGGGTTTCTTTGCACATATCCAATCAGAACCATGTGAAAGTGAAGAGCCGGATAAACTGGACTATTTCAACTTCGAAATCATGCAAATACCAGTTATGTATCAGACTTAAAACGAATAACCGCATAAATTAGACTGCAGCCGATATAAATGATCATTCCGATAACGATCTGTATTATTTCAGATTCTGAATGATGAGTATAATGATTAACAAGAAACATTATGAATATTAGGACTAGCGCATCTATTATCAATCGACTCCATTTTATCCTCTTCATCATAGGGATCATAGCAAGTAAATTACAGCATACTGCAATGAACTCCAAAGTGAGAATACCGACTGTTGCCCCCCTGTAATTTAACCCAGGTTTTGCTACAAGAAAGTAATGAACGATTAATGAAATACTTATTCCACTAATTAGACCAATTAACGGTACTTTTTTATACTCTTGGACCCAAAGTATGCTTGTGCTCACTTCACGTAAACCCACAAGCAATGGAACGATAAATAAAAATTGAATCGGTCTTGCCGCCTCAATTGTGCCAAATAAAATAAGTGAAATTTCCTTATTATAGACATAAAGAAACAGACTCGATATCCAGCCCCATATCCAGGATACCTTCAGTGCTATTCTGGTACGGAGATGAAAACGTTCATAGTTTCTTGCCTGCCAATCTGCTACCATTCTCATTGTTAATGTATGTGAAAGTGCAGCAGTGACCAGGGTTGGCATATAGGCTACAAGTGCAGCCATACCTGTAAGAACTCCAAATATTGCTGTTGCTTCTGCAGATGAATAACCCGCAGTTTGAAGTCTGTTAGGGATTATAATAGCGTCCAAAACATCAGAAAGCGGAATCAGCAATCTGGTAATGGATATAATGAAAGAACTGTGTATAAACCACTTTAATCTCTTTTGAAATTTAATGTCTGAATAACGGATTGGGGCTTGATTACCTTGTCGATTCACATATAGGTAATATGAAATTAATACTAAAAAAGCAGAAATCGCACCAAGCGATGTACTCAACATGCTGTTACCGGTTGCAATTGCAGGACCTTGAGGCAGGAAAAGAAAAACGATAGCTAGCATGAACAACACTCGAACTGCTTGTTCAATAATTTCGGAGACAGCAATTACATTGTATAATTCGATGCCTTGTAAATAACCACGAAGTAGACTTAACAATGGAACTGCAAAGAAGGCCGGGGCCAGAAAGTGAATGAAATAATAAAGCTGCTCGTTACCAAGCATTCTTGCTACCGTATCTGAATAATAAAAAGTAAGAGTAGTTGCGCATCCCCCTATAATGATTAAATAAATAGAAAAAATCTTGAACCATATCCAGCCTTGTGAGGGATGCTTCGCAGTGTACAAGGCTAATGCAGTTGGTAATCCGCCGGTTAGCAACATTAATCCTAACCCAAAATAGGAGTAAGCAATCTGAAAAAGCCCAATCCCCTCCGCACCAATAAGTCTTGTTAATGAGACTCTGCCGATTAAGCCGATTGCTTTTACCATCAAAATTGCACATATTCGGAATACCGTTTGTTTGATGAAAGAAGAGCTCATCATTTTCCTCCACTGCATAAGACTTGTCCGTATCATCCTATGACCATGAAGAAGGCGATATGAATGGTGCAACACTTTTATCTAGAATGCCAGTACATGTGCTAGTCGTTGATGTGAATCAAAATATATTTGGTATGTTTATCCCAGCCCAAATCAAAAGGCGCTCGGTAACGATCTGCAGTATGCGAATTAACCAGAGGATAACCGTTGGCATCAAATCCGGTTACTACTGAAAAGTGGTCAACGTCATTGTCTACAACATGAGCAATTAAATCACCCGGTAACAGTTTTGCAAAAGCGGTATCCGGATGTTTGCTTGTTGGTTTTATAAGTTCGGAGAAATATCCGGTTGCAATGACTTTTCCATAACCGGAGTGTACAATAAAGTTCTTAAAGGCATCCGTCTGAACCCAAGTTCGGGTCCCGCCTCCAGCATAGCGATAACGCCAAGGTCCCTTCATCTTGAGACCTCCACCCTCCGCCTGATCACCAACCACCTGGGAGGCAAAATTCGTGCAATCTCCACCTTTAACGTTATAATTCAAATATTTTGGATTGTACCGCCCATTATTGCCTGCACCCCAAGCAGTACCAGCATATTTATTGGCATATTCAACGGCTTTCTTTCTTTTGTAATTTTTCCCATCCCTTATAATTTCATTGTGAAGAGGAAAATACACAGTGCCTCCTGAAGTCCCTCCAATTAGTTTGGGGTTTTCTTCTATAGGATCAAGATACCACTCTTTAAACACAATCCAATTTCCATTCTTTTTTTTCAAAGTAATAGCATGCCAAGTACCAATACCAAAAGATTGGGTAGGCAAGATTTTATCTACATATATGTAGCTTAATTTTTGGGAATGAGCTAACGATACTTTCGCTGTATCCCCTTCCATTTGAATTCGGGTAACACGAATATTACTTTGAGAATCCGTAAAATGAATTCCTCTATAATTTCCCCATGTATTTAGATAGGTCTTTCTTTTTTCCTCTACTCGATATGCATTACGACTTGAATTATAAGCTTGATCGTAGTAACTCGTCATATTCGATGTTTTATTCACTAAAAAATTTGAACGAACAGCGAATAACTCGTTTAAATACTTTTTTATCTCATCCTCTGAAGGATTAGTGTTTGTGATGTGTGAACTTCCAAAAAGCAGCACTATTGTTGTGTATATACTGAAATAAACAGTTTTCGTCATTTTTTTCTCCCGTTTTCTCTACGTAGTATTGTTATTTTAACAACCGCGTATAAACGACTAGCCTCTTTTCATGCTCACCCTTTATTCGATCGTACTTTCCTGTACAAGTAATTAAATTTAACTGCTCTATATCGGTATCGCCGAATATTTTTTCGATAGGTGCTTGAGCTGTAGGGTAAGATTCTACCGCCACGACTTTGAAGACGAGATAATTCCCCTCATTGTCTGATAACACTACAGGTTCCCCAGGCTTTATCTTTTTAAGTGGGTAAAAAACAGCGGGGCCTGTATAATTGTCAACATGCCCTGCCAAAATAGCATTCCCCTTTTGTCCAGGCAAAATGCCATCTACAAACACGCCAGCTACCTTGCTTGATACGGGAGCATCCATCTGCCCATTCTCTAACAGTCCTACTGGTTCAACAGGGGCCTTTATACCAACCGATGGAACCCACACTTGGTTTGGTTTTATAAATACAGATTCTTCATCTTCATTTATTATGTTCTCTTCGTCTTGCTGCTTTGAATTTTTTACGGTTACACTTGGTTCTGCTTTCCCCTCGGAAATTTTTTTAGAGTAAGGCGACCCGGTTTGACGCAGGGGGGGAGGCGCTTTTTCAGAAGACTGCGATGCATGATAATGACAACCTGATAATAACAAAACAGGAAGAGTCATAAATACTATGAGTGTTAATTTGCGTTTATCATTCATTAGTATCATCCTTCGTTAAAAGAAAAGAGGAAAACCAAATTTCCCTCTTTTCGATCTTGATCTTACTCGCTCACGCCACCATAACCTGTTTTCGGTAATGCTTTTGGCTTAATGCTCTTGGTGTGCACTTTATGTGCTTTGCTTTTAGCTCGCATTTTGTGCTCTTTTGCTTTGTGTTCTTTCGTTTTGTGTTCTTTCGCATGCAGTTTGTGTTCTTTAGCTTGGTGTTCTTTAACATGCATTTTGTGCTGATGACTTTCCACTGGTGCTGCAGATGCGGTGATTGCCGAAGCTGAAAGGAACAAACAAGTTGACAAGGCAAAAATTGCTGTTTTTTTCATGTAAATACCTCCTTTGTTTTTTCCCCAATTTAGTTATCTACACAGTGGGTTGGAGTTATTGATGGTAATTTTGACCTGTTAAATAATCCGTCAAAATGAGGTGCTTTTGTGTCATTAGACATGAGCATGGTCATCGATCGATTGAGGATGGATAAAAAGAATCCCCTTAAAGCAGCGTTTAATGCGCCTACTTCAAGGGGATTCTTTCTCGAATCTTCAGATGTTTATGTTTTATCATATTCAACCACACGCTTTATTACATGATCAGGACACCGTTCAAGTCAACCAGACCCAATTGATAAGCCCTCATAATCGCCTCATACCGATGACGAGTGATCATACTCTGACCATTCTGTTGTTGATAAATGCGGTTATACTCTTCTTCATCAGACGGCGTCTGACGTGCAAAACCTGGATTAATCACGCGTTGATTATCAAGCGCTGTCATAAACTCTTCAAAAGTCATTGAACGGGAAGATTGAGGTTGTGAGCTGCCATTCAATTCATTTTGTAGACGGTTGACCAAAGTCAACTTGGTATAGGCCGCAAACTCTGGCGTGAACTTTCCGTTTATTACAGCTTGGCTTGTCATCTCATTTCATCTCCTTAATTATGATCATAGCTATACGTCTCTTTAGAAAATAGGAAGGTTTCAATCGCTTACCAACAATGAATACAGATCAAGATCGATCCATTGTCCCTTCGATTTTTCGGACTCTCGTAATGTTCCTTCAAGGGTAAACTTCAATTTTTTCAGGACCTTGGCGGAATTAATGTTTTCGGGTTGGACTTTTGCCTCTAATCTATGAAGCTTCAAATGATGAAAAGCGTTATCAATTAAACAAGAGATCGCCTCGGGAGCATACCCTTTACCCCAATAATCGAAATGGAGGTCATAGCCGATTTCTGCTTTGGCATGATCTAAGTCCAGGGAATTAAATCCACATGAACCAATAATATCATTGGATTCAGTTTCAATGATCGAGTAGCGAATGGCTTTATGTTCCTCCGCCAGGTTGTTAAGCAATACGATCATGTCCCTTGCCTCAGTTTGATCCGTGAAATGATCGATATTCATAAACTTGGTCACTTCCGGATTCGACCAAATTTGAAATAGCATAGCTGCATCTGCTAATTCCATTTTCCTTAATGTCAAACGCTCCGTGCTTAACTGTGTTGTCCATTTCATTTTTTTCGTTCCTTCTCCTTCATCATCTAGGTTTATAGCGCCTAGGTCTGCTGATTACACATTTAATGCTCTAGTCCATCAAGTAGATTTTGCTTTAAGGACTCGAGGCAGCTAAGAGGAATGCAACATCCCTTTAACAAATATTGTTCAATACTACCATACTGTTTCATAATCTCGTTTAGTACTTCTTCCAAATAGTCACGGCGCACTTCCAACATAGGCTTAATGCGTTCTGGTGGAATTCGGTACAGGCTCATTAATCGAATGAATTTCTCTATTTTTTTCATTTTAGGACCCATTCGTTCGTTGGAATACAAGTAGTCCATCATTACGGACTCATAATGTACCCCCAGAAATAATTGAATTATAGCCGTGACAAAACCAGTACGGTCCTTCCCTCCAGTACAATGGATCAAGGCGGGGACATTCCCCGCATCGGACAGCAGGCAAAAGATCTCCTTCATTTTATCCTTGCTACTGAAAGCCATATGATGATACATATCTTTCATCATTTGTTCAAAGTCCAAATTCTCAGAGTTGCTAACAAGAAGTTTCATGAATTCAAAATGGGTGAATTCCTGGCTCTTATCCTGAATGGATAGAGATTTAATCTCAATCCCCCGATTAAGCATTCGACTCTTTTTAGACTCTTGTTCTCTTACTGTTCTCAAATCACATATTAACTTCAGACGCAATTCATTCACGAGTTCGATATCACGTGTGGTCATACGTGATAACTCATCGGAACGAAATAGAATTCCGGTTTTTATTCGTTTTCCATCCATTGTGTGATGCCCTCCGATGTCCCGAAAATTAGTTAGGGAATCGAAAGATATGATGTTATTAGTTACTTCCACGTTTTTGGTTTTCCTTCCGCATTCGTTTTATTGTGATGTTATTATCAGACCGTGCTGCAATGAAACGTTTTGGTTGACAGCGATCCACTTCACTTTATCATAGTAATATGACTAATTAGTTTTGTAAAGAACCAACGATTCAAACCAGCTTTTAGTGTTGATCTTTTTGCATCCAAAAGCCCATAATGTCTCTTTTATTATTTACACTTAATGTAAACTTTGGGTCTTTCGTTTTCAAACCGGTCATATAGTTCAGAATCCTGTGCGGCATCATGACATCTAAAATGATCAGATCCACCTTTTGAACCCTAATAATTTCTAGAGCCTCTTGCCGCTATGAACGTAGAGAAGCGTAAAGCCTTCATTTTTCACATAGATTTCCATCAGTTTAATGATCGCGATTTCATCGTCCACCATAAGGATGGTTACTTCCGACATGGTTCCTCCTTAAAAAAGTGCTCCTAAACGTTATAGATCAAACGCCGGTCCCTTCACCTATCGAGAAGAAACCGGCGCTTGCTTGATATTATTAAATGAAATGGAGCCTATTCGCATTACCGGGAAGCGGCTGCTTTCTTCACACCGCTGATGTGTCCGCCATGCTGAACGACAAGCACGTCTTGGCCAATGAGGGTCGGCAATGGAACGCCTTTGTAATGAACGGAGGCCAGTGTTCGTCCAGTGTCCGTCTCCAGTGTTAACAGATTGCCATTCTCCAGCCTTATATAGGCGATGCCATTATCCCCGAGGGACCATTCGGACACCCCCGATTCAAACACGTAGGTTTTGTCCGGCTCGGACTTGGATCGGCTATCCATCGGAAAGCGGGAAACAACGGCTTTCTTTTGATTCTCATCATACTTTTCAATCACATAGAAGTAGTTTCCATCTGAAACGACATCGGATGCACTCTGAGCTTCCACGAAATCCACGGGTATGTAGGAATGGGTAGCCATTATTTTTCCGTTGTTCAGATTAATTTCATCGATATTGGCTGCATATCCGGCATCGATGCCTTCGGTTACATCACGCGTGTAGAACGACTTGCCATTCGAGAAGAGAATGTCCCGATGGTCTCCATCGGTCAGTGTCCATTTTACTTTGCCTGTCTTGGCGTCGATCCCTTGTAACCCACTAGTGGTCAGGGCGCCATTGATGGTGGTGGATGCGACAAGGATATTTCCCGTTTGGAGTAGATTGTACCCATAGTTGCTGCCCTTCAATTTCCACTTCACCTTACCGCTTGATGCGTTGTAAGCCGTCAGCCCATATTCATCCCCAACATAGATAACCCCGTCGGCTGCATGCAAGCTGAGGCTCACGTAGCTTTCTTTCTTTCCTGGCTGGGATTGTGTTTTAACTTTCCACTGCAGCTTACCGGTAGCGGCATTCAGCTTAATTAGCCGGCCTGTCGCATCTGTAAACCATACCGACTTATCATCCGTTACGGTCTGTGAGACGGCTGCGGCGGGATACGTCCAACGGGTTTTGCCTGCCAACGCGTCAAAGGCAACATATTTCTTACCCACTGTATAGTATAAATTATTCTTAATTAATGTTGCTTGGGTGTTGAGCCGACTTGGTTCTCCCAACGTCTTCGTCCAAATCGGTTTCAGGTTCAAGGTAGACTTGTCCACAACAGGCGCAGCGGCTGCGACATGCTCGGGCCCACCCGACAGAATGGAAGAGACTGGCGATGCGAGAAGAGCCACTGCCATACTTGTTGCGACGAGACGAGAGGCGGTTTTCTTTTGAATAATATACATGGATGTATTCCTCCTATGTCTAAATATACATATAAGACGATTAAACAAGGTTAAAGTTGCATTAAAATGATAAAAAAACCAAAAAAATATATGATTAACTCAAAATGGTTATTCGTTTGTTTCTTCTATACCTCAAAATCAAGTGACTAACTCGAACAATTCAACTATAAGTATCGTATCGTCGTTCAACTCATGAATGCCGTGCCAATCAGACTTATGATTTTCCTGAAATTGCTTAACGTTCTCTCCATTACCTTCGCCTCGTACCAGTCTTAAGTCTGGGTTCCCAAAAGTGGTTTCAAAAACTTCTATCACCTTAACCTTACATCGGGCATTCCCCTTTTTATCATAGACTGTCAACGTTTTCTTGACGGATTCGTACGTTTCATTTAGCTCCTCTGAAGAATATTCATCTTTTGGAGCGCAGGTCGCTGTTTTTTCGCCTCGCAATATTTGCTGAATCAACGTTTCGCCTAGGCCATTATCATCTTCCCAGCCAAAAATCATCTTATATTCCCTAGAATCAGACATTGTTAACTCTCCTTAAAACTTGTAATTTAAAACTCAATTGAAATGTGATAGTTATATTTTAATTTTAATGTGACTTATAAGTTTTTTTCAAGAACTATTAAGTATAGACGGATAATCTCCCCATTGGTCTGCAGCACTTCAGCATTGAATAAATAAGATATAAAAACAAATAGAAACCCGCCAGTCAACAAGGACAGGCGGGTTTCTAAAGAAATAGCATTCATTTACTTATTAGATAAATAGAGGCCGAGCTCTGATAACAGTGCACTTCCCACGTACGTTCCCGTGAACACGAAAACCGCAACGATTGCGACGCGCCACGATGTTTTGCGAAGATCAACCAGCCTGTCGGCAACGGAAATGCCGGCAAACGCCAAAATCGGGGTCGTAATGGACAAGAAATTGACGTTGGCGATGGCTTCCACGAACACATCCGAAATCAGGCAGCAGATAAGCGACACGATCGATACCCAGCCGAGAACCGGGAAGTCCTGCAAGAATTTCACCGGAGTCTTTTTCATGAGTAATGAGATCAAAACGCCAATGAATGAAAAAAGCCACAGCACGGCCAAGCCGGCAATCGTCCCTAACGTAATATGGCCTTCGCCGTTTTTGATGAACTTCATTTGCTCCGTAAATAAAATAAGACCAACGCTAAGCAGCAGGACGAGGGCGTATTTAGCGTATTTATTCAAACCGGTGCTCATTTCTTCTCACCTCTGACCATTAATTTGTACATAAACCGCTGCAGCGGCACCGCGAGAAATACCATCGTATACGTTCCGAGAAAGCTGGTAAGCAGCTGGCTCGCAGCAGCGTAGCTGTTAATGGTCTCCGTCATCTCAGGAGAATGCGCAACTAACGCGGAAGAAGAGCCTGTCATCATACTGGCGGAGCCGACGCCAGAGGACATGGCGAGCGCTTCGATTGAGAAGCCAGCGGCAAGCATGACAGGCGCAAGAATGCTGAAGAACAGCGTACCGAATAGGGTACCTATAATATAGAGGGACAGCACCCCACGGCCTTCGTCGGAGTCAAGTGTATATTTCTCGGATATGTAGGCGAGTTCCCCTTCCCTCCCGAGTCCAAGCGTAGCGCCGATAGCTTCCCTTCTCAGACCGAGCAGAATGGCGATTGGAAGTCCGAGCAGTATCGTACCCAAGTTACCGATTTCCTGAATGATGAACACCCAGCCTACTTTTAATATTTCTTCAATTTTGGGAGCGACATCAGCACCGTATCTCGCCATAAGTGGCAGCATAATGAAGATCAGATACTTGCTGGAGAAACCGACATTCTCCTTGCTGTAAATCTTCCTCATAAAACCTTTCCGGAATATCGACAAGCCGAGCACCATCGTGATCACAATGGCGAATACGAGCGGGAGCAGGCTTATTTTCACGGAGCCAACCTGGATCGACTGAATGCCGATAAATTCGGCAACCGCAATTACAATGAGCACGAATGCAAGCAAATATATATACTGTAGTTTTAACTTCATGCCATGTCCTCTTTTCTGTTTCTTAGTTAGAGCCAACAATCGACGCAAGGAGCTGCTCGTATTCAGCGAATGTACGGCGGTACAGCTTCGATCGGTCGATACGTCCGCTCATTCGCTCCAGAACCTGGGTTAAGAATCTCGGAAACACTTCGTAAATAAACTCGGGATCGATATCTTTAAAATCGTCGCCGTGAATCGTTCCTGTAAAGCCGCTGTATCCGATTTGAATACAAGGCATCATGAAGGCTAGGTCGCCAATGTCTCCTGCTGCGCTGATGGCGTTGTTGTTCCAAACCTTAGAGATCTCCTCGTTATCTTGGAACGCCTCCAGGACGAATTCGGACAAATACCGGTCCTGTACGAACGGCAAATATCCCATCTGCGTCTTAATCTCGACCTCGCCTTGAAGAGCCAGCGAGCTGCCCCTGGCCGCATCATCCATCTTGGAGGCCGCTTCCTTCATGTAGTCGACCGACTGAGTACGCAGATCGCTGCCAACCGTAATCCGATTAGGAATGACGTTTGTCGACATGTCGGACTCCAGAACGATCGGATTCATGCGGACCTTCTCACTGTCCTTCATTTGCTGCCTGCTCAGGCCTAACGCCACATTGAACAGGGTCGACATGCTGTAGGCATTTTTGGCGGAGAAGGGATCGAAACCCGCATGGGTTGCTTTTCCGGTAAACGTATAATGCTTGTATAGGAATCCAGCCAGGTCGCAGTTGATTTCTATCGTCCGTTCCGCAAACTCTCCACCCATGGCGTGTACGCATAGCCCAATGTCGATATCGTCGAACACGCCGAGTTTCATCGCTTCGGGTTTCCCTCCGTAATAGGAGATCTTACCGCTGGCGAGCAGCTTGTCCCTATAGGCGAGATCCAAATACTCCTCAGCAGGAATGAAAATAAACGTTATTCTATAATCCAGAGCTTCGTACGCCTTAGATTCAAAATAATGTTTGTATAAAGCCAGGGCGATCGCCACCTGCGTATAATGACCGCAATTGTGTGCCGCTCCCGTCGCCTTGTCTGATCGCCAATGAGTTGGAGCATATACGGCGTCCAACTCCGCAATAAAAGCGATGTTCAGCGGCTTGCCGCTGCCGAGGGTTGTCCGAAGCCCGGTTGTGCTGAATGATTGCAGCTCGATATCCGGATTAACCTTCTTCAGAAAATCCGACACCGTTTTATTGGTTTTAAATTCCTTGTAGCCAAGCTCAGGATTATCGAATATGGTTCGTGCTACATCTGCAATTTCTTCGTATTGTTCTTTAAAGTTCATAGCTGCCTCCTTCTTGTTGAAAATAATTCTAATGTTATTTTAGTTTTCTTAGTTATGTCAATAAAAATCACTTTATATTATTTTCCTATAAAAGTGATTATGATTTGATATAACTCTATCTTCCGCTTCATCTTCAATTCAACTGGTTGTTGACTCTTGCTGCCAAAGCAAAAACACCTCCAAGGTTGTCTCCATATCTCATGACATGGTTGCAATCTCTTGAAAGTGTTTTAATTTGTTTCACCTTATGGGGTCAGTCCCAGGGAACCCTTCAGGCTTTTTTTGTTGAGAGAATTGTTGAAGGATTTCAGTATTACAGGTACTGCACGGCGATGAAGAAGAACATACCGTCCGAATTGAAGTTACCTATAATAGTAGGGGCTCCTTTTTTCTCAAAAACAACGCGGTCAGATGGGAAAGCATCCTTCGTTGCTTCGTATCCGGTCAGATTAAGACCAAGCCAAGCTTCAGCCTGCTCTGTTGCTTTTGCCAACAGCTGCTTTTCGGTGAGCGCTTTGATGCTTTCTTCATATTTATCAATAACATCCTGATCCTTGCCATACAGATCATCTGCCAGGGCTCTAGCGTTCACACTCAGTACATCAAGAGTGTTTTTGTCGATCCCTATCCACGTTCCGAAATCACCGTCTACGAACATGAACTCATACACTTGTTTAGTCCCTTTTTTAATAAGAGAGACATTGGCCAACTCTCCTTGCTCCACACCCTCCAGTTTGTCGAAAACAGCTTCCGCAGCTTGTTGTATAGAAGAGTCTACCGCTTCCAGTTGGATTGACTCGGAGGTGTGACTGAGCTTGTCCTCATTGATGTGGTAGGTCAGATTGTCAGTGCTAATGCTAGCTCTACTAATTTTTCCTTTTGCATCCAAGATAACTTGGCTAAAAGGGGAATTTTTAACGGAATAGGACCATTCCTTCGTGCCGAAGGACTCACCTTTGTTAAGTTTATAGGCAGTCCCTGTTATTTTCTTTAATGTTTGCTCGGCTTTCTTGACTGCCGCAGCAGGTGCAGTTGTTGCAGCTTTTTCAGTTGCAGTAACCGTTGTTCCGACACTGGCTGCACTTGCCTGTGTTTGATAATATCCCATAGAAGTGGTACCAATGATTCCTGCTAGCGCTACTGAGCTGAGTACTTTGTAAACCTTTTTCATAATGGTTCCTCCATATTGTGTGATTTGTTTTACACCTATATAACAATCAAGAACCTGTCGATTGTGACACGGATTATTTTTGTTCCTAAAAGCATGCTTTTTGGAAGGCTAGAGTCCTTTCAGAGCCGTGAAACCAAGGGTGCCCCGCGATTCATAGATTGCGGGGCACCCTCTTTTTTAGGCAATAAGTTTCAGTATAGAATTACTTCACAGGAACGGTCATTTCGAGTTCTTGAATATAGTTTTTGACAATCTCACCATTGCTGTCTAATTTGAATTCGCCGTGTGTTGCATTTGGCTCCTTAAATTCAGGTGTGAACGTTTTGATTGTAATCGACTTCGCGTCTTTATCCAGAGCATCAAGAATGAAGTCGTAATAGTAATCGCCGTTGGTGTTATTCTCGTCGGTACCTTTTCCAGAAATCAGGTCAAGCTTGTTTCCTTTGTCATCAACAAAATCATGGAGGATCGTTGAATTTTTTTCTTGTCCTGTCAGGACGAGCTGAAGTCTTGAAGAAGTAGACGTTGCATGGACTTGTTTTAGCGTCATGCTCAGGTTACCTGATTTTTTGGTCAAGTTAGGCTTCATAACAACCGGATTGCCCGCGCTTTTTTGGATCGGAATCTCCAGCGTATATGGTTTGTCTACACCTTCCAGGCTGATTTTGGCCGTGACCTTAAACTTGTCCGGGAAAGCTTCGAGGTTGCCGCCAAGCTGGGAAGCATCCGAGATAATCATAAACGCTGAATCCGCATTTGCACCCGGTTTTGTGCCTAAGCTCGGTCTCTTGGCTAATTCTCCTCCACCATACTCGTAAATGGATTTACCGTCGATGAAGACTTCCATATTATTGATGGCGCCTTTCTCCTGGACATACTCTTTAGTCTTTTCATCCCATTTCCCACCGGTAATACTGCCGGTAAGTTTTTTACCGCTTCGTTGAAGCGCAATGCTGACATAGTTCCCGTCATATAACGCCTCAGACACTCCCAGTGTGATGCCACCTTGGGTAACGCTGGCTATGGTTTTGGATACGTTCTGTGTTGAGCTGCTCGTGGATACTTGGGCTTTAGTCGCGGTTTGGCTCGCGGCTTGAACGGTCCCCCAAGCTGCACCGCCTAAAATCATACTAGCCAACGCCACAGAACTCATCACTTTATACATTGTTTTCATTGTTAATTCCTCCTCATAAATGTTCTATTTCACAGAAACTGTCATTTCAAAGTTTTTCATGTAATTTTTAACGATCTCGCCATTACTGTCCACTTTATAACGACCGGAATCATCATCCATGTACTCCGCTTTGTACGGTTTAATTGTAAATGACTTTGCATTTTTGCCGAGTCCATCAAGGAGAAAGTCGTAGTAGAAATCACCATTCTTGTTGTTCTCGTCCGAACCATTACCGGAGATCATGTTAAGTTGGTTGCCTTGGTTATCGACAAAATCATAATTAATGTTCGAGTTCTTATCTTGACCCCTCAGTATGAGTTGCAGTCTTGTGGAAGAAGATGTGAGGCTAACTCTGTTCAATATCATGCTTAGGTTACCTGATTTTTTGGTTAAGTTAGGCTTCAGGACAACTGGCTTGGTTGCGCTTTTTTGGATCAGAATATCCAGACTGTACGGCTTGCTTACACCCTCCAGGGTGATTTTGGCCGTGACCTTGAATTTGTCCGGGAAGGCTGCTATATTTCCTCCAAGCTGGGAGGCATCCGTTAAGGTAATGAGCGCAGTGTCCGAATTGGCGCCTGCTCTCCATTGTACGCTTGGTCTTGTTCCCATGCTATTACCAAACGTTTTTGTGGATTTACCGTCAATCAAGATATCTAAATTACTGATGGCGCCCTTCGGTTGAATATACTCGTTGGTCTTACTGTCATATTTCCCATCGGTAATCCCGCCGGTAAGTCCTTTGGCGCTCCGTTTGACAGTAATGCTGACATAGTTGCCGTCATATATCGCCTTTGATAATCCAAGCGTAATGCCGGATTGGGTCACACTGGCTGAGTTGAATGCTTTTTGTGCGGAACTGCTCGATGCCGTGTTCTTCACAGTTGTTTTTGCGGTGGCCGATTCAGCGTTACCCCAGGCAGCACCGCCTAGCAGCATGGCTGCTAGTGTCGCAGAAGACATGACTTTATATATTTTTTTCATAGTGATCTCCTTGGGTATTTCCTTTTATGGTTAGTTATTGGTGACTGTCATACAGCTTTTCTAGGCTTGTGCGGTCTACCGGAATGGTGATCTCCAGATCCTTAAGGTACTTCTTGACAATTTCTCCATTGCTGTCGACTGCAAATAATCCGGAATTGGCCGATGGGTCTTGAAATACAGGCATGAACGGCTTGAGCGTAATGGTATCTGGTGCATCTTCAAATCGGTCAAACATCATTTCCGTATGATATTGTCCATCCTTGTTGTAGATACCCATGCCAGCTACCAATCCCAGCACCCTCCCACGATCATCCCATACCTCGTACGACAAATTTTTATGGTCTATTTTTTCCGATTTGCTGCTTGGCTCAATATTAATGATAAGGTCTGTCGTTAATGGAGTGAGTTTAAGCTGCTCGAGAGTCAATTTAAGACCGCCCCACTCCCTTGTCTCTTCAGATGGTACAACGATCTGGTCTGTGCTTTTATGAACAGGAAGATCGATGATAAATGGCTCTTCAATTCCTTCAAGCGTGATTTTGGCTGTTAAAAGGAATTGATCCGGCATGGTTAGAGCCCCTTCGCCCAGATGGGAAAAGGCAGTTAATTGGTATAGCATCGCATTAGGATCCGAGGTTGGGTTCCCCATTAAACCGGGTCTTTTACCTCCGCTATAGTCATAAAGTGAGGTACCGTCTACAAACATCTCGATATTCGTTATGGCACCTCTTTGATATAAATGCTTGATATTTTCGCCTTCCTGTACGATCTCATAGTCCGATATGCCACCAATAAGTCCATTGCCCTCCCGCTTAACTGCCAGGGACAAACGGGATCCGTCATACACAACCTGAGGTATTCGGATGGTCACCCCTTCATGGGTAACGCTGGCGTTCGGGTCTGCTACCAGCCCGCGTTCCTCCGCTGTCTGAAGTCCCAGGTCACTTGCAAGCTTAAAGATGCTGCCGACAAGTGGAATATTCTTTAATGACTCCGCCATAATCGGGGATACAAACGCGCTGCTCATCACCCCAATGATGGCTGCGGCCGCTGTTGCTCCCACAAATCTGCGTATCTTTTTGGAGTGGTATTGATGATCGGTTCTGCTTTGCATCGGAAGGTCGGCCAAGGAAGCATAGACTTCGTCCTGACGATGGCGAATGATGTCCGGAACCTCAAGCCGTAGCTCCTTCCCGGTCTCCCGAAGTTCTTTATCCAAGTCAAAAGGATTCATAGGCCAGCTTCCCCTTCCGATTTTGTTTTACTTGATCAGACAGTATTCCCCGTGCTCTGTGAAGACGTGCCCTTACGGCTCCATCCGAAATATCTAGCACACTTGAGATTTCCTTAATAGGCAAATCTTGAAAATAAAATAAATGGATGACGATTCGAAGCGATTCATCTAATTTTTCTACCGCTTCACGAAGATCAAACTTGTGGCTGTCTTCGTAATAGTTGGATGCTCGTGTGTGCTCCGGCACTTCAGCCATGACCACGATTCGTTCTCTGCTCCGAAGCAACTGATTGCATTCATTAATTAGAATCCGAATCACCCAAGTTTTAAAATACTTCGGTTTTTGTAATGTAGATAAAGATTTATATGCTTTAAGTGTTGTTTCCTGAAAAGCATCCGCACAATCTTCATCGCGTTTCAGAATGGACTTCGCCAAGCCGTACAGTTCGGGTTCCAGCCTCCGGAAGAGCTGGATAAACGCTTCACGATCTCCTCGCTGTGCTCTCTTGACTTCATGCTCCAATTCTTGCACGATATTCATCTCCTTTTGAGGGCCCTCTATAAGATTAGATGGACGAGTATACTGAAATGTTATATTTCTCGATAAGAAACTTGATGGATACCCGTTTGACACAGAATACGTTCATCGTTACTATTATAAATGACTTATTGGTTTTATTAAAAACCATCAGTTTAAGGGGCGGAATATCGCGGCAAATTTACGATATTGGAGAGAGCAATACTCCGCTCCGCAAATCTTCTTGCAAAATTTTAAAGAAAGTAGGTTCACCATCATGTCAGATCCATCAACTATTATCCGTAACGCCTCAGAAGAAAGACCTTTTACGATCAAAGACATTATTGCTCCACTACTTGCCGTCATCATCGGTACCTTCATGGTCCTGTTGGACAGCACGGTCGTTAATGTCGCCGTACCTACGCTAGTTCAATATTTTGATAGCCCCTTACACACCATTCAATGGTCGATAGCCGCCTATACGCTTGCTTTGTCAGCGGTTATCCCTCTCGCCGGGTGGATGTCAGACAAATTTCAGCCCAAGCGGGTGTTTCTAATGTCCATTGGATTGTTTACGCTCGGATCGGTGTTATGTGCTTTTGCCCAGACAGCCGAGCAATTAATCGCCTTCCGGGTTATTCAGGGAATGGGTGGCGGCATGGTATCGCCGATTGGTATGGCGATGGTGTATCGCCTAGCACCTCCGGATAAAAGAGGTTCTATTATAGGAATGTTTGGAATTCCTTTACTGCTCGCGCCAGCGCTTGGCCCCGTCATTTCCGGATGGTTGATTGAGTTTGTCAGCTGGCAGTGGATATTTCTGATCAATCTCCCCATTGGAGTAATCGGGTTATTCGTGGGGTTAAAACATCTACCTTCCTTTCCAGAAAAGGAAGCTCCGTCTCTGGACATTGTCGGCATGATTCTTGGACCATTAGCTTTTGCGATGATCACCTTTGGAGTCAGTGAAGGAGGGGTAGACTGGACTTCTGCCAAGACTTTATCCGGTCTTATCATTGGTGCGATAGCGCTTGTTCTTTTCATATGGTCTTGCTTGAGACAAGAACAGCCTTTGCTTGAGCTGCGTGCATTCAAATCCGTTGATTTTACACGAGGTATTATCATTTCCTGGATCATGCAAACCGCCATGTACGGCTCGGCACTTCTCTTCCCGCTGCTTCTTCAACAGATTAGAGACTTTACACCGCTGACGACAGGGCTTATCCTGCTTCCTCAGGCGGTCGGTTCCATGATCTTTATGCCTATGGCAGGCAAATTATTTGATAGAGTTGGAGCGCGTCCCCCACTTCTGGCCGGGATGACATTAATGACGGTAGCCTTGTTTACGATGTCCTTTGTTCGAACCGACACTTCGTTAGCACTCATTATGGGCGTATTATTTTTAATGGGTTCCGGTATGGGATTATCGATGATGTCTTTGAACACGCATGTATTAAATGCAACACCAAAGAACCTTGTAAGTAGAGTTACTCCACTCACAAGCGCTTCACAGCAGGTAATCGCTTCATTTGCCGTAGCCGGCTTCACGGGGTACTTGTCCTCTCAGATGACATCAAACCTGCCGAGTAACCCTGTTGGAACCAACGCTCTGGAATCCCATGCAGCATCCTTTGCGGACACCTTTTTCCTGGCTGCTTGCATTGCATGTATAGGTCTAGTTCTTAGTTTTTTTCTTAGAAAACCAAAACAAACAACTAACAACTAATGCACCATTAAAAGGAGGTACTGAATTGAAACTCTATCTTCATCCTAAAATGCTGCTGTCAGTCACTGTCCTCTCGGTCCTTGCCTCATGTATTGTTAGTTTTTATTGTTCTCCAGACATTCCGATCCATTTTAGCGGAGGACACGCGGACCAGTTTGTGAACAAATATATTGGACTATTTATTATACCGGCAATAATGCTCATTACGCTTTTCATCCACAGGATTTATAACCAGGCTGCCTGGCTGATCTACTTTTTGACTTGCCTGCATCTTTTTATCTTGTACAGCGCTTTGGTTTATTAAAGTTACCTTGAGCAGCTAGCAGATTTCAAACTATTAAACAAAAACAATAATAACCGTTAAACATAGGAGGAACTTTCTTGAGATTCGGAGAAATGGTTATCATTATTTTCATTATCGTATTAGCATTAGCCACCATTTGGGGACAAAAGACAAAAAAAAGCTGGCTGATTTACTCGTTAATCGCTTTATACGCGGTAACGCTTGTACAGATTATTGTAGGAGATTGCCGTTGGCAAATGATTCCTTGTTATGCGGCTTCGGTTATCCTTACGATTTGTATCATTTTTAGAAAAAACAACAGAAAACAACGCCCCAGAAACAGGAGATATTTCATAGCCTCGTTGTGGACCACAATGTTGATCCTCTACACGTCAGTCATGGTCGCACTACCTGTCCTACTGCCTGTGTTTAGCTTCAATCAACCCCAGGGGCCCTATTCTATAGGAACAACAGTATACCACTTTATTGACAAGGAACGGCCTGATGAATACTCTGCCGATCCAACGGACAACCGGGAGCTGATGGTACAGATCTGGTATCCTTCCGAACAAGAAACAACGGAAGAAACCGCACCCTACATTCACGATGTATCAGCTATTACGCAAGGTCTCGAGCATGCGCTGTCATTTCCAGCTTGGACGCTAAGCCATCTGGGCCTTGTTAAGACCCATGCTTATAGCAATATCCATCTGTCTTCAGCAGAGCAGAAATATCCGATCTTGATTTTCTCGCATGGTATGACGGGTTTCCGTAATCAGAATACCTTCCAAGTTGAAGAGCTGGCCAGCTATGGTTATATCGTCGTAGGGATCGACCATCCCTATGATGCAGCTGCAACGGTATATCCAGACGGCCGAGAGATTTTGATACAAATGAATAATCTTTCAGGTTTTGAAAAGCTTGACGCGCACATGCCATTATGGACCGAGGATGTATCCTTTATTTTGGATCGACTCGAACAATTGAATAAACAGGATGAACAGAACCTTTTTACCGGCCGTCTTGATTTAGACCGAATCGGCATGTTCGGACATTCTTACGGCGGGGCCACCGCTGCCCAGATGTTAATGAAGGATGCCCGGATTAAAGCTGCGATCAATATGGATGGAACCTTATATGGAGACCCTATGCCTGTCACTGGACTAACGAAGCCATATTTACAGATGAATGGTGAAAAGAGCATCGATAAGGCCGTATTCGACAATAAACTGGATCAAGCAATAGCCCAGAGTGATAAAACTAAAGAGGAATACGAAGAATTTTGGGAAGAGACCGTGAGACGGCGCACGAATGCGCTGCAGGGAGGCGGATATACGATGACGATACCGCATACTTCCCATATGAGTTATACGGATTTCCATCTATTTTCCCCGTTATTGCCTAACCCGGGAGAAGATCCGAGATTGGTTCATCGCATCATTAATGAGGTAAGCGTTACTTTTTTTGATCAGTATCTAAAAGGTACCCCGAATAGCGATATGGATCGACTCGCGGAGAAATATCCCGATATCGAATGGGTTCATGATTAAGTACTTGTTCAAAGTGTCTGGATTAGTTCCTAAAATCACGATATGATCAATATGTATTGTCGAAAGAATATGATCGCCGAGGAAATCGGTAAGTGCTTTCTGGCATGGGTGTGTATAATATCCATGTATCCATTAATGTGACCTGATTTTGTTCTGAATCCAGCTTATGTGTATATCGTTAAGGGGGCTGCTCTATGAGCTTGTTAAAGGAAAAAATATTGCAATCGGCCATTCGTTTTTTTGCTGAAAAAGGATACCAGGCTACGTCGATTCAAGATATCGCGGATGATTGCAGCATTGCAAAAGGCTCAATCTATAAATTCTATGGCTCCAAAGAAGAACTGTATATCAGTATTCTGCATAAACGCCAGCAAGATATGATTGATGCTGTCGAGAGAATCCGCAAAAGAGAATTGCCCAAAAGGGAAACATTTCTTGAGGAGATCGCTTACCAGTTCGATTTTTTCATCGAGCATGGTTATTATATTTCGCGTGATCACAACGAGCTTCCACCGGCGAACAGTGATAAAATCGGCTCCGTCATTCATCAGCTCCAATTAAATATGTTCCGGTATTACCAAGATATCTTGATCCGTCATTATGGGGATGCGATATCCGAATGGAAATGGGATGCCACAGCCATATTTAATGGATTGATCCGAGAGTATACCTTTCATGTATTGTTTGGGTTCAAACCACTGGTTCAAAAGGAATTAACCGTTTTTATTGCTGAACGAATGGATGGTCTCGTAGAGGGATTAGCACAACGTCCTCCCCGTCCCCTGCTCACCGATGAACTCATGAAGGAATATTCCATGATTAATTTAGAAGCACTTACTTATACACAAGAGATACGAAGAACCGCATTGATGGATATGATCGAGTCCATAATCCCGGATCTGTCAATTACGAACTCCAGAAAAAAAGATTTGTCTGATGTAGCGGCAATGCTGCGGGAAGAATTCATCAAAGAACAACCAAGGAGCTTCCTAATCCAAGCGCTGCTGCGGGATCTATCCTCAGAGACTGAGCTTGGCTTTTACACCAGTCAGCTGCAGCAATTAATTCGGGACAACAAAATAAATTAGTGTTTGACCAACTGATACTATCCCCTCAAAGTAGACGCTCGAAAAAAGTCTTATGTTATCATGAGAAGCGAGCAACTTGGAGGGGATATTTTTATGGCTAAAAAGGGCCCCGTTTTTCAAGCCCTGATCCGAATGGAGCACGGGTTCTGAGACGTCTTCTTTTTCGTGTCCATAGCTCGGCGGTGTCGACGTTGGAATGGGGCGCCGATCTCGAATATGCGCACCGGCGACGTTCGAATGGAGAACCGATCTCGAATATACGCACCGTCGACGTTCGAATGGAGAACCGATCTCGAATATACGCACCGTCGACATTCGAATGGAGAACCGATCTCGATATGCGCACCGTCGACGTTCGAATGGGGCCGATCTCGAATATACGCACCGTCGACGTTCGGAGAACCGATCTCGAATATACGCACCGTCGACGTCGAATGGAGAACCGATCTCGAATATACGCACCGTCGACGTTCGAATGGGGCCGATCTCGAATATGCGCACCGGCGACGTTGGAATGGAGAACCGAACTCGAATATACGCACCCGTCGACGTTGGAATGGGGCCGATCTCGAATACGCGCACCGTCACGTCTGCATCGTGTGGTAACAGACATTGGACAGATCGAGCGTTCGTCTACCTGATTCACAGGCCTCTGAAGTTGTTTACAAAAGATCGGGACTTTGAATCGATCCGATGTACTCGTATCGATATATCTTGCCAGCAGTACCTGTCGGTATTGCTCGGAACTTGCCTTGTTCCACCAATTTACGGCAATACTTGATGACCGTTTGCTTGTGAATCTCCAGTTCTTTCGCTGCTTGCGGAGGGCAAATGATACGATCATGCCGGATGGCCAGACGCATCAGTTGACGCTCGATTTTTCCGAATCTTCGATAGACGGTTCCGCTCTCATCTTGGATTGCCGCAAGATAAGGGGCTAAAATGCTCCGTACCATGGCCAGCACGAACGATGGATTTTCTTTCATCTCATCCAATGAAATGGAGATTACGTAACATTCTTGCGATTGCAGGAACAACCCTCGATTTAAATCCAATCGATATTTCGAACGATCTTTGCCATGCGAACCATAATCCATGATTTCAAATACGAACCGGAGCCCACCCACGATCCAAATAAAGTCCACAAAATATGACCGTCCTCTCCAGTCCTTCACCTCATATTCCGGATGCAAACCCGTAAAATGTCCCATGAGCGTCCACCATATTTTTTCTGCAAACATGTGATTACCGTACCCATGCCCCCTTCTCAGTGCATCTTTCCGCTCCCCGCGGCGGTTCGACAAGTGTTTCTTTATCCATTTTTCATGTTCGATTTCAAAACTCAATTCCATGCCCCTCTCTAAGGCAGAACAAAAACGCCCCGACTTCGCTTCCGCTCTGGAAGAAAGTACGGGGCGTGCTTCGCCGCGCTGATTATAATTATGTATATCTTAACTAAATCGCTCCCAGGTTGCAAGGAAATGAGCCAAACACGCCATCATTGAATTTTGGACGATTTTTCGTGCAAGTTTCCTTCGGAGATCGCTTCACGCTGGTTTTTTGAACGATTTTTCGTGCAAATTTCCTACTAGTATCGCTTCATGCTCGTTTTTAGATGATTTTTCGTACAAAATTCCTTCCAGGATCGCTTCACTCTCGTTGTTGAACGATTTTTCGTGCAATTTCCCTTCTAGAATCGCTTCACTCTCGTTTTTGTACGATTTTTCGTACAAAATTCCTTCTAGGATCGCTCCATAATCGTTTTCGAACGATTTTTCGTACAAGTTTCCTACTAGGAATCGCTCCACGCTCATTTTTGTACGATTTTTCGTTCAAAACTTCTTCCAGGATCCCTTCACGCTCATTTTTGTACGATTTTTCGTACAAAATTCCTTCCAGGATCGCTTCATGCTCATTTTTATACGATTTTTCGTACAAATTTCTGAAATTGTATCCTCGGGTATTCGTTTTTGTACGTTTTTTCGTACAACTCTCTTACAACAAATGACTGTGTACATGCTTTTGTACGATTTTTCATACAAATCAGGTATCCGATATTACGGTCGGGTAGCGCGTCTAGGTAA
Source organism: Paenibacillus sp. FSL K6-1330 (assembly GCF_037976825.1). NCBI lineage: Bacteria > Bacillati > Bacillota > Bacilli > Caryophanales > Paenibacillaceae > Paenibacillus > Paenibacillus sp. FSL K6-1330. Next base: position 5,687,995 of record NZ_CP150269.1, read on the forward strand.
CAATCTTGCTTCGGATCACAATAACCATAGGTACTATACAATTCCATTTCCGCACTACCACCTAACTCAAAAAAACGGCGAACCTCCCCCCAGCTATAACTGCCGGTTCGTGAAAGTCCACCGCACGCTTTATATTTTCGCCACCTTGCTGCCTTTCACCTTAACGTTCACGAGCAGAATACTGGCTACAATCATGACCAGACCTGCAATCAGATTGATTGTCACCGACTCCCCAAGGAACAGCACGCTGCACAGCAGGGCAATCAGCGGAATCAGAAACGTGAATGATCCCACCTTGCTCGCTTCACCAGAACTAACCAGTTTGAAGAACGCAAGCCATCCCAGTGCAATGACAAACACTGAAATAAACAGCATATCCAATATAAATGGAAGCACCCACTGCACGTCAACCCAGCTCTCTGTAGCGGTACCCGTCAATGTCAGTACAACCCCACCAATCAAAATTGGGATGGCAGTCATCCAGATCCCGTCGACCTTCGCAGAAGTCCTCTTCATGTATACCGTTCCGATCGCCCAGCTTATCGCACTGAACAACCCGAGCACAACCCCTTCGGGTGATACCATGCCTGTCATGCCGCCAATACTGATGGTAGCGACGCCTGCAAAACCGAGGACTAATCCAGCAATTTTCAATCCATACATCGACTCGCCCAACCACAACCAGGCCCCGATTCCGAGCAGCACGGGCTGTAGGAACACGATGGAGGAAAATAACCCTGCCGGTACTTCCGTCAATCCCATGGTCTGAAAGCCATAGAAGAAAATAATGTTGAGCACTGCAGAGATGACATAGATATGCCAGGTTTCCCGGAGCCGTAGCGTTTTGTACCGTGGAAAAGCATATAGTCCAAGCACCAAACCTCCAATTAATAGACGCATGCCTGCAAATAAAAGCGGTGGTGTGTAATTTAATGCGTATTTGGTCAGGGGCCAGTTCACTCCCCACATGAGTACCAGAAAAGCTAGGACCCAGCCTGCTTTTGAACGTGATAAAGCCATTATGTTTGTCTCCTATCCGGCACATGTCGAACTCGAACCCTTTCACTCGTGCTCTGTGCCTGCGTATGCATTTGGACTTCGATCCGAATCGGGCTAGAGCAGCCCGTTGATCGTTCCGTGTCTCCATGATACAATAATCATCGAAATAATAGAAATGCATGTTATTCATAAGGAGCATACCATATTTGTTATGAACAATTCACAACTGCAGTTATTCGTAAAAATTGCCGAGACAGGAAGTTTTACGCGCGCAGGTCAGGAACTGAATATGACGCAGCCCGCAGTCAGCCGGGCCATCTCTTCCCTGGAGAATGAACTGGATGTCACCCTAATCATTCGGGATCGGCGGAACGGCATTGCGCTCACGGATGTGGGACAGCGAATTCTGGTCATTTTCCGCCGGATTTTGCAGCAGTATGATAAAATCCAACAGGTCGTTGCCGCCGAAAAAGGATTGGAGATTGGTACGATTCGTGTCGGCTCTTTCCCCATGTCCTCCGCCCATCTGCTGCCGAAGATTATCCGTTCCATCCGGGACCGCTACCCTCAGATTCAGTTTGAACTGCACGAGGGAAATATCCATGAGATTCAGGAGTGGCTCAATTCAAGGACCATCGATGTGGCTCTCATCATCGTCACGGACAAAGAACCAATAGATATAGCCTATGAGACGCTTCCGCTGTATAACGAAGAGATGCTAGCGGTGTTCCGTGACGATGAACCGTTTGCGGATCAGGAGGTATTGCCTGTACGGATGCTGGACCAGCATCCGATGATCATATGCAACGGTGGGTATGAAGTACCGATTGTCGACCTGTTCAAACGTGCAGGAGCCGAGCTGCAATTCGGGTTTGTTGTGCATAATGTCAACACTTGCCTCAGCATGATCGAGCAGGGGCTTGGTACAGCCTTATTACCCGCGATCTCCTTGTCCTGGCTGCCTCCCGGTGTAAAAGCAGTCCCTACCAACCCGAAGGCCTATCGCAACATCGAGATTGCCGTCCCTTCCCTGATGGAAGCTTCCCCCGCAGCCCGTTTGTTTATCGAAACGGCGCAGCAATTGTTTGGACACCTTAGCTGATTAGAAGATTTAGATTGGCAGTCTTCAGCCCTGCAGCTCTCTGAGCGCCTTAATATCGCGGTCAAAAAACATTCTGCAGTTATCGTAAGTACGGCTAAAGCTGTATCCGGCAACCTCCAGCTTATAAAGTAACCAAAGCATGGACGAGTCATAATGGCTTTTACTAAAGCAAAAAACCCTTGATAATATATCATCAAGGGTTTTCTTTATATGGAGCCTAGGGGGATCGAACCCCTGACCTCATCGCTGCCAGCGATGGATATAGGGTAGGAGCTAATGGGCATTTCCGAATTTGCTTATGCCACAATTGGTGGCTTAATGACTATTGGAGACGAATTTGTTCCCCAATCCGTCCCCAACGTCCGTCAGACGCCTCCCTAGTTTTGTAATAAACATCCAACATTTTTGAACAACTTAATCGTTTGCTGTTACTTTCCAATTTTATCTCTTGGATTCTGTATTTGTTACGTTATTAAAGTCTACGTAGTTGTTACTTCCGGCACTTCATCCCACAATCGTATTAAGAAATCTGTTTCTTTTAGTTTATTTCATTGTTCTTTAGCTTCTCTCATCTCACTCCAATCGTACTGCTGTACTAAAATTTCGTTCCTATGGTCTGGTACAATTTCAGCCACTCCATAAGAAGCCTTTACTATGTCTAGAAGTCCGATCGGCAACTCATCGAGTTCTTTTGTGTTTAGATACTCATATGCCGAGAAAGACTTTGATGACCCCTTTTCATAATCATGTGGCATCTCAGCCTCAAATGTATGACGGAGAACAAACTTTTTATTTCCTCGGGCAAATGCTAGTTTTTCTAATTTGTGATTCAAAGTCAAGGTCGACTTTAATGAAACACTACTTCTTCTGCTACCTTTTCTATCTAGTTCAGTTATGTCGTAATCATGAATAATCGTATAGGTAATACCAAAATTATTCAAGATGTTCAACAAAACATACATTGTTCCTTTTCCGTTACAGTTAACTACACTAGTTTTATAATAATCTTCTGAGTTTAGCTGACCGTTTTCAACTAACTTTTCCCCTATGACTTTTAGAGCGATTACTTCCGTATCCCCCTCAACTAATATTACTCTATCAGCAAAAAAGACTTCGTTTACATAAGGATTAAACCTTAGAAGAGCTTGAAGCCTCTCTTTTTCGTGTCCTGGTAAGCCATAAACGTCTGAATTAACTTGATTTTAGACCAACTTCATTCTCCTGATTTATATAAACTTTTGATAATGTTCTATTTGGCTTTGATAAATCCACAAAATTAGGAGAATGTGAGGTAGCAATTACTTGAAAAAAACCATCATCTGCTAAGCTATACAGAGTATCTTTAAATACTCTTGCCAAATGTGGATGTAAGTATAATTCTGGTTCTTCAAGTGCAATAATTAAATGTCTACTGTTTTCAATATTGTCTGATTCAAACCGTCGTTTGTATTTCCTAAACCCTTTGAAAACGGACAAAATAAACGTCCTTTGTACGCCATTCCCTTGATGGTTTAACTCTGTATCTAAACCATTATAATTAAAATTTGTTGAGAGGGAAGTGCTTACTATTTCATCTAAAGGACTAACATTCACTTTAAACTTAACATCTGTTGAAGTAACTTCATTTAGAAATTCCCTCACTTCAGTTTCAAAGTACCTTATCTTTTCATCATTATGTTCATTGATTTTTTGCTGGAGCAACTGAGTTTTCTCATATGCTTCAATGTACTCTGGCAACCCTGCTACAACATTTTTATATAGACTATACAGCGTTTTCATGTGAGCAGACTTATTGGTTAGCTCATCATTGGCATCCTTAACTGCAGGTATGTATATAACTTCTGGAAAAACATTTAGGAAGTGAGTTCCGTTTCTACCACCTCCAAGTCTTCCTTCCCAGCCTTCTTGTCCTAAGTCATGGGTTAGAGGTCCAGAAATTTTGGCAGCACGTTCAACATTTGAACCTTCCTTATATATAGCTCTTACAATGAAATTACCTGATTCTCTATGTATAGAGTTTCGAATTCCGTGCATCTCGATCTCGTCTTCTGTCAAATTTGAGAAGGTAGCATGAAAACTAATAGGCTGAGACATATCATGTTTATGATAAAAATTTTTACTTAGCTGAAGTTCTTTACTTCCAAATTGATTCAGCGCTTGCAGAATGGTACTTTTACTGCAATTGTTTGGCCCAATAATGACAGAGATATTCTCTATGTCAATTGAAAGTTCTTTTATACCTTTATAATTCCGAATAGTAAATTTCCTTAATTTCATTTTCATTCCCTCCTTGTTACGTGATTCTTTACTCTTCCTAAAATACCTCCCAAGTATATCAAGCAAATTTCGACATTAAACGGGGCTGCAAATTTAGATCGATTTCACTTCTTTTTCATCCTCGAATTTACGCTTGAAACTACATATTTCCTTATCCATTAGCATCTTGATAAACACCCCGCCTTGTACCGATCTGTTCTGGAAACCAACCATCTTAGCATCGGTCGTCGAATACCAGTCAGTCATTGGAACACGGCTCTGCGACTGGTCGTAAGCAAGCCATAAGAGATCAATAATGGCATTGAAATCCTCCTTGCTCTCACACAATGCGGCGCTCCACACAAGCCAATCGGATTTGGTATACGTGTCGCGGTTATCGAGCATCAGGCCGTAGGGTCCCGAATGCTTTTCGATATAGGCCTGCGTCTCTGCCTTAAACGTATCATCAGGGAATAAGTTCAGACCGAAGATTCGAGCCCAAATGGCATTATACTTCATACTAAAAGTGCCGGGACGGTCGAATGCCAGGCGGAACGTACCGTCATCATTTGCAGCCATGGACATCCATTGTTCCGCCATTGATTGGGCGATCTCCATGAGTTCCTCCGCCTTCTCCCCGTTTCCTGCCATGTGGTTCAAGATGGAGAAGCTGGCTATCCCCATGATCGCTTTGAGCGACAAGTTACAGTTATGAGCCAAATGACCTGCAAAATCGTCTGTACACAGCTGATTATCCGGATCGATGCCGTTTTTGATCAAGTAATTGCACCATGTTTCAAGATATCCCCAGTTCTCTTGGGCAAACGATACATCCTGCTCCGCAATCGCGACGGCAGTGACGCAAATCAGCATGTTTCCGCATTCTTCAACCGGCATTTGCCAGTTGGGCGTAGTTCCATTGCTATATACCTGTCCGTTCAGAAGAGGGTAGGTACCCACATCGTGGGGAGCAAAGTCATAGTACCAAATATCGGTTGAAGCGTACTTGAAAATCGGTCGTAGCATCCCCTTCACCAACTCGGGATTATAAAGCAGGAATTGAGGGATGGACGGGTAAGTTACATCGAGCGTGGCGGCGCAACCATTACTGAAATTTTCCTTGGAGACGAACAACACTTCTCCTTCAGGACCCGCAACAATTTTATGTGCGGCAATAGCTTGCCGGTAGGCCAAGGATACCAGGTCTGCATACTTTTCACTTCCGGATTCCGCGGCGTCTTGATACAATTTCTTTGCAAACTGCTCACATTTCTCATGCAACGTATCGTATTCGCACAGAGCCTGCTTAATCGCCTCTTCGATCGTTTCTCCGTCTTTCTTCCAATAGGCATCAAGCGGTTGGTGAAAATACTCGATCGATTTTATATCGTCATATGCGACTGCAAATAGTCCTTCTACGTCCTGATCCGTATCCAGGTCAATAGACAGCCGCATAGTATGGTTTATTGTCCCGTAGACGTTTACATCCTCGGCAGCGGTTACTGCAGCTCGACTATGGTTTGATGCCAGATATACGTAACCCCAGTTAATTCTGAGGTCGTCCCCGCTTCTAGTTAACATATGCTGAATTCTGCTGCCCACCTTACCGCAAGTAAAACCGGGTTCACTGATATCCGAGTACACAGTAGGAAACTCGTATTTCATGTTTTGGCATAGTTCCCCATCTACCGTAATGGTAACCGTCACGTCATGTTTCATCTTGTCATTCGATTCGGTTTGCACGTGAATATAGGATACCGGTCTGGACGTCAGCTTCAAATCATTTAGCAATAGCGGAGTCGTGAACGTAACGGTTAAACAAATTTCATTGCAGACAAACTGGTATTGGCTTGAGAGCGCATGAATATCTAGCTTTGTCTGTTCCATGATCAGGCTGTCCGGGTTAACCCCCATGAATGTATACTCTTTCCCATCAACCAGCGCGGTGCCTGTCATCCGGTGAGGTTTACCCGTCCAATGCTTGGTGTCCGATTCATTGAGCTTATCCGCCATCGACCAGACAGAAAAGTACGGATCTACGGTTATCAGCGGAACAGCTGGAGCACGTAAAATCATATTATTCCCTCCCTTTAAATGTTGTTTCATACAAGATATAATTTATCATGCACCTAGGCGCTTTATAATAGGATAAATCATCATGAATGTGAGGATTATCATCATGCACGAAACCATATTCAATTTCTGGCATTTGAATGACCCTAAGCTTCCACTCAATGTTCTCATGTCGGGTATCTCTTATTGCGACAAAAATTACCGGATTGAACGACACGGCGAGAACCTGTTTTCGTTCGAATATATCATCGACGGCAGCGGCGTCCTAGAGATCAATTCACAAACGTTGTATCCTCAGAAAAACGACGTTTACATACTGACCAAACACAGCGATCACACCTATTATTCCAGCGAAGAGCACCCATGGAATAAAATTTGGATCATCTTTAATGGTGACTTCGCCGAATCTTTGTTCAAACAATATATCCCCGAAAATACGTATCTTATCAAGGACTGCAACATTCTTTCCTATATGAAAGAATTGATCAACCTTTCGTCTGCCAGGCAGATTGACTATTCCGGTTTTATTGACGAAGTGACTGTTATTCTACTGAAAATCGTATTGCGCTTAAAGAACCAATTGGAACATAAGGAGGCACCCACCGTAGCTGAGCAGATCAAGTTTTGTCTGGACGGTAACATCGAGAATAGAATAGATTTAGACGACCTTTGCGTACAACTCGGCTATTCGAAAAATCACTTGATCAAGCTGTTTCGGGAAAAGTACGGAATTACGCCATACGCCTATTTTCGAAAACACAAAATTGAAGCGGCCGAGCGATATTTGCTGAACACACATCTTAGCATCAATGAAATCTCCTCCAAACTGAACTTCGCAGACCAGCACTATTTCTCTTCAGTCTTCAAAGCCATCGTCGGCGTTTCCCCTTCAGAGTACCGACAGAATAAGAAATAAGGAAAAACGGTAACCATCAGACGTGTCCTCCGATCATTCATAGGTAGTTGAACAAATGCAGCCGATCACTTTGACCGGCTGCATTCTTGTCTTTATAGGGCTTATCCTAGATGGGATTTTTTAGATCTTAATGTTCATACAAAAAGCCATTAGCTTCACATACAGCGAGTTTACCATGTAGCCGGTCGGGTCCACCAAATATCTTGTCCCTGTGTCCAACCGTTGGATGCGCCCCATTTCTTCATTAGTCAGTTCAAAGTCGAAAATGCTCACCTCCATTTGGACACAGCAACTCATCCCTCTGATCATATTCGTAATTTCTTATTTAACCCTTAATTCCTGATAACGTTACACCCTTGACGATATACTTTTGGAAAATGATAAAGATGATAATGATCGGGATCGAAGCATACGCATTCACCGCCATTGGCAAGGTTTCATCCTGGTTATACGAGCTCATGAAAAACGGGATACCGATGGGAAGCGTAAACAAGACTTCCGATTGAATCGCCAGAAATGGCCACAAGAAATCGTTCCAGGTGCCTAGGAAAGAAAAGATCATCAAGGTAGCCAGCACCGGTTTGGATAATGGAATAAAAATGTTCCACCACACCCGAAATAAACTGCAACCGTCTATTTTCGCAGCTTCCACCAGCTCATTCGGCATCCCGTCGAAAAATTGCTTCATGATTAGTACACCAAGCGGTCCTGCGAGCCCCGGCAAAATGAGGGCTGCATAGGAATCCAGAATCCCCAAGCTGTTAGCTACCATATACAAGGAAACAATCGTCGCTTCGCCGGGAATCATCATTCCACTGAGAATGAGCCAGAAAGCTAACTTCCTATAACTGAAATCGATCCGCGATAAAGCAAATGCGGCGAGTGAAGCCATGGTCAAGCTGAGTACAGGCACAATAACAGCGATGGTTAAGCTGTTCATGGTCCATTTGATCACCGGCGCATTCTCAAAAATATAAGCGTAGTTTTCGAACGAAAACGGCGGCAGGAAACGGTCCATCAGATCGCCCATCGCACTACCCTGCGGTTTTAGAGATGTGAATATCATGTAGATCACCGGAACGACAAAGATCGTTGCCAAACCGTAAGCTATGATGTGCAGCAGTATTTTTGGACCCGTCCACCGTTTAGAGCCAGCGAAATCACCCATTTCCTCATCACCTCATTCACTTTTTTTACCGAAAATTTTAAACTGCAAGAATGAAAGTACCGTCAGAAAGACAAAGAAAATAAATGACATCGAGGTTGATAATCCAAGATCGTTGGCGGTAAAGCCGGTTTCATAAATGTATTGAATCATCGTCCGGGTTTCATTCCCTGGCCCGCCGCGGGTAACGAGCCATACCTGGCCGAATACTTTAAAGGACGCTATCACTTGAAGCACAGTAATTAGTACGAGAAGGCCTCGCATCGCAGGCAATGTGATAAATTTGAGTCTTTGCCAAGCATTGGCTCCATCCAGTGTCGCTGCCTCGTAATGTTCAGCAGGAATATCTTGCAGCCCTGCGAGTAGCACGATCATGTTAAAGCCCTGTGTCCACCAAAGCGTAATCATCACGATGGAAATCCAGGCAAGCTGCGGTTCATTCAACCAGAAAATTTCGGATTCCGGACTGAGAATCCCGAGATTATGCAGCACCGTGTTCACTAAGCCTGAGTAAGGCGCAAGAAGAAATATCCAGACAAAGCTAACCACCGCTACGGACAATACATTTGGCATGAAAAACACGGTTCTCAGAAAGGTCTTTCCTTTTACCTTTGAATCAAGAATTAAGGCAAGCAGGAAAGGCGTTACGATCATAAATGGTGTGGAGATTAAGGCGAAGTAGGTCGTATTCCAAAGAGAAGCCCAGAAATCCGAATCTTTCAGTGCATAGAGGTAATTTTGAAGGCCGACAAAGCCTTCTTTGCCAATCAGCGCCCAATCATGAAAGCTGACGAACAGTCCGTAGAAAATCGGCACAATCGAAAAGAGAATAAAGAAAAAGAAATACGGGGCAAGAAAACCGGTTGCCAGCAATTCGTTCTGCAGCTTTCTTTTCCGCTTGCCTATGGACATATCAACCAGACTAGGATCTTTTACCGTTACCGGATTCATGATTCAACCTCCCAAAGTGCATCGGAGTTACATCCTCGGTAACTCCGATGCAAATGCAACAGCCTATCGTTTCAGAAGCTTTTCCATGCTTTGTACCGCTGCGTCCAATCCTTTATCGACAGGTGCTTTACCAGACCAGATCGTATCTAATGCCTGCACAAGCTGGTCTTTTGCCGGCCACATTTTTGGCGATCTTGGCAAATACACACCATCGTTGCCAGCCTGCAAATAATCCTGGCGATAAGGCATATTTTTGAACGCTTCTGACTCGACAGCCGTTGTGGAAGGTGGAATATGTCCGGCCTTGGACCATTCAGCCGCGTTGTCTGTCACCCATTTTGCAAACGTGATCGACGCTTTTACCTTGTTTTCGTCCTGCCCTTTTTTCTGGACCGGCAAAATGAAGTTGTGTGAATCAATCCAGGTTGCAGGCTTATCATAAATTTGCGGGAAAGGAATGGCTCCGAATTCCAGTCCTTTTGTTCCTTCCAGTGTGCTCGTAAACCAGACCCCCGTTGGCATCACAGCACCCTTCCCCGCTTGGAATGTCTCGCCGATTTTAGGAAGGTTTCTTGGTATCAAGCCGCTCTCAAACCAGCTGCTAATATATTCTGCAGCCTGTTTGCCCTGCGGATTATTTAACGTCACCTTTTGGCCGGATTCATCAAACAGGCCCTCTCCTCCAAGCTGGTTGTAAAGCGCCCACCAGATCCGGTATGGATCCTCGCCTGTGGAGCCGAGCAGCATATTCACATTACCTTTGGGAACACCGTCTTTGATTTTTTGCAGAAAGCTGTTGAAGCCTTCCGGACCAGGTTCAATGATTGGCTTTTCATTTTCGTCCAGCAAATTCAACTCACGCAATATTTTTTTGTTGTAATACAGGATGAGCGGATGAGCATCCAGCGGCAAGGCATATTGCTGATCGTTAAATAACGTTGCGTTTACCATGTTTTCATTGAATCCGCTTAGATCAATACCCATCGAATCGATATATGGATCCAATGGCTCGATGATTTTCAGTTCTACCAGCTCGCTTAATTTGGACGTGTGGGATACCGCAAGATCAGGCGCATTGCCGCCTGCGACAGCGGTTTGCAGCTTGGTATAAAACTGGCCCCAATCCTGCGTCAATGCCTTCACTTCGATTTTACCTTTATGTTCATCGTTAAATTTTTTCACCAGTTCGTTCATAATGGCGCCGTCACCTCCGCCGAACATGTTCCAGTAGGTGATGGTGACCTTCTCACCGGGAGCGGTTCCCGGCCCTTTTGAAGCGTTTTCATTTCCGTTATCGGTTTTACCTTCATTGCCTAATGAGCATGCACTTAACACGAATGACATAACAAGCAGCATCCCTAATGCGACTTTATAGAGCTTGGAAGTTTTCATAAAAATCCCCCTTATAAAGTGATAAAACTAAACAAAACTCCGCTTAAATTCTTCGTTGGTTAAGTGTTCTCGTTACCGCTCTCCTCTCCCTCTTAATAATTGGATATAGCAAGAACCGGTAAAGATAAACCAAACATTAAACAATCTAAATCCATTCGTCAATACTTTTTTATCGTTTTTTTAATTAAAACAAAATACTTGCAATGAATAAATTTATAACCATCAAACCTAAATCTAATTCATAAAAAAGAGGCTTCCCTGTACAGGAAAAGCCCCTGATCCGACCCGTTTCGACTGTTTTACAAACATCAGCAGCATTTTTCAAATCCGACTTTATATCTCGATTCTACAATCCTTGCGATGCTATGATTCAGTAGATGATTCTCATTATGATATCTTGATCATAATCACCAAACTGCTTGCCGAAAATATTGATGCCTCCAATATGCTCTGCATCCGGCTTGATCCCGATTCGTAAACTAATCAACTTATTCTCGAGCAGACGGAGATCATCTAGATTCACCTCAGAAACAGCAACGTCGTCGAGGAAGCTCCCTGAGTTATCAACTTTCCAGGTTTTCAGCAGCCCGTATTGCGTATGACTATCGGGTAGCCACGGCGGGTTCAGCTTTCCCCTGCGGTCCCCAAAGTCACCAGGAGAAGTCCATGTTCCGATTTCTACATCATTGATCCAAATCGTAATATCAGACGGCCAGTTATGATCGTAAAGAAATGCTTCTGAACATAGCTCCATCGAAAACTGAATGGATTTAATGTCTACGTCTCTCTCTGAAAACAGAGGAAATTTATATTCTACATATCCGCGGGAAAACCAGATCAGCTGTGCAGAAATTCGGCTCGGATGAAAAAAGTAGGCCGGCTCGTCCGGCGGTTGAACCATTCCGGATTCAGTGATCAAGCCGCATGTCGGATGGATTTCGCAATCCGTATAACAGCCAACGGGCATCTCAATCTGGTGCAGATTGGTCGGACTGTAGATTCCGTTGGTTAATTTCAAACTCATACGTAAATCATCAAACGTTCGTGTGCAAACCTTCATTGTGCCTCTGGATGCGGGCAGTACCTCCGTCGCGATAATGCCCGCATTTTCCAGCACCCGAACATTGAAGGCGACCGTCGATACAGGCAGATCTAATTTTTCAGCAATATCGACAATATTTTCTCGGCTGTGATTCAAAAGCTTTAAAATGTTTATCCGGACTTCCGAAGCCAATGCATGTGCCACTTTTCTCAGTCGTTCCGATTCATCGATTGACAACTCCAACATTTTGCCCTTTTCCCCCTATTGCGAGTTTTATCTGCATAGCTGGTTATCATTATACGTTACAACAACCATATCTCCGCAACTCCCTAAGAGCACCAGATGTGATAACACATAGGCCCTTAACTGCAGCTGTTATATTGGGCATCGGCGTTGAATTGGCGCTTAAGCCTGTGCTGCCTGCAGAGTTCACGAATCTTCTCTACCATGTGATTTGTATTTGCTCCCGTAGGCGTCTTTCCAGCGATAGTAGGTGGCACGAGGAAGCCCGATCCATGCACTTGCTTGGTTACACTGACTTCCCCTCGAATGGACTCCATCCACTCCACTACAATCGTTGGAATTAACTTCGCTCACAGGAATACCCGTTAATTTCATTTCAATGGCTTTTCTCTTCACTTCTACAGGGTAGCTTACTCTTGTTGCCAACGCAAAAACACCTCCAAGCTTGTCTCCATATCTTACGACATGGTTGCATTCTCTTGAAGGTGTTTAAATTACCGAACGATGGCTCAAGGATGAAATCTCTCTTGCCTTCCTGTGCCGCTTAAACCAGTCTACCTACTATAATGACCGGTTTGTATTGCAGCAGCCATCATTACACCGCGTGCTAGGAGAGGCTCGAAGCGTTCGCAGTGGACAAGCCTGTATTGAACTCCGCTCCGGCTTCGACGCCCTACTGCTTCGATCACTTGTTGCCTTGGTAGTCTACACTGCCCCTAACTTGCCAGCCATGTGTTATAAACACTGACTTCATAATAGATTCTTCCTCATCTTCTATTGAGCAGTAGCGAACTCACGAGTGATGTTCCTATACTTTGTAGGTGAAATTCCTTTTTAGCTTTAAATTGCTTAATAAAGTAAGTGTCATACTCAAATTCGGTATCACGTGCAATTTCATCAAGGTTCATACTGCGGCCAGTTTCGTTCCGATATAGACAAACTCTCAATGAGTCATTGCTTCGTCTTATACATACTGCTTCCACGCAGTTTCAAGCATTTCGGTTGATTTAACCAAATTCATGGTGTAGCTGTCTCGCTCTCTCTCATGACGGAGGGAAGAAGAACGGAACTCCTCGACCATCTTCCCCTCTTTCATAACCAAAATATCCGTACACAATCCGGGTACAAGCGAGAGATCATGCGTAATGAACAGAAGAGACAACCCCTCTTCCTTCTGAAAGGACATAAGTAGTTCGATGATCTGCTGTTGTAATATCATATCAAGGTTGGAGACGATTTCATCGCAAATCAATAGTTTGGGATGAATGATCAATGCTTTTGCCAGGCAAGCCCTTTGATATTGTCCTCCGCTTAGCCTGCCTGGCCGATTTCTGAGCAGGCCCTCATGAAGGCCGACCTTGCATGAATATTCCATAACCCTCTCTTTACGCTCCTTTTTTTTCAAATCTGTAAAGTTAATTAATGGCTCTTCCAGGCACTGAAACAAGCTCATCGAAGGATTCAACGTTGAGGCTGAATTCTGAAAAACAATCTGAATATCGCGATACCATTCTTTATACGATTTAATTCCTTTGCTAGGTAACCCTCGCCCATTGAATAGAATTTGACCTGATGTCGGCTGCTTCAATGCCATAATCAGTTGGGTCAGCGTAGATTTTCCACTGCCGCTCTCACCTACAATGGCCAGAGAGCCTCCATCTTTTATAGTAAATTGGATGTCTTTCAGAATCTCCCTTCCATTGATTTCTTTATGTAACTGATGCACTTGAAGCATGAGCTCATACGCCTCCTTTGCTAAGAAACCTCTGCGATCGATGCATGCATAACCGTTGGGTATATTCATGCTCAGGTTGCCCCAGGACTTTATCCGGGCTTCCCTGCTCAATGATTTCGCCGGCACGCATGACACCAATCCGATCCGCAAGATAAGCGGCAAGGAGTAAGTCATGCGTAATAAACAACATACTCATGTCCAGTTCTTGTACTAGAGAACTCATAAGAGATATGATTTCTGCTTGTGTTGTGACATCGAGTGCACTCGTGGGCTCATCGGCTATGATGACTTCAGGTTTTAACAGCAGCGCCATCGCGATCATGACACGTTGATTCATTCCGCCGCTCAGCTCATGAGCATAACGTTTCATCACATGTGCCGGTTCTTTCAAGAGCACTTGAGATAGCATCTGCTCCGCTTGCTTCTCAGCCTCATATCTCGAAACGGGCAAGTGGCTCCGCATCAAATCACTCAATTGCTTTCCGATAGGAATAGAAGGGTGCAAGGCTTGTTCAGGATGCTGAAAAATGGCACCTATATGTCTCCCCCTGATTTTCCGCCAGTTCCGCTTGGATAAACGATTCAGTTTTTGGCCGCGTAACAGGACATCACCAGACATTTGCAGATTAGCAGGAAGCAACCCTAACATGGCTTTGCTTGTTAACGTTTTACCGCTCCCGCTCTCTCCGATTAAACAGTACGTCTTCCCCGATTCCAAAGAAAAGCTGCTGTTATTCACCAGAGTTAGACCCTCCGCATTTCGAATGTTCAGATGATTTACTTCGACTATGACCTCCATTTACTTCTCCCTCCTTAGCCGTTCGCCTACAATCTGGAAGGAACAGGCTGTCAGAAAAATCATGAACCCCGGAAAGAAACCCATCCACGATGCAACCTGCAAGTAATTTATCCCATCCAGCAACATAACCCCCCATTCAGGTGACGGAGGCTGCGCGCCAATCCCTAGAAAGGATAGACCCGATAATGTCAATATCACCTTGCTTACATCAAGGATCAGCATGGTTCCAATCTGAGGCGCGATATTCGGTATCATATGCCTTATCATCGTTCTCATTCCAAAGGATCCGCTTACCCTGCTAGCAATGATATACGGTTCCTTCTTAACGTCATGGATCAAACCCCGTATTAATCTCACGTACTTGGCCCACCAGGACAGTATCACAGCAAAATAGACATGTTCCATGCCGAAACCAAGAAAACCGACAATCACGATCGTGAGCAGGATATTCGGCAATGCCGTAAATGTATCCGTCACGCTCATCATGAACATATCAAGTTTTTTTCCAAAAAAAGCGCTCGCCGTACCAACAAAAAGCCCGATCAGCATGACAACGCCGAGAACGATGAAAACAGGGAACACCGATTCACTGATGCCGTGGATCACGCGACTGAACAAGTCCCTTCCTAAATAATCCGTTCCAAAGGGATGAGCAAGGCTTGGAGGAAGAAGCTTTTGCTCATGATTCGTATGGAGCGGGTCATAGGGTGAAACCCATGGGGCGGTGAGTCCTGTAATCATAAGAATCGCGATAAACAGCAACGCTGCTGCCGGAAGTTTATTGACCCGGATGAGACGAATCATAGTTCCCACCTCTGCTTGTCCAGATGAATGCGTGGATCGGCTAAGAAGTACAGCATATCGGTCACAAAATGAAACACAAAGATAAACGCAGCCACTAGAAGCGCGCTCCCTTGAATGACTGGAAAATCACGGCGATATATAGCCTCAAGCATATATTTACTGAACCCAGGGAAACTAAAGATCGTTTCCGTTATGATCGAAGCCCCGAAAAAACTTGGCAGACTCGTCGTGATTAACGTCAGGACCGGTACGAGCATTGAGCGAAATAAATAGGATGGATATAAGATCGAGTTACGCAAACCTCTGGCCCTTGCAGCCTCGATATACGAGAATTTGCTGTACTGAACGGTATAGGAACGTACCATTCGAATGAAATAAACGCTTTGTACCAGCGAAATGGCCGTCACCGGAAGTACATAATGCAGCAAGGTAGAACTGCCAATAACCGGAAGGACGGGCCATATGACGCCAAACGCATACATTAGAAGAATAGCGAGCCAATATAAAGGAACGGACAATCCCAAGATGGTTAACGAGTATACGACTCGATCAGGAATCGAACCCTCATTTAGCCCCAGCCATATCCCGACCGGTATGGAAATGATGATCGTTAGTACAAAAGAGCCTGCAATGAGTCTATACGTCGGCTCTAAACGACTTATAATTTCATGTAACACCGGTTCCCCCGACATGAAGGAATGTCCCAGTTCTCCTTGAACAATCTGAAACACCCAGGCCATGTATTGCTGAAGGAACGATTGGTCGAGTCCCCATTGTTCCTGTAGATCAGCCACCAACGACTGCTCCGGTACCGCTCCGATCTCTAACAGCATCATGGACGCCGGATCGCCCGGCGCCAGACGCATCAATGCGAACACGAACAACGAAAACAGGACAAAGGTAATCATCAGCATCAGCAGGCGATGGATCATGGAACGCAGCATTACTGGTCTTCTTTCTTCAAGCGATGCCATTTCAACGGATCGTCCTCGATTGCATTGAATGCAAAGCCAATCACATCGCTCGTATGAACAAAGGTTTGCTTGGTATAGTATATGGGTACCGACATAGCTTCCTCATTCATTCGAAGAAACACTTGGTCGAACAGGGCTTGCTGTTTCTCGACGGAAACCGTAGCCGCAATTTGATCCAGCAAATCCGACAAAGGACGATCTTGAAAGGCAACCCCCGGCGTAGATGGCGAGCTGTGGAATAACGAGGATAAGAATCGATACGGCAGTTGAGCATCCGTATAGGTCCGGTACATCAGCAGGTCATAATCCTTGCTGCCCCACAGCGTATCGTAGTATGCCGCCCTTTCCTGATTCACAATGTGGATTTGGATTCCGATCTGCTTCATGTTGTCTTGGAAAATCTCCGCCATCTCTTTCCATTCTGGATATTCTTCCGTTTGAATGACCAACCGCAACTGCAGGACTTGCCCGCCTTTCTCGTAAAGACGCTTCTTTTCGTTCCATTCGTAGCCCGAGGCTTCGATCAGTTGTTTGGCCTTCTCGGGATTGTAAGGATAGGAAGGCTGATTATCATCGGTTACAAACGCAACTTTCTCTTGAAACAATCCTCTGACGGCATCGCCGGTGCCATCGGCATATTTGCTCGTATCGTTTCCGTAATTGACGGCCTGGCGAATGTTCTTGTCCGATAGAAACGCCTGGTTTTGGTTGATGACCAAAAAGTAGGACATCGTACTCGCCCCGGTCTCCACCATGTACTTATCGTTATTTAGGAAAACACTTAGACTTTCTGCTGGAACATTACCAAGTTCCCCGCCTGCAAGATCGACCTCTCCGGATTGCAGCGCCATCACCCTTGCCTGAGGATCTGTAATCACTCTAAAAACGAGTGAATACGCTGACGGTTCCTCTAACCAATAATGTTCATTTGCTATCAGTATGGTCTCCACCCCTTGTCGGTAACTGCCTATTTTCCAAGGGCCCGTGCCGATCGCTTGCTGAAAGGTTCCGTTCGCGTCTCCCGCTGGAGTTACCGAGTTTGGACTCATAATCCGAAACGGCCTTGCCTGGCTGAGCTCATACAGCACTTGAGTTGCGGTATGTTTAAAAGAAAGCACGACAGTGTCATCATCCGGTGTTTCTATGTTTGCAATCAAACGGGATATTTCCAGCGTGGCATTCTCTTCCCTGCTGACCGCCCTCTCCAAGGAAAACTTAACCGCCGTTGAATTCAATGGGCTGCCGTCTGAGAATTGCACCTGATTCCTTAAATGAAAAGTGTACATCTTACCGTCTTCGGAGACCTGCCAGAATTCAGCCAGGCTGGGAACAAGCTCCCCTTCTCCTTCATATTCCACAAGCGCGTCATATACAGCGGCATGCGTATGTCTTGATCCATTGTAGGTCGAAGCATCGAGCTTATCTCCCTCAGCGTCCTGCGTTACGGCAACAACGATTTGCTTGTCTTCTGCTTTGCCAGGGACCGGGTCTGTTTCTTTCGAACACCCCATAAGCAAAGATAATGCGACAAGTCCTGCAACTCCGAATCTAAATCTCCCCAACATCCATGCTCCTCCTAATTTTCTTCTAGTTGTTTGTGATTAAACAGCCGCTATGATCTTGACCGCTTGCATACTGAGTAATCTTTGTATATTATTAATCGTAATAATTACGATTTGCAACATTTTTTTAAAAAAAGGAGATCTGAATAATGACCGAGCATAAACTTGCGCAGCAATATCGTGACTATTGGGACAAAGGAGCTGCTGTCTATGATGAAATTGTAGATACGGAATTTGCAACCGACTCCTATGATCAATGGAAAGCGATCTTGAATCATCAGTTATCCGGAAAACAAAATTTGAAAATCCTAGATGTGGGAACAGGTCCCGGCTTCTTCGGGGTTTTGCTTAGTTGGATGGGGCATGAGGTTACCGCCATTGACTCCTCGTCTGAAATGGTGGCTAGAGCTAATAAAAATGCGAAAAAGCACAACTGCAATTTCAAAGTAATAGAAACCGATATTATCGATTACAAGACGGAAGAAAGATATGATATCATCATTTCCAGAAACGTCACCTGGTTCCTATATAATCCTGTTGCCGCATATCAAAATTGGCATGGCATGCTGAACGACGGCGGACAAGTGATGATCTTCGATGCCAACTGGAATTTGTTTTTGAGTAATCCCCAAGAGGCGGAGCTGTTCAGAAAAGCTAAAGAAGAGGCAATTGATCAAGGTTACTTGCCTTATCGCGAAGAGAAGGATATCGAAGAAGGGGATCAATTGGCGCTTACCTTGCCATTGACCTACGTAAGAAGGCCGGGATGGGACGCCGAAATGCTGCGATATATCGGATTTGCCAAAATCCAAGTCCATGAAGGTTTCGATGCCGATTTTTATCGCGCAGGAGAAAAAATTCTCAATCGCCATAGGCCCATGTTTGCCATCGTTGCTGAAAAATAAGTATACATCCTAAAAAAGACGTCCAGCCAACCTTGATGAGAAAGCTGGCTGGACGTCTCTGTTTTACAGCCGGGTAAATTCTGCCCGGTCAAAGTTTCCGATATATTTATAGGTGGAATCGGTTGACCTATCAAAACAAAATACACATCGTGAACGCCGATGAGTCCTCCGTCAGCTGTCCGGTGGCGATTTTGTAGGGGCGCACCCGCTTGCCGTTGGAGGCACCGGTATCGTTCCGATCAAGGTGCCGTCCACTCCGCCTAGCCGAACCTCTACGGCGGAATACGGGGCACAGTTCGTGCTGTTGCCGGAATACTCGATGGACAGCTGGTTACGACAATTAGGGTCACACGGGTGTTTTCCTCCCCCAATGGTCCCCTCTGAAAATCGTCCCAGGAATCGTATTAGTACGGTGGAAACCTTGGAGCACCTGGTTACCAATGATATAAGTGGGTACGGCTCGAACTCCGCTTTCATAGTATGCATGATGCAGCGCTTTCTGATGAGCTTCTTGGTAACGTCTTGTCTCCAATGCTTGCTTGAACTCCTTTTCATCCAGACCAAGTTCAGCGGCCAAAGATGTTAGTACGGAGACTTTACCGATGTCTTTTTCCTCCTGATAGTAAGCGCTAAAGACACGTTGAATATATGCTCCTCCCTTGCGCTGCATGTTCTCATGACCTAATGAATGGCCATGCATGTTTCTCCATATTAATTTCGTCCCCAATTCGTCCCCAAATCCATTTAAATATGTATTTAAAACCGTCCTAATAAAGCAAAAAACCCTTGATGATATATCATCAAGGGTTTTCTTATTATGGAGCCTAGGGGGATCGAACCCCTGACCTCATCGCTGCCAGCGATGCGCTCTCCCAGCTGAGCTAAGGCCCCGTAAGCGACTTCTATATCATATAAAAAATCAGCAGGCATGTCAACATGTTTTTCACATTTTTTGATGACGTGCTGTATCCCTTTTACTTCTCTATATAATGTCACTTAGCGATGATGATAATGGGCCCTATGAGAGCACCAGAAGAGCACCTGGATCGTGCGGAACCATGGGCGCTCTTACAACTCCGAAACGTCCGTACCCTTGGACAGCAGGCTTTTCAGTTCCTTCATAAACATATTGATATCCTTGAATTGGCGATACACGGATGCAAAGCGGACGTAAGCTACCTCATCGACCGGATATAACCGCTCCATCAGAAGCTCCCCGATCTGGCGGCTCTCCACCTCTGCTGCTGCGGTATTGCGCAGTGCTTTCTCTACATCCGAGACAATCATATCCAGCTGGTCCACGGATACCGGACGCTTCTCGCATGCCCGGATCAAACCGCGGAGCACCTTCTCCCGGCTGAATTCTTCGCGGCTTCCGTCCTTTTTCACGACGATCAGCGGCGTTTCCTCCACCATCTCAAAGGTTGTGAATCTCTTGCTGCACTGCTCGCATTCCCTGCGGCGGCGGATGGATTTATTCTCGTTGGCCGGCCTGGAATCAAGCACTTTCGTTCCGGCATAACTGCAATATGGACACTTCATAAAGTCATCTTCACTTCCTTCGTTTCAGCGTATTTCGCCTTGAATGGCGCTACAGAAAAATTTACCAGCAAAACTTTGTTCTTTTATGTTATGAAAATGCGAAACCCGAGACATAATACTTTTACCAACCCAAGGAGGTGAACTTAACATGGCACAAAGCAACAACAACTCCAACAACCTGGTTGTTCCTCGCGCAAACGCTGCTCTTGAGCAATTGAAGTACGAGGTAGCTCAAGAACTTGGTATCTCCATTCCACAAGACGGATACCAAGGTAACATGACTTCCTACGAGAACGGTTCGATCGGGGGATACATCACAAAGCGTCTTGTAACCCTGGCCGAGCAACAATTGGCTGGTCAATTCTCCGGTCAATAATCGATTCTTCCTTAAAAAAGGAGTGTTGGACGGCTCGATGTAAGAGCCTGTCCAGCGCTCTTTTTTGTTAAAAGCCGTCCTTATACACATCTGTATACTGATTATAATAATAAATCACGCGCTGTACATAGTGACGGGTTTCCCCGATAGGAATACTCTTCACATTCTCGTAGGTTCCATCCCACATGCCCTTGTTGATCCAATTCTTCACGTTCCCGGGGCCTGCATTGTAAGCGGCGATGGCGGCAATCGGATTGCCGTCCATTTCCTTGTGCAGATTCTGAATATACCAGGTGCCCAACTGGATATTCGCATCTACTTCATTCTTCACGTTCAGCAGGTTCACCGATGGCAGCTTGGCCATTTCCATCGCCCAATTCGCCGTATCCGGCATCAACTGCATAATGCCCAGCGCGCCTCTCTTGGATTCCTTGCCTGGCTTGAAGTTCGTCTCCACTCGAATGATGGAAGCCACCAGGAAGGGATCGACCTCATAGTAAGCGGCATGCTTCCGGATTTCATCCTTATAATGAATCGGATACAGCAAGGTCATCCAGTTCGAGCTCAGAAACAGCAGCGCTACAAAAGAGACAAACAACAGAAGCAGCACTCTTTTTTTACGGAGCCACCTCATAACCGAACCAGCCTGCCCCACAGGTTGTCCACCTGCTGCTGTGTTTCGGCCAATGTTCCGCTGTTATCAATAAGGATATCCGCCAGACGCTTCTTCTCCTCGATATCCATCTGGCTGTTTAAACGCGCTTCTGCCGCTTCCCTGTTAAGATCATCGCGCACCATCAGACGCTCTAGCTGCAGCTCTCGCGGTACATAAACGACAGCGATCTGGTCAAGATAAGAATAATGCTCCTTAGCCTCAAGCAGCAGCGGTATATCCGCTACCACGAGCCGGTCCGGATACTGCCGCTCATACGCTTCCGTCCGTTCCCGGATTTCCTGCCGGATCGCCGGATGCGTGATCTCATTCAACACCGTTCTCTGCTCGGGATGATGGAAGATCATCTCCCCGAGTTTTTTTCGATTCAACGTACCGTCCTCAAACAGGATCGCTTGTCCAAAATGTTCGGTCACTTTACCCAGCACCGGATGACCCGGGAGCATCACTTCCCGGGCGATGAGATCCGCATCGACGAGAAGTGCTCCCTTCATGGTCAACATGGAGGACACGGTGCTCTTGCCTGTTGCAATTCCTCCGGTTAAACCGATATTCATGACTTCACCTCATAACAGCTTCATTATACCCATGACGATTAACAAAAAAGCAGGCAAATAAGAGATAAAACGCATGCCGCCTTTGGACGCAAAGCGTAAACCAACCCTCATACCCAGCACCAGGAATATCCCGCTAAACAAGGAAACAACCGTTGCGGTACCTAACGGTGAGAAGCCCAGCATGGCTGCGCCAAGTCCTGCCCCGAACGCATCGAGCGATAGCGCGATCCCGAGCCACATCGCCTCCCACGGAGAGATGCTGCCGGAGTCGTCCAGATCCGCCTTCGAGGGACTGCGGAGAATTTGAATGACAACGCCGATCTTCGGAATCTCAAGAGAAAATACCGCCCGCTGAAGATGCTCTTGACCTGCCGTGTTAACCTCACGTCGTAATTTTACTTGATGGTCAGCCCCCTGCGTTTCTATAAGAGACTTTGTAATAACCTTATTGGAAACCGGCTGCACATCAGACTCGTTTTTTCTGCGAACTTGCTGGCATAGAGACCACAAGCCCAGCAGAATCAAAATGGCGGCTCCGATCACGGACGCCACAGATGGGGATAAGAACCGCTGTAACAGCGCGCCTGCCTGCATGGAGGCGCCAAGCACCAAGCCGGAACATAGCGAGATGATCAATACAGACAGCAGCGGTATCCTGGTTTTGCGCAGACCGTATGTAACCCCCGCCCCAAATCCGTCCAGGCTTAATGCCATAGCCAGCAGCACAGACGAGAAAATATGACTGAGCACCCTTTTCCCTCCTCGTAAGCTCCACATCAAGCGGCTCATTCATGAAGAAGAGCAGCTCCATGCGCTCCACATATGTTCCACATTATATGTGTGAGGAAAGGAATGGGTGCACGCCTATTGGATTACTTCCTTAACGGCTGACACTTCGGGCAGAAGTGGGTCCCCCGTCCGCCAACCACGATCTTATGAATCGGTCCTCCGCATGTATTACACGGCTCGTCCTTCCGTCCGTAAATCTGATGACTGTGCTGGAACATCCCCATTTCACCCTGTCCATTGACATAGGATTTAATGGAAGAACCACCCGCGTCAACGGCTTCGGACAGTGTATCCACAATCGCATGAAACAATCGCTTGAGCTCGGCATCCTTCAGGCTGTTAGCATTGCGCTCCGGATGAATCCCGGCTCGAAACAATGCCTCATCGACATATATATTGCCGATACCGACCACATATGCCTGATTCAGCAGCACCGCCTTGATCTTCGTTTTCTTGCTGCCGATGACTTCCTTAAAGGTTCCGAACGTAAACGTCTCATCCAGCGGCTCATAACCCAGCTTGGCAAGAGGAGCGTGCTGGAACTCTTCCCCCGTTGCAAAAAGATGCATCGTTCCGAATTGGCGTACGTCCTTATAGCGCAGCTCCGTGCCATCCGAGAAATGAAAGATGACATGGGTATGCTTCTCCACCGGCTCCTCAGCAGGGTACACCCCGTAACGCCCTTCCATCCGAAGATGCGAGACGAGGACTAGCCCATCCAGCAATATCCGTAAAAATTTCCCGCGGCGCTCTACACCTTCCACGGTATGATCCTTCAGCATAAACGCAAATGCCTCAATATCGTCGGGACGCTGAATGATCCGCGGCAGATGTACGGATACGTGATCTATATGCTTACCTTTAATCAATTGGTTCAGTGTTCGTTTCACGGTTTCTACTTCCGGCAATTCCGGCATAATGACTTCACCTCATTTCCCATTATACCGGAAGTTGGGACAGAGCGGGACCATGGTTTTGTGGAAAGGTATGGTGCATATCGCGCCCCTCTTCACGCCATGATCCCTATAAAAGATCTTCTATTAACTGACACAATGTGCAACTTTACTTCGCTTCGTACCAGTTCTCGCCATAGCTGACTTCCGACTTCAGCGGTACCGACAGTTTTAGTGCCTGGCTCATCACTTCCGGAACCAGTTCCTTCATGATCTCCAGTTCATCCTCCGGCACCTCAAACACCAATTCATCATGCACTTGAAGCAGCATGCGGCTCTTCAATTGACGATCATACAATGCCTTGTCCATATGGACCATGGCCAGCTTGATAATGTCGGCGGCCGTTCCCTGAATCGGCGTATTCATCGCCGTCCGCTCCGCAAAGGACCGCAGATTAAAGTTGCTGGCATTAATCTCCGGCAGATACCGTCTGCGTTCAAGCAACGTTTTCACATAGCCATCTTGCTTCGCCTGCTTGACGATCACGTCCATATAACGCCGCACACCTTGGAACACCTCGAAATACTGGTCAATGAATGCCGCGGCTTCCTTCCGGGTAATGTTCAGGTTCTGGGACAAGCCATAATCGCTGATTCCATACACGATGCCGAAGTTAACCGCCTTGGCGGACCGCCGCATATTGGAGTCCACCTCATCCACGCCGACTCCAAACACATCCATCGCGGTCTTGGTGTGGATGTCCATATCGTGAACAAAAGCTTCCTTCAGCCGTTCATCATCCGAGATATGCGCAAGCACACGCAGCTCGATCTGGGAGTAGTCCGCTGCCAAAATGCTCCAGCCCGGCTCGGACGGAACGAAAACCTTACGCAGCTTGCGACCTTCCTCCAGACGGATCGGAATGTTCTGCAAATTCGGAAATTGGCTGCTCAGACGTCCCGTTGCGGCAATCGTCTGGCGATAATAGGTGTGCACTTTGCCAGTCTGTGACGAAATCTCCTTCAGAAGACCTTCCACATAAGTGGATTGCAGCTTGGCCAAGGTACGGTACTTCAGGATCAGACGGACAATATCATGATAAGGAGCGAGCTTCTCCAGCACCTCGGCATCGGTAGAATAACCGGTTTTGGTCTTCTTGATGACCGGAAGTTCCAGTTTCACAAACAGAATCTCGCCCAGCTGTTTAGGGGAATTGAGATTGAATTCCGTTCCAGCGATCTCATAAATCTCATGAACCAGCTTCGCGATCTGACCTTCAAACTCGCGACCCAGCTCTTTCAGATCCTCCGCATTCACGGCAATTCCCTGTTTCTCCATATCGGCCAAAATGCGGGACAGCGGCATCTCCAGCTCATGGAACAGCGGCAGCATTTCATTAGCAGCCAGTTCCTTCTCCTGAACGGGAACCAGTTCGGATACAGCCAGACATTTTCTGGCCATGTGCTCGCTGAGCTTCTCCACATCGGGAACCTTGTATTTGGCCCCTTTACCGAACACATCCTCATCGGCTTGAAGATACGCAAGCCCGTATTTGGAGGCCAGCCCGCTAAGGCTTTGATTCGCTTCCGTCGGGTCGAGCAGGTATGCAGCCAGATGAACGTCGAATGCTGCGCCGGCAAAAGCGATACCCTGCCAGTGGAGAGCCAGATCAATGCGGTGCAGATCATACCCGCGTTTCGGGATCCCGCTATCGGCAAGCCAAGTACGGACAGGCTCGGCCTCTTCCGACTTCAGAAC
Organism: Paenibacillus sp. FSL K6-1330; assembly: GCF_037976825.1. NCBI lineage: Bacteria > Bacillati > Bacillota > Bacilli > Caryophanales > Paenibacillaceae > Paenibacillus > Paenibacillus sp. FSL K6-1330. The sequence continues at coordinate 5,713,502 of NZ_CP150269.1, forward strand.
CTCAAAAGGAATGAAGTACTGTCGTTCCTCTGTAGCGAGTGCAAGCCCGATCACCTCAGCATGATGAGGGTTTTCCCCATGCGTCTCAACATGGAGCACGGTCACCTGGGCCAGGTTATCCGCAACCTCCGCAAGTTCCTTCGTGTCCACAAGGGTCACTTCAATCTTCGCTTCGGGCTTCGACTCAGCCGGATCTCCGCCCATTCCGCTTGTGCTCAGGTTTAACCGTTCAATCAGCGATTTAAACTCCAGCTTCGCCAGTGCAGGTCCTGCCGTCTCTTCATTCAGGCCTGTAAACGCCATGTCATCCAGCGACTGCTCCAGTGGTACTTCGCGGAAGATCGTGGCCAGCTTCTTGCTGAGTATGGCGGAATCGGCATGCTCTTCGATCTTCTCTTTCATCTTGCCCTTCAGCTCATCTGTACGTGACACCACGGCCTCTACGGATCCAAATTCATGAAGCAGCTTCAGAGCCGTCTTCTCACCCACTCCTGGAACGCCGGGAATGTTATCGGAAGCATCGCCCATCAGCCCCTTAAGATCGATAATCTGATCAGGCGTCAGGTTATAACGTTCCTTAATCTGTTCAGGTCCGTAATACTCAATATCAGTAACGCCCTTGCGGACCATCGCGATCGTGGTATGTTCCGAAGCCAACTGCAGCATATCCTTATCCCCGGATACGACCATCACCTTGCGGCCAGCTTCGTCAGCTTGACGGGTAATGGTCCCGATAATGTCATCGGCCTCATAACCGCCAATTTCGAACTGGGAGACGCCAAGACCCTTCAGCAGCTCTTTCAGCAGCGGGAATTGTCCGGAGAGCTCAGGAGGAGTCTTTTGACGGCCACCTTTGTAATCCTGAAAATCCGCATGCCGGAACGTTTCCTTGCCGGCATCGAATGCCACCATCATATGGGTCGGTTTATGCTCCTCAATTAAGCGAAGCAGCATGGTCGTAAAACCGTAAACTGCATTCGTCTGCTGTCCGCTGGCATTGGTCAACGGCGGCATCGCAAAGAATGCGCGGTAAATGATATTATTTCCATCAATCAAAATCAGCTTGTCCATAGAACACCTCGCACCAATATTACTTCCTTTCCACATGATAACATAGGTTACTCCCAATTCCGAACAATCCGTTCGATTAACGATGAATTCTTGATGAAACGCAAAATAACCCCACAAAGTGGAGCCTGTGCTTCGATGCTATTCCAAATACTTTGCGGGGACCCCAAATATATAAATGCGATTAAAGAATGGTTTCCGCTTCGCTGGAGTTTTCTAAATTCTCGCAAAAAAACGCCAGCTTTCGCCAGCGTTAGGCTGTCATGATGCTATTGATTGAGGTCGGGACGGTGACCTGTTACGAGGTACACGGTGCTCTCGCCAATGTTCGTGGCATGGTCGGCGATCCGTTCAATGTAACGGCCCACCATGATCAGCAGCATCGCTTGATTGGCCGAGTCCGGATCAGAGGTCAGATGCGAATACAGATCCTGCAGAATGACGCTGTACAAATGATCGACCTGATCGTCATCCTGGGCCATTTTATAAGCCAGATCCGTGTTTTCCATCAGATAGGATTCGATGGATTCCGAGACCATCGCACGCACCAAATCCGACATCCGCGGAAGATCCACTAAGGGCTTGATCAGCTTCTGGCCTTGCAGACGGATCGTGACTTTAGCGACATCACGAGCCAAGTCGCCCATCCGCTCCAAATCGCTGGCAATTCGGAAAGCAACCAATATCCGGCGCAAATCCTTCGCCACAGGCTGCTGGGTTACGATCAAGCGGGAGCCGATCTCCATGATCTGCTCTTCCATTGTGTTTAACTGCACATCGTTCTTGATAACCGCCTGCGCTTTCTCCGCATCCAGGGTCTGGAGAGACTCTACACTGCTCGCCAGTGCCTCCTCCATATGCTTGCCCATATCCTGCAGCAAGGTTTTCAGCTCATTAAGCTGCTGATCAAACTCAATTCTCCGGATCATGTGTGATGTTCCTCCTATCTACTTTTAAGAAAGATCATATGAGTGTGGGTTAACCAAATCGACCCGAGATATAGTCCTCGGTACGTGCATCCGACGGCGTCGAGAACAGCGTATCGGTGCTTGCCGATTCAACCACTTCGCCATTCAGGAAAAATACCGTCTGCCCGGATACGCGGGCGGCCTGATGCATATTGTGCGTTACCATAACGATGGTGTATTTGCTCTTCAGCTCTTGTACCAGCTCTTCGATTTTCAGGGTCGAAATCGGGTCCAGCGCGGAAGTAGCTTCGTCCATAAGCAGAATATCCGGCTGTACGGCAAGTGCCCGGGCAATGCACAGACGCTGCTGTTGACCCCCGGACAAGCTCAGCGCGGACCGCTTGAGATAATCCTTGACTTCATCCCACAGCACGGCCTGCTTCAAACTCTGTTCCACAATTTGGTCAAGCTCCGCTTTACTGCGGATACCGTGGAGTCGCGGACCGTAGGCGATATTATCATAAATCGATTTAGGAAACGGATTCGGCTGCTGGAATACCATCCCTACCTGCTTGCGCAGGGCTTCAACGTGGACTTCCTCGCTGTAGATTTCCGTCCCGCCGATTTGCACGCTGCCTTCAATCCGGGTGGAAGGAATCATGTCATTCATCCGATTCAGCGTACGCAGCAGTGTGGATTTACCGCAGCCCGACGGACCGATGAACGCCGTCACCGTTTTTTCCGGAATGTCCAGATCCACGTTTTTAAGCGCATGATACGTATCATAGTAAAGGTTTAATTTCTTAATCTGTATGATGGAATCCATATCTTATTCATGTCTCCTTTTTCACGATTAGATCTGCTTAAGCGTCTCTTAGATGTTCTTCGAATACTTGTTCCGGATCCACACGGCGATGATGTTCATGATGAACAGCATGATGAGCAACAGAATAATACCCGAAGCCGCCAGCTCGTGGAAAGCCTCACTTGGTCTTGATATCCAGTTAAAGATCTGGATCGGCATGACAGTAAACGAATCGAGCAGATTTTCCGGCAAGAAGGCCACGTACGTTAAGGCACCGATCATGATCAGCGGTGCGGTTTCGCCAATCGCACGAGACAAGGCCAGGATAACCCCGGTCATGATTCCTGGAATCGCTGAAGGCAGTACAGCGCTGGATACCGTTTGCCATTTTGTTGCGCCCAGCGCATAAGAAGCATCGCGCCGGTTCTTAGGCACGGCGCGAAGCGCCTCCTGAGCGGCAACGATAATAATTGGCAGCACCAGCAGCGTCATCGTTAATACCCCGGAGAGCAGACTGCGGCCCAGATTCATCCCACGTACGAAAATAGCGAGCCCCAGGATACCATATATAATAGAAGGAACCCCTGCAAGCGTACTGATATTCAGCTGAATCAGCCGAACCCAGCGGCTGCGGCCCGCATACTCTTCAAGAAAGATCGCTGCGCCAACGCCTAGTATGAAGGACAGCGGAGCCATGAGCAGAAGCAAGTAAATCGTGCCGACAATCGGCGACTTCAGTCCTGCTTTATCCGCGATACGTGACGGATAGTTGGTGAACAGATCAGGCGATAGTCTGAAAATGCCATCCGTCACAATCGTAACAATCAAAGCCATCAAGGCAAGAATACCGATACTGGTACAAGCCAGAAATATAATGTGCAGCGTCTGGTCACTACGGCGTCTCCGGTTGATTCCTTTGCTGTCTCCCAGATTCAATTGTTCCATCTAGTATTCCTCCCTGAAGCGGCGAGCGACCCACTGCGCCAATATATTAAGCAAGAAGGTGATGACAAACAAGGTCAGACCTACCGCAAAAATCGTGCCGTATTCAATCGTTCCGCGCGGAACATCACCCATACTTACCTGAACGATATAAGAAGTCATGGTCTGGATGCTTTCCAGCGGATTCAGCGTCAGCTGCGGCGTAGCACCAGCAGCCACCGTTACGATCATCGTCTCGCCAATCGCACGCGAGAATGCCAATACGAAGGACGACAC